>JBBQWL010000019.1:0-110380 GCA_038210625.1 Chitinophagales bacterium | reverse complement strand
AACCAGGGATATCGCAACGACAATCGCTGCATAGGGGAAGACATTTTTGAATTGTTGGGAGCCAGCTATGTTTTGGTTAAACCAAAACGGCTGTCTCCCTGCATGCTTCGCATTGGTGAGGCGGAATTTTTAATGATAAGGGTAGCGGAGCATGGAAAAGAATACGTCGATAAAATATAAAGGAGGGAGACCTAAAAAGGCGATCAAAAAAGACCAGTTGCTGGCAATGAAGTGTACGTTACCGGAAAGGAAAATCATTGAGGCAACGGCAAAAGAAACTGGGCTGACTGTCTCAGAATATTTAAGGCAAAACGGGTTGAACCGAAAAATTGACAGCAAAAAAAAAGTTATTCCGGGAGAAGTATTGCAGTTCACAGGAACACTCAATCACCTGGCTGCGAACCTGAACCAGATAGCTAAAAAACGAAACGGTTTTGATGAGTTAAATGCCATGGAAAGAGCGTTGCTTGAACTGCAATCAAGGGAGTTAAAAAACCTTGCCCTCGCCATTAAAAATTACCTGAAATGATTGGAAAAATTACGACCGGAAAATCCTTCAGAGGCTGCATACAATATTGCCTCAATGATAAGCTTCATTTAAAGCCAGGCGAACATGCAATGCAGCAAAGAGCCACCGTTGTTTTATACAATCAATGCTACGGAAATGAAAAGGAATTAATTGCCCAGTTCAATGAAGTCAGGCGATTAAATCCGGCTTTATCAAAACCTGTTTTGCACATTACGTTAAGCCTGGCGCCTGGTGAAAAACTGGCTGCTGACCAACTGATGCAACTGGCGGAGGATTGTGCAAAAGAAATGGGTATTTCAAATAACCAGTTCCTGGCAGTATTGCACAAAGATACCAACCACCAACACCTGCACATTGTAGCCAACAGAATCGGCTTTGATAAGCGAACCGTGAGCGACAGTCACAACTATCAAAAAATGGCGGCCTGTTGCCGAAAGCTGGAATTAAAATACGGCCTTAAACAGGTCCTTAGCCCGCGGGCGTATTTACCAAAAGAACAAAGACTGATACCAAGGCATGACAATCGAAAAGAGCAACTAAGAACCAGGATTCAACAGACCTTAAGAACAGCCAAAAACTATGAAGCGTTTGAACTGCAAATGAAGGCACAGGGCTACCAGGTTTTAAAGGGCAGGGGCATAGCTTTTATTGATGAAAAGAAAGTAAAAATCAAAGGAAGCGAAGTGGGATTTTCACTGATGAAAATTGAAAAAATATTCGCCTTAAAAGAGCAACTGAAGCAAAAGAAATCCTCTGCCAAATACCAGAAGAAACCATCATTACTACCTAAAAATAGCGATGGTCATCAACTGTATTTATATCAGGAAAAAACAATTATGGGACATCAGGAAACTAAGTATGCAAACGACCTGGCAAAACAAATAAATAGTTTGATTGGAACACTCATGGATCCAACCCAGCTACAAGAAAATCAACTACCGCAATGGTTACAGAAACCAGCACAAAAGAAAAGGAAACAGCATCTTCATTTATAATAATTATGTCAATGAAAAAAATGGAAGCAAACAATCAAAAAGAAAGTTTTGAAGGACTTGAACTGGTACTTAAAAACCTGGCGGAAGAGCAGCAGAAAATCTGCCGGATGCTGACTGAAAATGGCGCCGCGACAGAACTAATGGCGAACAAACTGGATGCATTAAATGAGCAGGTAAAGCAAATAAAAATGGAACTGCCGCAGGTGAATGTACAATCAACTGAAGAGTTTATTCGCCGGGATATAGTGGCTCGGCAAAAGCGGGAGTTGAAGCAACCCCGTAAAGTTATAAGGCAGGTACAGATTCTGTTATTTCCGCCACAGGATGCCCGTCTGTTTTATAAAATCGTCTTCGGCCGCTGGCTCATTTGGCTGACAGTTATGTTGGCCATTACTGACTTATATAAATGGGGTGTGCACCATACAGATGTTCATCGACAAAACAATGCGCCGCAGTCACAACACCATCCAAATACCAAATCAGTGAAGCAGGAAAATGGTTAACAAATAAATATTCTTAAAACGAATTTGGATTTGAATTATGACAATGGAAACAGGGATTTTTAGGCACAAATGGTATATTTTGAGTATGACAAGTGAACTCCGTTTTTAATATTCCGGCTTCCAATACTGCTATGATATTTTCGAGTTACCAAAGTTTTGACACTTAAGGATAAAATAACGACGCAGAATACTTACATTCTCAGCCCCCCACAAGATTATCTGTACCAGTGACCTTTTTAACTTTGAAAAAGGGAACTTATCGCACATCTCCAAATGAAGAATACAATACTTAATACACAGGTAACAATTCGGTAACGCAAACTTAATAATTAGCAGCTTGCTTTGCACAAAGAAGAAAGTTACACTTAGGTTAGAAAATCGCAGACCTCGTTAGGGGCATTTGATAAAAGAACAACATTATTATGGCAATTTGTTTACGCTTGACCGGTATAAGAGCGTATCTTATTTTTGTCTCCATGCTTATGGTTTTTGCATGTAAAAAAGAAGCTCATTCTCCAGCCGAAAGGTACTATGGGTTTGATAAGGGTATTGTATTCCAGGAAGATTTTGAACCTTTAATGATAGATTGGCAGTATTATAATACTGATACCGTTTCGACATCTGTGGTAAAACTTATTGCACTTGATTCAACAGCATTGTCTTATCAGTGGACTATTGAGGCTGCTACTTATAATACAAGAGAAGTAAGGTTAAGGTTCCCCCCGGATTATTCTCTTACAAACAGAAAGTTAACCATTAAGCTTTTGATCCGGTACAGGACAATTTCCAATACGGATACTGTAAAGTCTTTTGAAAAAGTGTTAACTTTTTTTAATCCTTGTGTGAGCAAATTCAATGGGATTTTTAAAGGGACTACAGATAATGGAAGGCACACAGATAGCTTCAAAATCGGCACCTGCACGAGTGGTATCCTTCACACGGGATCTAACTTTTATCTTGAAAATTTTCAGCTGCAGTGTGGACGTTATTTTGACGAGCAACCTGACAGTTATAATATTGGGTATAAGCAAATCCTTTTTTCAGCTACAGGCGAGTTCTTATGTAACTCCCCCTCAGGAATTATTACCCTTTACGGGGATAGTATCTGCATGCGTTACCGGTCATTCGAGAATGGGATGCTTGAATCTCCACTGGACCACGTTTTCAGAGGCTTTAAAAATTAAGGCTTTTCTTTACACTTTTGACAGGTTTGTTTATCTTGATTTATATTTTACATTCCAGGCGACTGTTTCAGTAGACCGCCAGTTGCTTGTACCCGGAATTTGAGAACTGTTTTGAATCTTTTTGGTTATGCAATCCGTAAACCCATTGAACTAGAAATGGCTATATAGTAAGTCTAAATCTTTTTTATTTAGCGATTCAATAATTTTAATCGGGGAACTTTTTAAGTCTCCTCCAACTGTTTATACCTCTTTCAATTGCAGGTTTACTTTTCTCCAAAACATATCGTCCAAACTCACAAGGCAGTTTAACGTTAATATAATGGCTGAAAAATTGCCAGCAAAAATTATAATTGTAGCTTTAAATCCTTAAAAACCGGTTGAATACTTAAAGTGTAATTCATTTAAAAATACTATTTAACTGGGAAGTTTAAAAATTGCTAAAATGGTACCATTTATAAAAATTTTTGCGTTGGTTATTGGGTTTACATTGTATACAAAACCTCTCCCGCTTAATACGGGGAACATTCACCCGGAAATAGAGCCGACGGGTGAATTTTGCGGAATAAAAAACACTTCTTTTCAACATGGCGAAGTAGTGACCATGAAGGTTTTTTACAACGCCCTGGGTATGTATGTGGGCGCAGGAGAAGCCTCTTTTTCCACCACACTGGAAAGATTCAATGGCAAAGCTGTGTATCATTGCATTGGTGAAGGGAATAATTATTCCTTTTTTGATAATTTTTTTAAGGTAAGGGATAAATATGAATCTTATATAGATACCGCTACGATGCTGCCCCTTAAATTTGTTCGAAATGTTGATGAAGGCGGTCATAAAATTTACAACAATGTAACGTTTAACCAAAGCAGCAAAACGGTCATTAGCACCAATGGAGTTTTTAAAACAAACACCTGTATGCAGGATGTTGTTAGTGCAATGTATTATGCACGCAATATAGATTATGACCAGTATAAAGCAGGGGATAAAATTCCTTTTGATATGTTTCTGGATGATGAAGTTTACCACTTGTTTCTGCGCTTCATGGGAAAGGAAACTATCAAAACCCAGTATGGGAGATTTAGGGCGATCAAGTTGAAACCTTTGTTAATAAAAGGAACGTTGTTTGAAGGTGGCGAAAAGATGACTGCCTGGGTAAGTGATGATCCGAACCACCTGTTACTTAGAGTGGAAAGTCCGGTGACCGTTGGAACTATCAAAGTGGACATGTTTGGCTATAAAAACCTGCGTTACCCATTGCAGTCATTGATTAGTGTGAGGGGAATTTAATTTTTCCTTTTATTTTCCCAAAGCCACGCCTTCAGCCAGGTGTTAAAAGTTGGCAGCTTCGGTACACATCCTCCAACGCAATAACTGAAACTGCAAGTCTCAACCCATCTTAGAAAAAAAATGCAATTATTTTTTAACGGCACCAGCGGTTTTTGATGCAGGTTTTTTAGATACACTCTTTAGGGCTTTCTTTTTTGGCTGGCTGGCTTTTTTAGAAACCTGGGCAACTTTTTTTGATACGGGGATTACTTTTTTTACCGCATCTTTTTCTTTTTTTGCTACCCTGTTATTTAATCCGGCTGTAAGCATTTTCGATGCCTTCTTAATTCTTTTTTCGAATTTTTTTTCGCCAAGCTGATCCTTCAGTCCTGTTAGTGCGGTTTGCAACTGTTCAGTAACGGTCTGCAAAGCACCATCACTTTCAATTGTATTCTTCTTAATGTTGTCCTTTGTTAGCATTCTTATATTTTTAGTAAATGATAACACAAACTTAATATAAGGAGTTGGCTTTCAATGTTAAGTTTTTATATGATTAGCTATATGGGGCGAGTGGCGGGACAACTTATTAATCGCATTATGAGGTTCTAAGAAGAAGGTATGATGGTTGGGGGACTTAATTCGGTATATAATTTTAAATGCACATACGTAGCAAGCACGGCATTTTGAGCCGCCTTTTTGTTGTATGATAGTAACAGAAAATAAATTATTAATACAGCTATTGTCGCCAATAAGATGAATGGGAAGATTACAGGATAGGGGTAGAACAATCTTTCTTGCGCATTCTTCATTTTACCCAAAATGCCCGCTTACATAATTTTTTGTAAGTTCTTGTTTTGCATTTTTAAAAATATTGTCGCAGGTGCCAAATTCAATTAACTCTCCCATGTACATAAATGCCACATCATCTGATATGCGTTGTGCCTGTTGCATATTGTGTGTTACGATCACAATCGTATAATTGCTCTTAAGGCTCAATATTAAATCCTCTATTTTTCTTGTGCTGATAGGATCCAGAGAGGAACAGGGTTCATCCATCAAAATCACTTCCGGACGCAATACGACCGTTCTTGCGATACACAACCGTTGCTGTTGCCCGCCGGATAACCTTACTGCGGGCTTTTTTAATTCATCTTTCACCTCGTCCCATAAATAACTTTCCTTCAATGCCGCCTCAATCAAACCTGGTATTTCGTTTTTTGGAAACTTATGAAGCTGTAATGCATACGACATATTTTCATAAATGCTTTTGGGCAACGGATTGGGCTTTTGAAATACCATGCCGATTCTTTTGCGCATTTCGGTAACCGAATTCTTTTTATCATAAATATTCAGCTCATCCAGTTTTAAAGTACCCTCAATTTTTGCATCAGGTGTTAAATCATGCATGCGGTTAAAACAACGCAGCAAGGTTGACTTACCACAACCTGAAGGACCAATTAAAGAAGTAACCTTGTTTTTTGAAAAATCAATATTGATATTTTTCAAAATGTGCTTTGTACCGAAATAAAGATTTAAGTTATGTGCCGAAAGTTTGATGTCTGTCATGTTAATCTTGTATTCTTTGTTTAAACCGGATGTAAAAAGCAATGCTGTTCATTATAAAAACCAGTATGATCAATACCATTGCCGTGCCGTAGGCTAAAGGCCTTACCTGTTCTATTGACTGATGCTGTGTGGAGAGCATGTACAAGTGATAGGGAAGGGCCATAAACTCCTGGTTAAAAGAAGTGGTTAAGCCATTTATATAGAACGCAACACCGGTAAATAAAATGGGCGCTGTTTCACCGGCTGCTCTTGAGAGGGTGAGTATTACACCTGTCAGTATTCCGGGTAATGCTTTCGGAAGTACCACATCCTTGATTGTTTCAAACTGTGTTGCACCAAGTGCCAGCGTTGCCTCCCGCATGCTGCTGGGGATGCGCTTGAGTGCTTCTTCAGTGGTGGTGATGATGTAAGGCAGCGATAACAATCCGAGCGTTAAACCGGCTGATAAAACAGAAGTACCCAACCTGAGTGCCTGAACAAATAGCGCCAGCCCGAACAGCCCGTAAATAATCGAAGGTATACCGGAAAGATTGCGGATTGATGCCCGGATGATATTGGTAAGCACAGAGGGCTTAGCGTATTCATTCAGGTAAACAGCACAGGCGATACCAAAGGGAACGGCGAAAATAGTGGTGATAAATGTTAGCAGCACGGTACCGGCGATAGCGGGAAGAATACCGCCTTTTGTCATACCTTCTGTGGGCAGTTTGCTTATAAAATTCCATGAGACGGATTGCAGGCCTTTAGAGAAAATATCAAATAAAATAATGCCTAAAAAAAGGCAGACGATAACGGTGCTGCCCGTTAAAAATATCCAGTTAAAAATGCCGGTAATTTTCTTTTTCATGCTTGAAATTTTCTTAAGCGGTTGGCGAAATATTCTCCCAGCAAATTGATGGATAAGGTAATCAAAAATAAGACGGCTGCGATAGCGAACAACGCAAAATAGTGTGTGGTGCGGTAAGGCACTTCGCCCATTTCAATAGCTACCGTGGCGGTGATGGTGCGGATAGAATCCAGGAATCCGCGGGGCATTGCGGAGGCGTTTCCGGTTGCCATCAGTACCGTCATTGTTTCGCCCAGCGCCCTGCCCAGGCCCAGCATTACTGCCGCGATTAAACCAGGCAAAGCTGCAGGAATGGTTACTTTAAAAAGCGTAGTCCATTTATCTGCACCCAATGCAAGCGAGGCTTCCCGGTAACTTTTTGGAACTGCGTTGATGGCGTCTTCGCTGATGGTGATGATGGTGGGCAACGCCATTACGGCAAGCAGTACAGAACCATTCAAAGCGTTTAACCCGCTCTGGATACCGAACAATTTCGCAATGCCCGGCCCTACCAGCACAATGCCTAAAAAGCCAATCGCAACGGAGGGAATAGCTGCCAGCATTTCAATCACGGGTTTTAATACGGCCTGCAATTTCGGGTGTGCAAATTCAGATAAAAAAGCGGCGGTAAATATTCCAAGTGGCACTGCAATTATCATGGACCCGGCAGCAACCAATCCGGTACTTACCAACAAAGGCAGAATGCTGTACTTGCCATTCGCACTGCCCGGGTTCCATTGAAAGCCGGTGAAGAAATCGACAGGTTTTATGTTGATGGCAAAGGCAACACTGTTGTACAGTAACATTAAAAAAATGCCACCCAGTAAACAAATCGTCAGCAAACCGGTAGCTTTGAAAGCCTGCTTAAAAAACCAGTCTGTACTTTCCCTTTTTTTAATACTCATACAATTTAATTTACCGGGTAATAGCCTGCATCCCGGATGATCTTCTTTCCCGCTGCGCTTTTTTCAAAATCCAGTATCGGCTTTACTTTTTCGTAAGAGCCCGTTTTGTAATATTGAAACAACGGCCGTTGAAAATAATATTTACCTGCAGCGATCATTGCCGCATCCAAAGGAGATACGGCTTCGCTGTTTTTTGCATCGTACACGGTGAGTACTTTTATTCCTTTGCTGCCACCATGAATTACATAACCAGCCCCCACATACCCAATGCCTGAATTATCAGACTTGAGGGCTTCCAGAATTTGTGCGTTGCCATTCATTTCTTTTGCATGCGGACTAAAATCTATTCCCAGTTTCTTTTTTACAAAATCGTGTGTACCGGAATTACTTTGCCTGCCATATATATTAACCGGTAAATCTTTGCCGGTGAGGGATGACCAGTTTTGTAAACTGCCTTTTAGCAAACCGGCTAATTCGGCAGGTGTGATCGAATCTATGGGCAATGTCGCCGCAACAACAAATGCGATGGCGTCCTGCGCAAAAATAAAAGAGTCGAGATTGATGCCTCGTTTATGAAATAGTTTTAGTTCACCGCTGTTAATACTCCGGGATGAATTGGCGAGGTCCGCCGTGCCGTTCATTAAAGATGCAATGCCCAGACCCGAGCCCCCTCCTGATATGGAAACAAAAAGATCCGGGTTTATGATGTGAAATGATTCTGCCAGCTGCACAGCCAGATTCACTTCCGTATCAGAGCCCTTTATTTTAATGGTAGCTGTATCCACCGAACAGGATATTAGCGCCAGTAGGTAAAAGCAGAAAATAAACTTCATTTTTTTGTCGTGCTGTTGATGGGAGTAAGTGAACAAAAAAATAACAATTCACCAAGCAATCCGTATTAAATTTTGATTAAGATTTGTCCGGTAGTCTTCACTAAAAGAGCTTCAGCAACAGGTTAAGCAATTAAATGGTAATGATATCTTAACCCGATAATGCGCCTGAAAAAAACGCCGGAAGTATTAGTAATTATCTTTGTAGCTGAACGAAACTATGTCCAAAAAATACATTCTTTTTTTATCAACCAATATTATCTGGGGCGGGAGCGAAGTGCTGTGGACGCTTGCCGCCCGCAGGTTGTTAGACCTGGGATACGAAGTAAAGGCCGGGTTGCGTTACGATCATGCATTGGTAGAAGCTTTCATTCCTGCTGCTAAAGATTATATTGATCTCCGCACCCGTACCCGGCCACTTTCAATCGCACAAAGAATCATTCAAAAAGCAGGTTTGCGGACATTTTCAGAGCGGGATCTTTTTCATGAAAGGCTGCGGAAAAAAAAGCCGGACCTGGTCGTGATTTCGCAGGGGAACAATATTGAAGGAAGACATTTGATTGCGGATTGTCTCAAATTAAATATTCCTTTTGTTACGCTTAGCCATTTGGTTAAATTCGACATATGGCCTGCCCTCAATGACAGCTTCATCAATGATTTGCGAAGCATGTATCAAAGGGCTGTACGCAACTACTTTGTATCTCATACCACCCTGCGCCTGCACGAGAAATTGCTTGGTGAGCAACTTGGCAATGGCAGCATTGTCTACAATCCATTTGTAGGAAGAATACCAGCGGGATTGGCTTTTCCTCCTGTTGTACAATCTGTTTATAAAATAGCACTGGTTGGCCGCATCGAGTGTTATCACAAAGGATATGATATATTGATTGAAATATTGAAGACGGAGAAGTGGAAAAAAAGGCCTGTGGTGTTTACCATTTTTGGCAGCGGGCCGCATGTTGCGCTGTTGCAGCGCCTAATGGACATGCATGGTGTAAACAATGTCCATCTGCACGACCACGTAGATGATATTGCGGAAATATGGAAGGAACATCACATGCTGCTAATGCCGTCCCGGATGGAAGGTCAGTCCCTTAGCCTGATTGAAGCCATGCGCTTTGGCCGGGCGGCGATCGTAACAGATGTTGGTGGAACAGGTGAATTAGTAGAAGACAACGTTAATGGATTTATTGCCGCATTTCCCCACCCGGCTTGCATCGATGAAGCCATGGAAAGAGCCTGGAGCCGGAGAAGCGAATGGGAGCAGTTGGGGATCAATGCTAGATCCGCGATAGTACAAAAGCATCCGGCTGATGCAATAACTTTTTTTGCAGAACAAATTGAAGCAATACTTACTGAACCTGTTTTACCCTCAACAAAAAATAATACCCTATGTTAGTCAATATCTGCATGATCACTTACAATCATGAACAATACATTAGTCAGTCAATTGAAGCTGTTTTAAGCCAGGTCACTGATTTTGATTTTATGCTGCTAATTGGTGAAGACAACAGTACAGACCGGACCAAAGAAATTTGCCTTGATTTTGCAGAAAGGTTTCCCGGCAAAATAAAATTGATTACATCATCCGGGAATGTTGGGATGAGTAAAAATTTTTTACGAACCTATCAGGCCTGCAAAGGCAAGTACATTGCCTTTTGCGAAGGAGATGATTATTGGACAGATGTAAACAAACTACAGAAGCAGGTTGATTTTTTGGAAGCCAACATCGATTATAGTGCTTGCTTTCACAATGTAGAAATGAAGGAAGAAAGAACAGGGACATTGAAGGAAGAGCGCACATCAGAAAGTGATCACTGGATACTGCACAAGTCCCTTTCCAAAGAAAGTTTTGGTACAACTGATTTGCTTGGCCCCTGGTTTATTCCTTCTCTTTCTGTGGTATTTGTAAACTATCCTGATTTTGAATTGCCTGCCTGGTTTTTTAATTGCCAATACGGCGATCTGCCTTTTATGTTATTGTTAAGCCTGCGTGGCAACTTTAAATATATGGATCAGGTGATGGGAGTGTACAGAATTCACAACAACGGTGCTACCGCTGCACATAAAGCCTACGATAAAATCATGGTGATGGTGTACATCTATGCTTCCTTTGATATTCATACCAATTTTAAGTTTCATGATACTATACGTAATGGAGTTGCCTATGAAATTGACCGGCATGTTCCCGCAAAAGAAATCCCGCTAATACAAACAACTGCAAAGGTCTCCAGAGTCAAGAGATTATATAGCAGGTTAAGAAATTCAATTTAAAATCCGGCGGTTATTATTTGAATGTCGGTTTTCTAAACCAGTAAAAGGGAACAAAAGGATGTCTCTATCCATAACACAGGATCATACTAAAATGCAATAAATTAAACCTAAACTTTACTACGGTTGGGCAGGATAGTAAGTGTCATAAATATCAGGTTCTTCCAGCTTAGGTACAAAATGCCGGTAGGTTCTGTACAACAGCAGCCATACCATGGTTAAGAAAGCGCCCAGGATAAAAAATACAACCGCATATTTAAATACGCCGGTGTTATTCATTTTTAAAGGCAATATGGGAAGGTCAATATATTGGATCAACGGCGTTTCTTTCATCAGCTTGGTTTTTGCTATCTCAAGGCTTCTGAACAAATCGGCATAGGTTGTTTTTTGTATTTGAATATCCGCCGCCTGGTGTTCGCCTTCCACAGTTCCTACCTGTCTTACGGCATTGATGTTGGCATCGGTGAAAGCCGCTTTACCATACAGCGAACCAGTGAAAATATGGTTAATAGAATCTGTTCTGTGTTGAAGGAAAGCTACATCCAGCCGTGCCCGCTGGGTTTTATTATCGATGTAAAAAGTAATGACTTTATCAATCAGCGCCTCCAAAAAATACTTGGAGAATAGTTCATTTTCAGAAACACAGCTTACAGAAATAATGCTTGTTCCTTTACCCTTATTTTCAACCTTAATATTTTTTGCAAGCAGCACGTCATAAATATTACGGATGATTCTATTTTCAAACAAGCTATCCTGCCCCGTTTTTTTTGTAGCAAGTAAATGTAGTTGATTAGTGGAAGTATCTTCCATCCACTTTACCCTGTAGTTAAGCGAATCAAGAAAAAAATCTGCAAATACCAGCGACTTACCATTTATTTTAACCGAACTTCTTAATGTTTTTTCTATAAGCAGTCTTGACTGAATCAGTTCAACAATATTGGTCATGCTGCTAAATACGCCCCCAGCTTCCAGCACAGGGCCCATACCCAATTGTTCGCTTAATTGTGCAAAATCGCTCCTGGCACTTTGGCCTGCACCTTCATCCATGGCAAAGGTAATTTCAGCCGCGTAAGTGGGATTTTTAAACGAACTCAATATGTATCCTGTAATGCCAAAAACAACTGCTATCATTAAAATAATTTTCCATTTGGAAACGATGTAGCCGATGGTATGTTGAATTTGCAGAATCAGTTTCTGCGGAGAAAATTCATCAAATACACGGTTGTCCTGCTGCTGTGTTGAAGTATTTTCTATCATTTTTTTAGCACATTATAAAGTATAGCAAGCATGGTAGCAACAGACACGCTTAAAGAAACAACCTCGGAAGTTCTAAGCCTTTCCTTTTCTTTTTTGGATGGAACAAATATTTCAGCACCGGGGCTGAGCCTTGGATATTTCTTAATAAATAAAAAAGATTTTGTTCCCTTTACCGCGCCATTGGCATACACGACGTAAGGTCTTTTTTTAGACGACCTGTCACCAAATCCGCCCGCCTTGTTGATGTAGTCTCTGAACCTGAAACTTTCATCATAGCGTACCAATGCAGGATATAATACTTCCCCGTTTACCCTTACTGTCTGCAATTGTTTTGGGATGCGCAGTGTGTCTCCATCATTTAGAAAAAGGTCATATTCTGACTGAGGATTTTCTAAAATTTTCTGCAGATCAATGCCCACATTTTCCGACTTTCTTCTTGTCATCAGGTCAATCTGATTTTGTAATAAAACTGTTGATACGCCTGCTTCATAATTGTGTTTTAATAAATTGGCAAGGCCCTGTTCACTGTTATTTTGTTCTGTTCTGGTGAGGTTTTTTGTTCTGACCAACACGGCGCCTTTGGGATAAGCGAGTGCGGTAAGGCCGCCTGAACGCTTTACCAGGTCTGATATGCGGTCGTTTTTTGCCTGTAATGTGTACTTACCGGAGTAAATAATTTCTCCTTCAATCACCGCATTTTTTTGAACAAAATAGCCGGGTGCGGGGCGGATGGTTACTTCATCAAAAGGCAACAACACAATTTTTGGAATCACGGCGCTGTCTTTTAAATCCAGGGTAATATCCTGCTGAAAAATAATGGCCGTTGTAATGTTGGTGGAGTCCGCCAGTTTAATATTGGCGGAATCTTTATTGGCATCCCTAACCCTCCTGGAAATTTCTACCCGCTGTAATGAAGCGGCTTCTTTTAAACCGCCTGCCATTAAAATAAGGTCCTGCACGGTGATGCCTTCTTCGTATAAAAAGATACCGGGTGCAGACACCTGGCCTTCAATGCTTACAAAGTAGCCTTCTTTTAAATCGAATTTGGAGAATATTTTTATTCTGTCTTCCGGTTTAAGCTGGATGTCTTTTAATTCGCCGCTTAATAATTTCTCTACATCAAAGGCGATAATTTCAGGACTTAAATCTGCTTTGAGCCGGTGCAGTGTAGCCCTGCTGGTAAATGCATCATCCCGAATCCCGTCTGCTTCGGTAATCAATTGCACAAGGGACATGCCTTCCCTTAATTCATATTCCCCGGGACGGTAAACAGCGCCATCAATACTTATCCTGTTAGTAAACCGGTTCAGTATTTTACCTACTACGTAGCTGTCTCCTTTTACCGGGTTGGTAGTTGATATCTGAGCTTCGGTAATGGTAGTAACTTTCCTGTCTTTGGATGTATTTCTAAAAACCTGTATCCTGTCTGTATAAGCGTTATCTGTAAACCCGCCGGCGTATTTAAAAATCTGGGCCAGTTTTTCACCGGGAGCTACATCATACAAACCGGGCTTCTTAACTTCTCCTTTCAACTCAATCCTGGTATCGTAGGTGTTGATTTTAATTACATCTTCATCCATTAAGCGGATATCATTTTTTTTACTGCCGTTAACAAGGTATTGATACACATCAATCGTGGCGATGGTGGCGTTATTTCTGATGACCTGTATGTTTCTGTAAGATCCGTTGAGGTTAGGCCCACCGCATGCATACAATGCGTTATAAGCAGAGGCAAGCGAAGGCAGTGTGTAAGTACCGGGTAGGGTAGCTTCGCCGATTACTGTAACCTTCATGCTCCGTATCGTACCGAGATTTACATCAACTACTGTTTTGCCGTTTTTTATATTGGCATAAATGGTACCGGCCAATTTTTTTATGATTGCCCGTTTAGCCTCTTCAATGGTTAAACCACTTACTGATACCGCACCAGCCACCGGTATCCTGATAAGACCTTCATTAGTGACTTTTAATCGGTAGCTCATTTCTGAATACCCGGAAACATCAATCAGCAATTCGTCGTCTGCCGCCAGCCGGTAATTCAACGGAGTGGGTAATTTAAGATTTGGCTCAAATGTCAGTCGCCTGTTATTGAAAACATCAAAGCCAAAGTTTTTACTTTTTAACTGGGAAAAAAGGGCGTTAAAATTATCCAGGGGTTTTTGTTCAAGCGAACTGATAGAATCGTGCTGATAGTTGGAAGGTTGCGAAGATCTGAAATGGTCATTGCCAGCCTGGTAATTGGCGGTTAAGGTCTTGCGTGTCGTTTTTATTCTTTCTCTCAGTTTTACAACTTCATTGGGGTTCATTCCACGTTGCAGTGCCAGCTGTACAATCTGGTCATCAGTCAAGGCGAGGCGGTCGGATTCAAGCATGAATTTTCTCACCTGGTCATCAGTTAATTCTTCCGTTCTTACATTGGTTAAATCGCCAACATTTTGTGCCTTTGTGTTTACCTGAACAGCAAGCAACAATAAAAGAAATAATACCAATTTTGAAATAAATGATTGCCGTTTACTGCTGCCCGTACGATTCAATAAATTTTTTTTAAAGGACAATACTTTATTACTCATAAATAATAACCTGATGCTGGTGTAAAAAAGCAAATGTATAAGATATGGGGAAGCTTGCAGATTACCTTAATATTAACTTTTAGAAAAGAGAAAGCAGTCAGCAAAAAAAGTAATTCCTTTGAATTTGTTGGCCTGCGGCTTAACTGTGTATAAAGCTTTTTAAATTTCTCAATGCGCCGGTATTATCTTATCGATCATAAAATATTGTTTCTTTTTGGATACATCTTTTATCTCTGCACACCTTACATAGTGGGCCAAACCCATTCGTTTAAAGGGTTTCCGGGCATGGAAATGTTCCAGGGATTTTTTAACCTTATACCAGGAGACAAACTGAAGGAATACACGTTAATTACCTTATCGTGGTTGCCTGCGTTTTACCTGGGACATTTCGTGTATAAATTGTTTGCTCCTTTTAAAAGATCATTGCAACTTTTTCCTGCATCCTACACAAGCCATGGCGTTTCTTATGTTGCCGTATTGCTAATGGGAGTTTTAATTTTGTTTACCTACATCAGCAGAAATTCTCTGCTTGGAAATTATCAGTTGTATGATTCAGGTGCCAGGGGTAAGATGTCGACTTTGCTGGTGATTTTTAATTTCTTTTTTCTTTACCAGCTCCTAACCAAACAAAAGCTTTCCTATATTTTGGTTGCAGGCACAATCGTGACCGCGATATTGCTATTGACCATGGGCGGTCGTATGTATGTTATTCAAACCTTCATTATTTACCTGATATATAAAACATCCTTTGCAATAAAGAGATGGACGATACTACAGATTTTGCTGTTTGCTTTTGTAGCGCTTTTTGTAGGTAGCTGGGTAGGCACTTACAGAATGGGTACTGCCTTTAATTTAAACAGGGGATTGTACTCGCTGATGGCAGAACCGGTTTTTACCTGGTTTAGCACCAGCACGTTTTTAATTGGCAACAACATTCCTGTAATTAATTTCCCGTCTAATTTTTTAACCTCTTTTTTAAACCTTGTTCCAAATACAATTATAAGTTTCAAGTCGTATGTTGTGTCAACGCAGGGGATGGGCTATGTGTACCAGAACCCGCTGGGGGCCGATAGTGTGTGGAGTACTTTTGTTATCAATTTTGGATCGGTGGGTTCTTTCTGTTTCATTTTTATTACAGGATTTATGCTGAATTTTCTGCGACATCTTTCAGAAAATAGCCGGTTCTGGGCGGCGTATTATATACTCGTTTGCGGCATGTTACCCTTCCAGTTTTTCAGGGATGGTTTTTACATTATTAATAAGCAACTGTTTTTTAATTTCCTGTTGCTGCCGGTGCTGATACTGATGGTGTTGAAATTTGTGCAGTACGGACAATCATTGATGGAAAGTAATTTTTATTCAAAAAAAACGGCGGTTAGCAACTAGCGACTGAACACTAAATATCAACTTATGTCTCAGAATATAATTGAAGCAGAAGGTCTTTCCAAATTGTATAAATTAGGAAGTCTTGGCAGCGGTACCATCTCTCACGATTTGAACCGTTGGTGGAATAAGGTAAGAAAGAAGGAAGATCCCTACTTTACTTCAGCGGAAAAAAACGACCGCAATTCTTCAAACAGTTCAGGGTATGTGTGGTCGTTAAAGGATATAAATTTCGAGGTAAAGCAGGGGGAAATATTTGGAATCATTGGCAGCAATGGTGCAGGGAAATCAACGCTGCTCAAGCTGCTTTCCAAAATTACAAAACCAACGAGTGGTACCATCAGGTTAGATGGCAAGGTGGCATCTTTGCTGGAAGTGGGCACCGGATTTCATCCCGAGTTAACCGGACGTGAAAATGTTTTTCTCAATGGCGCGGTGCTGGGTATGCGTAAACAGGAAATTAAAAACAGGTTTGATGAAATTGTAGAATTCTCAGGCATTGGACGATACATTGATACTCCAGTAAAAAAATATAGTTCGGGTATGTATGTGAGGCTTGCCTTTGCAGTAGCCGCCCACCTTGAACCAGATATACTGATTATTGATGAAGTGCTTGCCGTTGGGGATGCGGCCTTCCAGGCAAAATGCCTTGGCAAAATGAAAGATGTATCAAGGAACCAGGGAAGAACAGTATTATTTGTTAGCCATAGTATTCCGGCGATTAAAGGGCTTTGCAATAAAGCCTTGTTATTGGAACATGGCCTTCAAAAGGCGGTAGGAAACATGGGAGATGTGCTGGCACTCTACCAGCAGGAAACGGTGGATGTGGAAGCAGGAAAAAGAGGAAATGTACCTACCGGGCTACCGGGTTATTTTACCGACTGGCAACTGCAGGATTCAACCCTGTCGAATAAACACGCCTGCTATACCGGTGATACCTGCATTTTTTCTTTCGGATTTAGTGCCAGCGAAAATTTAAAAAATTGCGAAATCATTTTTGCTGTGAAATACGACGGGCTGCTTATTATGAATGTAAGCAGTGGTGCCAGGTTCTCTATAGATGCCGGCAAATACAGGTTTAATTTTAAAGTAGATTTCCCGGTGAGAGATGCCAAGCTGGATGTGGAAGCAACATTTATGAGCCTTTCGAAAAAAATGGATTCCTGGATGTCATCCACAAAATTAACTGTGCTTGATAATTTTGAATCACACCTGTATGCAGGTGTAATCAATCCGGACACTGAGTTTTTTTTAGAAAGACAATCCCCTACGTTAATCAGCGCAAGCTCAAATTATTAAATAACTCAAATCAACCGGGTTTCTTAACTAAACAACACCATGTCAAAAAAGGCAGCAAGGAAAGTATTATTTGTAAGTCACAAAGCCAATATGAGTGGCGCCCCCTTACTGCTGCTGGACATTGTAAAAGAATTTAAAAACCAATCAACAATTCCCTTCCAGGTATTGGTAATGGACGATGGTGAATTGGCCAATCAGTTTAAACTGCTGGGCGAGACATTCATCTGGCAAAAAAAAAATGCCACATCAGCTGCGAAAGGAAGCGGGCTCAATAGATTGGTTTCAAGAATGTTCATGATAGCAAGAGGTGCGGAAATATTATTCCGGCTTCGGGGAACATCCGTTATTTTTTTCAACACTATTTCAAACGGGCATATTTTAAAAAAATTATTATTCTTAAAGTCAAAACATATTTGCTATGTGCACGAATTGGAAGCTGCCATTCATGTTACAACCAATAAAGAAAGTTTGCAGCGTGTATTACACAATACCGATTTGTTCATAGCCTGTTCGGGAGCTGTAAAAGCAAATCTTGCAGGCACTTATGGAATTCCGGAAAATATCATCCAGGCGATGCCAACACCGGTGGGGATGGTATACAGAAATAAAAAAGACTATGCCAGTTTTATCCGGTCTTTTAAAGCCGGCAATGCAATGCCTTCCGGTGCCGTCGTAATAGGAGTGGTAGGTGCCGATGAATGGCGGAAGGGGTTCGATCTGTTTTTACCGCTGCTTACTATTTATGCAGACTTATATCCTTCCGGGAATGTGTACTTCGTTTGGAAAGGGTGTAACAGCAATTCAAACGCCGCCTTCTTTAATTTATACGACTACAGAAAGTTTTCGCGCCGAAATTGTTTGCTGCTTCCGCATGACAATAATAGCATAGAAACCATGGCTTGTTTTGATATTCATTTGCTTATTTCCAGAGAAGACCCCTTTCCGCTGGTGGTGTTGGAAGCTGCTTCGTTGGGTATACCAACTGTTGGCTTTTCCGGTGCCGGGGGCAGCACGGAATTTATTGAATCGGATGCAGGTATCAGTGTTCCTTACGGTAACTTATTAGAGATGGCGGAGGCGCTGAACCTGTTGGTGGAAGATAGTGCACTGCGGCGAAAGATGGGCGACCGTGCCCGGGAAAAAATACAGGGAAGGCATCCGGGGAAGATAACAATGCCTGCATTTATATCAGCAATTGAAAACATGGTTAATTCATAAAACATTTAACGATAAATTGAATGCAACAAAACCTGACCTTTAATTTTCGAGCATGATTTCAATAATAATTTGTTCAATCGATCCAACAGCGCTTGAAAAGGTAAGTGACAATATTGCAACTACTATTAGTGTTCCTTTTGAATTGATTGTTATAGATAATAGGGATGCCCACTTAGGTATTTGTGCTGCTTATAACAGCGGCGCTGCAAAAGCGAAGTATGATATTTTTTGTTTTATGCACGAAGACATTTCTTTTGAAACCATTGGATGGGGACAAAAAGTAATTGATCATTTAAGACCGGTTACAAGAGGTTTAATTGGTTTGGCGGGAGGAAGCATCAAAAGCTGGGTTCCTTCATCCTGGTCATCATTGATAACTTCCAGTGAGATCAGTTATATACAACATTTTAAGGAGCCAAAGCGACAGGAAAAAATATTGAGAACAGACTCGCCCCATGATAATGCTATGTTTAAAAAAGTGGTGTGCATTGATGGGTTCTGGATGTGTACCAAAAGAGAAGTGTTTACAAAATATACATTCGATGCCAGCACACTAACCGGCTTTCACGGCTACGACATTGACTTTTCGTTACAGGTATTTACAGGGTATGACGTCGGAGTAGTATTTGACATAATGGTACATCATTTTTCGGAAGGCAGTTATAGTAAATCCTGGATGGAAACTGCTGTTAAAATTAGCAACAAATGGGAAGAGAAATTGCCGTTATCAGTTAAGGTTTTACCAAAGGAAATACTGCTGCGGCAGCATTGGACAGCAATGAAAAATTTCCTTGACAAACTGCTGGTATTGAAGTATGGCTTGCCTCAGATAATTCAATACTATTTTAAATATTCCTTCAAAAAATATTTTTACTGGAAACACTTTTTATATTTTTTCAGGTATATTTTTTTGAGATATTTCGGTAAAATAAACAGCGCTGAAGAAATTATTTCGTAGGAAAATCACAGAAAAAAAAGCACATGAATTATGAAAGTGAGTATCATTTTAATTACTTATAATCAATCCGGATTTATAGAGCAATCGCTTGACAGCATTGCAATGCAGATGGGAGACATGGAATTGGAAATTATAGTTGCCGATGATTGTTCGGCTGACAATACCTTTGACCTGATACAATCATATCCCTTGCCTGCCCGGTTCAAATTTATTTTATTACCGCGCCACTCGAACCTGGGGTTTGTAAAAAACTATCAGCGGGCTTTTGCTGCCTGTACCGGTGATTATATAGCAGTGATGGAAGGAGATGATTACTGGACAGACCCCAGGCGCCTAAAAAAACACGTTGATTTTTTAGCAAAGCATCCGCTGTGTGTTTTAACAATGAACCGATACATGATGCGCAACGAATTTTCTAACCGGTATATCGTGGAGGAATGGGCTTCAACAGCAGCGTTTGAATTTGTAACTGGTGCCGAAATGGCGTTTGAAAACCGGCTCGGTAATATGTCTGCCTGTGTGTTCCGCAAAAGCGAAACAGAAAAATTGAAACCGGATTTATTCGACCTTCCTGTAGCTGACTGGATGTTTGGAATGGTGCTCTGTGAGTACGGAAATATTGCCATACTGAACGAAGTGATGTCGGTTTACCGCATTCACAAAAGCGGGCAATGGTCCAGGCTGAATGTTCAGGAACAACTTAAAAAAATGAATGAGTTGATTGATCAATACGATCAGTACCTGGAGTATGAATATCATCACGAGTTCAGTCTTCATAAAAAAAGAATAAACAAAGTTGAGGAAAATGTGATTCATCCCCGGAAAAATCTTCCTGGCCAGGCAAATATATTTGGAAGGATAAAGAATAAGATTTACAAATTTACCCTCTAATACCATAATGCTTTTTAGTTAATATTTTGGTTGCATTTTCTTAATGTTTTGTTGGCTTTAATTTAATGTTGCCCGTGTTCCCGGCACGGAATAAATACATTTCTTTACCCTTTCTATACCAGTGATAAATTGCTGCGGTTTACAGGGCATACATCCCGGCTACTGAAATAATAAAAGCCATCCATACCTCAATTATTTATTCAACACATTTTATGAATGAGGCTTACTATTTATAAGCATGTTTCATTTTCATACAACCATCAACGAAAAATAAATTTCAAAAATGAAGAAGATTTTTACTTCGGTCCTTGCAATGTTTATCACATTGTTTCTGTTTGCGCAAAGCTCTTTCACTGGAGTGGATCTTTCCAGATATGTAAGGATAGGAAGGTACGATTTACCAGAGCCTACCAGAACAGTGGCACCAGCAAACAGCCTGCTTGCGCAGGAAGTATCTGCAGTTACTTACAACTGGGATACGCAAACATTGTTTGTGGTTGGTGATGGCGGTACGTCAGTTGTTCAGGTAAGCAAAACAGGGCAATTGATCAACTCTATGACATTAGCACCGGGAAGCAGTCCGCAGGGAACAGAATTTTACGATACCGAAGGCCTTACCTATATCGGCAACGGGCAGTTTGTGATGAGCGAAGAGCGTGACCGGCAGGCTGTTCTTTTCACTTATTTGGCAGGCGGTACCTTAATCAGAAGCAACACACAAACTGTGAAGCTGGGTACCTTTGTTCAAAACATCGGTACTGAAGGCATCTCTTATGATCCGCTTACAAACGGATATATCTGCATAAAAGAAAAACAACCGCAAGGCATTTTTCAAACCGGGATTGATTTTATTGCAGGCACTGCCACCAATGGTTCGCCAACTACAGAAAATTCCACCAACCTGTTTAACCCCTCGCTCACCAACCTGCTTGATTTTGCAGATGTTTTTGCCTTATCAAATCTGCCTGTATTAAGCGGTCAACCAAGCTATGGCAACCTGCTGGTGTTAAGCCAGGAATCAGGCAAGATTATAAATATTGATCGTTCAGGAAATATTTCAAGTTCGCTTACCATTGTGTCCGATCCCGGCAATCCATTGGATGTTCCATCTCAGCAACATGAAGGGCTTACAATGGATCGTGATGGTAACCTGTATGTAGTAAGTGAAAATGGAGGCGGTGATTTTGACCATCCGCAACTTTGGGTATATGCACCTGCAACGGTTGCAAATCTGGCGCCAACAGCCATCACGCTGAGCAATGCAATCAACAATATTTTAGAGAATACCAGTACCACATCGCCCATTAAAGTAGCTGATATTGTGGTAACGGATGATGGACAGGGAATCAATAACCTGAGTGTGGGTGGCACTGACGCTGCTTTCTTTCAGATCACCGGTACAGGTTTATATATTAAAGCCGGTACTGTGCTGGACTATGAAACAAAAACAAGTTACAGCATCACGGTCAACGTAGACGATGCAACTGTTGGCAGCACTCCGGATGCAACAATAAATTATACGTTGGCGGTTACTGATGTATTGGTGGAAACGCCGACGGCAGCAACGTTAACTATTTCAGAAGTGGCACCCTGGTCAAGCGGCAGCAGCCCTGTTGCTGCAGACTGGTTTGAGGTAACCAATAACGGCACCAGCACGGTGAATATTACCGGCTGGAAGATGGATGACAACTCCAATGCGTTCGCATCATCGGTTGCATTGAATGGCATTACCACCATCGCTCCGGGCGAGTCGGTGATTTTTTTAGAAACAGCTACACCTGCTACAACGATACCGCTTTTCCTGAGTACCTGGTTTGGTGCTAACCCTCCTGCTGGTCTGCAGGTAGGCAGCTATACAGGTTCAGGCGTTGGCCTTAGTACAGCAGGCGATGCTGTTAACCTGTTCGATGCAAGTGGCGCATTGCAGGCTAAAGTAATGTTCGGGGCATCTCCCGCAGGGCCATCTTTCCCAACCTTTAATAATGCAGCAGGTTTAAACAATACAACTATCACGCAGCTAAGTGCAACAGGTGTTAACGGAGCCTTTGCTGCGGTAAATGATGCCAATGAAATTGGCTCTCCGGGCAGCATCGGCAAACTGATTATTTCTGAAGTAGCACCATGGTCAAGCGGTAACAGCCCGGTTGGTGCAGATTGGTTTGAAGTGACGAATACACGTGCCACCGCAGTTGATATCACAGGCTGGAAATGGGATGATAACTCGGGTTCACCTGCGGCGGCTGTTGCGCTCAACGGCATCACTACTATTGCACCTGGTGAGTCGGTTATCTTTCTTGAAACCGCAACACCAGCCACTACAATACCACTTTTCAAAAGCACCTGGTTTGGAGCAACTCCTCCGGCAGGCATTCACATAGGCAGCTATAGCGGCTCGGGCGTTGGTCTCAGCAGCGGTGGCGATGCTGTAAATCTTTACAACAGCAGCAACGTGCTACAGGCTAATGTGGCTTTCGGCGCATCTCCGGCTGGTCCTGTTTTCCCAACATTTGACAATGCCGCAGGTTTGAATGTTGCCACCATTTCGCAACTAAGCCAGGCAGGTATCAATGGTGCGTTTGTTGCAAACAACGACGCCAATGAAATTGGATCTCCGGGCAGCATTGTTACTGTAACTTGCCCGGTAATTACGGCTTCTGCTACTGCACCTGCCATTACCTGCGCCGGTGGTACAACTACCGTAACAGTAGCTGCAACAGGCGGCATAGCACCATATACTATAACAGGCGATTCTTTAACTGTAGGTGCAGGTACTTATAATTATATTATTACAGATGCAAAAGGTTGTACCGGAGCAGCAAGCATAACCGTTGCGGCTGGTACAGGTGCAACGCTAAACCAACCCGGTACCTTTACAACAAAAACAACCTTTGTATACCAGGGCGAAACTGGAAAGCCTTATACAATTCCGAATGTGGCTGGTGTTACTTACGCATGGACATACAGCGGGACAGGAGCCACCATCAATGGAAATACCAACAGTATTACAATTGATTATTCGGCTTCAGCCACAAGCGGTAATTTAAGCGTAACCGCAAGCAATGCCTGTGGTACCAGTGCAGCAAGAACGTTGGCTATCTTTACAAATATTCCCATCACTGTAAATACAAGCAACTATGATTACTCATTCGTAACCGTAGGTTGTAACAGGGTTGATTATTTAGATACTGCTTTTTCAAGCAATGATATTGATTACAGTACAGGAGCCAGTACAGCCAACGTGTATCAACTGAAACGTTTGTTTACTGAAATTTCGCACCTGAATCCATTGCCAAAATACCTGATTCTTACAGGTGATATTGTGATGGGATATAAAACACCATCAACGCCTGATACAGCAGAACTGGTAAAACAATTAACCGCATGGAAAGCGATCTACGAAAGTCATCCGCTGTCATCAATGGGCATTCAACTGGTTGCCATTTCCGGCAATCATGAAACGCAGGATAAGGCGGCCGGTAAAAAATCATTCCTTTCTGCTGAGCAGATTTTTACAAGAGTGATGGCACCTTACATCAGGGGCAACAACGGCCCTGGTATTGGCGGTGCAGATAGCCTTACAACCGACCAGAGTAAACTAACTTACTCATTCAATTTTAATGGCGATCATTTTATTATACTGAATACTGACCCTGTTGGAAAAGACAACCAGGTGCCGTACAAGTGGCTGGCAGGTGATATACAGGCAGCAAGGGCAAACAATGCACGGCATATTTTCGCCTTTGGTCACAAGCCTGCATATTCTTCTCCGTTAACACCGAAGGGTGGACTGGATGCCGATGCAACCTTGCCACAAAGAGACAGTCTTTGGAAATATTTAGAAGCCAATAATTGCGAAGCGATGTTTTCTGCCCACGAACATTTATGGGATAGCATACATCCACATGCCGGAAAAACATGGCAGGTAATTGCAGGTAACGGCGGATCACGTGTTGAGCCGGTTTGGGTGGGAGCAGGAAAGCAATACTATGGTTATACCCTGGTGAATTTGTACACAGATAAAAAAGTAAACGTGATGGGCTTGGGCAGAAACACCGGCCAGTCAACAACCGCGGGCGGAACACCCTACCCGGTTAATGAAGACGCCAACCCAACAACGGTTAGAAACAATTTCAACATCTGTTTAACTACAACATCCAAATCAACCATTACGGCAAACAACAGTTATGTATGGAACGGGGTTACTTATACCGCTTCGGGTACTTACCTAAAAGCGCTGGTGAATACAGCAGGATGTGATTCAATTGCTACATTGATTTTGCAGCTCATCAAAACAAACCAGCCACCTGTTGTAACAATTACGAGCCCGGTTACCGGCAATCCTTACAATGCAGGAACTGTTATTGTATTGCACGCCAACGCTACAGATGCCGATGGAATTATAAAGAATGTTGAGTTTTATAACAATGGAGTAAAGTTTGCTGAAGATTCAACAGCACCGTATGAATTTACGGGCAATGAAGTAGAGCCAGGCAACTATGTTTTGACAGCAAGAGCAACCGATGACAGCGGTGCAGTTACGATTTCGGATACAGTGAAGATTACAGTGAACGGATGTACTGGTAGCGGCAATATATCCGCGGAAGGATATAGCAATATACCAGGTTCGCAGGTGGCTGATCTTTTAGCAAGCCCTAATTATCCAAACAGTCCTGATGTTACGGCCTCATTGAATATTTTTGAGTACGGTAATAACTTAGGCGACAATTACGGCGCAAGGGTTAGAGGTTATATTTGTGCACCACAAACGGGTAACTATACCTTCTATGTAGCCGGCGATGACCAGGCAGGTTTATGGTTAAGCGCCGATGAAAACCCAGCCAACAAAGTGTTGATAGCTTACAACGAAACACATGTAAATCCAAGAGCATGGTTTACCTACCCAACACAAAAATCAGCCACCATCAGGCTGGTAAAAGGTGGACGGTATTATGTGGAAACATTGCACAAGGAAGCAACTGGTTTAGATTATTTATCAGTAGCCTGGAAATTACCAAACGGAGTATTTGAAGGTCCAATACCAGGTAGCAGGTTATCACCATTTATTACAGCAATACCTGCACGCAATGGCAACTTTACCACAGCAATGGAAAGCAGGTCAATCGTATCGAATGCTGTTAAAGGCTTAACAGTAAAGGTTCTTCCAAACCCATCACCAACGGCGTTTACAATTATCACGAGCAGCAATAGTGAAAAAACTCTTTCCATAAATATTACGGATGTGCAGGGCAGGGTAGTGGAAAGAAAAGTAAATGTTGCAGCCAACGGCACAGTGCAGGTGGGTAGTAAATTAAGTGCAGGAGTTTACTTTGCAGAAGTAATCCAGGGCACACAAAAACAAATTTTAAAACTGGTTAAAAAGTAATAATAGCGGGAACAATTATTGCACTTTTCAATCAATCAACCATCAGCCGCCTCAATTAATTGGGGCGGCTTTTTTTTATAATGACTTGTGAGAAAATTTGGAATGGCTGTGGGGTATTGTTTTTAATACAATTGAAAACGTAGGATACTTACTAATTGGTTTTTATTAGCAAAAATTTACATGTACTTTCGTCTTACACACAAATTTAACCATTATCGGCATGCAATTCAGAATCAGCACAGCCATAAAACTAATTGCCAAAATGAAAATAAGAGCTCACCGTCCCACAATATTGCGAGAAAGGCAATGCTATCCACAAAACCAATACCAAGTTACTTCACATTTGCTTTTGTCTCACTGCATAACAGAAAATGCAACCATCTTAATTTGAAGTTATCTTTTTAATTTACAAGACAAAAAAATCAATATAAAAATTAAATGGCTACGGTAAGAATATTGTTCAACACCAAGTTTTGTCAAACACATTTGGACGAAGTAATCTCTGAATATTGGGAAAAATCTTTTGCCAATAATGCAGATGAAATTATTTTTGATTTGTCCTTAGTAGAATGGGTAAACACAGAGGAGATTGCCTTCTTATTTGCTTGGATTAGAAATGTAGCCAATTTGGGAAATAAAATTGATGTTTGGCTACCATTCCCTTACAACATTTTTGACACAGGACTTTATCGGGATAAAGAAGACTTATTAAGAGTAAGAAAGGTACTTGACAGTGATAATCCTGAAAGAATAAACAGGAGAAAGAACAGAAGTATTTTTCTTTTGCGAGTTTGGGGTATGCTTGATTTCATTGGACTAAAATCGACGAGTTTCAAAAATTTAGTTGAAGGGTTCAATACAAAAGGTGATGATGTTACAGAGTTATTCGGGCATCTCGTTATTCCTTTTACAGTTATTAGTTCTGAAAAAATCCCAAGTGCCGCTGCAAATACTTTTACAGATGTGATTAGCGGGAATAAAACTGTTAACCAGAAAAATACAGTTGGACCGTTTGACCTTAACCCAGCAATTGTTAACAGACTTGAAACATTCAATTGCTATTCACCATTTGAAAGTAAAATAATTAGCCATGTAATAACAAAAGAGTTATTTGCTAACTCACTTATACATTCTAATATTTCTGGTAAGAATAAAGGAATTGAAGAGTGTTACTTTGCTCTCTCACTTCATAATAAATGGGAAGATTATAAAGCCAAAGGGCAAAATTTTATTAGTCAATTCACAGTAGAGAGGGATTCTGATACTTTAGATTTTTACAAGGATAAATCAGTAATATTAAAAGATATAAAGCTCAAAGCTGATCAGTTTACAGCCAAAGAAATTGAAGCATATAAAGAATTGCGTGAAGCTGATTTGTCGAAGTATCAAAGTAATTTTAAAAATAGTTCTTTTCTAGAATTTACATTTCTTGACTTCGGAGATGGGATTAACTCAACACTTAAAGAAAAGTTTCAAGAATATTTACAAGGAGAAGGAAATGCTCAAAAATTTAAAACATCTAATTCCGAAACACAAATTTTAGAATATGCATTTTATCCTGAATCTTCAAGAAATCAATATGATTCAAGGTTAGAACACCCCGAGTTATTTCCAAGGGGACTATACTTTCTTATTGATATGGTAAGAAGGTATAAAGGGTTATTAACAGTAAGAAGCGGTGAAGGAAAAATCATTTATGATTTTTCAGACAAAATTTATCTCACAAGAAAGGAAAATAAATTAATACCGTTTCTTGAATCGGTTACAACAATAAAAGATGCAATTAGAATTGTAAAGACGCCTAATTCTTATTTTGAAGGAACGATGATGTCCATTGTTCTGCCAGAAAGGAAAAAAGATACCTTAAGTTATGCACCTGTAAGAACAGATAACAAACAACTTTACAAGGACATTTATTTTTCTTTGACTGATACGGAAAATCTTCCGAGTAAAACATTTGAACCTAAAACCTATGAATACATAAGTATGTTGTTTCTCTATGAAAGAGTCATAACTACAATTAAACCGAAGGAACTTGATAAAGAAAAAGGGCTTGATTCGTATATCTATATTGAATTGTTGGCAGAATTGAGTAAGCGAGTAGCAAAAAAATGTGTAATATTTATTGACTTTGAGTTCTATCCAAGGACTGACAATATCCAACCAATATTATTTTATCTAACAAACTCTCCTTACATAAGTGAGTATTCCAAAGCAGTAATTATAAATCTTGTTGATGAAAAATTCAAATACCATGATAAATTAAAAAAGAATGTTTACAGCGTTCTTTTTCAATTCAAAGAAAATCTTTTCGCAAGGGACAATGAGCCTCATATTTTCAGACCTATTCCCTGCATTAATTTTGACTTATATGAAACGGATAAACTTATTGTCAAAAATTTAAATTGGATTGGAGTGAAGGAGGAAGAGGATGAGATGTATTTGGACAAACTTTTCCTTGGTGATGTTGATTCTATTAAAACTAAAGACTTACTTTATGGTGACTCGCTAGGAGGTAGTTTGTTCGCAGATAATTTTGATTTTAAATATGCAATATTTAAAACCTCTTTGGAACTTGTAGAAAAGTTTAAAGAATCCAGACAAAAAGAAATTTGCATTTTAATCAACAGCCTCGTTACCGATGGTTCAATCCCTGGCAAAAAATACTTAAAGAAGGGAGTTAAAGAACATTTCATTTTTCAGGCATCAAAGGGAAGTTTTCAAATTCGATACCTTTCACTTTACGAAACACTGCACAATAAATATTTAGCAAAGTATTTTGCGAAAAGACTTTTGGACAAATACATTGCAACACATCCCGAAAGCGGTTCAACAAAATTCAACAGGATAATAACTGTTACAGTTAGCAGCCAATTAATTGGTGTCGCAATACGAGATTTAATAAAAGAGGATCCTGCATACAAAAATTTGAAAACTGGCGAAGGTTATGCAATGGAAGATTGTCCATCACTAATAATGCTTTCAAGTTACTACAGCTTTGAAGATGAAAAACCATTTGCGAAAATCACAAAAGATGATTCTGTAATAATTGTCAATGATGTTATTTCAACAGGTTCATTAGTATCTAACTTGATTGAAAAAATTGGAAAGAAAGAAGCATCAATCAAGGCGGTAATGTCTATTACGGATTGCAGAATTGAAAAAATAGATGGCGAGGAAGAAGATGATTGTGAATTTGAAAAACTCAAAAATGAACCCTTATTTACTTTAGTAGGCTACCCCGAAAAGGAAATTGAAATTAGAAAATATAAACGCAAGGATTTTACAATTCAAGTATTAAATAAAGTATGTAATAAAATTTTTAATGAAATTGACATTGACATCAAAAGAATCAATCCCTTACTGAATACGGTAGTGGAACTAAGTGACGAGTATGCAGAAAAGCAGCGAATTCTATTTGAAGATCCTAAGGAACTTTTGCCAGCAAAGGCTGAAAGGCTGGAATTGTATCAAACTAGATTTTTTAAGATTGGACATTTTGAGCAGAACATTTCTCATAATGGTTACCTCACGAATATGAAACAATTATTTTCCGATGATGAGGGAAAAAGAATCGTTAAAGAGATAAAAAGTAAAATTGATAAGGAATATGAAACAAAACTCTATAACAGGAATATTGATGATGCGACTAAACTATTCTCAATTATTTCGTTGGCTGAACAAATAGAAAATAAAAATATTTCTAAAGCAATTGCTGTTGATATCAAGCAACGATTAACTGAATTAACTCAAGAAGGTGATTCCAAATTTCCAGGGAAATATAATTACAATCCTAATTTTATTTTCTATCCAATCTTTTCAGGAATTGAAAATTTTTCCCACAAACAACTTAATGAAGTTTTCAAAACTCCTGAGGAAAATATAATCGGCTTACAACGGTTTGATACCGATAAAGGTTGGCGTTTCCCATTTCCACCGAAAAGATTCAATAATATCACAAAAGGGAAACATATTCTGATTTTTGACAGTGGAGCACTTACAGGAGAATCATTAGTTCAGATGATTGATTCAATCTCATTTTTAGATGTTGCGAGAATTGATGTAATCTCTGTTATCGGAAGAATTGAAGATTATAACAGGGAATTTTTCTCAAGAATAACAGCACTGAAAGTAAAATCCCTGAATGATGAACACTTTGATGAGCGCTTGGCAGAATTGTCCAACAGGGGGGCAATTCTAAAAAACAAGGTTTCGTTTTCAACTGTCAATATCATTTTCGGAATTAATTTTCATATTCCGGTTTTCTCGTCAAAATCAAGTTGCCCCTTTTGCGAGGAGTTAGCCGAATTGAATTCATATCAAGACAAATACTCTGACCACAATTTCCCAGTAGCTACCAAAACCTATATTGATAAAAGAAGGCAAGAAGAAATTTGCCGAATTGATTTAAACCACGAACCTAATAGCAAACCTCCTGAATATATTCCTTACACGGAGATTAATTCAAAAAATGAAAAAGTATATGATATTGTTTCAATTTTCTTAATGAGAGATAAACTTGGGAAGATTGATAGCTACAGATTCTACAAAGAGTATTACAAGCCCTTTGATGAAAAAATAATTGAACACTTTGATGAAAAAGACATTTTTAATAAACGAGAAGTCCTAAGAGAGATTGAACTTATTCTTATTTGCATTCTCCATGAACCAAAACTTTTTAAAGTTCATAAAGATTTGCTTGTTAATATTCATGACACATGCAAAGCAATAATATTGGATATTCTTACTGGTAAGCATGACATAGATGATTTTGTTTTCAAGTGGAGTAAATATTCAATAGTGCGATTGGCAACATTATATTTTTATCCTACTCTTCATAAGATTGAAATGCTTGAAATAATTTTCAATTTTAGTGATGATGATGAAAGCGGATTAAACTATTTAAGCTACATTTTAGTTAAGAACTTAAAACCTCTAAAAAATGCTGACTATAACAAAGCCTTTAAAACTTCGATTATTGCAATGGATGATATATTTCAAAAGGAAGAGGTAAAAGGAGTTTATAAGAAAAAGAAAGTTAAAGAGGTAATAAGAAAAGTCGTTAGATACATTGAGCCAGTGAATACAGAAGATGTAAATCAAGCTCTCTACAGTTTGAAGCTTTTTTTCAAAAATGAACATTCCAATTCAAATCATGACGAACTTATTCGCCTAATTTCAGATTTTAAAATTTCAATTGGTTCCCAAGTAGAAAAAGAGGATATCGATAACATTAAAAACTCAATTATTGAGATTTGGAAGATAATTGACGATAAGGTGTATTCAAATATTAAGACGATTAAAAAACACAAAATGCTATGTGAAAATCCTAAAAATATTTTCATCAATTTAGTTGACGGGCAGCAGTCTGTATATCAAGTGCTGGAAGATTTGGAACAAAAATATACCGTGTTCAAAGAGCTGTTTGATTTAGAAGGTTCAGAATTCATAGAGCGAGTAACAGCAATTCTAAATTTTAAAAATGTATTGATTAATGACTTGCAACTGAGACATTTTTTGACAGATAAATGGTTTAATCAGTTTTCATCAAAATACATCTGTTTCATTGAAGATTGTATTGCAGCAGCAATAGCACATGAATCAGTTACTAAAGAAATAGCAAAAAGAAAATCTTTCACAATTACACCTATTCAAGCAACAAATACTTTGGTGAATGGCCATTTTGATTTTCTTGTTTTCGGTTTTGTTGAATTGTTTGTTAACGCTGCCAAAAGAGATGAAAATGAAAATGCAATTTTAGATTTTGAAATTTCGGAGGATGAAACGGGAATAGTAACTTTACTTATAAAGCAAAATAAACCCTTTATTCAAAATGAGGGAAACCATTATTCAGGAATTGAGAAAGAGATAAAGCCGATATTTGAAATGTTTTGTGGAAAAGAGAATGTATGTTTTCCAAGCCCATCACTTCACTCAGAATCATTCATTGTAAAATTAGTGTTCAATAAAAAACCGCTAGAGGATAAATAGCCATGGCTCAGATAATAAACTTTTTTTTGATTGCACCTTCCCACACATTGGTTGGAACTTTTTACAAAAGTGCACACAAGTTTAGGGAAGGTGGATACTCCATTTTAATTCACGATACATCTCCTTTAATACAGTTAATTAAAGACTTTAAGGATGACGTTCAATTTCGTGTGCTCGTTCACATGGACTTTAAGGGAAAAAATAATATTAAAGAAATTCCCGACTGTCAAGGATGGAAGGAAATGAAACACCTTAAGAAAGGTTTCCCAAATGGGAATTTTATATTTTTCACTCGAGAGAATGAAATATTTCCTTCCAAAGGTGCTGTTGAAGGTGAAAAGTTGATTTATGAAAATTTTGAAATAGTATTTGGTGATGAAATGACCAATGAAAACTTTTTCAATACTATTCCTATAAATACCAAAGGAGAAATCGGGAATGGAATAGCCCATTCTGAAATTTCTACAAAATCAATAGAAAAAGAAATAACGGAAGTAATTTCTGTTCCAAATACTCAAAAAGAAAAATGCGATGTTGTCATTGTTTGCGTTACATCTGCTGAATTTGAAGCAATGGATATGATTTTCAATTTAAACGAAAATGAGCCGTATAAAATAATTTCGGGAAATAGATTTTGGAAGTCATCAGTAAAACAAAACATTAACTCAAAAAAGGAATTAAATATTGTTTTAACCATGATTGGAGATGAAGGAAATATTCCCGCATCATTATTAATCAATCTCATTTTTCAAAACTTTGATTTTGAGTTAATATCAATAGTTGGAATTGCTGCTGGTAATAGTTCTAAAACAAAAATATATTCAACTGTTTTAGGAAACTATATCGTTTACTATGAGAACGAAAAATTAGTTGGAGAAGGCAATAATGAAAAAAGAAATAAACCTATTCCAATAGATGATAATAGGGGCAAAGATTTACCTCAAATAACTGGTAGCTTTCATGCTAGCAAATGGAAATTAGCATTTTCTGAAAAATTAAAAAATCAAAAAATAGAAATTACTGAATTTGATAAAGTTATTGGTGATTGGATTAATCCAAGCTGGTTTGAAAGTGTGAAGGTGACTTCAGGCACAATTCTATCTGGAGAAAAATTGTTTGCAGATGGGACTACCCTATTGGAGTTATTTAAAAATAATGAAATTGGAAAGGATGCTTTAGCGGGTGAAATGGAGGGTTATGGATTCGCTCATACATGCAGGGCTAAGCGACATAATGATTGGTTAGTAATCCGGGGTATTTCAGATTATGGTGGTGCCGAAAAATCCGACCCAATTAATAAGCAATATCAAAAGGTTGCAGCACTTTCAGCAATGACATTGCTTGAATATTATTTACAAAATCTATATTCAGCAGTTAATAAATAAAAATAGAAAGCCATAATTTTCTATTTATCATTAAGGAGTATAAGAAACTTAAAGATGAACAATACAAGAGTATTGAATTTATAGACCACATGATTTACTTAACTCTTGCAGCTATCGGAACAGTATTTTCATTTTTGTTAAAGAAGCCTGACTTTAATATTGCATTACTTGTCTTACTTTTTCTATACATTGTTTTAGGTTGGACACGATTAACCAATGATGAAAAAATTAGTGCAACCGGAAACTGTCTCGTCCTGAAATAAATTGACTCTAAAAATTATTTACCTCCACTCTTTTTTCGAAACCGCAAAAACGAAACAACGTTCGCCAGCTCCACTTCTGTTAGCCTGGTTTCAGGAAGCTTTTCTGAATGCTCGGGAAAAATTCTGATCTCATAATCCATCAACTGGGGTAAGGAAAAATCAGGAATGGTTTCTTTACCATCAACAGTTTTATTGTGGCATCTGGCGCAGGTTATTTTATAAATAGCCTGTCCCTGGTGAAACTGTTTGTCGAAAGCTTTTTTTGCGGAATCTGTATTGGCTTCATCAGGGTAATCATACGGCAATTTTTTTTGTGCTGTGCAATAATTGATGGTTCCAATCAACAATACGGTCGTCAGCAAAAGGGTTATTTTCATTGTTTGTTTTTTAATAAGTACCGCCCACTTTACGGCTGTTTAATTTGGTGTAAGCAGAGGTAGGTAATTTGATAGGCGGCTTTTCAAACACGATATTTTCATTGAGGGTTTGCATAAATTCTATAAGGCATTTTTTTTCTGGCGGCGTTAAATGCAATGAGTCTGATGACAGCGTTTGGTTGGGTACGGTCAACCCTTTTCCTGTTCCGCCACCGGCATCATAAAAATCTATTACAGCATCCATGGTTTTAAAAACGCCGTTGTGCATGTAAGGAAATGTATGCTGCATATTTCTTAGCGAGCCGGTACGAAATGCATGCAGGGTTTCAACCGCAGGGTTCACGCCGTACCTTCCTTTATCTGCACTCAGTTGATGATAGCCTGTATCCTGTGGCACACCCAATACTTCAAACTCACTGCCTACGTAAGGTGGTTTAACGCCATTGAACTGTGGCACAAAATGGCAGGTGGCGCACTGGGCCTTGCTCATAAAAAGATTGAAACCTTTTTTTGCATCAGCGGCGATCACAGCATTGCCATTGATGGCGTCATCAAAGGGCGCTGTGTACCGGCTGAATTTACTGTAGTATAAGGTGATGGCCGAAGTAATATGATCAAAACTTATTTCCGTTTCACCCGGCGTTTGAGCTAATAATTTCTTAAATACTTTTTTATAACCGGGGCAGCTCAATACTTTTTTCAGGATGTCTTTTTCTGTACTACCCATTTCTATTGGGTTAGTAACAACAGCTTTTGTCTGGTCTTGCAATGAAATGTGTTTTCCATCCAGCATCACCAGATGATTGTACACAACATTTACCAGGGACGGTGTATTTCTTAACAGAGAATTGGTGCCATCAAATTGCATGGCCGTGGCTACTGCTGAATCTGTGAAATATGAATCGGGCTTATGGCAGGAGGCACAACTGCGCTGGTTGTTACCGGATAAAATTGGATCGTAAAAAAGTAGTTTCCCCACCTTTTCAATTTCGGCCAGCACTGCTTCATCATCTACCCTTAAATAAATACCTTTTGCATTTTGGCCATTGTAAAGCGACTTGGTAAAAATGGAAGCTGCTGTTTTATTAAGTGTGTAATCCACAAAACTTCTGCTTATTACTTTATATTCTTTTATCAGTTGCTGATTGAGTTTGAAGAGCGGATTGATGTAATTTTTTATAAAAAGATAATGATCAAATGTGCTGTAGGTATCCGGTTGTTTTTTGGTGAATTCAATGGTGCCTGCATACAACGAAAGGTATTCTTTGCTCAATGCTGTTGCAGGAAAACTTTCATTGAATGCATGATAGGTATCACCAACATCTGCCAGCATCAATCGCAACTCAGGAATAATTTTACTGGTGTCAGGGCATTCAAAACCGGTGGTATAAATTGCTGCAAGGTTCAGCAGATAAAGCCGGTTGCACAAATAAAAATGATGATAGCTCACCAGGTTTTTGGTGATGGAATCTGCCTGGTAAGTAGCAGTAGCATTGATAGCAGACTGTACAAGGTTTACAAGGCTGTCTTTTTCAACAGTATCTTCTCCGGTATACAGCGAAGCCAGCGTTAATCCGGCACCTTCTTTCCGGTAAGGCTTCTCAAATTTTTCAAACACTTCGGTTTCCCATTCCACCGGTAAAGGGCCGTTGATCTTTTTATAAACAGTGGGTTCCAGGTAACGAAACCAGAAATCCATTTGCTTTAAATTTCTTCTCACTTCACTAATGCCCACCTGTATTTTTTCCTTATCTGCAGTGGTTTTCAGGCTGCTTCTTTTAATGATCTCCACCAATGCAGTTGCATGTTGCTTAAAGCCATCCAGCTTTTGAAAATAGTTTAAAGCGTAGGAAGTTGCAGGCGTATTTTTTTTAAATGCGGAGGTGATAACCGTTACCAATATAACCAGCAGCGAAAATGTCAGCACCTTTTTCATAACCTGAGTAAATAAGATAATTTTCAAAAATAGCTACAGGCAAATGAAACCATTCAATCACTGCATTACTTAATTGTTAACAGATGTTTTGATCTTATGTACACTTATTCAGATTTGAAGTCTGTGGAAATTGAGTGTGAGATATCCAGTGTGAAGTCCGGGAATATGTTTAAAGTTAATCAGGTAAAAAGGGATAAGATTTACAAAGTTTATTACTTCATTGTGAGACCAGACAAAGTGCCGTAATTATTTTACGCGTTAACAATTTGTTGACTTTCCGGTAACAGTATTATCACTATTTGGTAATCCCGCCAGGGCAATTTTAACTATAACTTGCTGCCGCACTTTCAAACAATCCATCACAAATTTTTAAACCAAAAAAAGTTATGAGTAAAATTCAACTACCGCTGTTTATGCCTTTAGAAAAACAAGGTCGGCACGTAGTGTAGGCATCAAAATTTATCCCAACAAAAAAATCATTTTATTTCAATTCACACTAAAAAATCAAACATTTTTATGAAACAAAGCTACTTTGTTTTTAAGGGGTACCAGCAGTTTATGCGGTATCTGCTTTTGCTTTTTGCTCTTTGTACTGTTGTATCCGGCGTACAGGCACAATTTACGGCGGGCAATATTGCAGTATTTGTATCCGCATCAAGTAGTGTTACAAGTAATACTACCGGTAGTATTGTGGAGTTAAATATTTCAACTCCTGCCCAAGCCGGTACTTCACATGCAATTCCAGATGGGGCATCCGTAGCATCCGGTCTTCGTTTTTCAGGAAGCGCTAGTTCTACTGCCTATCTATCCAACAGCAATGATGGAACATTGCTTTCTTTCACAGGGGCAAAGAGCAATAATACAGCAGCAAATGTGAACACACTTCTTCTAAGGGGGGTGGGTACATTCAATGCGGCTGGTACCTACAATCTTGCTACAACCTACACAGGTACCACAGGTCAACAGGCTCGCTGCGCAACTTCTTTAGATAATACCACATGGTATATTGGTGACCAGGGAGGTTTTTACAGTAACGGAACAACATCAGCAAGTCCAACAGGCAATTACCGTGGGGTAAAGTCTTTTGGTGGAATTGTCTATGCCTTTTCATCAACTACTTCTTTACCACCGGTAGGTATTATTTCTGCCCCCACAGGAGGCACTTTTACGGGCTTAACGGGTCTTGCCAACGGAACATCTTCAAGGCAGGATTTCTATATGATTTCATCAGGATCCAACGGTAGTTCTTATGACGTGCTATATGTTCTTGATGCTACCAGTGCAACTGCAGGCACAATTTTAAAATATTCTCTGGTAAGCGGCTCCTGGGTGGCCAACGGTTCTTATACTACCACTTTTGGTGGTTTTGGACTTGCTGCTCAAAAGCAAGGTTCCGGTGCTTATTTATTTGTTTCTTCAGGTACAGGAGCAACGCTTGCAAATAATGTTAACAGGTTAACAGATGCAGCGGGTTACAATACCACTATAAATATAACAACCGGCAACAACATAACGCTTTATACTGCAGCAACTGGTACAATTGTAAAAGGAATTGCTTTTGCACCATCAGTATCCTGCACTACACCTTCACTTTCCGCCACAGTAACCAATGCTACCTGCGCTGGCGGTACAAATGGAGCCATTAATTTAACAACCACAGGAGGAAGCAGCCCCTTCACATATTTGTGGAGCAATGGTGCCACCACTAAAGATCTCAGCAATGTTGCCGGTGGCAATTACAGTGTAACAGTAACAGCCACGGGTGGCTGTACTACAACAGGTTCTTATGTGGTTAATCAGCCAATGGTATTAACGGCATCTGCTACTACAATTAATGCAGCATGTGCAAATGCAAATGGTTCAGTTGACCTTACCATAACAGGTGGGACAGCTCCATACACTTATTTGTGGAGCAATACTGCAACAACAGAAGACCTTACCAATGTTGCTGCAGGCTTATATAATGCAACAATAACTGATGCAGGCGGATGTACAACTACATTCAGTGCAACAGTAGGTACCGTTGCCGATAATATCAATCCTACTATCACTGCACCATCAGCATTAACGATTGGTACAAATAGTGGTTGTACAGCAGCAGGTATTAATTTAGGCACACCTGTAACCGCAGACAACTGCGCAGTAGCAAATGTAACCAACAATGCACCAGCCGTTTTTGTATTGGGCGCAACAACAGTAACGTGGACAGTAACCGATGGTAGCGGTAACAGTGCTACAGCAACACAGGTAGTAACCGTACAGGATACCCTTAAACCTGCAATAGCATTGTTGGGTAGCATTATACCTGCAGGACTTACAGGTCCATCTACCACACAATCACCTTATTTAACTTCATTAAAACCAGGTGTGCAGTTTAAATCATTCTTATCAGTAAATGATGCTGTGGGTGGTTATAAAATGGCAGGTATACCAGATGGTATGGGAGCTTTTGACAATGGCAACGGAACCTTTACATTACTGGTAAACCATGAAATTGGTAACACCTTAGGTATAGCAAGAGCTCATGGTTCAAAGGGGTCATTTGTATCCAAATGGATCATTAATAAAGCAGACCTTTCTGTAGTTAGTGGGGCAGATTTAATGCAGAACGTAAACCTGTATGATACTACTTCTAAAACATACACATCCTACAATGCAGGCAATCCATCCACCAAAGCAGTGTTTGGCCGTTTTTGTTCAGCCGATCTTCCGGCACTGTCAGCTTTCTACAATACAGCAAGCGGACTGGGAACAACTGAACGCATTTTCATGAATGGTGAAGAAACCAATGATGAGAGCCGCCAACTGGCGCACATTATAACCGGCGCCAACGCAGGTACATCATGGGAATTGCCGGCCTTAGGAAAGGGAGCATGGGAAAACTCAGTAGCCAATCCTGCAACCGGAAACAAAACCGTTGTAGCAGAATTCAATGATGGCACAGACGGACAGGTTTATGTGTACGTAGGTACCAAAACCAACACCGGCACAGAAATCGAAAAAGCAGGTTTAACCAATGGCAAACCTTATGGCGTTAAAGTAACAGGCTTTCCTGCAGAACGCACAAGCAGCACTGTTATAAATACACCACCAGCACCGGGTACGCATTTTGACCTGGTAGATTTAGGCGATGTAAAAAACATCACCGGTGTAAGTTTTAACACCACCAGCAATGCAGCAGCGGTAACCAAATTCTCCCGTCCGGAAGACGGCGCTTGGGATCCATCGAACCCTGCGGATTTATACTTCAACACCACCGATCAGCTTGACCAGGTAGCCGATGGAATCGGAACACAAGTAGGCCGCAGCCGCATCTGGCGTTTACGTTTTACAGATATCAGTCAACCGGAATTAGGCGGAACGATTGAAGCAGTAATTGACGGCACAGAAGGCGCATTGATGTTAGACAATATGACCATCGATAACCGTGGCCACATTTTAGCACAGGAAGATGTAGGCAATGCAGACCATAACGGAAAAATCTGGCAGTATGATATTGCAACAGATTCTTTCTTCCGGATTGCATCACACGACACAGCCCGTTTTGGTAATGTAATAGCCGGAGTAATAAAACCAGCGACAGCACCATTCAACAAAGATGAAGAATCATCTGGTATTCTGGATGTGTCAGACATCTTAGGTCAAGGTATGTTCCTTACTACAGTACAGGCGCATTATGCACCAGCATTGAACACTGCCGAAGTAGTAGAAGGCGGACAGTTACTGGCTTTGTACAATCCTTATTCTTTAGGTAACAGTACAGCACCAGACACCGTGAAAGTATCAGTGCCATTTGGTACAACTTCAACACCGGTTAATTTAGGTACACCGGCCACAGCAGACAACTGTAGTGTAGCAAGTGTGACCAACAATGCACCATCAGGTTTCCCTGCAGGCACTACCAACGTAACATGGACAGTAACTGATGCAAGTGGTAATACAGCCACCACCAACCAGGTAGTAGTTGTAACTGTAACAGGAAATGTTCCTCCGGTCGTGTCTGTCGCCAGTCCTTCAAATCCTGCAGTATTCGATGCAGGCAGCACTATTACCGTTCAGGTAAATGCAACAGATGCGGATGGTTCTATTACTAAAACAGAGCTGTTTGTAAATGGTGCATTATTCATGACAGATTCAATAGCGCCGTATACATTCAGCGGATCAAATGTTGAACCAGGTGTTTATAATGCGTATGTGAAAGCTACTGACAATTCAGGTGCATTCACTATATCAGACACTGTAGTAATTACTGTGAATGGTTGTACCGGAAGTGGCACCATTACCGGCGAGGGATATACAAATATACCAGGCAGCCAGGTTGCTGATCTTACATCCAACCCTGCTTATCCAAACAGTCCTTCAATAACAGCAGCGCTTACTACTTTTGAGTATATTAATGTTGCAGACAATTATGGTGGAAGGGTAAGAGGTTATTTCTGTGCACCGGTTAGCGGAAATTATATCTTCAATATTTCCGGTGATGACCAGGCAGGCTTATGGTTAAGTACCGATGCAAATCCTACCAACAAAGTGTTGATTGCTTACACAGAGTTGCCTACTGCTTTCAGACAGTGGAACAAATACGCAACACAGAAATCAGCAATTATTCCAATGGTGAAAGGCGCAAGATATTATATCGAGACCCTGCAAAAAGAAGCAATAGGATCAGATCATCTTTCAGTAGCCGTAACTTTCCCCGGCGGTTTATTTGAAGGTCCTATAAAGGGCAGCAGATTGTCTCCAATAGTTTCATCTGCAAGAACTGTTTCCGGTGCAGCGGCTTTTGCCACTGCTATGGAAAGCAGAACAATTGTGGGTGTTGGTAGTTTAAAAGTTACCGCAACACCCAACCCTGCAACAAGCTACTTTACATTAAGAACAAGCAGCAGCAATGCTACAACGCTTAGCGTAAAAGTAATTGATGCACAAGGCAGAATTGTTGAAACAAAACTGAATATGGCAGCCAACGGAACCATCCGTATCGGCGACAAATTACCTGCCGGTATCTACTTTGTAGAAGCACTGCAGGGCACACAAAAAGAAAGACTGAAACTTGTAAAAGAGTAACAGTGTTTTAATAAATTTAAAATGCCATCCTGTAAAAGGGGTGGCATTTTTTTATTATCCCAGGTTTAAAAAATTTGTTCACTAAAAACAGCATCACAATTACTTAATGTACAGTTAATGCGATGGTAACTATTCAGTGATATTGACCTTCTAATTTCAACATTCCAAACAATCTATAAATCTCTTGTATGAAAAAAATGTACCTCAGGTGCTGGCTTGCGATTATCGCCTTCTCAGCCTTCTTTACGGTGAATGCACAGGTTAGTTTTACCGGTGCCCCATATACCCAAAATTTTAATACGCTGGCCACCTCCGGTGCTGCCAATGCATGGACAAATAATACCACCATTCCAGGCTGGTTTTTGTACAGCCAGTCGGCAGGAGGAACCTCAATTTCAGCTTATGGCACCGACAACGCTGCCGGCACCAACACGGGAAGTTTTTTTAGTTATGGAAGTACTGCCAGTGCAGAACGTGCCTTGGGTGGAACTGCCTCCGGTGGCGTCTATTTTGGTTCTCCGGCATCCGGTGCTATTGCAGGATGGATAGCGGCAGCATTTACCAATAACAGCGGCGCAGATATCAACACCATTACGCTTGGTTTTAATGGGGAGCAATGGAGAAACGGAGGAAACACCAGCGCCCAAACAATGGTACTGGAATACGGGTTCGGACCAAGTTTTACTACTGTTACTTCGTGGACAGCACCCGGCGCTAATTTTAATTGGGCGAGTCCTGTTACCGGCGCAACAGCGGCATCTGTTGATGGCAATGTAGCTGGTCTTGTCAGTGGTAAGGGAGGAACGTTAAGTTCACTAAACTGGACCAATGGATCGGTGCTTTGGATTCGCTGGGTTGAACGCAATGATGCCGGCAACGATCATGGTTTGGCAATTGATGATTTTTCAATCAGCACAACTTCAGCAACCCCGACCGTTAACCTTTCTGTAAGCAGCAATGCTGGTTCAGAAGCTGGCACAATGCTCATCACTGTAACGGCTGCGGCTTCTTCCGCAGTAAGCGGAAATCAAACCGTAGACCTGGCCGTTTCCGGCACTAATATTACAACAGGCGATTATGCTTTAACCAATACAGCTATTACCATCGCTGATGGACAAACCACCGGTACAGTAACTTTTACTGTAACAGACGACGCCCTGGCTGAAGGCACTGAGACAGCAACCCTAACCATCAGCAATCCTTCTGCCGGTATCAGTCTCGGTACTACAACCACTCAGAACATCATCATTACAGACAATGATGTTCCAGCAGTACCTGCGGTTAATCTTTCTGTAAGTAGTAATACTGGTTCAGAAGCTGGCACCTCCATTATAACAGTTACCGCAACGGCGTCCTTTGCTGTTACAGGTGATCAATCTGTAAACCTCGGAGTTTCCGGTACTAATATTACAGCAGGTGATTACACTTTAGGTAATACACAGATTACAATAATGAACGGGCAAACTACCGGTACAGTAACTTTTACTATAACAGATGATGCCATTTCGGAAGGAACAGAAACAGCGGTATTAACCATCAGCATGCCTTCTGCCGGTGTTAGCCTTGGCAGTACTACAACTCAAAATATCACTATTGCTGACAATGACTTACCAAAGATTCATGACATACAAGGCAGCAGCACTACTTTCAATCCTGCCTTTGGAGGTACCCAAACAATTGAAGGTATCGTTGTAGCAACCTTTCCCGGCAGCACCAAACTAAACGGTTTTTATGTACAGGAAGAAGATGCGGATACCGATGCCAATCCTGCGACATCTGAAGCCATTTTTGTATTTGATGCTGGTGGTTTATTCGCCGGCACTGTTGGAACAAAAGTGCAGGTAACGGGAACCGTAAGTGAGTTCACTACAACTGCCGCCAACATAGCAGGTTCGGGTAACAGCAGCCTTACTGAACTTACCGCCAGCAGTGTTGTTAACCTCGGTGCAGCACCATTGCCTGCCATAACCAATGTGGTATTGCCGGTTACAAATATTGCAGATTTGGAACGCTATGAAGGCATGCTGGTAAATGTAAGTTCAGCCAGTGGCCCCTTAACAGTTACAGAAACTTTCAAAATAGGCCGTTATGGCCAGGTAGGATTATCAGGCGGTGCCCGCTTAGATCAGTACACGCAGGTGAATGCACCAAGTGTTACAGGCTATGCAAATTTTCTTGCCAACATTCAAAACAATTACATCATACTGGATGATGGCAGCAGCACACAAAACCCCGATCCTGAAATTTTTGCCAGGGGTGGAAATCCACTGAGTGCATCCAATACATTAAGAGGTGGCGACCAGGTTGCAAGTATCAGCGGCGTGTTGGATCAACGTTATGAGGGCTATCGTGTACAAACAATTGCAACGGTAAACTTTATTGCAACGAATCCACGTTTGGCTGCGCCACCGGTTGTTGGAGGTACGGTTAAAGCAGGCTTTTTAAATGTATTGAATTTCTTTACCAACCTCGATCTTAATACAACCATCAGCATTCCCAATGGAGTAAGCTTTGAACCCCGTGGTGCAAACACGGCTACGGAATTTACCCGTCAGCGGGATAAGATTATTTCAGCCATCACAGGCTTAAATGCCGATGTAACAGGCATCAGTGAAATGGAGAATGACGGCAATACGTCTATTCAAAATCTGGTGGACGGATTGAATGCAGCGGCAGGAGCAGGCACTTATGCTTTTATCAACGATCAGGCATTGGTGAATGATCCTAACCCCGCCATAAATGCGGTGGGTACCGATGCCATTAAAGTAGGTATCATCTATAAACCAGCCGTTGTTACTCCGGTAGGTGCAGCCAGCAGTTATCTTGAACCAAGTCCCACAAGTCCCGTTTTTAGCCGTCCACCTATTGCACAAACATTTACAACTGCCAGCGGCAGCAAGTTCAGCATCATTGTAAACCATTTTAAATCCAAAGGCTCTGCCAACAGCCGCCCCGGCGATACCGATCAAGGAGATGGTCAGGCTTTATCAAATGCCACCCGTGTTGCACAGGCGCAGGCAATGCTTTCTTTTATCAATACAGTTAAAACAACTTCGGGTGATAGTGATGTATTGGTGGTAGGTGATTTAAATGCCTATGCTTTGGAAGACCCCATTACAACGTTAACCAATGGCGGACTAACCAACTTGTTGCCAAACACTTCCTATTCTTACCAGTTTAATGGACAATGGGGTGCTTTGGATCATGCATTGGCAAGTGCCACCATGAAGAACCAGGTTGTTGGTGTTGCAAAATGGCATATTAATTCAGACGAACCGGTTGTATTAGATTATAATACTGAATTTAAAACAGCAGGTCAGGTAACCGGTTTTTACAACGGGGATGCTTTCCGCTCTACCGATCATGACCCGGTTTTGATTGGATTGCAATTGGGCAACCAGTTACCATCAGTAAGTATTACCAGTCCGGTAAATCCTGCAACTTTCAATGCAGGCAGTACAGTAACCATACAGGTGAATGCAGCGGATGCAGATGGAACGATTGCTAAAACTGAGTTGTTTGTAAACGGCAGTTTGCTTCTTACAGATTCTATTGCACCTTATACTTTCACTGCATCCAATGTAGAGGCCGGTGTGTACAATGTTTCAATAAAAGCAACTGATAATTCAGGGGCAATTAAAATTTCTGATACACTTGTGGTGACAGTAACTGCCTGCACGGGAAGCGGCACAATTACCGGAGAAGGCTACACCAATATTCCCGGAACACGGGTTGCTGATCTTACATCCAACCCGGCTTATCCAAGCAGTCCAACTATTACTGCTGCGCTTACAACATTTGAGTACAGTAATGTCGCCGATAATTATGGTGGGAGGGTAAGAGGTTATTTCTGTGCACCGGTTACAGGAAATTATATCTTCAATATTGCCGGTGATGATCAGGCTGGCTTATGGTTAAGCACCAACGACAATCCAGCAAACAAAGTGTTGATTGCTTACACAGAATTGCCAACGGCCTTCAGGCAATGGAACAAATACGCAACACAGAAATCAGCCGTTATTTCAATGGTAAAAGGTGCCAGGTATTACATAGAAACACTGCAAAAAGAATCAACAGGATCAGATCATCTTTCAGTGGCTGTAACTTTTCCGGGCGGTTTATTTGAAGGCCCGATCAAGGGAAGCAGGTTATCTCCGATAGGATCATCCGCAAGAACATTTGCAGGTGCAGAAGCTTTTGCTACAGCGATGGAAAATAAAACATCAGTTGCCACGGGCAGTTTAAAAGTTACTGCAACACCAAACCCGGCTACAAGTTACTTTAAACTCAGAACAAGCAGCGGCAATGCCAACACGCTTAGTATAAAAGTTACGGATGCAACTGGTAGGGTTGTCGAAACAAAATTGAATGTCGCCGCCAACGGAACCATTCGCATAGGTGATAAATTACCTGCGGGCATCTACTTTGCCGAAGTAACACAAGGCAATCAAAAACAAATTATAAAACTGTTGAAGCAATAAGGCAGTTTTAAATAGTCGTGCTTTTCAATCAAACAACCATCAGCCGCCTCAATTAATTTTGAGGTGGCTTTTTTGATACCGCAAGGTTTGCCATTTGCGAGACAAATAATATAGAACACTCAATGGATTTTATGCGAAACTGACCCGCCAGCTAACCTGATCAACAAAGAAATTTTACCATGTCATTGAAGGATTGTATTACCGGGAATTGAAACTGTATAATATTTATTAATGGGTTTTCAATAGCAAAAATTTACATGTACTTTCGTTTTGTAACAGAATAACTTTCGCGAAAATATACTTCTAAAATAAAACGGAAAACGAAGATAGCAGTAGAAACATGGCAATCAAAAATATCATCTCTGAAACTTTTGTATGATGGAGATTAAAAAAGACATATTACTTCAAATACAGCGTATTATTACCAATGCCCAATCAAAGGCAATGCGGGCAGTTGACAATGAACGGGTACTAATGTATTGGCAAATAGGTAAGGTAATATTTGAAGAAGAACAACAAGGGAAAGACCGGGCTGAATATGGCAAATACCTTATCAAATCTATTGCTGACACCTTTCAACCTCAATTTGGAACAGGCTTTTCTATTCGCCAATTGGAAATGAACAGACAGTTCTATCGCATTTTTCCAATTACGAACGCACTGCGTTCGCAATTCAGTTGGACGCATTATAGAAACCTTATCCGTATTGACAACCAGGAAAAGAGAGAATTTTACATTGCAGAAACCGAAAAAAATAATTGGAATGCAAGGCAGTTGGAAAGGCAGATAAACAGCCAGCTATTCGAACGATTGTTATTGAGCAACAATGTTGAAGATGTATTAGCAGTAGCAAGAGAAGAAAAGCAACCTACAGATGCCAAAGAAATTATTAAAGATCCTATGGTGTTGGAATTTCTTGGGCTAAAAAGAGAAGCCGCCTATTATGAAAAGGATTTGGAAGCCGCCATCATTACCCACTTACAGGATTTTTTACTGGAAATAGGCAATGGATTTTCATTTATTGGCAGGCAAAAACGTATTCATCTGGAAGGGGATGAGTTTTTTATAGACCTTGTTTTCTACAACCGCCTGTTGCAGTGTTTTGTAGTTATTGAAATTAAAACTGATAAACTCAGGCATCAGGATATAGGACAGTTGCAGATGTATGTAAATTATTACGACCGTTACGAAAAGCAGGACTTTGAAAATCCTACCATCGGCATATTACTCTGTGCCGATAAAAACGACGCCGTGGTTAAAATAACGCTGCCCGAAAACAATAAAACAATTATTGCCAGCAAGTACCAGCTTTACTTGCCAACCGAGCAACAATTAATAGATGAAGTAAAGAAGGAAATTGAAAAACTGGGTAGCAAACCCAATAACGAATGATAGTAACAGAAATACATTAAATATTAAAAAGCCCTCACGACCGCAAAGCTTGGAAATCTTTTTTTCAGGCATGGTCTACCAACAATAAAATCATTCTGGTGCAGGAGTGAGGGCGGGTAATGTGCGGTAGTCTTCCTATGCCGGGTTGTTACTAATTCTTCAATCACAATAGTACTCGCAAAAAATTAACATTATTTGCAAAGGCAGGAGTGGATGATGCAACATTAGCTATCTCTCTTCCTCCTCAATATACTCCACCCATTTTTCTTGTATTTACTTTTTCATTGTTAGCAACCGAAGGCAGCGAAAAATGCGCTGGTATAGTACCTGAAGTATCTGTTAAAGATTGTATGAAATGAATAATGTCTTTCATTTCTTGTTTATTTAAACCAGGAGAACCGGGAGGCAATGTTTGATTGGATATGGGCACACCCAAACCGGCAGCCCCGCCTTTATTGTAAAACAATAAAACTTCTTCCAGTGTTTTTAAACTGCCGTTGTGCATATAAGGTGCCGTGAGCGCAGCATTGCGCAGGCCCGGCACTTTAAAGCCAGACATCTGATGGTTCATTTTGGTCAACGCTCCTATACCTTTATCTGCATCCAATACCGGTTTTTTAAAATTATTATTTTCAGGGGTGCCTATTACTTCAAATTCAGATGCATTGTACAACGGCGGTAACAAACCACCGAACAAAGGTGCAAAATGACAACTACCGCATCTTGCCTTGCCCATAAATAAATTGAACCCTTTTATTTGAGAAGCTGTCAGTTTTTTTTCGTCACCTGCAATGTATTGATCAAAGCTGGAATTGAAACCTGCCAGTGTGCGTTCATAGTCTGCAATGGATTGTGTAATATGTGCCGGTGTTATCGTATTGTCTGTAGCAAAGGCATTGGAAAACATTATTTGATAGGCGGTGCTTTGGCTAAGCAGGGAAATGATGTCTGTATAATTGCCATTTAATTCTGCCGGGTTTTTTATTACCGAGGTAATTTGCGCTTCTAAAGTACGTTCACGGGAGTCATGAAAAAAAGTGGTTTGCATGCAAACATTGATAAGCCCCGGCGCATTTCTTTGAAGTGGTTTGTTGGAATCGTTAAAGGAAGCACTTTTAGCAAGACCATCGCTAAATCCTTTTTCAGGCTTATGACAGGATGCACAGGAACGTTGCAGATTGCCCGATAAGATTGGGTCGAAGAACAACTGTTTTCCCAACAGAACCCTGGCCGATAATGATGGGTCTTTTTTATTATTTAAAAAGCCTGAAAACGATTGTAAATCAAAAACAGATTTTTCGCTGATGTCAATAAACCGGTTGTAAGAGCTGTAGGTTGTTTTTAATTCGCCGGCATATTCATCAATTAAAATACTTAATGGTCTATAATAAGTGGAGATAAACGCCAGCCGGTTAAACTTTATATTGTTGTTGTGTTGCTGAATGTATACAATTGCCTGTTGAAACAGGCTGTCGCTTTTTTTGCGCAGCAAAGGATTTACCTGCCCATCAAACATTTGCAGATTGTTTTTTACACTTGCAAGCGCTGCTATGGATTCGTTTAAATAATTTTTTTGAACAGGGTTGTCGTATTCGGTGAAGCCCAGCACAGTAATTTTAATGAGTTCGTATTTTAATGCGGCAAGTATTTCACCATTGGGCGATCCGGAAATTCTTGTTACAGCTTCCGACAGGGAGGCGACTGATCTTGGCAGCCAGGTGAGTTCATTTGTAAGTTTATGCAGTGCTGCAGAATCCTGTTGGGTATTGCTTAGGATAATGTTTTCAATAACCTGTAAACCATGTGCCGGTTCAAATTCACCGGGGTCTTCTTCTTCCATAATATCGGGACCATTGAAAAGGTTTGCCACATGAGGATAGTAGTAGGAGACAATCCATTCTATTTTTTGTACGCCAGCCTGCATTCCCGGAGTTTTAATCTGATGGCTTCAATGCTGCGTTTGGTTGGTTTACCTGCAACATTGATTAAGCTGTTTAATTCGGTTGTTTTGGTAAACAAATCGTTCTTTTCCCTTAAATAGTTGTCAGTTATTTTTTTAGCCGCTTCATTTTGTTTTGTTTGAAAACCTACAATTGTTACCAGCAACGCGGCGATAGAAAAGAAGGCAATTAATTTGGTTTTCATTTTTTATAGCTCAATGAGTTTATAAAAATAAAGTGTTTCATGAATGATCACACAGGTTGAATGTTATGAGATAATGAAATTTTTAAGAATTTCTTAATTGTTGCACTTCGATTTTAACAGTGCCTGATACAATTATTAATGAAGAGATAATAAAAAAGCAAATTTCAATTTTGTACATTTAATACCTAAAACATATAATCATGATTAAACAAGCTTTGTTGGGTGAATTTGAGCATGAAGCTGAAAACACCCGTAAATTATTACAAGCTATTCCTGATGCTGCACTGGGTTATAAGCCACAACCGCATTTGTGGTCGGTAGGGCAGCTGGCATCGCACATTGCAGAAGTGTACAATTGGTTTGATGGAACTTTTAACCAGGATGTTTTTGATATGGGCTCTTACAAGTATGATAAGGGCGACATCAGCAAGGCATCCAATATTGTTGACAAGTTTGAAGAAAATGTTGTTGCTGCAAGAAAGGTACTGGAGAATGCGGATGAAACGACATTTATGAACGTTTGGCGCATGCAAATGGGTGGACAGGACATTATGCCGCCAATGCCCAGGGTGATGGTGGTAAGAAGTTTTTTATTCAATCACCTGTATCACCATCGCGGAGAACTGGTAGCGCATTTAAGGGCTACCGGCAATACTATTCCTGGTATGTATGGTCCCACGTATGAAGAAAGCAAGCTGATGATGGAACAAATGAATTAACCTTTTTTTGCTTTGCCTGTACTGCCGCAGTTGTTTAAAACAACCGCGGCATTTTTTATTATTTCGATTTTATGGTTGACGGAAAGCCTGTAACAAAATACATACAACCAAAGCCCGATTCAATTTTTTGAACCGGGTTTTTTAATGCAAAAAATTTCAAAATCTTTAAGGACATAACTATTAGATAACCTTTTGATAAGATTGCCAAAAGAGCTGGCACAATTGATGCGTTTATTTTTGTAAAAATACTGTTATGAGAAAATATTTACTTTATATACTATCCCCAACCTTTTTATTTATCGGATTATTCATATCGAGCCTGAGCTTTGGTCAGCCTGGGAATACGCTGCCCTGTGCAATTAACAAATTGCCGGTGGTAAAAATCACAAGTCCCACTATAGGCGCTACTTACAATGCCGGTGTTACTATTACTATCACAGCAGCAGCCTCTGATTCAGACGGAACTGTTACTAAAGTAGAATTTTTTGAACACGGCAATAAACTGGGAGAAGATTCAATAGCGCCCTACATTTATACCAAATCTTACGTGGAGGCCGGTAACTATAGTGTAACGGCAACGGTTACTGATAACCTTGGCGCTACAACTTGTTCAGCTCTGGTGGTAATTGATCTGACTGCATGTACAGGAAACGGTAGTATATCTGCGGAAGGGTTTTCAAATACAAAAGGTATGATAGTGGCGGATGTGATGACCAACCCGGCATTTCCGGATAAGCCGGATGTATTGGAATTACTTGGTTTATTTGAATACGGCCCCAATTTAGGTGATCAGTATGCAGCAAGGGTAAGGGGCTATATTTGTGCGCCGCAAACGGGCTACTATACATTTTATATTTCGGGTGATGACCAGGCAGGGCTTTGGTTAAGTACAGATGATAATCCCGCTAACAAAAAACTGATTGCCTATGCAGAATCGTGGACTGGAATAAGGCAATGGGATAAATTTGCCAAACAAAAATCCGCCCCGGTAATGTTAGTCAGGGGCGGACGTTATTACATTGAAACATTACATAAGGAATATGTGGGCCCCGACCATCTTGCTGTGGCATGGACCTTACCCGGCGGCAAATTTGAAGCACCCATACAAGGTAAATATTTGTCTCCGTGGGGCACTCCAGTAAATGCACAACCACATAGAGTTGGTAATTTTAATGACGTAATGATAGCGGCCATTGGTGAAAACAAACCGCTGCATGTGACTTCCACAACAAACCCTTCCCGCAATTATTTTAGCATTGTAATCAGCAGCAGCGAAAGTGCTTTACTTTCAATGACTATCACAGACGTTGCCGGCAGAATAGTAGAAACAAGAGAAAAAATACCTGCCAACGGAACAATAAAAGTTGGAGCCAAATTAGGCGCGGGCATTTATTTTATTGAAGTAAGGCAGGGCACGCAATTGCAAAAACTTAAACTTGTTAAACAATAAACCTTTTAATAATATTGGTTTTGGTAGTAGTACAAGAAGCCTTAATTAGTAGGTTTTTTTGTAAGCAATATTTCCCGAACAACCTGGCGCATTTAAACCTGATTAAAGAATACAATAAAATTACTTAGGTTAATCTGTTGCGAGGTTTTTTTGCGACCAATTAATTCAAACAATATGGGTTACCTGAATTATTTTTTTATTTTTTGTGGATTGCTAGTGCACAAACCGATAAAGCAACAGCTTCCGGTGAAGGGTTATACGCTTGTTTGGAGCGATGAATTTAGTGGCAGGGAATTGAATCTGAAAAAATGGAATCACCGCGGCCTGGGTAAAAGAGATGAATCATACATAACGGAGCAATCAGTAAAATTGGATGGAAAGGGCCACTTGGTAATGGAAGTAAAAAACAGTAATGACTCAGTGTTAACAGGCATGATCTCTACAGAAAATACTTTTAAAATGAAGTATGGATATTTTGAAAGCAGGGCGAAGTTCGCCAACACCCCCGGAACAATTTCCGCCTTTTGGCTGCAATCACAAACCATTACATCGGGCAACAGCTCGCCCGATAAGAATGGGGCCGAATTGGATATTTTTGAATATTTTCCGCACCTGAACAAAGATCATGTAGCGCACACAATACACTATGGCGGCTATGGTGCCGGGCATAAAGTAGGAGGGCCGGAGTGGGGAAAGCTTGCAAAAACTTCGGATGATTTTCATACCATCGGGTTAGAATGGACGGATACAAGCTATGCAACTTATGTGGACGGCGTAAAGACCTTTTCCGGAAATCAATTGATTTCAAATGTACCTGAATTTATTGTGTTAAGCCTTCTGACAAATCAATCCGCGGCTGGTCCGTTAAGCCTAAAAGATTTACCTGATCAATTTATTGTCGATTACGTAAGGGTGTATAAAAAAAGATAAATTACAGCAGGCTTAAACCTTCTCAATGATGGCTTCTTCATCTACAATGTGATTTATTTACGCAATCCTCTGATTTTTTATTCATTATTTACTCAACAATTTTATAGTCTTCCACAAAAGATTTTCTTAGTAAAGCCGTTCCTTGTGTTGAAAATTTTCTAACGTAGTGTACAATATTTTCCATACCGCCGACAAAAGGAAAAACAAACAGGCTGAAAAAAAAGCGGCTCCATTGCCTGCGGCGAAAGCTATTAAAAATTCGGATTTTGTAATACCGGGTGCGGTATTTTTTTATCCAGTATTTTTTATCCGGCAGATCGCCCCCCAGTAGCTTGTTCAGTCTTCTTAAACAGGCTGCTTCTATGGTGGCATAATGCGCCATAGTGGTAATGCCCTCTTTTCCCATTGTTGAAATGCCCCCCTGGTGAATGCGGTAATAATACAAAGGCTGATCAATAAAAAAAATATCCCCTTCTTCTTCCAGCAAATAATATAAATCCTGGTCGATTGCCTTATCAATTTCTTTGGGGCAAAAGATGCCTTTTGTTTTGTTGTAAAAGAATTTTTTGAAGGTGGCAAAATGGTGAACGCTGCCGTCATTTAATAAAAGGTAAGGGGTATTGGGTGGCAGGGCTTTTACGTATTCAGCGACTCTTATAATGCGCATAGTTTCATCGCAGATATAATGGGTAGAGTGGATGAGGCTGCAGGCTGGTAGTTGGCTATGCGCTTTCATCATTATTTGAATTGCGTCCGGATGCAGGCCATCATCAGGGTCTAAAAAACCGGCCAGTTCTCCTGCAGATTTTTCAATGCATTTTCGTTTGGTAAAAGCACAGCCCCTGTTTTTTCCGTTTCTGTATATTTTAATCCTGGGATCATTTTTAAATGCACGAACGATGGTTTCAAATTCATCGGCGGAACCATCATCGACCAATACAATCTCCCAGTTGGGATAGCTTTGTGCTAACACGCTGTCGATTGCATGCTTCAAAAAACGTGCATTGTTATAATGCGCCATCAGTACCGAAAAAAGCATAAAATGATAATAATTTGTTTGTTTTGGATTGATGTAATTGCGCCTAATTTTAACAATCAGATGCAAATCTATCCTTTCCCTTTACCGTACGTTTTATTTGTAAAAGCTTAACCTAAAAATGATAAAGGCACCATCCATTTATTGTATTGTAGTAACCTATAACGCTATGCGATGGATTGACAAGTGCCTCAGCAGTATTACAATGGGTTCGCTCGTTCCCAGGATCATCGTCGTTGATAATGGATCGAAGGATTTAACGGTATCTTTTATCCGTGATTATTACCCGATGGTGTATTTAATTGAGGCTGGTAAAAACCTGGGCTTTGGCCAGGGAAACAATATCGGGTTACAGGTGGCTATTGAAGATAAGGCAGACCATATTTTGCTTTTAAACCAGGATGCAACGGTTGAGAAAGAAACAATTGCCAGCCTTGTAAAAGCCCAGACGAATAATCCACAATTTGGTATTGTAAGCCCGTTGCATTTGAACGGAGCGGGCAATGATTTTGATATCTATTTTTACGATTACCTGGTAAGGTCTGACATCAGGGAATCACAGTTACCGGACTTACTGGCAAATGCCGCTGAAGAGTTCATTATAAATACCTCTTTTGTAAATGCGGCGGCCTGGCTAATCAGCAGAAACTGCCTGGAAAAAACAGGTGGTTTTGATCCGGTTTTTGTTCACTACGGCGAGGATGATCATTACGCCAACCGAGCGATTTTTAAAGGTTTTAAAATAGGCATTACCAATACTGCAAGAATTTATCATGACCGTGAAAGGCTGCCTGCTGACGCATATCTGCCGGTACGGGCAAAACTTAAAAAAGATTGGATTATTTTTTTAAATCAGGCATGCGATATTCGTCGGCCCAACTATATAAATCTTATTGTACGGAGATTGGCGAGGTACTCCCTGTTTACAATTGCCGGGCTGGCAACCTTTAATAGTAATGCTATTTTATATAATTTTTTGATGGCAAAAAAAATAGTGCTTTCAATTGGCAAAATACAGCAGAGCAGGCAAATATCGGGTTGCGATAAATTGCCACATTTGGCCATCAATCCAGGGTAGCAGGCCATTTTACCTGGTACCTTTAATTATAGTCTTTCTAAAATAAGGAGGCGTTAAGTCGTCAAAAACAAATAACATAAAACCCCTGGAAAACCAGGTATGATAATTAATTCTTTCCAACATTGATTTTATCACTGTTGCATCTGTATGGCCGTGATAGGTTGTAATCAGCAGTTTAAGACTGTTGCTGCCGATATAAGATGCTGCATAATTCACTACGCCGGTTTCTGCGCCTTCAATGTCCATCTTTACAAAAGTAATTCTATTGACTTCCTCCAGTTTATTCAGCGTGATTGTTTTTTCGTCATTGCTACAGCCAGCAAATTTGTTGATGATCCTTACTTTATCTTTCCAAGGTTCGAAGGTTTTATGTAAGGCCTCTATCCACCTGGCATCTGCCTCTACGATAATTAATTCTTTAACCTTATCCACCACCAGTAGAGAAAAATTACCCTCGGCTGCGCCTAAATCCGCAACCACATCACCGCTGCTCACAGATAAATCTTCGCCCAGGTAGCGATGGGGCGACTCCGGGTGTTGTTCAGCTAAAATATAATTGAAACTTTTTTGTACGTCCACCGTATTGGTAAAACCTTTGTGGTAATACAACTTTTTTCCATCAAGGTAAACATAAAACATACCGGCTGCTTCATCAAGGTAAACTTGTATTGCCCGGTAGTCATAATCCAGGATAAAGTCGTAGGGTAGTATGGCGTAATTTATTTTATCAATGCCTGGATCTGTATCAAATCCTGAATTTAAAAATGCAAGTTCTTTCGCATATAAATTTTGCTCTGGATGATTGGTAAAATAAGTGTTTAGGTTTTTTACCAATATATCAAATGACTCCGGGTTACGCATTGCGGCGGCGTTCAATACGGGCACATCCGGCGAGGACTTGAAGTTATTCCGGAACAAATGCTTAAACGTTTGCAACATCATTTCTTTATTAAATTATACTTCTGCAGCTACCTCTTTTACTTTTTTATAAAAGCGGATAATAGCTGGAGAGCCCGATACAACTGCATTGTCGGGGATATTTTTGGTTACTACTGATCCTGCAGATACCGTAACATTTTTACCTATTTTAATTTTGGGTAAAATCAGCGAGGCAATTCCAATCAACGAATCATCGCCGATTTCCGCGTAAGCGGATATAATTGCCAGCGGAGCTATTTCGCAATTGGTGCCGATAATGCAGGCATGGCCATACTTTGATTTCTTATTCAGCAAGCTTTGGTCGCCGACTATAACACCCGGTTCCAGCTCCGCATCATTTAGTATCATAACACCTGAACCAATTTTTTTTACGAACGGGCTGATCTTACAAAACGGCGTTATAAAGGAGGCCTGCTTGCCACCCAGTTTTATAAATTTTTCCGCCATTTTTTTCCTGTGATTGATGTCGCCGATGCACATTACAAACGAGGTGGAAGTATTGGTGAAGTAATCAACGACTTCTTCATCGGTGCCAATGATTTTAAATCTTTCTTTTATGAAATCATTGCCCGTATCAACTTCACTCCAGAATACAACATCCTGGATATTGCTTGCCAGCAAATCCTCAAATAACTGTGCGGCAAGGCCGCCTGAACCAATGAATAACATGATTAAATTTTTATGGTGATCAATGAACTGTTCGTTTTATTTTGTTTATACATTTAATTATTTTGTGCCCTTAATAACAGCCTGCATATAAAGTCTATTTCCTCCATACTAAGTGTATGATATACTGGCAGACAAAGTACTTTCGGACTTATATTGTCACAAACCGGTGTTACGCATGGTTTAACGTACCGCAGATTATTTAATGCAGGATAAAAATATCTTCTTGGATAAATAAGGTGTCCATTCAACATTTCAATGGCTTTAAGGATAGCCTCTTCTGTTTGAAAGATTACCGGGTAATAAGAATAATTCACGTTGCTGTCCGGGGTAATGGTAATAGTCTTGAGCTTCAGGTATTTCATCCAGGAAGTGTATTGTTCATGTTGTCGTTTTCTGCTGTCAGCATTCGCAACTATGTACTTTAAATTAACCAGCCCCATGGCCGCATGAACCTCCGAGTTTTTACCGTTGATGCCTACTTCAGCATAGTCCGCCGGTCCGTTGTGTCCAAAGTTTCTCATGTAGGCCATTTTCTTTAGCAGTTCAGGATCTTTGGTAAACACCGCACCGCCTTCAATGGTATGGAATATTTTTGTTGCATGAAAACTGGCGGTACTGATATCTCCAAACAGGTAAACGCTTTTTCCTTTATAAGTGGTGCCGAAACAATGTGCCGCATCGTAAATTACTTTTAAACCATGCTTGTCTGCAATTTGTTGTATGGCTTCAATATCACAGGGGTTGCCGTACGTATGTGTTGCAATGATGGCTGAGGTATCCGGTGTGATGGCAGCTTCAATTTTATTTGGATCAATATTTAATGTACCGGCATCCACATCCACAAAAACCGGTGTACAACCTTCCCAAATAATGGACGACGTTGTGGCAACATAACTGAAAGGTGTAGTAATAATTTCGCCTGATAACTTCAATGCTTTAATGGCGATCTGTAAAGCTATGGTGCCATTGTTTAAATATAACAGGTGATCTACTCCAAGGTGCTCTTTCAATCTCAGCTCCAGCTCATTCACCAACGGCCCATTGTTGGTAAGCCAGTTTCGCTCCCAGATTTGCTGGATATACCGCTGGTATTCTTCGGCGGGGGGTAAAAATGGTTTGGTTACATTTATCATTACACTGGTTTAAAAGACGGGCGTTTGTTGATGAATAATTTTTTCGTTTAATGCGCTTGCAACAGCCTCGCTGTTTTTATGGCGACGCATCCACATTGTAACCAGTACATATTTTCCCATAGACAGAAAACGTCTTACAGTAAAATACCTGCAAAGTGAAAACCTGAGGTAATGGAAAAATATTTTCGGATAGCTGTAATTCAGTTGAAACAATCTTTCTAAAAAAATCTGTAACGACTTCCAGTGATAAAAATTAAACTCTGAAGCGGTTAATGGATATACCGAAACTGGAAGTTGTTTTTTCCATTTGCGGCTTATTTTAACTGCACTGTCTACCCAATTGTTATCAGGCTTTCCTGCTGAAAAATGATGTACTACCACGTCGAATATTACGGCTACATCAAAGTAGCAAAAAACCTGCAGCGAGTAATCAAGGTCGTATCCATGAAAGCCTTTCAGATTTACTTCATCAAATTTTAACTGCTCAAATATTTCCTTTTTAGTGCAGAGCAATACCCCATCCAGGGTGACTACTTTGTTTTTCGTGCCAGGCAGATTGTTGTATGTTTTTACGATGTGCTCTGCTTCGCTTCCCTTTCCTGAATGCTGTATGATATTTATTTCGTTCGATTTAAATGATGATGACCAGCTCGAGGGAACAAGCCCCTTACTGTCGCCACCGGCAATACCAAGCAACCCTGTTTTGGGTTGTTTTAAATGCCGTACAATCAGAGGTCCCCAGTTTTTTGTTTCAAATAAAACATCTTCATGCATAAAGCAGAGTATCGGGTATTTGGCCATTGCTCCGCCTTTGTTATATACTGTGCAGATACCCTCTTTTTTTATGTTGTTGTCAATAGCAATGATCTCATGTTCAATACCAATGGTATCCCCAATATTTAATCGCAGATGCCGGAGCAACTCACTATTTACTGAACAGATGATAATAGAAATCATAACAATTAATTATCTGGTTAATACCAATGCCGCTTAATTAAGGTGTTGGCACCAACACCGGGGCAGCCGTAGCAGGTATCCTCACCCGCCACTCGAAATTTCTTAATTAGACAGCATTGTGGTTAATACTTTTAAATGGTATCAACAAAATCCTTTTCTACCGAATTAAATATGATAATGCCAACTAATAATAATACCAGCATGCAGCCTGCATCATAGGCCAGCAACGGCCAGCTGAAATAGCCCTTACCAGTAAAACCATATCGGAATACTTCAATAATCCCGGTAACGGGGTTCGCTAAAATTATTTTTTTATAGTTGCCATCTTCAATGCTGCTCACAGGAAAAAGTACAGGAGAGATGAACATCATCAGCTGTACGCCAAAAGTGATCAGGTGAACAAAATCTTTATACTTTGTAGTTAAGGAAGATACAATAATACCGCAGCCTAAACCCAGGCCTGCAATTAAAAAAACCAATGCCGGAACAAGCAGTAAGTATATTGTAGGATGCATATCATTGCCGGTTGCCAGGTAGTAAACATATACAGCAATGAACAGCAAAAACTGAATGCTGAATTTTACAAGATTGGTCAATACAAGCGACAATGGAATAATTAGTCTTGGAAAATATACCTTGGAAAATATCGGGGTACTGTCTTTAAAAAAGGTGGCTGTTTTTGTAACGCATTCAGCAAAATAACTCCAGATAATGATGCCGCTTAAATAGAATATCACCGGCGGTAATCCGACTGTTGAAAATTTTCCAATGCGTGAGAAAATGAAAACAAAAGTGATGGTAGTTAAAACCGGCTGCAATACAAACCATACCGGGCCCAGGATGGTTTGTTTATAAATTGAGAGGATATCACGTCTCATCCAGATGATCAGCAAATCCCGGTAATCCCAAATCTCTTTATAATTTAGGGTCCACAAATTACTTTTATTGGTAATCACTTCCCGCCACTTTTTATCCGTTTCAGTTGGATGATCCATTACAACCAGTTTTGCTGCAATTATAGAATTTTATTAAGGATTTATAGTGCGCCTGGTGCTGATTTAATGATATGATATTATTGGAAAGAGCAGATAGCTTTCGATAGCGGAAACATGTAGCCGGTAGCAGCTAAGGTATGCTGATACTGCAATTTTACCTGGGTAATAGCGGCAGGCTGATTACTATTATTTTAAAAGCGGACTATCATTTAAACGCACAATTTGGTTGGGGAGCTGGTATGAGGAAGTTATCTGCTTTTTACCATTTTTATTTATCCATCTCCTGTGCGATATTGATAAAATGACATTGCCAGTAAGTACAAATATTGTTACAATTGTAAAGAGTGTTTCTGTTTTAAAGGGAAGAGTTAGCACCATTAGCAGGGTAATAAAATTTACCAGCAGCAATATGCCTGTTGATTGCAGATGTGTAAAGCCAAGATCCAGCAACCGGTGGTGAATATGATTTCTGTCGGCTGTAAATGGAGACTTCTTTTGTATAAGTCTCAGTACAAATATTCTTAGTGTGTCAAATACCGGTATAATCAGCAACCCGAAAACGATAGCCGGTGCCACTTCTGAAACCTGTGTGGCTATTTTGAACAACGGTGGTTTATTCAGTTCAATAAAATTGATGGAAAAAACGGCTGTAATAAATCCTAAAAACATTGATCCTGTATCACCCATAAATATTCGTGCCGGTGTTTGGTTGAACAATATAAAGCCAGCCAGGCAACCAGCGGTTGCCACTGCTATAAATAGAAATCCTGTTTGCTGCATTTTCCAAAAGTAAAAAGCGAAACAAAGGCAAACCAGCAAGCCGATACTTCCGGCAAGGCAATCTATGCCGTCTATTAAATTGAAAGCATTTATCAGAAATATAATAAAAACGCTGGAGAGCGCAACGCTTACTGCGTATGGTAATTTCGTCAAGCCCACAAATCCATGCAGGTCGGTAATGCGGCAATCCGCCAGTATAGTAATAATTAATGCGACTGCCAGTTGCGCTATAATTTTTTTTGTTGGATTAACTCCGACAAGGTCATCCGTTGTGCCTAAAATAAAAAGAACCAGCGATACAAAAATCAGGTAATTGATTTTTGGAATTGTTGCGTAAGAAAGAAAGAGCGAAGAGGTGAAAACCAATGCCGCGAAAATGGCAATGCCGCCGAGGTTAGGTGTTTTGGTTAAGTGAATTTTACGTACTTCCGATGGCTCATCAAACAGGTGTTTTTTATGAGCGATGTAAATTATTTTGCGAATGGAATAACATACCAGTAAAAAGTTTGCGGCAAATATAAATAGGGCGAACAAAATTGTCATGGTATAATTTTTCGTAAAGCTAACGGCTAGCTGTTTTAAAATTCAGTTTTCAGCATTATGAAAGAATTAAATCTGTATGCTGCGTTCAGGTAAACTGCATGCCGGCTGTTAGTTTTATAATAGCTAATCCTGCAAATAATTAGACACAATAGCCGCCGCATTATTTTGTAATAAAGAACTGGTCACATTTTTTTTTACGGCATACTGGATTGGTTTGTCACGAATTATAGCTGTGATGGTATCCAGGTCTTCTCTGGTATCGCCAGAAAGAAAAAAACCCGTCTTGCCATGTTCAATTGTTTCGGCGATAGCATTTGTATTATTGGTAAAAACAATTTTGCCTTTTTTTAGGTTGTACAAAATACTTCCGCTAAAAGGCATGAAAAATTTATATGACTTAAACGGCATGAGTGAGAATGTAGCCTGTTCAAAAATCCCATTTAATATTCCATCCGGCACATATCCCAAGAAATGCACATTGGTGGTGTATTTTTTCATTAAATAATTGCAAAATTTCTTCGCCTTTCCAAGAGCCGTGCCTACTACATAAAACCGGCTGTCCGGGTAAACTTTTTGCAATTGCTGATGCAACTGAAGGGCGTATTCAATGCCTTTATTTCTTCCGATAAAGCCAACATAAATAAAATTATTATTGGTGGTATTGCTGCATACTATTTCTTTAGTGTCAATCACGTGTGGCAAATAATGGATGTTGTCCATTTTGTACCTGGATTGCATTAAAACCAGGGCTTTAAGTGATAGAACATAAATACGCTTTATTTTTTTAAGATGGAATGCCGCACTGCCAAACTTATCAATATAGATATCGTAAAATTTGGAGATCTTATTCAGCAGCGGATTGCTGAATGTATGAAACGGATACTTTAACAGCGGAGCGTCATGCAACGTTACGGCGATATTGTTGTACCCTGAATCCAACATGGCCATTAAAGTTTCTATTTCCTTTGTTTGAAATATACCAATCTCAACGTGCACATGATCAGACGGGGAAATAAGCGCAAAAATAGCGTCGTTACTTTCACTACTGTCTATCAGTACATAATCTTTTTGCTTTAAAACCAGTTGATAAAAGTCTTTCGAATATTTGCAAATGCCCGACTGTCCGCTGATTGAACTGATGTAAAATTTTTTCATGTGGAGGTTTAAGACAGGCTATTTGTTTCAACAGTCAAGGGACCCTTGAGGCTGGCATTTTGTATAGTGTGATAATTTTTTCTTTCAGTGATTTTGGAAATGTGCGCTTTCATTTCAGTATAATTTTTTCTGAGTACAATTAGTTGTTTAATATAAGCAACATTCCAGTGGAAATAAATCGTCCTGCCATATTTTTTGGGAGGAATGACAGCATATTTCATTAACCGCACCAGGCTTAAGAGCAGGTGAAAATTCCAGTTTTTTATATGCTTGTGAAAAAAGCGGTTGCTGATGTAGGCGTAATAAAGATTTCGTACCGGCCCGTCTGTGCCGAATGCCACAAATAGTTTTTTAAGGTAGGCAAACGTCAGGCGTTCCTTGGGCAGATAATGAAAAAATTTCAACTCATCAGAACAAGCCAGTTTATAGCCCATTAAAACAAAGGCATAGGTCAGTTCGGTATCACCTGACGAGCTCAGTTTTTTCGCCACCCGGTCTTTCAACAATGGATCAAAGCCCTCCTGGAATAACTGCTCATATACCTGTTTACGAACTGCGAGACCAGCTCCGTACAAATTTAGCATCTGGCCATTTTCACTATTAATCTCCTGCGATCCCAGAGCAAATGCCTCGGCATAGGCATAAAACCAAAATGGTTCAGCCGTTTCAAAAGCCGGAACACCCATACCGCCGCAAGCTGCAATGGAATCATCGCCAGCTAAAATATCATACACACCCTGAACATAGTTTTCCGTTAACCAATTGTCGTCATCACAAAAAAGCACGAAGGAATACGCAGCTTCTTTTACACCCCTTACCCTGGCATTACCTAACCCCGCTAATGGTTCGTACACAATTTTAATTGCAGATGCTGTCTCCAACTTTTGCCACACGTCGGCCGCTGCGACCGACGTGTGGTCGGTGGAGGCATTGTCTACCAGAATAACCTCCCAGCAAAGGGTTGGATTGCATTGCTGCTTTGCCAGGGCATGTAAGGTTTTGTCAAGCCGGGCAGCACTATTATAACAGCATACAACTACTGAAATTCCCTTGTTGTTTGTGTTCATTATTCAAACGAAATAATATGTTGCTGTAGTTGATTTTTTTGTTCTGTGGTTTTCACCTGTGGCCTGAAAGAACTGTAGTTGATGTATCGGTTAATCAGCAACCGGTTTTGATCTGTAAACCAACCCCACTTGTTAAAATATTTTATGGAAGATGTAAGGTGGTGTAACATCAGCTTGAAATTTTTGTAAGACGCTTTGCTGTATCCATGTGTAATAGTCTCCTTCGGGTAGTATACCGTGCGGTAATACCGGTTAATCCTTCGGCTAAGATCTGTATCTTCCAGGTACATAAAATATTGTTCATCAAATAAACCAACTGTCTCAAAAACAGCGGTGCGGATAAACATAAAACAACCGGAAAGATTGGGAACTTCCATAATGGTATCGTAATCCTTGTGCCGCAGTTCATATTGTTCCATTAATTTTTTTACGGCAAATTTTATTGGCCCCGGAAAAAAGCGTCTGAGAAAAAGATCCGCCGGAGAAGGCAGTTCTTTGCACAGATATTGGGTCAGCCCATTTCTGTATAACACTTTCGGCATCACCAATCCCACATTGGCATTTTGCTGCATAAAATCATACAATCCTTCCAGTGTTGCGGGATTAAATTCAATGTCTGGATTGAGGATGATATGGTATTTCGAACGACCCAGCGCCTTTCTGATGGCTATATTATGTCCTGCACCATATCCCATATTTTTACCCGTGTGGATGTATTCAATCTGCGGCGATAGAAACTGATAACGTAATGTATCATCAGCTGAATTATCAATAAGGTATAAGCGGATACTTTTTGAACAGTTTAAGAAACTTTCTATTGCTTTACGCAGGTCTTCAACCGGGTTGTGATAGATGACGATGGAACAGCTTATCTCAAGCATTGTAGTATGTTTAATTATTTATAAAAAAATTGTCAATGATGTTGTTGAAAGAACCGGCCATTTTTTTCCAGGAAAATTTTTTGGCCTGTAGTATTCCTTTTGCCATCAGTTGGTTTCTGACAGCATCGTTTAAAATGATTTCCTGCATAGTCTTGGTCAATGATGTCTGGTCCAATGGATCGAAATATAAAACGGCTTCTCCGCAAACCTCAGGCATGGAAGATGTATTGGATGCTATTACCGGGCATCCGCTCGCCATTGCTTCTAATAACGGTATACCAAATCCTTCATATAAACTGGGGAAGATAAATGCATGGGCCTCTCTGTACAACGATGGCATTAATGTTACAGGCACATAGCCAATAAAAAAAATGTGGTGCTCGAGTCCCAACTTTAGAACATGTTGTTTTAATACGTTAATGTAAGCGTCTTTTCCTCCTGCAATAATCAGCGGGTGCTTTTTTTTAATGGCCGCATTCAAGTCATTGTAGGAATTGATCAGCAACTCAAAATTTTTGTGGGGATAGGTGGGGCCTACCGCCAACAGGTAATTTCGAAAACCGTATTCCTGGTAAATAGCGAGCCTGTTTTCATTCACCGGGTAATAGGTATCGTCATCATAACCATTATAGATCACTTTGATTTTACTTTCAGGACATTTAAAAAAATGAAGTATATCTTTTTTGGTATTTTCTGATACTGCAATAATCAATTTTGCCCTGTGTATTAAGACCGGTAGCAGGTATTTGAAATAGAAACGCTGGTGTGTACTAATGTTTTGAAAACGCAGTGAGAGCAAGTCATGAATGGTGATTACCTGGTTGTTTAAGAAAAAACTTCCGTGCGTTGTTGGGCTAATCAATATATCAAATTTGCGTGCCTGTAAAGGATAAGAAAAAATGTTCCAGCCCAACCTGCAAAACGCTGCCAGTTTTCCGTGTTTGGTAGATTGTAGCAGGTTGGAGAGTTTGATAATTTGTATGTCTTTATTCAGCGAAGTATTTGTTGGTGTGAAAACTGTAATTTTTTTGCCTTTTTCATTTGTTACCAGGGTAGAAAGATTGTTGATGAGATTAAAAGAATATACACCTACCCCTGTTGGTTTTTCATCCAGCATGGAGCCATTCATTCCTATTGAGATATTCTTGTTAAACATTGGGTTGTTGTTAAATAATCATTACCACAGCAATAAAAAATAAAGCAAGCACGTTTAAATCAGCTCAGTCCAAATAGTCTTGTACACCTGCTTAAGTGTACAAACAATTTGTTTTTCAAAAAATAGTTGGGGAAGGATTTTCTATCAAGTCACTTGCACGCAGTCATTCAAATTTTAATTTCGACGCTAAATTCAAATGTTCACTTTACCTAATTGTTAACTAACTGTTACCAATTCATTTTTCCAGTTAAAGGGGGCAAATAATATCAACAGAAAGATTTTATTTGTAAAAATTAAGCACTGATTTTTTGCTGGCGAATACTTACCGGCAGCAATCAATTTATAAGTGTCGTACACGCTGGTTATGAAAAGCAAACTGTTAGTCATTCTTATTTTATTGTGGACTTCATGCCGTGTCATTGCGCAGCAAAGTCATGCTGGCAGAGAGGCGCAATGGGATTTTGCTATTGGTGCGGGTGCAGGCAGGGCGGTTGTTGCTGATAAAAAATTTAGTGCACTTAGTTTTACCGGCGTAACAATTTCGGGCAATGCGTCTGTTAGTTACCAGCGAAATAAGCTATCGCATCAGTTGGATTTTTCCTACGCTTCAGGTACATTACAAACAGGCAAAAAAGAAAGTAGCTTACAACACAACTACTTCAATGCTGACTATATTAACCTTTATAAGCTTAGCGATGGTAATGAAAATAAATTTGTTTATAAGGCCGGCGTTTGTGTAAATATGTTGTATGCCGGAAGATCATTTGCTGGCTTCATTAACAACAAAACTTCATTTGATTTCGCAACCTCAATTGGGGCGGCTGCGTCTGTACAATATTTTCCCGGTGACCCCACGACAGGTTTTTCAATAACTGACAGGCTGCTGATTCCGGTTGTGTCTGCCATTGTACAACCCGCCTTTGGCAGCGACAACGCATCGGGTAGTTTAGATAAAACCGGTTTTTCTACCGGCGATATTTTTAGTCACGGCAGGATAGAAAGCTTTAATTCATTTGTCAGGATTAAGAATGTGCTGGCGATTGAGAAAAGGCTTGCGGGCAAGAACAGTATCGTGTTGAATTACTACTGGGAGTATTATCATATTACAGGTAACCGGGAGGTACTGCAAGCCAATCACATGGTTCTGTTATCCTATTTTTTTATACTGTAAAGAATGATTAATATAATGGAGGCAAATGGAAAAAAGGTAAAAACGACGGCATTACTGTTGCTGCTATTTTTTTGTGGAGGATGTGAAAAAGCGCTTGACTTGAAATCGGTAAAAGCCAGTCCTGTATTGGTTTTTGAGGAGGTGTGGAAGGTAATGGATGAACAGTACGCCTTGTTTTCAGTAAAGGGAGTTGATTGGACTAATACCCATCAAATATACCGGCAACAGGTTACAGTGGATATGACAGATGCAGCCTTGTTTAAAGTGATAGACAATATGCTGGAGACCTTAAAAGATGGACATGTATCGCTGATGTCGGCTTCGGATACTGCAACCTACGATGGATTTTTTACTCTGTACTCTGCCAATTTTAATTACCAAAATGTAGTAAATAACTATTTAAAAAACAATTTCAAAACCAGCGGACCGGTAATTTATAAAATTGAGAACAACGTCGGCTACATTTATTACGGCTCATTTAAAAATGATATAACTCAAACGGAGACTGAACAGGTGATGAATGAAATGAGCAGTGTAAAGGGAATTATTTTTGATGTAAGAAATAACAACGGGGGCAAATCTGCCAATGGCGAAAATTTTTTTCGCCACTTTTTGGGGGAAAGAAAATTGTTGAAATATGAACAGGTAAAAAATGGGGTAGCTCATGATAATTTTTTGCAACCGGAACCCTATTTTCTTTCCGGTGAGGGAAGCTACTTTTCAAAACCGGTTTGTGTTTTAACCAACCGGGCGTGCTTTAGCGCCTGCAACGATTTTGTACTTTATATGTCGGCGCTTCCAAATATTAAGGTAGTTGGTGATCAAACCGGTGGTGGTGGCGGGTTTCCTAATGAGTACGTTTTACTGAACGGCTGGAAACTACAGTACACCGCGACAAAAACATTGGATACCAATAAACACTCTGTTGAGAACGGCGTATTACCAGATGTAAATATTGGCATTACATTATTAGATGAATCCGGCGGTAAAGACCCTATTTTAGAAATGGCTTATACGTTGCTTCAGTAGAACGGATGTTTTTTTTGCTTCCTTGTGTGCACACCCAAATCTTCATAATTACATAATACTTTGGTAACATTCAAATGCCGGTGTTACTCTACTTTCGCCCGGCGGTGAAGGAACGTGATTGAAACAGCAAAACAACTTGTTTCAAGATGGTATGCGGGCTTAAACATATTCATATACACAAGTTTGATTAGTATAGGCCGGTTAAAAATGAAGTCATTGTTATGATAATAGTCATCCTTAAAATGAGTGCGAAACTTACGCCGTATTATTTTTCTTCTTTGCTTTTTTTATTATTATTCGCCGGTTCTGCTGATGCGCAATCTCCAGACGGTTTTATAAAAGGAAGGGTAATAGATGGTACCACCGGTAAGTCACTGCCAGGAGTAGTGGTTCAAAAAGAAGGCAGTGCCGTAAGTGTTGTTACTGCTGTTGACGGCGGTTATATAATTGCGCTAAAAAAGGGAAAGCAAACCCTCCTCTATAAAAATACAGGCTACCAAACAAAGGCGGTGGCAGAATGTATAGTCGTTGTTGGAGGCAACTCTTACCTTGATGTAACTCTTTTTCCGTTTGTTAAAGATGAACGTACTACGTTAAAAAAGCGGGCGGTGAATGATTCTGTTGCGTTACGGGATGCTATTATCCACACTAGTTTTTATAGCGAAAACAGCTTCACAGCTGCCAGGAGCCAAACAAGGCAAGGAGTACTTTTTAGTGCGATAGCAAAGAAGAATATTGGTGAAGGAACAGACAGGAATGGCGTGCAGCTGGTAAAGCGATTACCAGGCGTTGTAGTACAAGACTATGCAGGCAACAACCTGCAGTCGCTTACCATATCTGGAATGGGTGACAGGTACAACCAGGTATTGTTCAATGGCGTATTGTTAAATTCATTTGACCCGGTCAGCAAGGCTTATCCGTTGGATATGCTTCCCTCTGATGCCTATGGCGAGGTGAAGCTGCATACTATAGCAGACGGTAGTTTTTCAGGAGATTTCGCAGGCGGTACAGCCGAAATAAAAACAAAAGATTTACCTGATCAGCAATTTTTTTATGTTCAGGCTGGCGGCGCTTTTTCCGATGATACCAGGGGAATAAATTTTTTAAATGATAGAAAGGGTAACACCCAATGGCTGGGCTTTCCCGGAAGTACAAGGGATTTGCCTTCAGCTTTCCCAACACCAAAATCCATGGCATCCTTTAATGGAAAAAATGCGCAGGAGCAGGTGTATCTTTCCCGCCAGTTAAAAAATAATCTGGCACCGGTTAATTACGGAAACCCAAAACCCGATGAACAATTAACATTGGGTTTTGGAAAAATAATCAAGTTAAAACAAAACAGGAAAATTGGTATCCTGGGTTATTTGTCGCAATCAAAAAGGCAGCTGGTTGATGAGTCTGTGGCCCAGGTATCTCCGGATGTTACCAACAATTCTTTTCCCTTTAATTCGGCTACTGAGTTGATTCCTACACAGGCCAATGACATTAACTACCGTTATCTCAGCCAACTGGCTGGTTTGCTGAATGCAACCCTTAGCTATGGACTAAATATGATTTCCTTGAAAAACTATTTTGGCGGCCAGTTCAATAATGTTTACACGCAACGCACGCAGGTTTATAAGGCAGATGAAGATAGCCTGGCGCATGACGGCTTTAATTATTCAACTACGCAACGCAAATTTTTGCTAAGCCAATTATCAGGTCAGCATGCTTTAAACAGCAGTGGAAAACTGAAATTATACTGGCTTGCAGCATATCAGTTTACCAGGCAGGAAAGTCCTGATGAACGGAATTTCCTGGTGCGGCATGATGCAGCTTACAGGGATCATTACGAATTGGCACAATCAGCAAAATCTCCTTTCACCCCAACGGTACTAAACCCCGATTTATCTGATCCTAATTTAACGAGGAACAGCAGGCTATGGAGAAGTTTTACTGATAACAATTTTGAGGGATCAGTCAGCATACAATCCGCATTTAATTTATTGCATCTGCCGCAGGTAATTGCCGGAGGCATTGCGATTCAAAGCACAAACAGAATTTTTACAAGTACTTTGCTGCAGGTAACGGGCAACGGCTCTTACAGGATAGATAGTTTGCTGGCACCAGACAGGTATTATCCCGGCGGGTTATCGGTATCTAATTATTACACCAATTTCGCCGGAAGTTATTCCAATGTATATGCTAATAACAGGGGCAACTATTCTGCATCCGGAAGCTTTGGTACAGCCTATGTTCATCTTGAAAATAAATTAACCAACAGGTTGTCTGCCGACTGGAGTGTACGCGTGGAATCTTCATCGCAACTGGTATCTGCTGCGGAATACGATTATGTTGCCGGATACAAGAATCCAAGGTTTAATCCACTGGACAAAAATACGTTTGTCAGCTATATCAATTTTTTACCTGCCTTGCTGGTAAAGTACCAGTTAGTTAAGACTGTGCTGCTGCATGCTGGTTACTTTAAAACCCTTAACAGGCCAATGCTGCAGGAGCTGACCAGCTATAAATATTACGACCCCATTGCCTTCCTGGTTAAAACAGGTAACCCTATTTTACAAAGTACGGAAATTGCCAATTACGACGCTGGCATTAACTGGTCATCTGACAATGGAATTTCTATTGGTGCATCCGGATTTTATAAGCGCATTGATCAGCCCATAGAATATATTTTATCTTCTTACACTGTTGGTACCATGATGATGAAACCCCACAATACAGCACCCGCAGCAGTGCAGGGAATTGATGCATCTTTTAAAATAAAATTGAATGCGGCTACGGGTGCTTCATGGTTACAACACCTGGCTTTTTTTGCAAAAGGCACCTGGTTAAAATCCAAGGTAGATGGGGGGCCGGTAAGATTGTTGTCGCAGTTTTTTCCAGAACATACGCTATCCGGAAGTCCCGCTTTTACCTTCAATGCCGGTGTTGTTTTTCAAAGGCCCCGCATACCGGTTGTAACGATATTATTTAATCAAACAGGGGATTATATTTCGGTGGTTGGCTCCGGTAAACTGGTGGCACATGATAACGGGAATGCCACCATCGCGGCCATACCCGATTACAGGGTAAAGGGCAAGCGGCAATTAGATCTGCAGGTGAGCCAAAAAATATGGAAATCAAAGATGCAGTTGATTGCCGGTGTTACCAATATTTTAGACAACCCTTACATTGTTTACCAGGACTTAAATAGTAATAAAAAATTTGACGGAGCTCTTTTGCTAAAAGCCGTAGGGAACAAAGGCGGCTATTATCAAAGCGGGACAGACAACACCATTACTTCAATACAGTCCCAGCGAACCGTTTACTTTTCATTGTCTTATTTATTCAAATAAAGTATGAGAAAAAATATTTTTATTGTATTGATCACATACAGTTTTTTGCTGCTACTCTTAGTGGTAACCGGTTGTAAAAAGGCAGAAGATGTGCCCACCTCACCCGTTAAGCCAGAGGTTGTATTGAAAGAGTCGAGAATAAAAGCGGTACATCTGTACAACGATACGGTGTACATTTTAAACAGCCAGTTTACAAGGCAGGATGGTGAGCAGTTAATTATTGATGAAGGCACTGTGATTAAAGCTGTGGCGGGTGTTACTGCCAATGGTACTGCCGGTATTACCATTCAACCGGGAGCAACTATTCTGGCAACGGGCAGCAATAAAAATCCCATTGTATTTACCAGCAGTACTATCACCGGCAGTCAATCTGAAAGTTGGGGTGGTTTAATAATTCAGGGCAAGGCGGTTAACAATGCAAGAGGTTCCGCCGGAGATGTGGCCGATAATTCCGGCACATTGAAATATGTTCGAATAGAGTTTGCATCACTCACCCTTGATGCCGTAGGAAGTGGAACCAGCATCGAAAATGTAATGGTAAGTTATACCAGCAGGGTAGGGCAGGATGACCCACTGTCAGCATTCAGTTTTTATGGCGGCAGTTTTAATTGCCGCAACATGATTTCTTATGCCTGCGGGGGTCCGGCAGATTTTTATATTACCAACGGTTATGTCGGTAAAATGCAACAAATCATCGCATACCGTCACCCTTTTTTCGGTAGTACAGGAAGCTTTCCAAACAATGCTTTTGCAGGTGTATACATTGAAAACAATGCTGGTACGCCGGCGGATGCATTGCCCGTTACAAACCCCGTGATTTCTAATCTGACAGTAATTGGACCGGATGGCCAGGATGGCGCTGCACCTGTGTACAATAACAGCGGCCTTACCAATAACGCTGCACTTGTGACCACTGGCAATGCCCGTTTTCAAATAAGAAATAGTTTATTGCTGGGTTTTCCGGGTGGTGCGTGGAACCTGGGTGATTCCCTTACCGGTACTGCCTTACAACGAAAGGAATCGCAGTTGACGTATACTATTTTTCAGAGCATTGACACGGCCAAAACTTTTTACGTTGATCCTGCAGTGTATGCATCCTTCAGCAGCAACGACCTGCGCAGCTTTATGCTACAGCCGCCTTTTAACAATCAATTATACGAAAGTGTAAGTGATTTTGCTTTTGAGGATCCATTTGACTATGAACAGCTGGACCCGTTGCCAAAGGCGGGTTCACCGGTTTTAAAGGAAGGTGATTACACCGGCTCTTATTTTAGTGATCCTTTCTTTTTAAAGAAAAATTATCTGGGAGCCCTGGGAGGTGATAACTGGTGGCTGAGTTGGGTGAATGCCACACCACTTAAAACAAATTATAATTTCCCTCAGTGAGGTTTTATAGAAGGGATTTAAAGTGAATAATTTTCAAAATTATGTTTTATCAAAAATTGGTTTTTAGCATGGTACGTTGTAAGCAGCTGTGCGTACTGATGGCGGGTACACTGTTGTTGTCACAAAGCCTGGTTGCGCAAACTGGCAAGCTTACAGGCAAAATAATTGATGCCGCTAACAATGAGGTGATAATGGGGGTGAACGTAACAGTGAAAGAAACAAAAACCGGTAAGGCATCTTTGGCTGATGGTACTTATACAATTTCTCTGGCCGCGGGAACGTATACGGTTTCTTATTCCTATTCAGGATACCAGACAAAGGAATTAACCGGCATTATTATTAAAACCGGGCAACCCACGGTATTGGATGTTATTATGCAAACGGGCACCAATAAACTTACCGGAGTAGTGATAAGATCCAGTGTAAAAAAAGAGGCACAATCATCTTTATATTCCGCACAAAAGCGCAGTGCCGCAGCATCAGACGGCATATCAACAGAAGCCATCCGTAAAACACCTGACAATAACGCAGGGCAGATTTTAAAGAGAGTAGTGGGGTTGAATGTACAGGATAATCGTTTTGTGGTAGTAAGGGGGTTGAATGACCAATACAACCAGACGATGTTGAATGGCGTACCCATGACCAGTACAGAAACCAACCGTAACGCCTTTGCGTTTGATCTGATACCAGCAGCCGTAATTGATAATATCACTGTAAATAAAACCGCCACGCCAGATATGCCGGGCAATTTCGCCGGTGGTATTGTACAGGTAAATACCAAAGATTTTCCTGTAAAAGATTTTTATTCTGTTACCGTACAATCTGGTTTTTCTGACCAAACATTGGGTAAAGATTTTTATGCCGATAAAAGGGATAGACTGGCTGTATTGGGATTTGCTGAAAAGAGTTTGCAATTACCTGCAAATTTCCCCACGGGCACCAGCAGGGTCCCAATCTATTTTTTAAATCCCCAGGAAAGGTCGCGTTATTTAAAAACGCTTACCAATAACCTTGCCCCAATAAATTACGGTAACTCGGGCCTGAATGAAAGTTTTCAGCTGGGGTGGGGTAAGTCTGTTAAGTTGAAAAATGATAACCAGATAGGGATTGTTGCTGCCATCAGCCAGCGTAAAACTGAATTGATTGAAAAGGAAACTACTTCCAGGGACCCTCTTTTTTCCACTGGTCTTTTGCCGGATACTATTTCCGGGTTGGGATATTATTCTGAGAATATGCGTTACCGTTATTCGGTTGATATTGGTGGTGTGGTTAATCTTGCGTATCGTTTTGGAAACAGTAAAATAACGCTGAAGAATTTATACAGTCAGGTACTAAACAATTTGTACATCGACAGGCCGGAAGTAAGGTTCGGAAATACCGACTTTTTTAACCAGGATAATCAATACATTGGCCTCACTTACTTAAATGAAAAGAAGAGCATTTTAAACTCGATTCTTTCAGGGGAGCACAGGACAGGTAAAAATAACGAGACACGGTTGGAATGGAATGTGAATGCAACCGCAAATAATACCACCACACCAGATACCCGAAACTTTGTGTTCGGTATAAAAGATTCTGTTCAGGCAATAGTGGAACCCGGTTCTTCCAATCTTACTTACAGCGCTGCACTTTCAGGGGCAAGCCGGGCATGGTCAGAAAACAAGGACTTTATTTATGGCGGAGCTTTTAATATCACCACTCCGTTTAATTTTTCAGGCAATAAGCATTTGTTTAAAGCTGGCCTTCTTTTTCAAAACCGGCAGCGGAAGGCCACAGGAACGGTATTGCCTGTAGAAAATTCCATTTCAGCAACCATCGACAGTATATTTGCTGCTTCCAGCTATGCGCCAGGCAGCACCGACGTAACGAATCGGCTTGCCGCGGCTGCCAGTACTTCATCCAACTATAATGCGGGCAGCAGTTTACTGGCTGCATATGAAAGCATTGAAAATAAAATTGGGAAGAAAATACGGGTTATCTGGGGAGTAAGAATAGAAAACTATCAACAAACCATCAGTGTTTATACCCCTGTGTTTTTAAGAGATTTCCAGGAGCCGCTGCAACAAACAGCTCAATTTGGCGCCAGGTCTACTGTTAACATCCTTCCTTCGATAAATTTTATTTATAGTCCGGTGCAGAGTATCAATATCCGTGCGGCTTACTCTAAAACAGTGATACGACCAGAGCTAAAAGACCTGGCTTCTTTTGTACGATATGATTACCAGAATTTTTCACTTACTCAGGGTAACCAGTTTCTCAAAAGTGCATCCATTACCAACTACGACGTAAAGCTGGAGTGGTTTCCCTCCTCGGGCGAAATTGTAACAGTAGCGGGCTTTTATAAAAATTTAAAAGACCCTATTGAATATGCAAAAGGCAGAACTGGCTTTGATGTTGACAAGTTTAGAATACCAGTTAACGCAGGCGACGCATTCGTAAAAGGGGTGGAAGCGGAGCTGAGAAAAAAACTGGATTTTGTACCTTTTGCCAAATGGCTTAATCACCTTACACTTTTTGGTAATGGCACGCTGTTACAGTCTCAGGTAAAACGCAAAGTAATCAACGATTTTTATTTTGACTATGTAGGTGAACACGCTTTATCGGGACAGGCGAATTATATTTTAAATGCCGGTGCCAGTTTGCAGTTATTCAATAACTCTTTTGAAGCAACTATTTCTCTCAACAGAACGGGTGATTATAACAATGAACTGGGCTCATCTGATTTTACCCGAACCATTGCAGATGGTACATTGGTTGCGGCATTGCCACCCTACAGGGTGAAGGCAAGGAATATGGTGGACCTGGTGTTTACGCAGGCCATTTGGAAAGAGAAATGTAAAATAAAAATGAACGTCACCAACCTGTTAAACAAGCCTTATATTTTATACCAGGACATCAACGGAAACGGAAAGGCGGATGACCCGGTGGTGATTAACGTACGTAAATCATTTGACAACTACCTGCGAGGGGTAGATAATTTTGCATCGCAGGTAGCAGGTCAGCGGACATACTCGCTGGCAATTACTTATACCTTTTAGCTAAGGAAATAACAATGGACATGAAATCATTTCTAAAAAAAATATTCGCTGGCCTGCTTTTTTTCGCAGTAGTCTTTTTCAGCAGTTGCCAAAAGGAGACTGTTTTTAAAACCTATGCCAAACCTGAAATCACCATCGAAGCAGGCGATGCAAGACTTGCAGGAGACACTATTCATTTTGTGAAAGATACCGTGTACATATTAGCCGTCAACATCAACAGAAACAGTGGGCAGAAACTTCTAGTGGATGCGGGCACATTAATAAAAGTGAACGATGGCATTGGGGTTACAATTAATGCGGGTGCCAGAATTGAAGCGATAGGCACGGGTGCTGATCCAATTGTATTTACCAGCTCTGCTGCCAAAGGCGCTCCCGGTAATATTGGCGAAAATAATCAGAATGAACATTCCTGGCTTGGCCTGACTATTTATGGAAACTATCCCCAGCCGGTTGACAGTTCAACGGCCGGTACCGGAATTTTAAAGTATGTAAGAATTGAATTTGCCGGCCGTAGCTCCAATCTTAAAAACTTTCAGCAATTGCCATCGTTGTTATTGCAGAATGTAGGAAGAGGTACGGTTGTTGAAAACATACAGATTAGTTATTCAGCCAACCAAAATTCTTTTGAAGTTGCTGGTGGCAATGTTGATCTTAGCAATTTGGTTTCCTATGCCAGCGGAGGATCAGACTTTTTTTTAAAGAATGGCTATTTGGGGCAAATGCAAAATTTGTTGGCATATCGTCATCCCTATTTTTCCCCAAGGGCTGGGTCAAGTACAACACTTGGAGGGCTGGTAATAACAGGCATAACAACATTTGCAAATGTATCCAATTTAACGGTGCTGGGGCCTGGTCTGCAGAATGGAACCAATCTGAAATATTTCGATACAACACGTTCCGGATCATTTGGAACAGTTGATGGCAGCAGGGTTGCAGCTGTTGTTGTTGAATCGGGGCGGTTTCATATCCGCAACTCAGCATTGCTGGGGTTTCCTAAAACAGCCGTGTATATCGACGGAAAACTTACAGCACGTTCATTGGAAGACGGTAGTTCTGATTTAAAATATTCTATTTTTCACAGCAATGACAGCAGCCGTACGTTTTATCTCACGCCGAAAATATATAAGCAATACGTTTCGCAGGATTTAAAAGACCTGCTGCTGAGATCAGATTATGCAGGGCAGCAATTCCTAAGTTCATCGCAGTTTAATTTTGCCGATCCATTTAGTTACGACCATAACCCAAACCCGTCTCCCTCGTCATCATCCGCATTGTTGAGTGGTGCAAATTTTGATGATCCTTTTTTTGACAATGCCTTCTTTAAAAAAGTTACGTACCGTGGAGCAATAGGCATGGATAATTGGCTGCAGGGCTGGACCAATTTTATTCCGTTGCAGACAAACTATAATAACTAGACTCAAGCAGATATGGAAATAACTGTGCTAAGCAGAAAATGAATTGTTTGTAACGGTAAGGCTTGTCTTTTTCATAGTACTATTTTGCTAAGCAGTGTAAAGTTTAGTGTAGGTAAACTTTTAAAAAGTTTGTGTTCTATTTTTATTGCAGTGGCTATGAAAAAAATATTTTATAAACATCCCATATTGATAACGTTCTGTTAATTATTACGTAATACTGCAGAGATACTTTTGATTACTTATTCGAAAAGTTAAAATTTCAAAACGTCTTATCAAAAACCCCGACCGCATTCATCAACGAAATTAAAAAACCAAAAAAATTAAAAAAAACAAAATGAAAAAAATTATTTTAGCAGCTATAGGCTTAACAGCTATTATTAGCTCGTGTAAAAAAAATGATTTGGGTAATGTTGAAAAGCCATTAACTATCGGATCAACTCAGGACACATTGAGAGGTACGATTTCTGTTAACACAACTGTTACAAGAACGACTATTTTGCAAGGTCTAGTTTACGTCGCTCCTGGTGTTACTTTAACCGTAAATCCTGGTGTTACTATTAAGGGTAGTACTGGTCCCGCTATTCCTGATACCGTAAACCTGGAAAATAACAAAGGAACATTGCTGGTTCAGCAAGGCGCTCAGTTAATTGCCAATGGTACTGCTAATTCTCCAATTGTATGGACATCTGAGCAACCTGTAGGTTCACGTCACTATGGCGATTGGGGTGGTGTTGTATTGTATGGTAAAGCAACTATGCACAATGCAAACGGTGCTACTACCAACACGTTTGAAGCATTTGATTTTAAACCAGATGTAAGAAACACTTACGGTGGTACCAACGATGCTGACAATTCAGGTTCTATTAAATTTAACCGTTTTGAATTTGGCGGTGGTGTGGTCTACCAGATCAACAAAGAAGTAAATGGTTTTACTATGTGCGGCGTAGGTTCTGCAACTGTATTTAATCACAATGAAATAGCATGGGCTGGTGATGATGCTATTGAATTTTTTGGCGGTGCTGTTAATGTTGACCACGTGTTGGCATACGAACCACATGATGACAACTTCGATACAGATGAAGGATATCATGGTAAAATGCAATTCATCATTGCATACCAGACTACTAACTGCGACAACTCAGGTTCTCACTTTATTGAGTCTGATAACGATGCAAGCGCAACTGCCGCTCTGCCTCACACCAATGCATTCATAGCCAATGCTACTTTCGTTGGACCAACAGTTGCTCAAAATTTTGGTTCAAACCCAACCACTGGTTTCTACTATGATGGAGGTCTTTTAGTAAGAAGGAATTCAAGATTGACTTTGGTTAACTCTTTGATCATTGCTCAACAACAGCCTTTCGCTGTAATTACTACCCCAACAACAAATGTGCTGGTAGCTGCTGCTCCAAGTCTGAGCGATTCTATCGTTGTTGCTTACAATGTGTTCCAGACAAACTCAGCTAACGCTGTAGTGAAATCTGCTATTGAAGGTAATCCTGTGCCTTTAGCTACAACTACTGACGCTTTCTCTCTTGGAAGATTAGGTGGTGCTGCCAACAACAACGCTGCTGTTGGTGCTTTCGCTGATTTTAAATTAGACGGTACACTGAAACCACTTGCTGGTTCGCCAGCTTTAACGGGTGGTGCTAACCTTGCTGCTTTGGGTTTACCTTTCTTCGCTGGTACAACTCAGCGTGGTGCCGTTACAACTTCAGATGTATGGACTGCAAGTGGAACATGGATTTCAATTGCCAACAATTAATTTGGTTTTATTAATTTATTCGAATAAGATTTTAAGAATACTTTTCTGTTAGTACGAAGCCAGTCTGAAAAGACTGGCTTCTGTTTTTCAGGCGATAGCAGAATAGTTTAATTAACTAAAGGTCTCATTATCGGGGGAAAGAGGGGGAGGATTTTTTAATTGTTGTCGGCAGACTTTTAAAAGGTATAGGCTATTAAATAAATCCGGATGATACTGAAGTCTTTTATAAAGAACATGCAGCAACATATTAATTTGCATACGGTTTGTAATTGCTATGCGTCTGGCTTGCTACCGTAAATTTTTAGCGGCTTATTTGAATTGTTGCCTGGAAGACAATAAAAAAGGGTTCCATAAAATGAACCCTTTGTGTAATCTATATATTTTTAAGTGCCTTTTGCCTGAGTTACAGTAGAACGTTTAACGGTAGTATTTCATGTCCTTTAATTGCTCAAGTTTTTCGCCATTACCATTATCTGTATCATCGATTTTTTTACCTGTTGAATCATATCGCACCCAGGTGCCTACGTTCAGGTTTTTGAAATGAAAAGCAGTCTCTTTTATTTTGTCTTTTCTATAAATATATTCTGCGGCTCCAAAGCGGTTTCCTTTGTAAGCAACACCTTCATAACTTCTGTCAGCGTCTGGTATAAGCGGCTGCCTGATATACTGAAAGTTTTGGTCAGTGCTAAACAAAACAATCATACCGGTATCATATTTTGTTTTGTCATTTTCGTTTTGATCTTTTCTTGCCGCAAAATAATATTGCTTCAATTTTTTGTTGCCTTTTAGCAGTGTCAGTTCATGATGTATTGTATCAGCAAATGTGCTGTCAGATTCCTGGCTGGCATCTTCAATTATTTTTATCTTGATATCATTTGTCCAGTTTGTAGCTAGATCTGCTTGCGACTGTTTACATGCCTGTAGCGAAAGCAAGGCGGCAAGCGGCAATACGGTTGCCATGTTACGTATTAAATTGATCTTGAAATTCGGAGTCATTTTAGCGTGGAGTATTTAGTTTGTTAAGTGATTGGCGGATATTTGTACAGTATTCGTTAAGTCACAACCAAACAGTGAGGTGAAGGAATATTCTTTTCCATAGCAGGCTTTTCAGCGTTATTACCTAATTCAGGAATTGGTTGTAAGAGATTTTTTTTCAAAAGCTTTTTTCTATGTTGTTTATGTATAGACATTAGACGCCGCACAGTATTATATTCTGCATCATATTGCCTGATTAGAATTTCAACAACTTTCAGCGTCTCGCGGTATTTAATAAACAAATCCTCTATTTTTTTACTCTGCTCATTAATTGAAAGCACATGGCCTTCCGGAAGCTGATAAAATTCGGCCTCCCTGTGTAATAGATTGAGATAACCCTTTACACGTTCATAATGATACCGTTGAATAGCTTGCATAATATTTTCGAAATATCTTGTAAAAAATACCCTCTAGCGGGAGGAATATCATTGAATGAGTTTAGTAATAATTGCTATTCATCAGTTAGCATCAATTGCTTTATTTTTAGGTCGAATGTCGAGAAGAATAATATCATCCCAGTTGATAAAGCAGTCAGCCAAATAATGATATAAAACTACTATTCATGATGTTAAATGATGTTAATAAAACTTTATGTTAATGTTAAGTAAGTGACGGTTGTAGAAAGCAATGAATATGGTGGTTTTAAAAACGAAAGAAGAAGATTTTTTCTTTCTTGTAACAACTAAAGTATTTTGAACAGGAAATGACAATTGGCAAATAGTGTCACCATTTATTGTATTGGGGAAAGCAAGCCAGCCATAATTTTTTATTGCTTCTAGAGTTACAGGCAGAAGGTATTCGATGCTCAAAAAAACTCTCTTCTTAAACCAGACGGGAGTAAGAATGTAACTTTTTGTAAACACGCATTATGTTTACCAAGCTCATGAACCGATTCATCCAGTTCGTGGTTATTTCGCGAATATTTTTGTTAATCCGTCTGTTTTAAAAATATTGAATAAGGTTTGCAATTCAACTTGAAAGAATTATAATTGGCGTGGGCGGGAACTTAATCTACTTTCTAAAATTTTCATATCCTCACTAACCTTATTTTCCAACAATTTTGCATATAGCTGTGTAGTTGAAATTTTAGCATGCCGGGGTAAATTGCTGATCGTTTTAATTGGAACACCATTACTTAAAGTTACTGTTGTAGAAAATGTGTGCCTTGCTATGTGAATATTCAAATTTTTGGATGCCACCGAGATTTGCGATTTCTTTTAAGTAAACATTAGTTTTACTATTGTTGATAGTAGAAGGCAGCTTTCTTTTTAACAGGGGGTAGCTCAATTCTTTATATTTATGCATTATTCTTAGCGCATGTGGTAACAAGGGAATATTTGATTTGTTGTTGGTTTTCTGACGATAAGTAAAAACCCATTTTCCCTCATCAATGCCATTTCGAATGAAATGGTCACCATTCACAAAAAGATGGCTACCAGTTGCAACTAAGCCTGCAGGATATTATGGCGTTTCCAAAAACTGAAATTGTGTACGACTTTAAATGTGTGGAAGGTTGGACCAGATATCGCATTGGGGTGATGTAAAGTTCAGCGATTTTATACAACATTACAATTTGCAGCAAGAGGCAGCATTGCAGTATGTTAGCATGGTTACGCCCGACAAAGCCTATTAGGTAGGGTTGGATATGCCCAGCGCCCTGCATCCCCAAACGCTGCTGGCATACGAAGTAAATGGCAAGCCGTTGCCGGTAAACCATGGAGAGCCACTCCGGCAGATAATACCCGTAAAATATGGCATCAAAAACTTAAAACGTATAAGCTCCATTTCTTTCAGTAATGAACGCCTGCCGGATTATTGGGCAGAGCAGGGGTATGATTATTATTCGGGACTGTAAGTGTAACAATTTATGCACGAATAAAGTGAGGCCTTGCGTTTGTTACTCCGTCTATTATTCTCGTAGGATAATTATAAACTTTATATTCACAGGATGACAGTTATAATATAGTTGTCTCGCCCTGGAATAGGTTGCCTATAAATCAACCCAAAATGAATATTTTAGTTGCAGCCTTTCAGCAAAAGGAATTCGTAACGCAACAAAATTTTGTCGCCATTTGAACTGTATTGAAAAGATTTAATTACTTTTGAAATGCAAACAAACTCCTGTTTTTAGGGATTACAAAAAGGTGAACAGGAATTTTTTATTGTTGTAACAGATTGATTTTAATAAAGATAAAAGCTATTGGTTCGTTTTGCCATGATTTTATATGGTTAACAACTTTATTAAATTAGTTATTATGTATAAAACCGATTATTAAAAATCCTTTGATAAGAAAATAAGTCAAGTGTAAAAACTTGGATTTAGTCTAAAATAAAAAAGTCCAAACGTAAATAAAAGGCTGGAAATAATCAAAGCAGTGGATATCTTCTTTTATAAATTATTTTTTTATATCTAATTTGCATAAACTTACCAGATGTTTACAGAGTAGGTTACTAAGTATTGGTAACTCAATTGAAATGTATTGATAATTAAGTTTTTAGAGCTTTTATAAATCATCTTGTCGTCCCGACAGATAAAAGCCTGAAATCCTTTACAGTAAAGGGTTTCAGGCTTTTTTTTAGGTGATGGCTCCTTGCTTTTAGTCCCGATTTTATTTTTTCAATTTTAAATTTAGTGATGCTAAAAAGACGGATTGCATTTCATTGCTTTCGGAAATTTTTTTAAGCTGCTATATTCTTTTGCACGGGCCAAAAAGAATATTAATTATTGCGCAATTTGTTTTACCCTGCAGTTGCTGGGCTAATTACTACTTTTACTTCTTCCACTTTGTTTGCGGGGAAATTTGCGCAACTTGAATGCTCCCTGATGACATCTTCAGTTTCTGCTTCATGAACACAATAAATTTTATCCTGTGTAACAAAAGATTCAACCCATTTATAAGGCTTGCCTAATATCGATACTACGGCTACTGAAGTTTTTGAAATGGCCTGCAATTCTTCGGCTGTCATGTTGCCTGCTCCGGGTAATTCTCTTTCGATAATAAATTTTTTCATTTTTTCATTTTTTAGTTGAATACAAAAATATTATTGGAACCACAGAACTACATACAGGTTATCACCCAATTTACAAGTAAAACTCCCTATTTTACAATACCTAAACGAACAGCCTCATTTACCGCCTTTGAGCGGGAGTTGACATCTAGCTTAAACAATATGCTGGAAATATGATGAACAACAGTTTTAGGGGAGATAAACAGTGTTTCAGCAATTTCCTTGTTCTGCACCGCCTTCTGTAATAACTGAAGAACATCCAGCTCACGATTGGTTAGTTGTGCAGGATTGGTTTTTGTACTTTTTCTTAACCCCCTTGGAATTTTTTTAATGCCTGCGGCCCGCATGTTCAGTTTTGCTTTTTCAAATACGGCATCCGCTCCCAGCTGTTGCAGGATGGAAAGCGCATCTCTCTTATCATCAGTACTGCCTTCAAATAATGCGAGTGCCTGCTCATAAGGGCAGCCTAATGCTTTCCATAATGCTGCTGCTTTTTGTGCCTGCATTTGGTTGTTGACCAAGTAACCTTCATAGTGTTCCGGCAAATCAGCTTTTTGATTTCTTGCCTTTGCTAACCAGTAGGCAAATGCGCTATTGTCATAAATGTTGCCCCGCTGTTTTACTAATTCTATCACAAGATCAAGATCCATTTTTCAATAATCTCTTTACCGGTAATCCATTCATATTCTAACATTGCTGACATTACGGGCAACATTCTTTGCGGCTCAAGGGTTTCAAAAGCTTTATCTTTTGCTTCGGTCAAAAGCGGCACTACATCGTCGGCACCGCATCTCATTCTTACAGTAGCCACAACCACAAGGGCACCTATTTTAGAAACGGGCGGCCAGTTTTCGGCTTTAATAAAACTATTGGCACTGCTTAATGCTTCCTTACAATTGCCGGTGTCAAGGGCAAGACGGGTTTGGTAGGTTAATAAATATTTTACGCCTAAACCAAGATCCCTTTCTTCGCAAAATTGGATCCCTTCATCCAATATTTTTTTTGCCACCTGAAAATCTTTCATCACCACTACATCTACTCCAAGGTTTGCCCACGCATGACCAATATTTTCTTCATCATTATTTTTTAAAGCAATTTCTAAACTCTGGTGCAACATGTCCAAACCATTCTTCTTGGTAGATAGATTTTTCGAGCGCATGGCGCCCATGCTGTTCAAGACATAACAAAGAACTGCTTCATTGCCTGCTTCTTCTGCCAGCAGCTTTGCTTTTTCACTCCAGAACAAGCATTCTTCCTGCTGATCTGAAAGCATTTTTAACCGTCCTAAATGGGCAAAAGCCATTGCTGTGGTTATTGAAGAAGGCTGATCTGCCAGCAGCTCGATAGCCTGGGTAGCATAAAATTCTGCTGTTGTTCCGTTGCCTTCGAACCACCAATACCAGGAAAGCAAATGCATACAACTGGATATTTTTCCGACGTCTCTTTTTTCCTTCAAAAGTTTCAGCGATTTTTCAGCGTAAATGATGGCATCTTTCAGTTGGTTGGTTAAAAAACATTGATATGAATACGATTCGTAAAACTGAATGAATGTATCGTTATCATTTCCCTGGTAATATTCTATTGCAGAGAGAAACAGCCTTGCTGCTTCAATATGAGCGCCGACTGCCGCAGCCTGCTTTGCGGCAAGGGGCGCATATTTAACCACCAGGTTATTTTCATTTGCGTTTTTTGCATAATGCACAATGCGCTCAATTTCCCCTTTCTCTTCAAAAGATCCTAAAAAAAGTTCGAGTATCATTTTGTTCAGCGCAATGCGCTTAAAGGGAGAAAGTGATTCTTCAATTGTTCGCCTGTATAGTTCATGTTTAAAAACTATTTTGTTGTTTTGAACGATGATGACGTTCATCGCAAAACAATGATCCATTGCCTCATCCATGAAGCCTTGATTTTAGCGAACCGTTCAATTTCCAATCCTTCAGGAACTACCGAAGTTAATTGCCAGGCATGTTTTGTTCCTTCCTCCTGTCGTTCATAAACAGAGAGGATCGAATCTTTAATATTATCAGGCACACCGGTACTATAACTTGCTAAAATCTCATTTACGTAAAAAGGATTGCCCCCGGATACCGTATAAACATCTTCGCCACTATAACCTTTTTGCATCGACATCTTGATTACGGCCTGTTTTGATAAAGGTGTCAGCATCAGTTTTGTAAAAGAGTAGGGGGCAGTTGTCCTAATACATTTCGAAGGGGATGTCTTGAATGAATTTCATCGTCCCGATACGTAAGAATAAAAAGGCAAGGCAGCAGGGAGATACGCCTTGCAAAAAACCTGATGAAATCAAGTGTTCCTTCGTCGGCCCAGTGAATGTCTTCAAACACCATTAGCAGCTTTCCTTGTTTTGCACACAGCTCCTGGAAAAAATTGGCAAACAATGCAGATCGTTCTTCACTGACAGGCGAAACGGGCCAGCGTTCTTTGTTAACCTGCCATAGAATATCATACAAAGGTGCTAAAGGCCGTGGTGTAAAAAGGGCATCACATGCTCCCTGGTAAATTGTACAGTCATCTTTTTGTTTTTTGCAAAACTCTTTCACCATTGATGTTTTGCCGATACCAGCTTCGCCGGTTACAAATACACAATGGCCTTCCCCAGTCGCAATCTGTTCAAATTGTTTTTGCAGCAATGCTAAAAAATTATCTCTCTCAATCAACTCCATATTGAAAATTTATAAAATGGGGATACTAAATTTTAAAATAGGGAAACACCCTTACAACCTGCAGGACAATAGATGGTTGTTTTGCATTTGAAACAAAATTAAAAAAAAATAAAGCTATTAATTATGAAACTCAATTTTTCCGTGTTACCGTTCATCATCTGCGGTTTCGTATCCCTTCACAGTTCAGCGCAAACAAGCAAAAGCGTCGCAAACAATGAGAAGAAACTGTTTATAGATGTACACCAGTTAACACCGGGTAAAGTAAAATTTGAAGATGTGGCAGCCGCCCATCTTAAAGATCTGGAAGTGGAAAGCAAATATGGTGTACACTTTATCAATTATTGGGTGAATGAAGACAAGGGACTCGTTTATTGCCTTTCAGCATCCGCCGATACCGCCTCTATAAGAAAAACACATGCCGAAGCCCATGGATTATTACCCAGCTATACACTGGAAGTGACTGATGGTTTAGCCGCCACTTTAACGGGGCATAAAAAATTATTCCTTGACATCCATGAGCTGGGTGCAGGAAAAGTTACAGCAAAAGATGTGGCAGGTGCACACAAAAAAGACCTGGCAGTACAACATAAATATGGGGTAAACTTTATCAACTACTGGGTAGATGAAAAAGCAGGAGTGGTAATGTGCTTGTCAGAAGCACCGGATTCCACCTCAATCATCAATACACATAAGGAAGCCCATGGATTGATACCTGCCCGTGTGTTGCCTGTTAAACAAGGGGAATAAAAAAAAACTGAAAATCCCCCGGGTCTCAATTTCAATTACCCGCAGTGTGGTTGGCAATTGTTTCTCAAAAAAATGTAATCGTATATTTTTTAAATAATAAAAAACAAAAAAATGAACAACAAAACACAGACCCGTACCCTGCATATTTCGGGTATAAAGTCAATGCTAACTGTAGCACTGGCCGCAACAATTTTTGCATGCAACAAGAACCACGTTGACCCGCATGACTTAAGAAATTTTAAGCAGGTTAACCTTGTAGCAAATTCGGCAAAATATCATCCTGTGACCATTGATCCAACTTTGTTGAATGGTTTCGGTATGGCCTGGTCTCCAAACGGAGTGGCATGGGTGAATTCTGTCGGCGGCCATGTGAGTGAGCTGTACAGCAGTGAGGGAGCAATTGTGAGAACTCCTGTGAATATTCCTTCTGCCACAGACACAATCGGCGGACTACCAACCGGCATTGTTTTCAGTGGGGGGAAGGGTTTTAACCTTCCAAATGGTGGCTCTAGTTTTCTTTTTGCCGGATTCGATGGCGTACTGTCTGGCTGGAATCCTGCTTCAGGCAATAACGCAAAAAAAACAAGGGGTTTCGCCGGAGCGGCTTATACAGGGCTTGCTATAGCTTCTAATAATGGTCGAAATCTGATCTATGCGGCTAATTTCAGCGGCAGAAGAATTGATGTTTGGGACACTGCATTTTCCCGGGTATCAATGCCGTTCGCAGATCCGGGAATACCACTTAATTATTCACCTTATAACATACAAACTGTCGGAGATAAACTTTTCGTGATATACGGTCAGCAAACTGCACCGGGTGAAGGTGGGCATGTAGCCGGAGCTGGCAAGGGATACGTCAGCGTATTCAATACAGACGGGTCATTTGTTAAAAGGTTTGCTTCTGGTGGAAGTCTTAATCTGCCATGGGGTGTAACAATGGCATCGGCAAGTTTTTTAGAAGAGAACGACATGGATACAAAGAGTGGAAGTGAAAGTAATGACAAAGTAAACCACGATCCAAATGAACCGGTGGTATTAGTGGGCAATTTTGGAGATGGCCGCATCAACGTATATAGCCTGGATTCCCGGTTCCTGGGTCAACTGAGATCTCACGAACATACCATAGTTATAGATGGACTTTGGGCCTTATCTTTTGCGCCATCTACAGCCACAGCTATTGACCCTGCAAGGTTGTATTTTACAGCAGGCCCTGCCAACGAAGCGGATGGATTGTTTGGGTATCTTATTAAGCAATAATAACTAAGTCAACGGCTCCTGTTTTGGGAGCCGTTGATTAAATATATGAAACAGTCAAATTGATAAAAACTGTTTTTCTGGCCACTTTTATTTTAAACGTTGGGTGCCAGTTGGCTTTATTAAGGCGGGATATTTTTACCGGCAGTGGGTTTACAAATTGTGTTTACATCCTTCATCGGGGGGCACACTTCCCGTTTATTAAATGGTCGCAAATAATTTTTTGCGGTTCCAAGAAAAATATTATGGGTGATTACATGATTGATGACCACCTTAAAAACCTGGATAATTTCAAAGGAGTAAAACTTCTTTTTACAGCCACACATAATACTAAAATAAATTCAACGGGATACCGCAGAGTAAATGACTGGTGGGAAGTGCAAAGACTGCTAACTGAAAAGAACGAATGTGAAGTGACAGAAAGTAAAGGTTTTAAATGGCAATAACCACCTCATGATAAATATTGGATCATTGGCAAACTTCAAAATTGGGCCTGTCAAAGGCTGGAAAACAATTACAAAATTTATTGATTCAGAAAAATAAAATCCGGACAAGAAAGCCAGGCCAGCGCATGATCCCGGTAGAATGCTGACTTATCATAAATTGAAATGTTATTTAAAAAATACAAAGCAAAAAAAATAAATGAAAACATCCAGCTTATTTTCAACAACACTTATCATTTTATCTTTTAGCGCAATTCTTTTAAGCTGCAAAAAAGATAACGCCACTAAATCTATGTGCAGAATTACGCGATTAACCGGAGGAAACATAGCTTTTAACTACAAATACAATCCGGAAGGAAAATTAAGTACAATTATCATCGACGACGATTCAATTGTTTTTAGTTACAACGGCAGTATTATAAATGAAAATGTATATACTTCAGGAGTGTTTAGCAGTAAAGACGTCATCACTTTAAATGCAAACGGAATGCCTTCGAACGTTAGGTCTGAAGGCAATGCAACAGGAACTGTTTGGGACAATTTTGCTTTTGAATATAATGGCACCGAAGTGACTAAGCAAACCCGTACTAATTCGGCAGGAGCAGCGCCCATTGTAACTACCTATACATGGAGAGATGGGAATTTGGTTGTAATAGTTGATGCTGCATCCACTGCAAGATTTGAATATTTTAATGATAAGCCGGCAACAATGGGAGACTATATCAGTTATCTGAATCTGCAAAAGGGTTACCAAATTTTCAGAACTAAAAATTCACCTAAAGCTCTGATTACATCAAATACTTCAGCGACCGATTTTAATTATACCTATGATTCAGATGGAAAAATTACGGCTTTAACAGCCATAAACGGAGCTACGGAAGCGACTTTAGATTATCAATATGAATGCAAGTAAGGAAAAGTATGAGTAAGAAAATATTTGCTGTTTCAGGCAGCACAAGAAGGGCATCGACAAATATTAATCTCATTAACGCTATTGCTGATCTTTTCTCAGAAGAACTTGGTATTAAAATATTTCAGGGGATTTCAAATATTCAACATTTTAATCCCGGCCGGGATACCAGGGATTAGACCGAAGCTGTTGAAAGATTTCAAAGGCAAATATACGAGGCAGAGGGAATTTTAATTTGTACGCCGGAATATGCATTGGGCGTTCCAGCCACTTTGAAGAACGCTCTTGACTGGACGGTTTCGTCAATGGAATTTTTGCATAAGCCGGTAGCATTGACTGCAGGCTAAAAAAAATAATATTAAACCCTTAAACAAATGCAACAATCATTATGTCAGAAATACTTTACCCCACTGAAATACAAAGGGAAGCAGTTGAAGTGATTCAGGATTTTTTTCTGCGACAGTCAAATATTGATACTATCTTATTGGTAAACTCCCTTGCAAGAGGGAAAGCAACTCCGGAAAGTGATATTGATATTGCAATATTAGGTAAGCAGGCAATAAATAAAATAGCAATAACGGAGTTAGAAAATGCCTGGCAGGTATTTTTAAATTCCGCCCCGACACTTATCCGTTATCGAAACTCTAACAGATTTGCTAAAGTACATTTGGACATAATTGATGGGTGTTTTGAACCTGCCATTTGGGAAGTTGACGGAGGCATTGACTTCTTTGAGGTTGAAATCGGCAATAGGTTATTATATTCCGTACCATTAGCAGGCATAGGCGGCCATTTCCAAAAATTAATATTAGAATGGCTACCTTATTACACCACTACACTTCAGGTACAAAGACTAAAATTGATAAAAGAGGCTTGTCTTTATAACATTGAACACATCCCATTTCTCGTCAAACGAGGTTTATATTTTCAGGCTTTTGACCAACTATACATTGCTTTTCAAAAGTTTCTACAAGCGCTGTTTATCAGGTATAAAACCTATCCGATTGCTTATAATAAATGGATAAAAGACCAGGTTGTTGGAATTTTGAAACTGCCAGAACTATATAAAGAATTGCCAAAAATAATTTCTGTTAGTAATATCGAAAGTATTGAAATTATAAAAAACGCAGAACAACTTAAATTTATTTTAGATCAATATTGTTAGCAATAATTATGGCTTCCTTTAATTCCGTTTCAGTTGGTCTTTCAAATCTTTTTCCATAAAATCAAACATTGCTGGTGTTACCTCAAATGAAAAAGTTGTTCCTTTTGTAAGTATTCAAAATATTAGGGTGAAACAAATTTATGTGTTGCCCTTGCTGATTTTTCCCAAACATCAATTATTTGCAATCGGTATGCTGGTGTATATTTTAATATTTCTTTCTTCATAATTGATCTGTGTTTGTGGTAACTGTTTCCTTGAGTGAAATACCAGGTAATGCATTGTTGTTTGATATCCATTTTGGTTCTTTTGTAGAAAACCTTTTTCATAAAACCGAACTCAGTTTTTTGCACCTATATCACTTATTACTTGCCGCTTTACTGATTCTATAAATCAACCCAAAAGTAAGGTCAGAAGCATGTGTTATTGATCCGATGTCTGGGGAAATGCAAACTATGCTTGAGCTACAATTTGGAGTTTGGAGATGCTCACCGAAAGACCGTATAAATAGCATAAGTGCAACCGCGTTAGTTTGCAATATTTATAACATGGTCACTTCTTTTTATAGGTAATGTGACATTATTTTTTTCAATAAAAGTTGATTGGAGATTTTGGCCCTCAATCAACTTTTATTCACCATAATATTTTTAACCTGCAGTTGCAGGGCTAATCACTGCTTTTACTTCTTCAATCCTATTCACAGGAAAGTTTGCACAACTGGAATGTTCCCTAATAACTTCTTCACTTTCCGCTTCATGAACGCAGTAGATTTTGTCCTGGGTTATAAAGGATTCAACCCAATTATATGGTTTACCTAATATGGAAATAACTGCTACGGAAGTTTTTGAAATTGCTTGTAATTCTTCGGCGGTCATATTGCCTGCACCCGGCAGGTTTCTTTCGATAATAAATTTTTTCATTTTGTAATTTTTTAGTTGAATACAAAATTAATCTGTGCCTTGTGAAAAAGCATGGGGCCCATTCCCCAAATTAAAAGGATGTACTCCCTATTTTAGAATGCCTAAACGAATAGCCTCTGTAACCGCTTTGGAGCGGGTGTTAACATCTAGTTTGAATAATATGCTGGAAATATGATGATCAACAGTTTTAGGGGAAATAAACAGCGTTTCAGCAATTTCCTTATTTTGAACAGCCTTCTGTAATAATTGAAGAACATCCAGCTCACGATTGGTTAGCTGTGCGGGATTGGTTTTTGTACTTTCTCTTAAACCTCTTGGAATTTTTTTAATGCCGATGGCACGCATTTCCATTTTTATTTTGTTGCATACAGCATTTGCTCCCAATTGTTGAAAAATTAGCAGCGCATTTTTTTTATCATCTTCATCACCTTCTGATAATGAAAGAGCCTGTTGGTAAAGGCAATTTGATTCGTTCCATATCGCAGCAGCTTTAAGTGCCATTTTTACATTGCTTACATCATAACCTTCATACATTTCTTTTAATTTTAAATGTTGTTTTCTTGCTTTTTTTAACCAGAAAGCAAATTCACTATTTTCAAAACTATATATTGACTGTTCAATTTTATCGATGATCCAGTTTAGGTTTTCGGTTTTGATGCAGGCCTTTCCCGTCAACCATTCATATTCCAATAAAGCTATGATTGATGGAATGATTCTTTGTAATTCCATAGTTTCAAAAGCTTTTGTTTCTGCATCCAGCAATAAGGAAAGAGGATCTGTGTTACCTGTGCGCATATTTATTTTAGCAACCACAATAAGAGCGTTTATTTTAAAACCACGCGGCTTGTCTTCACTTTTAAGCAGGTAATCAGCCATGCTATAAGCTTTATTCCAATCACCTGTCTCCAGGTGTACACAGGCTTTCAACGATAGCATATTTAGTCTCCATGAATCCAGCTCTCTTTGTTCGCAGTAGTAAATGCCTGCGTCTAATATTTTTTTTGCAAATACATAATCTTTTAATTTCACTCCATTAACTCCCAAATTAGCGTACGCTCTCGCCGCATGCTCATGATAAGAGTTTTTTAAAGCAATTGCCAGGCTTTCCTGCAAAAGTTCAATCCCTTTTGGTTTTGATGTTTGTATATTCATTAGCACATAACCAACATTATTCAGTGCATGAGAAAGGGGTGCGTCAGCGTTTACTTGCTTTGCAATAGCAATTGCTTTCTCGCCCCACACGATACATTCGGCGGGTTGATCGAATAACATTTTTAGTTGTGACATATTGCTGAGTGCCATTGCCTTTGCCGCTGATGAAGGTTGGCTGCTTAATAGTTCAACAGCCTGCTCTGCAAAGCTTTCAGCATTTTTGCGGTTGCTATCAAGCCACCACAGGCGTGAAAGCAGGCGAAGGCTGTTACTGATTTTTTCTATATCATTTTTCTTTTTCCAAATCGTCAATGACTTTGTTGTATAAATAATGGCATCTTTAATTTTATTTGTGAGGTAACATTCATACGCATACGCCTCGTAAAATTGTAGCAACTCATCTGTATCCTGTCCGTCAAAATATTCAATAGCAGTGAGAAATAATTTTGCTGCTTCATTATGCGACCCTACACATGCCGCCTGCTTTGCAACAATAGGCGCATATTTAACAACAAGCTTATTTTCATTTGCATTTTTAGCGTAGTGTACAATCCGCTCAATTTGTCCTTCCTTTTCAAAAGATTCTATAAACAGATCAAGTATCATTTTATTGAGTTCAATCCGTTTGAAGGGAGAAAGCGATTCTTCAATCGTTCGCCGGTATAGTTCATGTTTAAAAACTACTTTGTTGTTTTGAACAATGATGATGTTCATTGCAAAACAATGATCCATTGCCTCATCCCATGTAGCTTTTATTTTTGCGAAACGCTCAATTTCCAATCCTTCAGGAACAACCGAAGTTAATTGCCAGGCATGTTTTGTTCCTTCTTCCTGGCGTTCGTAAACAGAAAGTATTGCATCTTTGATATTATCAGGAACACCGGGACTATAACTTGCCAAAATTTCATTTACGTAAAATGGATTGCCCCCGGATACACTGTAAACATCTTCGCCACTATAACCTTTTTGGGTTGACATTTCAATAACGGCCTGTTTCGATAATGGTGTCAGCATCAATTTTGTAAAAGAATCGGGCGGCAGTTGACCCAATACATTCCGCAGGGGATGCCTTGAATGAATTTCATCGTCACGGTAAGTCAGTATGAAAAGACAGGGTAATTGATAAATGCGCCTTGCAAAAAACTTTATAAAGTCAAGCGTTCCTTCGTCAGCCCAATGAATGTCTTCAAACACCATTAACAACTTTTCCTTTTTTGTACTCAACTCCTGGAAAAAATCGGCGAACAATGCGGACCGTTCTTCATTGGAAGGCGATGCAGGCCAGCGTTCTTTATTCACCTGCCAGAGAATATCATACAAAGGCGCTAATGGCCGTGGTGTAAAAAGGGCATCACAGGCTCCCTGGTAAATAATACACTCCTCTTTTTGCTCTTTGCAAAATTCTTTCACCAGTGATGTTTTGCCGATACCAGCTTCGCCGGTTATAAATACACAATGTCCTTCTCCTGCTGCAATATTTTCAAATTGTTTTTGCAGCAATGTAAAAAATTCATCTCGTTCAATCAGCTCCATGTTGAAAAGTATAAAATGGGGATACTATATTTTAAAATAGGGAAAAACTCTTAAACGCCAAAGCAGGATAGATGGTTGCTTTGCACTCGAAACAAAACAATACAAAACAAAATTATAGCTATTAATTATGAAAATCAATTTTTCAAAACTACCGTTTATCATTTGCGGTTTCGTATCCCTTCACGCAGCAGCGCAAACAAACAGTAGCATCGCAAAGAACGAACAAAAACTTTTTATTGACGTACACCAGCTAACTCCAGGTAAAGTAAAATTTAAAGATGTTGCGGCAGCACACGAAAAAGACCTTGCTACAGAAAAAAAATATGGTGTTCACTTTATCAATTTTTGGGTGAATGAAAAAAAAGGCCTTGTTTATTGCCTTTCATCTTCAAGTGATAGCGGCTCTATAAGAAAAACGCATGCCGAAGCCCATGGATTATTGCCCAGCTATACGCTTGAAGTTTCCGATGGTTCTGCCGCCGCGTTAACAGGACACAAAAACTTATTCCTTGATATACATGAACTGGGTGCAGGAAAAGTTACTGCAAAAGATGTGGCAGGTGCACACAAAAAAGACCTGGCAGTGCAAAGCAAATATGGAGTAAACTTTATCAACTACTGGGTGGATGAAAAAGCAGGGGTGGTAATGTGTTTGTCTGAAGCAAGTGATTCTACTTCCATCATAAGTACACACAAGGAAGCACATGGGTTGATACCAATTGAAATATTAAAAGTGAAACAGGGAGAATAGAGAAGGCATAAATGTGCAGTGGATGGTAAACGTTTACCTGCGCCTATTAAAAACATTGATAAATAACAAACAACAATAATGAAAAAAAATTTTCAACAACCTTCAACTGTGGCAACATGTATTGCTGCCATAATCCTGTCAGCATCAAGCTGCAAAAAAGATTATAACACCAGCTATCCGCCAGCAACAATAAATGCTGTTGTGAAAGCAGCAAGCGGTGATAGCCTTGGCATCGCCACAACCATGAATGCGTATCGACTGTTGGCTGGCAATCAATTAAACAGCACCACCGGTGTAACTGGTGGCCGCAGGGAAGTAAATTGGGATGCAGTACCGGCAGCATTTACCAATGCAAATAATTTTCCACCCAATTTTTTTGGTTCCAGCGATACGGCATTGCCTGCTGGCCGCAAACGTGGTTTGCTACTGCAAAATACTGGTACCAGCTTCAGGGTTGACAGTACTGATTTTAAGGATGTAGATCCAACCTATGCAACAACGTTCGAGACCTTCAGCAAGAAAAGACTGTTTGTGTACATGGGCAACAATGTAACCGAAGTAAGCTTTAAAGTTCCAGGCACCAACACAGATGCTTTTGTAAAGGGATTTGGTGTAGTCTTTTGTGATGTTGATGACGCCAATTCAACTTCGCTTGAATTTTTCAGCGGCAGCAAAAGTCTTGGCATATATAAACCTGTAACAACTGCAACCGGAAGTTTTTCTTTTCTCGGCGTGAATTTTCCTGATGAAAAAGTTACCAAAGTTCGTATTACAGCAGGCAATGGTTTACTCGGCGCAGGTATAAAAGATATAAGTAATGGCGGCACGAAGGATTTGGTGGTGATGGATGATTTTATTTATGACGAACCCAAAGCACTTAATTAAGAAATAATTCCCGCTAACAATTCCCCGGATTTAGCTGTTGGCTTTCGCTATACCATTAATGATGTCGGTAACTCCCGGAATATAGTTACTTGCTGCGCAAAGTGAATACTTTAAAGTGGTGGATCATGATTTCAGGTAATTTTTATTGCGGAGAAAAGAGAACGTAAGTGCAGGTGATAAAACAGCTTACCTGGTAAAAATTAAGCATTAGAAAAAAAGTAAAAGCCATACCTACGATAAATGGTGACATGGCTATTTATGAAGAATATCTAAAAGATTACCGGCCTATGTCCTGGGATTAATCATCAGTACATCTGTATCACAAGTTTTGAATAGAAAAATATTTTTTAAATGAATATTAAATCCCAATGAAACGAAACCTTGTTCCATCCCTGTTATTAGTAACGGTAATAAGCATGGCCTGTAAAAAATATGACTCCGAAAAACTACCGGTTATTACTCCGCCTGTAGAAAAAAAATGGGTAGTAACTACAGTGGCAGGTAACGGCATACCATTCTTTGCCGATGGCCCCGCTTTATCGGCGGAATTTAGAAATCCCCTGGATGTAGCTGTTACAGCGGATGGAATAATATATGTAGCAGACGATTTAAATCATCGGATTAGGAAAATAGCTGAGGGCCAGGTATCCACTTTTGCCGGTTTCGATAAGGAGGATACTTCCAGCGGCATAGGCACTGCTGCCGGCTTTGCTCATCCCATCCAGGTCGTCTCCGATAATTCCGGTAATCTCTACACATTGGATGCAAATGATTTTCGTGTGCGCAAAATAACTCCTGCCGCACTTGTAACTGTTGCCGCAGGAACTGGTGAACGTGGGTTTGCTGATGGAAAAGCGGATACAACAAAGTTTGGTGAAAGTTTCGGTATTGTTACCGACAACAAGGGAAATATTTATGTATCGGATTGGGAAAACAAGCGCATCCGAAAAATCACTGCATCGGGCGAGGTTACTACCGTTGCCGGGCCGATGCAATTCGGTCCGGGTGGAATTACCATTGACAAAAAGGATAACTTATATATAGTTGATCCGGTTAATTCCCGCATTCGTAAAATAACCCCCGGAGGGGATATCTCCACATTTGCAGGTTCAGGTACAGCAGGTGATAAAGACGGAAAGGCAGAAGAAGCACAGTTTAGCATTTATATGGGTGACATAGTTATTGATGACCAGGGAAATTTATATGTGGCTGATGATAATTGTATCCGCAAAATCACACCGGCGGGCGTTGTGTCTACCATTGCCGGAAGCACCTCCGGTTATCGTGATGGGGATGGGGCTTCTGCAAAATTTAGTGGACCATTTGGTTTGGGCATAGACAGGCAGGGTAATATATATGTGGCGGACGATAATAATAACCGCATCCGAAAAATAAGTTTTGAATAGAAAAGCATAACAGGAGCAGTGATGCAACTGGTAGCAGCTGATCTTCAGCAAGCGGTTCATCTTTTTTTTCTTACTGAAACAGTAGATGAAGGTTGAATATTTTATAAATAAATATCAGAAGTGGGGTTACTCTTTAAAGTGGAGCACTATGATTTCGGGTAACAAAAAATAGAAAAAAAATAGCCGGCAGCGGTTTAGCCTCTGCACTACCCGAATAGATATTTTTCATCTACATCATTAAACAATCAAATAAAAAAATAAAATCATTGTGAAAAAGTTTTTGCTCATTTTAGTCTTAGCATGTCCTGCAATTTGTTGTTTTGGCCAGGTAAACATTCAAGGGAAAATAAAAGACCAGCAACAAGATTTACCATCCGCAACAGTGCTGTTACTTGCATCTGATTCGGCCGTCGTAAAAACTGTGGTAACAGATAAGGAAGGAGAATTTATTTTTATGAATATTTCGCCCGGCCACTATCTTGTATCTACGTCAGTAGCGGGATACGCCAAAAAGAATTTGGCAGATATCCTGGTAGATGAAAAAGATATTATGCTGGCAGACATCATCCTTGAAAGAACAGCCGCTAAATTGAATGAAGTAATTATAAAAGCTAAAAAGCCTTTGTTTGAACAGCAGGTTGACAGGCTTGTAGTAAATGTTCAAAGCAGTATCACTTCATCCGGTAACAGTATTTTGGAAGTGCTGCAGAAATCTCCCGGGGTGGTGGTGAACAGGCAAAATAATACGATTGCCATGAGTGGAAAAGATGGCGTAAAAATAATGATCAATGGCAAAGTGATGCAATTGCCTATAGATGTAGTGGTGCAAATGCTGGATGGCATGAGTGCAGCAAATGTTGAAAAAGTAGAACTTATTACACTACCTCCTGCAAAGTATGATGCTGAAGGAAATGCAGGCATCATCAACATTATAATGAAAGGTGCTGTTGACTTTGGCACAAATGGTTCGTTTGGTTTAACGGCCGGTTACCGATGGGCAGAAGGATTGGGTGGAAATTTTAACCTGAGCCATAGAGACAAAAAGTTTTCTTACTTTTTGGATTACTCGGTTGCAAGAAATCACAACCTGCACATTTCTAACATGAACAGGCAATCACTTAACAATGCTATTGTGCAAACTGTAAATGATTACAGCCACCGTGAAAATATAACCAACCAGCAAAACCTAAATGCAGGCTTAGAATACAAATTCAATGATCGTACCCTGGTAAACTTATCATTGACGGGATACAGAAGAAATTGGGACATGACAGCTTTTTCAAATGATAACAATCATGTTACCGGCGATTCTGATATCATCACAAACATGCATATTCATGAATCAAATATCTGGCAAAGTATAACTGCGGGAATCGGGTTGCAAACTAAAATCAATTCAAAAAGCAATATCAGTTTTAACCTGGATCATCTTTATTATCACAACGATAATCCATCCGGCTATGATAACAATATATTTTATCAGCAACATGGATTACATGAACTGTCAAAAATTGATTTGGCAAAGGCTACGCCTATACAGTTCTATATCGGCAGTGCAGATTATCAATATACACATTCTCCTTCCTTTTCCCTGGATGCAGGCATTAAAGCTGTGACATCACATCTTGACAATAATGTTGTAGTGCAAAAATCGGTTAATGATGTGTGGAGAATAGACTCAAACTTAACATCGTACTCCACATTAACAGAGCAAATAGGTGCGGCTTATATTTCAGCAAAATGGAAAGTTGCAGGTAAATGGCAAATTAATGGGGGCGTCCGGTATGAGTACACGCATACTGGTGTCAGTACACCATCTCAGCAAAATATTATTAACAGGAAGTATGGATATTTATTTCCCAGCCTTTTCCTGAAAAAGGATTTTGATAAAAATAATGATGTTCAATTTTCTTATTCTAGAAGGGTAACAAGGCCTACTTATAACGACATTGCGCCATTTGTATTTTTCTGGGGACCCAATACATTTTCGGCTGGCAACACTTCATTATATCCTGCTATTTCTGACGCATTTAAAATCGGGTACCATACAAAAAAAACAATCCTGTCTTTACAATTTAGTCATTCAAAAAACGAGATCAGTTCATGGCAACCAATGGTGGATAGCCTTACAAATAATCTTACTTACCGGTCGCTAAACCTGCAATATTTAAATACCGCTTCGTTAACGTATTCACGTTCGTACAATTTAACAAATTGGTGGAAGATACAAAGTAATCTTACTGCACAATACCAGGTTGCACAAAGTTCAGCAGTGCAACAAAATGTCAAATTCAACTTATACGGATTCAACATTGACCTGGTTAATTCGGTAACCTTACCCAACAATTTTTCTGTTGAAATTAGTGCTACGTATTATTCTAAATCATTTTCCGGAATTTCAGTGTACCTGCCTGTTACATTGATCAACGCCGGCATTCAAAAGAAGTTTGGAGATAACGGGTCATTAAGGTTTGCCATAGACGATATGCTCCATTCAGGCAATTGGAGAATCAAAACTCATTCGCCGCAAAATAATGTGGATTCATATTTTAAATACGACTTTAATGCCCGGTTTATAAGGCTCACTTACACAAGAAATTTTGGCAACAATAAAATGAAATCAGTGAAAGTTAAATCCGGATCAGATGAAGAAAGAGGAAGAGTAAACAGCTGATTCTTTTAAAGAATAAAAACACATTAACCAATAATATTCAACCAAAAAATAATGAAAAAAACTGCATTAATTTCAGGAGCAAGTATTGCAGGACTTACAATGGCTTATTGGTTAAACAGGCTTGGCTATAAAGTTACAGTAATAGAAATTTCATCAGAACCAAGAAAAGGTGGATCTCCAATTGACGTAAGAGGTGAGGCAGTCCATGTAGCGGAACGGATGGGAATACTCGACAAAATTAAGGCAGTAAAAATAACAACAGCTATAGAGTTTGTGAATGTGCAAAACAAATGTATTGCAAGAATAAAACAGATTGGAGACGATATATCAGGTCAGGATATTGAGCTACATAGGAACCATTTGATAGGAATTATTTATGAGGCAGCTACTCAGGAAGTTGAATATCTTTTCAATAATCGTATAGATACAATTCATCAAAATATAAATAGTGTAACCGTAACTTTTAAAGACGGGCCGGGCAGAAATTTTGATTTTGTTTTTGGTGCGGATGGCATTCACTCAATAGTACGAAAATTAGTTTTTGGTGATGAGGAGTTTTTTAAACAATTCTTCGGTGCATACTTTGCTATTTTAAAAGCAGATGAAAGCCTTGAAAAACAGAACACTGGACAAATGTTTAATATGCCCAACAAAATGGCCGCTATCAATGACAAGGGGAATTCAATACTGTTATTTAGGTCACCCAAATTAAATTTTGACTATCGAAACGATGCAAATTTTAAGCAAATACTGAAAGAAAATTTTGCAAACTGTGACTGGAAAATCCCCGGTATTTTAACTGCAATGGCGAACTCCGATAACTTATATTTCGATGAAATATGCCAAATTAAAATGCCTTCCTGGACAAATGGTCGTATAGCATTGATTGGCGATGCTGCGCATTGCGCTGGTTTCCCAACAGGAATGGGTACTAGTTTAGCAATGCAAGGTGCAACAATGTTAGCCGATGAATTGGTGGCTTCAAACGGTGACTACAATACAGCATTTTCAAAATACAATAACGTTTTTAGTCCTATTGTAGAAGCTGTGCAAGAAACAATAGTGGACGGATTAAGTTTCTTAGTTCCAGAGACAGAGGAAGAAATTAAAGTACGGAATGAAATGATGAATTAAGAAACTGCTACCGTTTACGGGAGCCAAAAGACTGTACGAAAGTACATATTTTGAATAATCGTTTTTCAATCAAAATTTAGTGCTTTTATGAGCAGGCGTTTTCCAAGGCAAAGCCCTTCGGCAAGCCATGAGCCGCTTGTGATAACAAAGCTTAGTGAAATTTTTTGACTCCTCTACTTTCTTAGATTCAACCTATACCTAAACTGTACCCTTTACAAAATAGGGAAGATGCAGGTGCAAAATGGGAGATCTACCTTAAACACGTCTGCAGAACATGCATTTGTTTTGCACACGAAACAAAAGTCATCTTAATATTAAAAATTCAATGCTCATCGATGGGCTATTTATTCATGGCGATAAAAGTCGTTTTAAGAATAGCAACAGAAGTTAAAAAAAATTAAGACGGACAACAAAAGACATAAAAAATTAAACAAGCAAAATGAAACAAGTCTATTTTATTGCCGCCTTTTTGCTTTACATAAACGGAGCGTTTTCACAGTGGACGAAAATCACGGGGATTCCGACAAGTCATATTATTGCCCTTGCTGTGCATAACGGTGGCCTCTATGCAGCATCTGACTCAAACATCATTTATAAAAGCGAAGATGGAATTAACTGGCGTGCGATGAGTGTGAGTAATATTCCTGTTCACTTAACTACAATGGGGTTTTATAACAACGACATTTATATTGGTACCAATGATGTTGCAATTTTTAACAGTGATGACGATGGAATTTCGTGGCATAGCAATGCGTTAAGTGCAGTAGATGCGAGCCGGTTGGTGGTGCATGGCAATAGTTTGTATGCAGCCACCTTTGGTGATGGAATTTATGCATTGAATACAAATACAAACCGTTGGGGTCCGTTCACCAATTCGCTGCCCTTCTATTCCTATGTTGTCCAGAACATAATCAGTGCTCCCAATTTTTTGATAGCAGGTGCAGGATCAAACGGTACTTACTACCGGTTTAATTTCGCCAGCAATCAATGGGAAGAAGAATACTACCTTGATCATCGCTTGCATCCGGGCCTGCAAATTAACAGGCTGATTAATCGTGGCGATACATTGTGGGCAGTAAATGATAACAAGATTATAAGAAGCGATAATGCAGGATTAAGCTGGGTTGAAGATAAGGCAGGTACCCATGTAGGCGCTGACAGGAATATATATGCAGGGTCGACTAATTATTATACACTCACCAATCTCTTTGCCGGAGGCACCTGGATACAGCAGCGTAATAAGAATGCAACAGTAAACTCTACATGGGCAATAAAGGAAGAGTTTCTCCCCACCGGTTATGCCTGGGACATCATTGAATTTGACAATAAACTTTTTTTAGCAAAACATGATGGCCTCTATGTAAAAACACCCAACATTATTTTGCCAATACGCTTTATTTCTTTTAATGCAAAATGTGCATCTGGAAAAGTTGGACTAACATGGGCAACTACCCAAGAGCAAAACAGCAGCCGTTTTGATATTGAAAGAAGCAGTGATGGTATTCACTGGATGGTTATTGGCAGACAACCTGCTGCAGGCGATAGTAATGGTGAAAGAAGTTATTCATTCATTGATAATAATTCTTTACCGGCTGGGTATTACCGTATTGCAGAACATGATTTGAACGGAAGGGTGCAATATACAGGTACACTTCGATCGTTGTGTAATGCCGGGGATTCATTTAGCCTGTGGCCAAATCCGGTTACTGACAAAGCGACGATAAGTATTGCCAGCAGCGGTTCAGCGCAGGTTATTATAAAAGTTTTCGACAGCAAAGGGGCGCTTGTAAAAATGCAAACAGCAACCATTGTGCAGGGCAGCAACTGGTTGAGTATTGATATGAAGTCTCTTTCGAATGGCCTTTATCATCTATCTGTAAGTTGGAACAATGGACAAAATCAAAAACGAATACAAGTGGTGAAACAGTAAAGTAAGTGCTAAGAATTATGTCTCAATTCTGCGCCTGGCAGTTCGTGAAACTGTCACACAAAAGTATGCACTCAGCACCTGAAAGCCTGGGAGTCTGATTTTTTTTGAGCGAAAAATAAATTAATGAAAGTCCTCAATAAAAGTAAAATGACAATAAATGAAGTTATAGGAAAACAAATGAAGGCTTATAACGACCGAGATATTGAAAGTATGATGTCCCTATTTTGTGAGGAAATCAAAATAGTTAATTTCTCAGACAGCAAAGTATTGATTGAGGGCTTCGAAGAATGCAGAAAAATGTATTCAGACTTGTTTGCTCTTTCTCCTAAACTTCGTGCTGAGATTATCAACAGTATAACTTTTGATAATACGGTAATTGTGTATGAATATATTTTCGGCAGAAATGGAAATGTTGAAAAAATGGAGCAAGTGATCATTTTTGAGGTGAACGAAGAAAAAATAAGTAAGATAAATCTCATTAGACTAAAAATTTGAGATTAAAAAAATGAAAAGTTGTCAAAACACAAGATGTATTCAGCGCACAGTATTTATAAAAAGATCCAGGGCACATTTATTTGAGAATTTTTGCAGGGAATTAAATCGAAATTTTTATTTACTAGTAGAAAGAGTAGCAATAAGCGATGGTATAGTATTTTAGCTTAGTTTGGATTCAATCTGAGTATTTTTTTGCGATTTTGTCAGCACATTTTTTTCAAAAGCCTTTCCACTAGGCGGATGTTTTTCTTTTCCCCAACCACGGCGTTGCAAACGTTGAGAGAATTTTAATAAACAGTAAACAATGAAATGGAACTCGACACTTTATGACAAATCTCACGACTTTGTTTCAAAATTCGGAGAAGGCATTTTGTGCTATTTAAATCCTAAACCAGGTGAAACTATTTTAGACTTGGGATGTGGAACTGGTGATCTGGCAAAAGAAATTTCCCTTACTGGAGCTAACGTAATTGGCGTGGACAGCTCTGCTGAAATGATTCTCAGTGCCAAATCTATTCCAGATATCGAATTTCATCAAATGGATGCCAGGGAATTAAATTTTGAAATTCAATTTGACAAAATTTTTTCAAACGCAGTTTTACATTGGATACCAGAAAAGGAACTTGTGATTAAAAAAACGTATTCACTTTTTAAAAACAGTGGTAGAATAATTCTTGAGTTTGGTGGTAAAGGTAATAATCAACAGATGTTAAATGCTTTGAGAGAGACTTTTAAACAAAGGGGCTTTTATGAAAATGCCAAAATCGATTTTTGGTACTACACCTCAGTTGGAGAGTATGCCACAGAGCTTGAGAAATTAAACTTCAGGGTAATTCATGCAGAACACTTTGATAGAGTGACAGCTTTAAAAAGCAACTAGGGAATTAAAGACTGGTTTATAATGTTTGGCGACGACTTTTTTGTTGGTATTTCGAAAGTTGAAAAAGAAGATATTTTAAATGAAGTTCAAAATAAATTAGCAGACACACATTTTATAGATGGTGTTTGGAATGCAGACTATAAAAGAATTAGAATAGTGGCGATAAAAAGCTGAGTATTTGCCTGAGAGTGTGGTCTGCTGCAATGCTGTCACGAAGTTTTCAATTTCGCCTTTGTTGTTAACCCATACTTTACATTTTCAATTTTGCATATGAACGGCGGAGTATCAGTAACGAATACCTATTACCTCGCCGATGCAAAAGCGATTGGCGAATGGGTTGTTTTGCGATTAGTTCAACTTGCAGCAGCTGCTAAACACGAAGCTGAAGCAGGCGGAAATGTATTTCCTATTACCCGCAGGCTTCTTGAAAAATGCGGTGCACTGCATCGCCTGGAATGCTCACATTCACAAAATATATTCTCCCATCAATTGGCTTACCGGGCTGTTAAAAAAATCTTAGGTCATTATTTGCATTATAGTTTGTTTCCCGATAATGGAATAAATGAAACTGTTTGCCTGATGAAAATAAAGACTGCAAATACAACACCCGAAATCAATTTGACTGGAACAAAAAATTATTTCGCACTAATACTAACAGCATAATTGCAGAAAGATATTTGCTAAAAAATATCGCGAAATCCAGTCATCATTTATACCTTTTAAAATAAGGAATTATATTTCTAAAATAGGGAACATCTCTTACAAGACTGAAAGCTGTCAGCGTCATTTTTGCAAAGTATTTCTGAATTAATAAACAATCAAACAAATAAAAGAAAAATGAAAAAATTCCTAATTGCTCAACCATTATCAAGTACTGGTATGAGCATAGAACAAAGATCAAATTACAGTAGTGCTAGAATAATTATTCGATCACTTTATGCCCTATTGCTATTGGTTGGATTGATGGTTGCCGGGTGTAAAAAACAAGACGTACAGGTGCCCTTTCAGGATAATGCAGCAGTAACAGAAGCTGTAAAAAAAGGCGATTTTAGTTGGTATGAAAAGCAGTACAATATGAATCATCAAAGCATTGTTGAATTGTTGCAGGCCAAGGCTGCCACCGAAAAATACAATGATATTCAAAAAGCATTCGCTGATCAATATGTTGATATTAACGTAGTGGAAGCGAATATGGGTTATCATTTTATGAAAGCAGCTATAGCGGATTCTGTTTTTGAAATTTCGAAACCGGAGATTCTTGTTTACAATAAAAATGGACAGGGTCAATATGAACTGGTTGCCGTGGAATATGCTGTGCCAATAAGCGCCACGCCAAACAAAGCCCCGGAAGGTTTCACCGGTTCTCTGGACGTTTGGGAACGCAATACTACGTTCGGTTTATGGCTGTGCCATGCGTGGGTATGGAAGTTCAATCCTGCTGGTGCTTTTTTCGATACAAACCCATTGGTGCATTTAAATTAAGCGTTTTTATCTGCAGATTAATTAAAAAAATTAATTTATAAACTTAAGTGATTTTGAAACTAAGTGAGTTATTGAATTACAGAATTAAAAATCACAGCTGTAGATTTAATGCACACAAAGCACCCGCTCTTAGAATTTGCTTTACCGGTCTGTAAACAAAAATCATGGGCCGGTAAAGCATTTTGGATTGCATGTAGTATAGTACGAATCAAATTGAATAATTGGGGAAGATTGACACAGCAAATACAATCCAAAATAATTTTTTAAATAAAAAAATATCTGTAGCGAGTAATCGTAGTTGAATTTTTGCAGCAAACTTGTTTATCAAAAAAGTGTACAGGATCCAATTTAAGATCAAACATTTTAGATTTATATTTCTCATTACATACTTCATTCTAAACGATTGCCGCAGATAGAAAATGTTGCCGGATAAAAAAACTGTAGTTCATCCTGGAAATGATTAAATCAATATAATAATATGCTTACCACTGAGAATGTGCATCCATGGAAATCCTGGCAAAAAATTGTTTTCAGGTTTCTTTTTCTTTTCCTGGGATTTTACCTGTTTAATTATGAATTGGCTTTTATCTCCTTATGGTTTAATTTTTTTGACAGCCTTTCAAAAATTTATGCATCGGTTGCAAAACCTTTGTACTGGTTAGATAAGCATCTGTATCATACAGGATACGATCCTCAACTGAATCAAAACCCGCCGGGAGATAATCATTTTGGAATGGTATTTTACTTTACCCTTGCTATCCTTATAGTAATAATTATAATTGTTTGGGGTATCCTTGACCGGCACAAAACACAATACAATAAACTTAATTACTGGTTCAGAATGTATGTTCGATACACGCTGGCACTAATCATGTTTGGATATGGAATAGCTAAATTAATTCCCGTGCAAATGAGTTATCCCGGTGTGGCCGACCTGTTAACACCAATAGGTGAACAAAGCCGGTTTGGTACAGTATGGAATTTTGTAGGCGCATCACCCGGGTATGAAATATTTACCGGCGCCTGTGAGGTGGCCGGCAGCTTATTATTACTCTTTCGCCGCACACATGTATTTGGCAGTTTATTTATGTGCACTATTTTATGTAATGTGGTTGCACTGAATATTTTTTATAATATACCGGTAAAGCTTTACTCTTCGCTGCTGCTCGCTTGTGTGTTATTTCTGCTTGCGCCCTATATCAATAAATTAATTCAATTCTTTTTTTATGGTCGTGCGGTGTCGCTGGCGGAAAAGCAGTATAAGTTTAAACGGCGCTGGAAAAAGTATCTGCTGGTTGCACTGGGCATAAGTATAACTGCCTTTTGTTTTGTTACCGACACAATGCATGTGTATAAACGGTATGTCGAAAACACCATGAATGCAAAACGTGAGAAGTTATTTGAGGTTACTTATTTTGTAAGTAAAGATACTTTGCCGCCTCTTTTAACGGATACTTTGCGTTGGAGAAAATTTGCTTTTGCAAATAAAAATTCCGCTATTGTTTACAACATGCTGGATAAAGCTGAGTATTATGATTGTGAGATGGATACAATTAAACGTACGTACACCCTACACAATAATCCCGACACAGCAACCTGGCCGGTATTACATTATTCCAATCCCCTTAAAAATATACTTCAACTAACTGGTAACTGGAAGGGAAACAATGTTACTGTTGTGATGAAAGAAATACCCTTAGATAGCGTGGCGCTGAATAAAGAAAGAATAACCTTCTTCCGTGAATAATGAAGCGGCGGAATAGGGCGGAGACATCCCTGTTTTGTAAAACAGTGATTGATACAAGCTAACCCTTTAATGGTATCGTCGTTGCTGCACCAGCGCCATCCTTTCTTCGCCTATACTTGCAGGAGCTTTTGAGTATAGATGTCATTCAACCGGATAGGCAACTTGCCCAGTTTGAAGATCAGCTAATAAAAGATTGAGTTTGCATGTGATTTTCCTGGCGGAATTTTTCTGAATCCGCTTTGCTGTCCGGATAGAAAATCTTTCCGTTCAACAAGGTCAATTATTTATAAAATGGGGATGATACCAATATAAAATAGGGAACATCCCTTAAATACAAAGGCAAAGCAATCTTTTATTTTGTGTTTGAAAATAAAACATTTTTTACGTTTTAAACAAGCAAGTCATGTAGTGTTGGATAGATGGAAAAACCGGCATTATTTTTTTTGCAGCGCCTGATTCAAATGCTGTGATCAGTGTGCAGAAAGACGCGAATAAGTCATTGCCGGCATATCTGGTAAAACTGGCAACACGAGCATATGTTTTTGCGGCAAGTTGTTTATAAAAAAAACAATAAAATACGAAAACGGTATGAGCATCCAAATTGCACAAAGTTTTTCACCGGCTTCAATAGAAGGTAGAGAGGCCTGTTATTCAGCAGTCAAAAAAAGCGATTTGTTGCCAGCCCGGGAATTGGGTAAACTTATTAAAAGGTGTTCTTTAAATGACAGGATGAGCCAGAAAGAAATTTACCGGTACTTCTATGGATATGCAATGGCAATATGTAACCGTTATGCAAATAATAACAACGATGCCATTGAAATATTAAACGATGGTTTTCTTAACATATTTAGGCAAATCTGTCACTATAAACCTGCGGATACTGATGCGACTGGTTCGTTCAAAGTGTGGCTCCGGAAAATAATGGTACACGCTGCTATTGACCATTTTCGTAAAAATCATCAACACCATTTTGAAACAGGTGCGGAGAACGAAATTATAAAGTTATCAACCGCAGGCGAAGATGAAGTTGACAGAATTTCTTACCAGGGACTGATGAGGTTTTTACAGGAATTAACGCCAGGTTACAGAATTGTTTTCAATCTTTTTATCATTGATGGTTTTACCCATGCGGAAATATCAAAGCAACTTGGGGTTTCCGTTGTTACATCAAAATCAAGCCTCGCAAAGGCAAGGAGGCAGTTGCAAAACAATATTCACAGCAACACTATAACAGCAGGGCTTTAACCACCCTGACGATTTAATTAAGTAATCATAATCTATAAAAACAAATGCATAATGGCAAAAATTCAGGAATTAATAGTTACAGCAATTCTCCCGGCATTAAAAGCAGTAGAAAAAGCTGAAATGGAAGATGTGCTTTCGGTTGTAAAAGAAAATAATACACCTGAAATTTATAAAAACACGCTGCTGGGTTTGCATACAAACTTTTCACTGCTAAAAGAAGCAGCTCTTAAAACCAGGACCAGGATTGATGACGGTATTGTTGACCTGGTACTTGAAGCTGTTAAGCAGAACGCCAATGCGGGCGGTATTGATCTATCCTGAAACAACAAAAGGGATGCCTTTATAATAGCAGGGGCCTTTCACTTTTATTAATTGACAAAACAAAGAGATTATCTATTGACTGAACAGGGGTTGAAAAAACGCGATGCTCATCCATTAATATAAGGAACGTCAGCAAGCCAATTAACAACAGAAATAAACTAACAAATGAATATTAAAATGATAAACCGGCAGAACTATACTGATTTAATGAATTCAAGTGTATGTGGCTGTTAAAGCAGTTCAACACATTCGAATGCGGTTTTAAATTAAATGATTTTGATGACTATAGCCCGGCAAAAAAACAATTCTTTTTCATTCGCCGGTAGAGTTAAAACTTAACTAAAAATAAAGATTATGCGTTACAAGTTATTGTGGCTTTGGATTATGGCCTTTGTATTATTTTCCTGTAAAAAACAAGGAGGACCAATCGATCCGCAAACACCCCCTATGGATAGCATTGCAACTCCCTTATTGCTAAAAGAAATTTTAATACCATTGGTTCCTTCTCCTTATTATTACTTTGAATACAATGCGGCGGGGAAGCCCATTTTTGTATCATTTGCTTCAGGCTTTAATAGGTATGATATTATTTACGATGGGGGGAGGATAAGTGAGATGAGAAACAATATCGTAGTAAATAAAGACAGGCTCCAATATACATATGACAATAAAGGCAGGGTCTCTTTCATTCAATACTTAGATTCAGCAGGCGTATTTTATGCAGAAAGTTTTTTTACTTACGATGTAAAGAAGCTGGTTAGGATAGAGCGCTTTCATAAACAGGCTGTCGGCACTGTCATTGACCGGGAGATGACCATGCAGTACGGCGTTGATGATAACCTGGCATCACTTACAATTTATCAGCCGCCAATTAACGGGCTTCCTGCATCAACTACTATTGACATGTTTGAGCAATACGATAACAAGGTAAATGTAGACGGATTCGGTCTCCTGCACCCTGATTTTTTTGAGCACTTCTATTTGTTGCCAGGCGTGCAATTACAAAAAAATAATCCTGGTAAACTAACCCGTTCGGGTGATGGCACACATTATAAAATTGATTATTCCTACACCTACAATGACAAGAATATCCCCCTGGTTAAAAATGGAAAATTTCAGTACCTGACAGGCACTTCTGCAGAGCAGGTTTTCCACGAAACCACGAACTACAGCTTTTACTAATGAATCTACTTCTCATACAATTTAAACACAACATAATTATGAAATTAAAACTATTCCTTTTGCCATTGTTGCTGCTGGCTGCGATAAGCTCTTTTTCCCAGGGCATTGGCATTGGCACAACCACGCCAGATGCTTCCGCTGCATTGGATATTGTAACAGCAAATAAAGGTTTGCTTATCCCAAGAATGAGTACAACCGCACTGCTGGCTATTCCCACACCCGCAACAGCATTGCTGGTGTATGACTTAACCACCAAACAATTAAAAGTAAATACCGGCACCCCGGCTGCACCCAATTGGCAGCCAGTTGCTTCTACAAACAGCAACGGCTGGAACGTTACCGGCAACAATGCTATTGATGCGGCCAACCAATTCATTGGTACCACAGATTTGGAACCTTTGCACTTTCGCGTAAACAATGTACAGGTAGGTGAGCTACATCCGGTAAGTGGAAATATTTTTTGGGGCCTGCGTTCAGGCGAGGGAAATACAACAGCTAAAAACAATATTGGTATTGGCACCAGCGCCTTAATTGGAAATACCACCAGTGATAATTTGGTGGGCATTGGCAACTTTAGTTTATCCAATAACAGCACGGGTGTATTTAACACAGCGGTGGGTTCACGTTCACTATTCGCCAACACTGCCGGAAGTAATAACGCTGCCTTTGGCTTTGAGGCCCTGCGCTTTAATACTACGGGTACGAGGAATACGGCAAGCGGGTTCCAGGCACTTACATCCAACACTACAGGTAACGACAACACCGCTATTGGTCATCATTCGCTTGCGGCTAACAGTACCGGGTTTTTAAATACCGCCGTTGGTGCGGAGGCTATGGCTGCAAACACATCGGGTAGTGACAATGTTGGTTTCGGTGATCGGGCGTTAACTGCAAACACCATCGGTGCAAACAATACTGCACTCGGTTCTGCATCCCTTTTTACCAATACATCAGGTAACGATAATGTAGGCGTTGGAGCAGGGTCATTGGCTACCAACACAACTGGTAACGCAAATACCGCAACAGGTCTTCAATCACTTTTTTCCAACACCACCGGACAGGCCAATACGTCAACCGGAGCACAATCACTTTTTGCAAATACGAACGGTATCAACAACACAGCGCAAGGTTTTCAGGCATTGCACAACAACACAATTGGCGATAACAATACAGCAACCGGCTTCCAGGCCTTGTTCTCAAACACCGGTACTCAGAACACAGCGCTCGGCTCTAAAACACTTGCGTTCAACACCACCGGCAACGGCAATGTCGGTGTCGGTTACGAAGCACTTTTAGTTAATACAACCGGAAATAGTAATGCGGCCATTGGCCTTGCCGTACTTACCTCAAATACAACCGGCAGCAACAATATAGGTATCGGTAAAAGTGCACTTCAAAGAAATACGATTGGTGGCAGTAACATCGCCATTGGAGACAGGGCATTGATTGCATCAAGTTTGGGTGATGCCAACATTGCCATAGGCTCCGCCGCTATGAATCGAACAACAAACGGATCCGGAAATACAGTGGTTGGAGTAGCAGCAGGAACTGCATCCAACCTGGGTGAGAAAAATACGTTACTGGGGTTTCAGGCAGATATATTACAAGATGGAGCGACCAATTCTACCGCTGTCGGAAATCAGGCGAGGTGCACCGCCAGTAACCAGGTGCGGTTCGGGAACGTAGACATTACTTCCATCGGTGGCATTGTTGGCTACAGCAATTTAAGTGACGGCCGCTATAAAAAAAACATCAGCGAAGGTGTAAAAGGACTTGATTTTATTATGAAACTGCGGCCTGTAACTTACCAACTGGATATGGCGGGGCTCAATAAAAAGCTAAACATTTCCACAACCGACGACACTTTTAAGCGTTCCACCAAAACTCCAAATGAAAACGAAAA
>JBBQWL010000018.1:0-112456 GCA_038210625.1 Chitinophagales bacterium | reverse complement strand
TGGAAGATGACTGTTTATTGAAGTGTGCTTTTTTATGAAACTATTTGGCAGTAAATAAAAATTATATAGATCAGAGTTAAACGATATAAAAAATATTCAACCCGAAGTGCAGCGAATTCTCATCATTGAAGTGTGCGACGCAACAAATGTCGCTCAAAGCTATGTTTGGCCCGGACAAAAATTTAGAAAAAACAATCATTAATAAAGCTGTTCATCATATTCCAGTGCCGGTGTGGCCGTTTTTTTATCGGCAAAAAACTTGTTTTTCCATGCCACTGTCGCGGCCAGTAAAGCCATCACAATCAATAAAGACAAGCCTTTTGACAAATCGGAAATCTTTGAGATAAAACCAATGATGGAAGGTCCGGCCAGGAAGCCTATTAGTCCGCCGGTTGTAACCATGGCAAACCCTTCGACAGTGCTTGTACCGGGAATATTGGCAGCGGCACTGAATAAAACAGGTACGATACAGGATGAACCGAAACCTATCAATATATATCCAATAATGGCAACCGGAACCACCGGAGCCAGGACAACTATTGTGAAACCAGTAGCTGATAACAGGCAACCTGTGATCACAATCTTTTTACTTCCAATCGAAGCAATAAGACCGTCGCCGTTTAGTCTGCCAAGTGTCATAGCGATTGAAAAACCGGCATACCCCAGGCTGATAAGTGCCTTGTGCGCATGTAGTGTTTCTTTCAGGTAGATGGCGCTCCAGTCGGCCACGCAACCTTCTGCCATAAAAGTGACCATGCAAATAAATGAAATGCCTAAAATGGCCGGCGAAGGAAGCTTTATTCCCGAACGGCTGTGAATGATATCCTGGTGTACGAGTAAATGCTTTTGATTGAGCGTGATGATAATTAAGATTACACTGGCCACTATCACAATTTGCCATCCGGCCACTATATGAAGTGATATGAGTAGCGCCGCTAAACCGGCGCTTACGGCCCCGCCCAGACTATACATGCCGTGGCAGGTGCTCATAAATAACCGGTCTGCTTTTTTTTCCATAATATTTACCGTAGCATTGGCAGACACACCATTTAAAAAGCTGCAAAACCCATACAGGTACAATATCAGCCAAAACATCGGCCGGTTAATTGAATTGATTTGTACTATCATCAGCAGGCATAGCAGCCGGTAACCATTCAGCATCCAGCGGCCAACAGGTACTTTGCTAAATATTCTTGTAGATAACAGCATGCCGCTGATTGCGCCCAGGGGCGATAACAGCAATGACAAACCAAGACTGCCATCATCAAAATTAAGGCGCTGTTTGATGGTGGGGATTGCTGCCACCCAGGTACCGAATAAAAGGCTGGACGTTGCGAAAAGAAAACCTACCGCCAGTGCAGGCTTGTTTTTAATAAAAGAGGAAATATTTTTGATCATCTAAATAACGGAATTACGCTGCCCGCTATTCAAAAATAGTAATATTTTGTCTCACAGTTTCACACAACGGTCGCTAAGGATACAATGGTAACAAAGAAATGGATCGGCGTATCCGTTCAATGTCAGGAAAACCTGATTATGGCTGAATCATCCGTTGCGTTCTTTGTATCCTTTGTCCACTTTGTGTGAGACAACCTTTAATCACTGTCTTCCATATGCAATTTCTGGTGATGTGCGCCGGCTCCTATGTACAAGGCAAAACAGGCGATGGCCGTATCTTTGAGTATACTAATCAATGCCATTTGCTTTGCTTCTGCATTGCCCGCATTCATGTAATTTGGAAAATGAATGGTGAGTACAAATATAAATAACAGCACGGCCAGGATGTAACCTGCAGCCTTTACCCATTTGTTTAGTATAAATGCGGCGGCCACCAAAATAAAGGCAAAACCGACAAAATAAACCCAAATCAATCCGCCGGGTAAAAATTGCGGTACATAGTTGACAAGGTCGCGGGGATGTAAAAAATGCTGAATTCCGAAAATAATCATGACAAGCGCAAGTAGATAAATGGCTAAGCGGGCTAAGACGTGTGGAACTTTCATATGAATCGTTTTTAGACAATTAAGTTACATTAATTAAAGCCGGAATGCAACTGTTTGACCATATTATTTTGTACGAAAGCGTTGTGTCTCAACACGTCCCGTATTTATGGAGGTTTGTTTCGCAAAGCAAAACGCGAAAAACAAGCCTCCATTTTACCTGAGTCTTGTTTTCCGCATCAACAGTATTTTTGGCAGTGCCGGTTAAATTACCTGGTTTTTTAGCAAGTCTTCAAACTCGTCTTTTTTACGAATCAGCTTCGCCTTGCCGTCAATAATCATTACTTCTGCAGGCTTTAAGCGGCTGTTGAAATTGCTGCTCATTTCAAAACCATAGGCACCGGCATTGTAGAAAACAAGGTAATCGCCCTCCCGAACTTCATTGAGTTTTCTATCCCAGGCAAATGTATCTGTCTCACAAATATTGCCAACGATGGTATAAATTCTTTCTGCCCCTTTTGGATTGCTAATGTTTTCAATGTGGTGATAAGCATCGTACATCATCGGGCGTATCAGGTGATTAAAACCGCTGTTTACACCCACAAAAACCGCGGCCGGTGTTTGTTTGATTACATTGGCTTTTACCACAAAATATCCGCATTGACTCACCAGGTATTTACCCGGCTCAAACCATACCTGTAATTTTCTACCGGTTTCCTTTTCAAATTCCTGGAAAGCAATGGCCACTTTTTCGCCCAATGCGTTTACATCCGTTTCGGCATCTCCGGGTTGATAAGGTACTTTAAAGCCACTGCCCAGATCAATAAACTCCAGGTTGGGAAAATGGCCGGCTAGTTCAAACATCACGGCCAATCCTTCTAAAAAAACATTGATATCTTTTATCTCGCTGCCGGTATGCATGTGTATGCCGGTAACGTTTAGTTTGGTTGTTTTTACAATGCGTTCAATATGGCGCATCTGGTGAATGGAAATGCCGAATTTGCTGTCAATATGCCCGGTGGATATTTTGTAGTTTCCGCCCGCCATAATATGTGGGTTAAGGCGGATGCAAACCGGGTAAGTACTACCGAAATTATTACCAAACTGTTCCAGGATAGAAATGTTATCAATGTTAATGTTGACACCCAATTCTTTCACGGCTACAATTTCTTCAAAGTCTACACAGTTGGGCGTATACAAAATATCCTTGGGTGCAAAGCCCGCCATCAGGCCAAGCCTTACTTCATTAATACTAACACAATCCAGCGAAGCGCCAATTGAATGAACGTACTTTAAAATATTTACATTGGTCAACGACTTACAGGCGTAAAAAAAACGGGCGTTGCATCCGGCAAAACCCTTTTGCAGCTTTTTATATTGCGCTGCAATGCGTTCTGCATGATAAATATAAACGGGAGTGCCAAATTCATTGGCCACTTCAATAAGTTGCTCGTGTGTTAAATTCTTTGCCATGTTGGATGTGGTGTGTTTTATTTTATTTTTCATTTTTGAACTGCCATAAAAAAAGGTATGAGAAACAATCTTCGTCATACCTTATTTAAAAAATTATTTTTAAATCTATGATTCTGATTGTTCTTCTTCCTCCTGTTTATCCTGCTTCGAAGCAAGGTCGACAGTGCCATCCTGTTTATCGTCTGCCGCATCATCTTCCTGCTTATTACCTTCAATAACACTATTTTCTTCATCAAAGGCAACATCCACTTCTGTAACAATCATTTCTTCTTCAATCAACAGCACGGCATTTTCATCCAGTTCCATTTCTTTTTCCTCTTCGATTGTATCTGCATTCGCAAAATCGTTGTGTTCATTTATTTCTGCCACATCTTCCGGTACATAGGCTTCTGTAAGCGGCTGATGATTTACCAGCGTAGCCTGCACCAGTTCTTCCATCAATACTTCGCTTATTTTAGGCAAATCGGCCGTACTGTTGATGCCAAAATAATCCATAAAAGATTTGGAAGTGGCGTAAATCAGGGGTTTGCCAACAGCATCCTCGTTTCTGCCCGAAATAATAACCAAATCTTTTTCCAGTAATTTTTGCACCGCGTAATCGCAGTTAACACCACGGATAGCTTCCATTTCGCTCTTAGCGATTGGTTGTTTGTATGCAATAATCGCAAGTGTTTCCAGCGCCGCGGTTGACAATCTTTTTAAAAATTTATCGCCATTTAACTGCGCCACTGTTTTGTGGTATTCCTTCTTGGTTAAAAACTGCCAGCCGCCGCCGCTTTGCTTTAATTCAAACGCATAAAACTCTGCACTGTATTTTTCCTGTATACCATCAATCGCAGCGTCTACCTGTTCCACAGTGGCCCTGTCTTCAATAAAACCCAACGCATTATTCAGCAATTCTACCAGCTCAATATTAATGAGCGGCTTATCACTTGCAAAAATCAAGGCTTCTATATGCGGTATTATCTGTGAAAGTTCCATTGCCCCTATCCCCTAAAGAGGGATTTGTATTTACTCGATTTAATGTATATGCTATTTACTTGAAAATTCTTGTACACCCCTAAGGGATGGGGCTATCCATTCAACGCCGCAGCACCGCTTACAATTTCTGTCAACTCGGTAGTAATAGCTGCCTGCCTTGCCCTGTTGTAACTTATCTTAAGTGATTTCAGTAACTCGTTTGCATTGTCGCTTGCTTTATCCATTGCCGTCATACGGGCGCCATGCTCGCTCGCATTGCCGTCAAGCACCGCTTTAAACAATTGGGTGTTTAAAATTTTCGGCATCAGCTCGCTGATCAGTACATCTTTGCCGGGTTCAAAAATAAAATCGGCATTTGCTTCACCAGCTTTTTTTGCTACCCTGCCTACCGGTAAAAACTGTTCCGCTATAAACTGCTGGGTAGCGGCATTTTTAAACTCGCTGAATACCAGTTCAACCACATCGGCTTCTTTATTGGCAAAAGCATCCATGGCATATTTGGCAGCGGTCTGTACTTTTTCAAAATTAAGTCCTGTAAATATTCCCCAATAAGTATCCACCACTTTAAACCCGTTTTTGGCAAAATGCTCATATCCTTTTTTACCGATTGGTAAAATAGTTACGTTTCCTTTGGCGTGCTGTGTTTTATATTTTTCAAAAATCAGTGAACGGGTTAATTTAATCAGGTTACTATTATAACCACCGCACAATCCCCTGTCGCTCGTAACTACAATAATCAATATTTTTTCTGCCGGTCTTTCAGTTGCCAGGGCCATGTTTACGTTGCCATCGCCATTGCTCACGATGTTGCTCAACATTTCCTGTAGCTTCTGCGCATAAGGACGCATTTGCGTAATGGCATCCTGCGCACGGCGTAATTTAGCGGCACTTACCATTTTCATGGCCTTGGTTATTTGCTGGGTACTTTGTACACTTTTAATCCGGTTACGTACTTCTTTTAAAGCTCCTGACATATAAACTAAATTGATTAAGTTGTTGTTTTTGGACCGCAAAGGTATGGCAAAAAAGCATATCCAAAACGGCCGTTATTAACAAATAAACCACCAGTATGCTGTATATGAAAGCATGTAGTGGCGAAAAGTGCGTTTCTGCGCACTGCGGTAAACTATTTTTTACAATTTAAAGTGCGTCCTTTTCGGGTGCACCTTACAGAATTATTACCGGCTTCTATCGAAAGCCACGCATTATGTAAAAATAAGTGCCTATACTTGCAGTGTTTCATAATGTCCTTAAAGTATTTTGTCCGCAATTAACCAATGTTGCCAAACTTAAAGCGTCCGAACATTCACTCATAAACAAACAATTTTCTATAATGGGATTAGCTTTAGACCTTTTCCTCACCATACTTCTTGAGTTACCCATCATCGCCCTCTTTTTTAAGCGAAAGAAAAGGCCGGATGCGTTAATGAACGCCCTCATGGTCAACCTGATTTCCTGGCCCGTAGCGCACATTTTAAAAATCAGTACCGATATCAGCATTTACTTAATTGAAGCCATTGTAATTGCAGGGGAAGGCATCGCCCTTTGGCTGCTTACCGGCTGCGGTTGGAAAAAAGGGTTGATCATGTCGGTGATCGCCAACCTTATCAGCTTTGCCGCTACCAGCCTTATTCATATTGAACCAGACATTTTACAGGGTAAACCGCAAATGATTATTCACTAAGCTTATCTGGTGAACAGGCAAGAGTAAAGAAGTGAAGAGGTCAATAGGCAATAGCGAATAGTGAATGATTGCCCCGACACGATTGACCACTCACAACTCACTACTCAACTCACAACTCACTACTCACTACTCACTACTCACCAAAAACAACAATACTTTAATAGTTTCTACACCGTTCATTGTCAGCGACGAATAATAAACTGTCAACTAATTTGTACCTTTGCCTCCCCTATAAAACGGGGGGCTTGCTGTCAATTTGGCTTTTACCGCATTTAAGCACCAAATTTGACATTGAAAATCAACCGGATAATATTTAATATACCAATAACAACAATTTTATGATAGGTTTTTTATCGAAAATATTTGGTGGCAATAAAAGTGAGAAAGATGTAAAAAAGATCTCTCCCCAGGTTGAATCCATCAATCGTTTTTTTGCAGCATATCAATCCCTTTCCAACGATGCACTGCGCAATAAAACCCAGGAATTTAAGCAACGCATCCACCAGCACCTTGCTGAAATAGATGGCCAGATCAGCACTAAAAAAATAGATGCTGAAAATTTACCGGTAGCAGAGATCAACCAAAAGGATGTTATATACCAGGAAATTGATGCCCTTAAAAAAGACAGGGATAAAAAAATAGAAGAGGTACTGCAGGAGATTTTACCGGAGGCTTTTGCCGTGGTAAAAGAAACCGCCCGCCGCTTTAAAGAAAATACAACGCTGGAAAGCTCCGCTACAGACCTGGATAAAAAGCTGGCTGTTACAAAAAAACACATCCGCATTGAAGCAGATAAGGCATTCTTCAGCAATAGCTGGACGGCCGCTGGTGGAGAAGTTACCTGGAACATGGTGCACTACGATGTACAGCTGATTGGGGGTATGGTATTGCACAGCGGAAAAATTGCCGAAATGGCAACGGGTGAAGGTAAAACACTGGTAAGTACATTGCCTGCTTACCTCAACGCGTTAAGTGGTGAAGGTGTTCACATAGTAACGGTAAACGATTACCTCGCAAGAAGGGATAGTGAATGGAATGGTCCGCTGTTTGAATTTTTAGGATTGACCGTTGATTGCATTGATAAGCATGAACCCAATAGCGACGCCAGGAGAGCGGCTTACAACTCCGATATTACTTATGGCACCAACAACGAATTTGGTTTTGATTATTTGCGTGATAACATGGTGCACAGCCCCGATGAAATGGTACAGCGCAAACATCATTTTGCCATGGTGGATGAGGTGGATAGTGTACTAATTGATGATGCCCGTACGCCGCTGATCATTAGCGGACCGGTTGGTCACAGTGATAATACACAACAGTTTTTCGACCTGAAACCACGCATTGAAAAATTACTGGATGCACAGCGCAAAGCCGTGAACCAGTTTTTAATAGACGCCAAGAAAAAGATAGGCGAAGGCAACGATGACCCCAAGGATGGTGGTTTATCATTGTTTCGTGCACACCGTGGCTTACCTAAAAATGGTGCGCTCATTAAATTTTTGAGCGAACCGGGCATCAGGGTTAAACTGCAAAAAAGTGAAAACTATTACCTGGCAGATCAGCAAAAAGAAATGCCTAAGGTAGACGAAGAACTTTACTTTCAGATTGATGAAAAAAATAACCAGGTTGATTTGACTGATAAAGGTATTAACCTTATCACCAGGTCTGGAGAAGATCCTGAATTTTTCATTTTGCCGGACATTGCGGTAAAGCTAAGCGACATTGAAAAAAGCAGTTTGAATGCAGATGAAAAATTGCGCCAGAAAGAAGCCCTGCTAAATGAATACTCTTTAAAAGCCGATCGCATACATACTGTACAACAATTATTAAAAGCCTATACTTTATTTGATAAAGATACCGAGTACGTGGTACTGGATGAAGCAGTAAAAATTGTAGATGAACAAACAGGTCGCATACTCGATGGAAGACGATACAGCGATGGGTTGCACCAGGCCATTGAGGCAAAAGAAAATGTGAAGATTGAAGCCAGCACACAAACCTATGCTACGGTTACTTTACAAAACTATTTCAGGATGTACCACAAGTTGTGTGGTATGACGGGTACTGCTGAAACAGAAGCCGCTGAGTTATGGGACATTTATAAACTGGATGTGGTAACCATCCCCACCAATTTACCCGCTATCCGTAAAGATGAACAGGATTTGGTATACAAGACCAAGCGTGAAAAGTACAAGGCGGTAATTGATGAAATAGAACGTTTACGCCTTGCCGGTCGACCATCACTTGTTGGTACCACTTCGGTAGAAATAAGTGAATTGCTCAGCAGGATGCTGAAGCAAAAAAATATTCCGCACAATGTATTGAATGCAAAACAACATGCTAAAGAAGCACAGGTTGTTGCCGAAGCTGGTTTGGCCGGAGCAGTCACCATCGCCACCAATATGGCCGGTCGTGGTACGGACATTAAACTCGGGCCAGGCGTTAAAGATGCAGGCGGGCTGGCGATTGTAGGTACCGAGCGCCATGAAAGCCGCCGTGTGGACAGGCAGTTGCGTGGACGTGCCGGACGCCAGGGAGATCCTGGTAGTACGCAGTTTTTTGCAAGCCTGGAAGATGACCTGATGCGCATGTTCGGCAGCGAACGTATAGCCTCCATGATGGACAGGATGGGCTACAAAGAAGGCGAAGTGATTCAGCATAGCATGATCTCAAAGTCAATTGAAAGAGCGCAGAAAAAAGTAGAGGAAAATAACTTCGGCATCCGTAAACGTTTGCTGGAGTATGATGATGTAATGAACAAGCAACGTAACGTGGTGTACAGTAAACGCAACCATGCGTTGTTTGGCGAAAGGCTGGCGCTCGACTTGGACAATGCCTTTTATTCCGTTGCCGATGGCCTAATCAATTCGTTCCGCGAAAGCGCCGATTTTGAAGACTTTAAACTGGCCGTAATTGTCAACTTTGGTATCGACACCAACATTACCAAAGAAGAACTGGAAAAGGGAAATGTACAACAGATAGCAGATAAGTTGTACGATGAAGCCAAGAGCAATTACAACCGCAAAGTGGTAGCAGTGGCTGAACAAACATTGCCCATCATCAAAAATATCCGTAAAGAACAAGGCAGCCATATTGAAAATGTAGCCGTGCCATTTACCGATGGACGTAAACAAATACAAGCCCTCGCCAACCTGGATAAAACCATCGCCAGCGAAGGCGCTGAGTTGCCCAATGCGCTGGAACGTAGCATTACCCTGGCGTTGATTGATGATGCCTGGAAAGAACATTTACGTGCCATGGACGATCTGCGCCACAGTGTACAAACTGCAGGCTACGAACAGAAAGATCCGTTGGTGATTTATAAAATTGAAGCCTTTAGTGCCTTTAAGCAAATGGATGATGCGGTAAATAAAGACATCGTAAGTTTCCTTTGCCATTGCGCCATCCCAACCGAAGAAACCAATGCCGCAAAAATAAAAGAAGGCCGGGAACAAAAAACCGACATGAGCAAAATGCGCCAGCGCAAGGAAGAGTTTGCAGGCGCAGCAAGCGGCACCGGTGGACCGGAATACATAAGCAACGAAAATGATTACAACGATCCCTCCCCCGCCATTAAGCAGGAGCCGATTCGTGTAGAACCAAAGATTGGCAGAAACGATGCCTGCCCTTGTGGTAGTGGTAAGAAGTATAAAAACTGCCACGGTAAGGATGCATAAATAATTAACACAACCAGTAAAAAGGCTAACCGCAAACGTTGGCCTTTTTTTATGCATGCATATTTTTGTTGTCCGTGCTAAAGACCCTTTGTGGTGCTGTATATGCGTCGCACTCTTCTACGACATATTTTTATGGCGGCTTTTATTAGCGCGGAGACGGAGTGCAAATAATCGATTACGAATGATTACATTCGTTTACCAATGCTTATTACTATTTATGCAGGTGCGTAAATGAACGAGTTAGCTGAAATTTTCCCATGACCATTCCGAATATATTGAAACATATCAACAAGGACTTCTTTGCAGAAAACTCCCTTTCCGATTTGCAAGAGCTAGTCGAAAATGGGGTAATTGAACAAAGTTTACTTAGTAGTGAATGGCTCGGTTACAAGCCATCATCAACATCTGAAATCGCAGACTTGGAGGTACGGTTAGGTACAACACTTCCCAAATCATATAAAGAATTTCTTGCGACGTCAAATGGGTTTAGAAACATTTCCCTATTTATGGATAATTTATTGACGGCGGACAAGGTAAATTGGGCGAAAGTTACAGAGAAATCATGGTGGTTTGATTTACTTGAACAGGACATCATAGTTTCAGACGAAGAGTATTTTAATTATGTTCAACCTCAGGACGAAATAAAATTTAGAGGCGAATATTTTAGAAAATCCCTTAAGATTTCCAACTGGTATAATGGGATGTGTATTTTCCTAAATCCCATTATTAAGTTTGGCGACGAATGGGAAGTATTGGAATATGCAACTTGGTTTCCGGGAGCTAGGAGATATAAATCCTTCAAAGACTTTTTGATTACAACACACTCTGATAACCAAGAGCGAATAAAAAACTTCAGCTAACAACTAAGGCTTCGTCGGGCCTGTAAGGCCAACGATGAAGCCTTAGTTGTACGGAACCGGCGAGTTTGATTGCACTTATTTTTTGTTATGGGGTTTGCGTTTTTTTGCTGGAGTTATTGCAGGTGGTTGGTGGAGATAGTGGTGATAGCAGATAATATTTATTTATAGCTTTCCTCATTTTATTTGCTTGTTCGGTGGGGCTGTCCCTGATAACCTGGTTAGCTTTGCCGCTGTCGGTATCATGCTAACAAAATAAAAAACTCAACCTATCAAGGGAGGCCGCTGTTGTGTCTCCGACCAACAGCCGAAGCCTGTACAATTAAAAAACAGTAAAAAGAGAAAGCACCACCTCAGATTTTTCAAGTACATACTTCAGTCGTTCGGCAAAGACACAACGTCGGTTCATGAACAAGTTATATTTAGTGGAATTATTTGTTACAAGAAAGCCCGGCCATAAAAAGCCCGGGCTTTTTACTTAAAAAATATTTACAATCTTGAGAAGGTTTTTTTTTGCCGCTGTTGGTATCATGCTAGCAATATAAAAAACTCAACCTGTCAAGGCAGGCCGCTGTTTCTTGTCGCTGTCGGTATCATGCTAACAATATAAAAAACTCAACCTGTCAGGGCAGGCCGCTGTTGTGTCTCCGACCAACAGCCGAAGCCAACACAAATAAAAGACAGTAAACACAGAAAGCCTCCCCTCAGATTATTTATGCTTCAGTCGTTGATCAGAGACACTGTGCCGGCTTATGAATCAAATTATATTTAGCGAAATTGTTTGTATGAAAAAGCCCGGCAGTAAAACGTCCGGGCTGTTAACTTAAAAAATATTTATCATAATACTAAGGCTTTGGCGCTGCGGCAGAAGTTTTGTTTACAATCGGCCATAACGACCCAACGGGCAATGATGGAGGGATGGTAATGCCTTTATTAAAACCTCTTGTCTGGGCATCGCCACCAAAGTAATACAGCGGCCAGCCATTATATGTCAATTGCTTTTTGCCATTAAAAGTGATTACCGAAAACAACGTTTTATCCAATGTAGAAGGCACTGTGATATTTTCGGTTTCATACACTGGCCACGCGGCATTGTTGCTAAAATCGGCTTTTGTAAATTTATTCACCAGGAAACTATCTTTTCCAAAAGCATATAATGTATTGCCTTTTTCATCACTAAAATAACTGGTACGCCCATCGCCTGGTGCGTAGGTACTTAAATAATTTTTGCCATCAGCGCCTTTCAGTTGAAAATTAGCAATGGTGATTGAATAGTTGGGTTTGGCCACAAACCAACTATTACCAACACCTTCGCCGGTTGTTTCGCCTGCTGCTTCCTGTACACCGCCGGGCGAGTAATAATACAACGGCCATCCTTTATAAGTAGTTTGTTTGGCACCTGTACTGGTTAATATTGTTTTGAAATCTGCGGCTAGCAAACCTGTTCCAAATGTAGTCGTAGTGCTGTCTGCAGCAAATACCGGCCAGTTGGTTAAACACCCGCCGGTGCAGTTAGACTCCCCGTTTACATCGTTGGAAAAATAGTACAACGTCTTACCGTCCTTATCCACAATATGGCTACCAAGCGAATTGGTGGAATCCAGGTGGATATCAGTTCGGGGCGGTGTTACGGCTGGATCACTTTTTTTACAGGCCGTAAATTGCAGTGCATAAAAGGCACAGGCTGTCAATAGAAAAATATCTTTTTTCATGGTATTTTTTTTGGAATGCTTTAATTTGTTTGGTGGTGGGAATAGTGCTTTATCCAGGCCTGAAAAAGTAGTACTGAAATAGGAAACGCAGATTTTGAAAATTAGGTTGCTTGTGGCAGCTGATATTTTTTGAAAGTTTCAACAGCCGGTTGCAAAGTATGGATGGCCTATAAATAACATGTAAGGAAGGGTGTGAAAATATTAGTAAAAAAAGGGATCTTGCAGGCGTTGCAAATGAAAAAATAAAACAGGCTGTCCTGGTAATTAATTAAAGATGAATGCTACTGGCACTGACACAAATTTTATGATCAAACATTATTTCATCCTGCAATATAAAATGCTCAACAGGCAACTGGCAGATTTTGGTATGCCTCCTGTAGCCGCGTGGATTGTTTTGCCATTGGCTTTTATTGGCCTGTCTTTTTACCTGTTTCAAAAAACGCCATTAGCCCAATACATCTACATTTTGATGGCAGTCAGCGCAACCTTTCATTTTACCAATAGCGATAGAAATGATTTTTTAAAATCCTGTTTCAAACAGACAGATTTTTACCGGGTAAGATTATCTGAAAACACATTGGCGGTACTGCCTTTTTTGATTTTTTTGATTTACAAAAACTGTGCTTCCTCAGCAGGTATTGTATGGGCGATTGCAATAGCAGCTGCATTCATAAGTTTCAAAAACACGTTACAGTTTACCCTGGCAACCCCTTTTTATAAACAACCTTTTGAATTTATTGCAGGGTTCAGAAAAAGCTGGTGGGCATTGCTAGGCTGCTACCTGCTTACGGTTATAGCCATTGTGGTACATAATTTTAACCTTGGTATAGTTACGCTGATGGCTACTTTTTTACTGTGCGTTTCATTTTATACTGAAACAGAAACAGCCTTTTATGTTTGGGTTCATTCATTAACCCCTCCCAAATTTTTACAACAAAAAATAACCACCGCAGCAAAGCAGGCAACATTGCTAACCCTTCCCATAACAATCGGGCTGGGCATATTTTTTACACCTGACCTTTATTTGATTGGTTTATTTTTTTGCCTTGGCTATATTTACCTCATCACAATTGTATGCGCAAAATACGCAGCCTTTCCACAACCTATCGGCTTGCCGCATACTATATTGCTGTTGGCCGGTTTTCTGCTTCCGCCGCTATTGATTTTAACGATACCTTATTTTTATATTCAGTCAGCTAAAAAACTGGCCAAACTGTTACCATGATCACCATTGAAAATTTATCAATTGCATTTGGGAGTAACAATGTACTGCAGAACATGAACGCCCATTTTTCCAAAGGAAAAGTTTATGGCATTGTGGGTGAAAACGGCTCCGGTAAAACAACCTTATTTAAATGCATAGCTGGCTTGCAGGATCATAGCGGTAATATTAAAAGCGAATTAAAGCCGTTAAAAAACCACATCGGTTTACTTCAAACGGAGCCCTACTTTTTTTCAAAAATAACGGGCAAAGAATATTTACAGCTGATGTGCAATGCAAGAAAAATTAATATGGAGGATGTTGATAATAAAAATATCTTCGGCCTGCCTTTGAATCAATATGCAGCTACTTATTCAACCGGAATGAAAAAGAAACTGGCACTGATGGCCATCCTGATGCAGGAAAATGAGATACTCATTTTGGATGAACCCTTTAATGGCGTTGACATTCACAGCAACATCATCATTACCGAAATTATTCAGCGGTTAAAATCAATCAATAAAACCATTCTTATTTCATCGCATATATTTTCCACGCTCAATGCTACCTGCGATGAAATTCTTCTGCTTAGCAACGGCACATTTATTAAAAAGGTACAGAAAAAAGATTTCCAATTGCTTGAACAGGAATTAATCAACTTCACCATCGGCGAAAAAATAGAACAGCTAAAGCTTAAATAATATGCAAGTAGAGAGTTTGTATTTCAGCAGTCTTTGTTATAAGTTTTCGACGAAAAAAATCAAAAAAATTTGGTCAAGACAAAATTGATTCTATCTTTGCATTACACAAGAACACTTCCAACGTATTACCTCAATTTCCTATTAAGTAATCATCCCTGTTCCATTCGCTTTTTCTTCCAAGTCTCCAGGTAATGATGATTAACTCCGTCACAGATTTATTTTTCACAATGCATTGTGCAGTTGTGTAGCCTATATTAATTTCCAATTTTGTGAATAGCATTTTTTAAGATTCTTTATTTCAGTTACAAACGAAATAAATATTTAAACCTCTAAAACTTGCAAAAATGAAATTTTTTACATCTACACTTGCCCTGGTTTTAATAGCTACGGTAAGTTTCGCCCAATCAATTTGTCCTGATTATTTTAGACGTAACAACGGTAACGGAGCCTGCGCTGATGGGCAACTAAAGCTTTATTTCACTAGCTGTCCTGCAGGAGCTCCAATCATTGATTCTGTATATACTAACGGAGTAAAATCTAATGTTAGTTTTGCTTCTCCGGATGCCTCCAAATGCGCTGCTCAGGGCTTTATCGGTTATTGTGTTTCAGGCGGTAATATGCCACCTGCGTCAACCTGGGTAATATACTTTCACAACGCAGGTGCAGTTACACCTTTTAGTTGTAACGTACCCGAACCAACAGGGGGTTCTTTGCCAATTACAATCAAAACATTTACTGCTTCAAGAGGCAATAACAGTGTGGTGCTTAATTGGCAAACAGCCCTTGAAATGAACGCACAGCTTTTTGAAATTCAAAAAAAATCAGGCAACGGTTATATTACCATTGGCACACTTGCAGCAACAAATAAAGAAAACGGCAGCACTTATTCTTATACTGATATTTCAAGCGAAAAAACCACATCAGAATATCGTTTAAAAATGGTGAGCGGTGATGCTGCAATTGCCTACAGCGAAATTCGGGTCGTACGGGGCACCGGCGCTTCATTCGACTTTACTATTTTCCCTAACCCAGCTACGAGGAATACTAAAATTGCTTTAGCAGATATTACACAACCATCCACTATACAGGTAATTGATAACTCAGGAAGACAGGTAAGAACAATCAGTGTGAAGTCCAGCAGCACGATTGAATTAAATGACCTGCAACCTGGTTTATACAGGGTGCGTATTGTTACAAACAAATCAGGTGAAGCACTTACAAAATCATTGACAATTGTTCAATAAAAACCAACCCGCTTTTAAAATCCCAAAGGCTGCCTTTCTTAGGCAGCCTTTAATTTTAACAAGCGTCAACTCAGGCAAAAAGATGGGCATGCATTGGCTTTGTGTTCCATATTTCCGAAAATAAAATCTGGCAATATATATAGAAGGAATCGGGTCGCATAAATAAATATATTCCTGCAATACCAAAAAGAACAGCTCCTCTTTTTTAAAAGTTCCTGAATGTGCTGCACCTTGATACACATGCAGATTTGTACGACAATCCTTTCTCTCACGCTTCACCATTTGCCGGGCGGATGGATAATAGAATTGTAAAAACGCTTACTCAAGTTGGCAGCAGAACATTTAATGCGCATCAACGAATACAGGCGGCGAGGTTCAATGTTGGTGCTGTTGAGATGAAAAATTTCAATTGCGATTTTTTACAATCCCTGTCAGCCCTTTATCCCTGTACACTTTTGGAAGAAATTACCGCCTATTTTTTGGATTTTTTACGCCGCACGAATAAATCCTGGCGCTCACATAAATGTTTTTATCCGTGATTGGTTAAATATTTGTTTTTTAGTGAAATATGAGTCAATTTCAGTAAATATTTAATCAATTTTAATAAACCGTAACCGCAATTTTTAAATATGATTTGCGTTTACACTGCGCTGTAGGTTTGATATATTGTTTATTGATATATGCAAGCGGTTTTACTTATTGTTGTTCCGTACATTCACAAATTATGACCAATTTGATGCACTCTGAAATAGAATTATCAGCATTTTTTGAAAAATCCCCTGACCTGGTTTGCATTGCAGGCAAGGACGGATTTTTTAAATCGGTAAACGCCGTGGTAACCAAAAAACTGGGATACACCGTTGATGAATTGCTGTCGCAACCCATTTCTACATTCATACATGAAGATGACAAGAAAATCACCAGTAAACACCGGGCAGCCTTATTGAACGGAAAGGTATTACACAACTTTATAAACAGGTATATTTCAAAAAAAGGAGATGTTATCTGGCTGGAATGGACTTCCCTGTTTTTTTCTGAAAGCGAACTGGTATTCGCCACTGCAAAAGACATTACGGAAAGAAAACTGGCGGAAACGGATATTGCGGAGCAATATAAAAAGTTTAAAAACTTAACGGCCCATTTTAAAAGTGATATTGAAAAAGAGAGAAAATACCTGACGTATGAATTGCATGAAGAATTGGCACAACTGACAGCGGCAATAAAAATGAATATTGAATCTGTAGCGATGAATACGCCTTTACTACCGGAGCCTTCCAAGGTGGCAGTAAAAAAAGCGTTGTTAATTTCTGAGATGCTGATTAAAACATTGCAACGAATTTCATTTTCCATTAGTCCAAACGTGTTGCATGAATTTGGCCTGAACGCGGCGCTGGAATGGCTTGCTACAGAATTCGCCCTGTTACATAATATTCCATGCACATTTAAAAATGATTATGACGAAGAACTGTTAAGCAAGGAAATTCAAACAGATTTTTTTAGAATTTGCCGGGAGTCACTAAAAAATGTAGAGGATCATGCCAATGCAAACAGCGTACACATCAGCATTGAAGAAGTAAACGATAAAATCATGCTTTCTATCAAAGATGATGGCAATGGATTTGATATAAACCAGCAAAAAGAAACGCCCGGCTTTATAAGTATGCGTGAACGTGTTAACTCTATCAATGGCGAGTTGCTTATTGAAAGCGAACCTGAAACAGGCACGGGAATATTTGTTACAATTGCAAAATAAAAATGACGAAGATTACTTGTTGATCAATCAAAAATATCTGACGACAAATAACGGTCGCCCCTGTCGCAGATAATAGCCACAATTACGCCAGACGTTAATTCCCTTGACAATTCAATCGCTGCATGTACAGCGCCCCCACTGCTTAACCCACTAAACACCGCTTCTTCCCTCGCCAATTTTTTTGTCATTCTTCTGGCATCTTTTTCGTCTACTTCTATAATACGGTCAACCCTTGTACGGTCGAATATTTTTGGTAAGTACGCTTCCGGCCATTTGCGTATACCAGGTATTTGCGATCCGTCAGTTGGCTGACACCCTACGATCTGCACGGCTGGATTTTGTTCTTTTAAATATTTTGAAACACCCATAATAGTACCAGTGGTACCCATTGCAGATACAAAATGTGTAATGGCTCCCGCCGTATCCCGCCAAATTTCAGGGCCCGTGGTTTTATAGTGCATGCCTGAGTTGTCAGGATTACCAAATTGGTTGAGCATAAAATAGCCGCCTTTTGCTACCTGGGCATTGGCATAATCAATACTACCCTCAATGGATCTTTCTTTTGGTGTAAGGATTACTTTGGCTCCAAAGGCCTGCATGGTAAGCACTCTTTCCCGGGTAGAATTTTCTGGCATTACCAACTCTATCGGCACTTTAAACAAACTGGCTATCATTGCCAAAGCAATGCCCGTGTTGCCGCTGGTAGCTTCAATCAGCGTAACACCGTCTTTTATTTCACCCCTGTCCAATGCGCCCTTTATCATGCCATAGGCGGCACGGTCTTTTACACTTCCACCAGGATTATTACCTTCCAGTTTGGCGTAAATGGTTACGTTTTTGTTTACGCTAACCTGTTCTAATTTTACCATAGGCGTGTTGCCTACTAAATCTAAAATGCCTGCCATATACTTCTTTTGCTAAATTGAATTTCTAAGGTACAACGCTAAATTAATTTATCGTTTACGTTATCAGGTAATCAATAAGATTTAACAAGGGCTGTAATTATGCCGGCAACATTTGCGGGCATAATTATTTTTTTTGCCTTATATCAAAACTTTGATAAAAGGACAACCGGATAGCATTTACACTTTTATATTGATTACCCGCAGCCAGTTGCTGCCAAATATTAAGATACCCAACCTGCACATTTGAAACATCACTGATTTGAACTTTAAGCCCGGTATAGAAACGGTTTTGGTCAAAATTATTGTACACTATCTGCTTACCGGCATTGACATTGATTTCATCATTCACGATCAACGTAACCGCACCAGGATGGCTTTCTTTTTTGTCAAGCGGCAATTCGTAGCGCCAGTTATAACGTAACCGGTAATTAAAATTATATCCATCACCTATGGTACTGTCGTTTAAAATTTTTTGACGATACCTTTCTTCCAGCCTTACCCAGTGTACCATTCTTTTTCTGCCATACCGTGCATCCCACTGTACCTGCTGCCAGGGGCGACGTTCCTTCTGAGAAACAAGTCTATGATTGTCTTGTGGAAAATAATTGGCCCAGGCAAAACCAGCCGTTGCTTTAACGCTATTGGAAATGTAATACGTAACACCAATGCGAACGATATCAACAGAGAAATTATTTACAAAATCTTCTTTGGTACGAAGTTGAAGGTCGGTCCAGGTGCCCCACTTTTCGCTTAACCTTACCTGGTTAAAATAAGCCAGCCATGCTTCATTCAGGTGCTGCACTTTTTTGGATTGAGCCATTGTGTTACCCATTGCAAAAAATAATACTGCACACAAAAAGATATATCTAAACATTCAATCAAATTGTATAAAAAGGAGTGCAAATATAAGGCACTCCTTTTCATAACAATTTGCCATCATGCTATTCTCAGGTTTCTTTGATCTCATCATTGGCCACGGCAATCACCTGGTCGCCGGCCTTTAAGGCTCCAAACACTTCTATTTTATTGGCTGTTTGATTGCCCGTACTTACATCTACTTTAGTAATTTTATCCCCATTCATCACCAGTACATATTTTCTTTCGGTAGAAGTAACCACGGCAGATCTTGGTACAAACAACGCTTCCATATTTCCTTTTGAGTACAACAACACATCAGCAAACATACCCGGCGCAAGCATTCCATCCTTGTTCATCACATCTACCTCCATTCGCTCGCTACGGTATTGAGCGTTTACATTCATGGACGAACGATTGATATTGCCTGTTAGCTTTTTACCCTGCAAGGCGCTTACATAAAACGATACTGTGTCTTTATTTTTCAGGTTACCAGCTAACGCTTCGGGTATGTCTACCTGTAAACGAAGATGATCTGTTTCTTTTAACTCCAGCATGGGCTTGTCTTTAGCCGAAGCGCTTACCAGCGCTCCGGGATGTACATTTCTTTCGGTTATAACACCGGCAAAAGGCGCCTCAACTTTCAGGTAATCCAGCATGGTTTGCTGCATTTGCCAGTTGGCTTTTTCCGCGTTGCTTACCGCACTGTCTGCTTCCATTTTTGCTTTAATGCTTGACAGGTCGAGTGCAGAGATAGCACCAACCGTTTTGGCGGCTTCCAGCAAGCGCTGGTAATGTTCTTTGTCGATGGCAAAATCTGCTTTTGTGCGGGCATATTTTTCCCTGGCTTGTAAAGCGGCCTGCACTAATTCCGGCGCTTCCAGCACCATCAACACAGTGCCCTTTGCAACCCTTGAACCAATATCTACCCGTACGGTTTTTACATAGCCATTCACTTTGGGAAATATGCTAACTTCCTGGAAGGCCGCCAGCTGTGCCGGTAGTTTTATTGTGGTAGCCACACCACCTTTCTCAACGGTGGCGAGCGTATATGTAGGTGCAAGCGCTTTCGCATCTAAAGGTTTATTGGGCGCCGCACTGTTGGACGAGCAGGAATAAATCCCGAAAAATAAAAATGGAAAAATTAAATATTTCATGATGATTAATTTAGTTGTTGCTATTTTCTGGTAATAAAGAAACTGAACCAAAGGATGATTTCTGACGAACCCAGCCATACACCAGCGGCACAATAAATAAAGCCGCAAAAGTAGAGGCGATAAGGCCGCCGATTACTGCACGGCCCAGTGGTGCAGACTGATCACCTGCTTCACCCAGCCCGCTGGCCATGGGTATCATGCCGGCAATCATGGCAAGGCTTGTCATTAAAATGGGGCGCAACCGTACACTGGCTGCTACTGTAGCTGCTTTAAAAGGGTTTTTGTATTGCAGGCGCAAAGCCTCAGCGTTGGTGACAATCAAAATGGCATTGGCTACCGAAACACCCGTGCTCATAATAATACCCATGTACGATTGCAGGTTTAATGTGGCACCTGTCGCCAACAGCAATAACAGCGCACCCAGCAGTACAGCCGGTATGGTTGATAACACAGCAACCGATACACCAAAGGATTGATAATTGGCCGCCAATAACAACAATATTACCACGATGGCTACCAGTAAACCTGTTTGCAAAGAGTCCAGTGTTTCTGTTAATAAAGACGACATTCCCTTTACCTCGGCAACCAACCCTTTTGGCGGCGTACCTAAAGAAGTGATGGCTTTTTGTACTGCCGTGGTTGCGGTGCCCAGGTCTTTTTTATAGATGTTGGCACTTACTGTTAGAAAACGGCGGGGGCCGGCACGGTCATATTCACCTGGTAAGGTATCAACTGTCATTTGTGCGATGTCAGATAAAATGGGCCTTACTTTTCCCTTTACCAGCGAAATAGATTGCAGTTGTTCAATAGAATTCATTAGGTATTCCGGCACCTGCACCTGCACCTGGTAAGTGTAGGCAACTTTCTGATCAAGCCATTGAACTTTTTCTGTAAAGCGGCTGGAAGAAGTAGCATCTGTAATACTCCTGGCTACTTCGTTCAGGTTAAGCCCCATTTGCGCCAAACGAAAGCGATCAATGTTGATTTTAATGGTGGGGAATTTTAACGGCTGCGCTATCTGTACATCCCGCAGGTAACTGATTTGTTTCAGGCTATCCGTCAACCTTTGTGCGTACAATTTTAATTCATCAAAATTTTTACCCGCCACCCTTACCTCAATTGGCGTGGAAGCGCCCTGCGCCATGATCTTTTCTGTTAATTCAATGGGTTCAAAAGATATGTTTAGTAAAGGGTAAGCCGCCTTAATATTCTTCCTTAATTTATCTTTTAAATCATCCAGGTTGGCCTTGTAATTTTCCTCCAGGTTAATCTGCAGCACGGCTTCGTGCGTACCACTGTTAAAGATATAGAGGTTGCTGGATCCATAACTGCTCGGTATCAACCCAACATAAGCCGAGCTGATTTTTACATTGCCGTTGGTAGTTGCGTTAATCACATCAAGCACGCTTTTTGTCGCTCTTTCAGTTTGCTCCAGCCTGGTGCCATCCGGCTCTTTAATTCTTACCTGTAACTGACCGTTGTTAGTTTTGGGCAACAAATCTTTCCCGATAAAAACAAAACAAAAACCGGCCGCCGCCAGCGACAAAATAAGGTACACCAATACAATTGGTTTCCGGTTAGGCATCCAGGTTTCCAGCCGGTTTGCAAGGGCCATTTTAATGCGCTGAAAAAAGCCGTTCTCTTCGGGGTGCTTTGTGTCTTCGATATTGTGCATATTTATTTCCCCAATTTCACTATCATCCAGCGCCAGGCCTGCATGCGCATGGTCCTTTTCATGATGGTACTGAAACATCTCTTCCTTCAACAACCAGTTGGCAATAACCGGCACCAGCGTTTGGGCCGCAATAAAGGAAACGATCATGGCAAAACCGATGGATAAAGACAGCGGCAGGAACATTGCTTTCGGCACACCATTCATTACAAAAGACGGTGCAAATACGGCCAGGATACACAACAAAATCAGCAGCAATGGAAATGAAATCTCTTCACAGGCATCCAGGATGGCCTGCCTTTTAGTCTTACCCATTTCCAGGTGCTGGTGTATATTTTCGATGGTTACAGTAGCCTGGTCAACCAATACACCGATCGCCAGGGCCAGGCCGCTCAATGTCATAATGTTAATCGATTGACCGGTGAGGTTAAGAAACAGCACACTACTTAAGATGGCCACCGGGATAGTGACCACTACCACCAGGCTGCTTCGCCAGTCTTTTAAAAACAGCAACACCATCAGGCCGGTAAGAATGGCGCCCAGTATACCTTCCGTCATCAGGCTTTTTACAGCGTTGATCACAAATACAGACTGATCAAACTCGTAGCTGATGTTAACATCATCCGGCAACAGGCTTTGCATTTCCGGGATCTTGCTTTTTAAGGATTGAACAACTGACCAGGTAGAAGCATCAGCCGTTTTTACCACGGGTATATACACCGACCGTTTGCCGTTGATGAGCGCATAATCGACCGTTACATCCGACGCATCTTTAACGGTTCCAATATCGTGTATAAAAACCGCGGCTACACCATCCGTTGTAATGGGAATGTCTTCAAACTGCTGTACTTTTTCTTCCAGTGAATTTACAGTAGTTACATACATCATGCTATCTACCCGCAAATTGCCAGACGGAGTCATGCTGTTGCTTTTGGAAATGGCCTCAACTACCTGGTCGGGCGATAAATTATAACGGCGCAATTTCTCCGGATCAATGTTCACCACTACCGACCTTGAGTTGGCACCAAACGGTGGCGGCGCCGACAAGCCTTGAACAGTAGAAAACATTGGTCGCACCCGGGTAGCCGTCAGGTCATAAATTTCTTTTAAAGATTTTGTATTGCTGCTGAATACTAACTGTCCCACCGGCAATGAAGAAGCATCAAACCGTATCACCTGCGGCGGCAATGCCCCGGGTGGAAAAAACTTGGAAGCCCTGTTTACCTGCAAGGCCACCTGTGCCGATGCTTCGGCCATATCAGTGCCCTCGTAAAACGAAAGTTTGATAAGGGTGAGTCCCTGTATATTTTTACTTTCAATATTTTTTATACCATTCACATATAAAAACTGGTCCTGCATACGGGTGGCAAAAAAGCCTTCCATTTGCTGTGGACTCATTCCTCCATAAGATTCAATTACGTAGATTGTTGGCAGGTTCAATTTGGGGAAAATATCAATCGGGATTTTCCTGATCGCCATAAAGGAAAATAACAACAATCCTGTAAAAAGTACCATTATGGTAATGGGCCTTTTTAATGCTGCTCGTACCATAATTAATTATTTAATTGTTTGAATAAATTGGGTAAGATTTCCGGTGGCAGCAGCTTTATCCAGCTGCGCCATATACCAGTCATTTAATGTTTCGATGTAATCCGTCTGCGACCGGTACAATACAAACGATGCATTGGTGAGGTCAATCAGGGAAATGATGCCGGCTTTATACTGCGCCAGTTTTTGTTGGTAAGTATCCTGCGCTGACTGAAACTGCACCGGTAATTCTGTTAAATTAGCCAGCGTGGTCTGCAGGGCATTGCCGGCCTGGTTGGCAGATGATTGCAGGGATAATTTTTGTTGCTGCAAATCGAATTCGCTTGCCTGTAACTGGTAACGGTTAATCGCCAGCTTATCCCGTTTGGTAATGCCGTTAAAAAGATTGTAAGTAAATGCAATACCAACTGCATAATTAAAACGCTGGTAACCCAGCCCCGTCGCCAGCGACTTGTATTGATCATTGTATTGAATGCTGGAACCCCTGCCCCAGGAGCTGCCCGCCAGCAATATTTTTGGCAGATAACTTTTGCTGATAAGGCGTTGATTGGCTAAATAAATATCCCGCCTTTTGGAGTAATAATCCACCAGGGGATTATTGAGTGTGTCCATCGTAAAATCAGCCGCCACGGGCATTTTATCCATTGGGTTGATGGGCACGGAATCCACCGTTATACTATTGCCTGGTATACCTGTTAAATAAGCCAATTGTTCCTTTAGCTGGTTTACATTACCCAGGGTTTGGTTGTAACTTATTTTAGTTTTAGAGAGTTCCGCTTTGGCCAGGGATGAATCTGCACCCGGTTTTATACCGGCTGCGGTAAGCGCCTGTATAACATTAAAGATGCTTTGATACCTGTCTATATTTTGCCTGTCGGCACTTAGCCGGTATCGATTTCTGAGAATATTAAAATACAATTTGGCGACATTCAAATCCAGGAAATATTGCTCTTTTTTCAGGTCTGTCTCTGCCAGGTTGAGGTATGCCCTGGCCGTATTTAGTTTAGCCTGGTTGAGTCCAAAATTGTCCAGCTCGTACTCACTGTACAATACAGCTACATTGCCTGCAGCAGGTTGCCCAATATTTTCGCTGCGGATACTTCCAGAGGTAGAGGGCGTCATGCCAAAAGTAAAAAAGCTGCCGGCCAGTGAATTGGCCGATCCCAGGTTTAGCTGTTCTCCAAATTTAACCTGTGGTAAAAAAGAATGTTTGGTATCTATGACAGCCGCTTTGCCAGATTCAATCAACGCTTTCTTTTGCATCAACACAGGCAGGTAATTGTGGGCACTGTCTATCAGGCTGAGTAGGGAATATTTTTTTGTTTGTGCAAATACAAAAGGTGCCTGTATCAATAATAATATACTGAGTATAGGAAAGCACCTTCTCATTAAAAAAGGAACCATGATTAATTATTAAGGTGAATGATGTTGAAAACAAATACTTGTTAAACAACAGCAGGTGGCCCTCTTAATGTATGTGTGAGTAAGTGAAAGGGGGCAAGTGCAGGACTAGGATATTTACCGAAGGAGTTGGCAGGAGAAATATATACAGGTATTTCAAAGTAAACCAGCACACAAAAACCTATGGTGGCGGGCTGAAATCTTTTATTTAAACGCACAGCAACAACTTTGCCCGAAGATTCATTTTTATCGGGCTGAACTACAACCCGAACAACTGAAGTTGCTTTTTTATAAACCGTTTGAGCATATTTGCTTGCCGCAATACTGTCGTGATTTATAAAAATTTGTACTAAAAAAAAAGGCAGATAAAAAAGCAGCGCGGCTAATTTAGTGATACTAAAAAATATGTTTTGCCTTTTTTGACGCATGATTAAATACAGGTATTTGAGCGTATGACTGATTGTGCAAATGTCCGCCTAACTTAGTTAAGTTACCCATATCTTTTGCAAATAAATTGTTAAGCACAAACTTAACTACTTTTTTCCTGAATAAAAAAACGACTGAAAAAGAGCACGGCTTAAGACCGATTGTATAAAAATTTTATTTAACTACTTGCTGCTTAAATCGACATTTTGAAAATAAAATAATCGGACTCCGTTGATATTTTTATATTGATTGCCCGCTGCCAGTTGCTGAAAAACATTCAGGAAGCCAAATTGTAAGTTGGAGGTTTTACCAGTCTGTAATTTAAGCCCCGCAAAGAAACGGTTCTGATCAAAATAATTGTTTACTATTTGCTTACCAAAATTTACGTGCACTTCATCGTTTAAAATAAAAGACAATGCACCCGGCACAATACCTTTTTTACTAAGGGGAATTTCGTACCACAAATTGTAGCGCACTTTAAAATTGAAACTATAGCCATCTGCCAATGCATCGTCATTTAAAATTTTTCGGCGATACCTTTCTTCTAACCGAACCCATTGCATCATCCTGGTTTTAGTGTATTTGGTATGCCATTGAATTTGCTGCCAGGGACGATGTTCGGGTTGAGAAATATTTTTATGGTTATCGCCTGGGAAAAAATTTATCCAGGCATAACCCACAGTCAGTTTAGTGTCTGTTGTAACGTAGTAGGTCAATCCAACCCTTACAATGCTTACAGACAAATTATCAACAAAGTCATCTTTGGTACGCAGATTTAAATCTGTCCATAAGCCCAACCTGTCACTGAACCTTGTTTGGTTAAAATACCCCAGCCATACCTGGTTGAGATTTTCAGTATGTTTTGCACTTTGAGCGTTGATGGTAAAATAAAAATTTAGTAAGAGTATGCAACAGGCTATATTTTTTTTCATCTCATTAATTTTTATACAAAAAGGAGTAGCAGAAAATTCCTACACTCCTTTTTGTGCACGGTTAATATTTTGTTTAGTTGGTTAACGAAACAACCCTGCGATTTATTTGTTCAGTAAACCATCCAATGTGATGGCCACATAATATAACGCACCGATGGTTGGCCCGCCTGCATATTCAAGATGTGTGTAATTTAAAACATTGGTACCACCCAGTTTAATGCTAGCCTTTACCCTTGGAATCCGGTACGTTACCTGCGCATCTAAATTATTTATGGCGGCGATATTACCAGTTACCAGCGGACTTTCCCATAAGAAACTATTCTGCCATTTCCACACAATATTGAAACCTACATTTCTGCCGATCGCTCTGTTACCAAATGATATATTGCTTGTCCAGTCAGGTGTATTAAAACCGGTGATGAATAAATCAGCAGATTTAATTCCCTTAATCTTATTGTAATTTAAGTTGCCGGAAATGGTGTAGGTTTTATAAAAATTATAGCTGATGCCCAATGATGAACCATAAGTAGTGTATTTATTTTTTGCATTGGTGTACACCCTGTAACGATCCTGCCCTTTGCTGGCTGCGGTTGCAGCTGACGTAGATGTAGCATCCTTCGCAGGTTGTGCGTCGCGGTTGCGGTCAATCATGGCCAGCACGGAAGCATCGGAACCTATTGTTTCAGCAATGGGTACAAACACCTGTACCTGTCCCAAAAATCCATCATAGATGTTGGCATAAGCATCAAAATCTATAAATACTTTGTTATTGAACAATGCGCTCTTATATCCAACTTCAAAAGAGTTAATACCCTCAGGGCGACCGTTGGGCAACGAAGCAGCCTTTAATAAACTACGGTTGGCCAATGCCGCAGAATCGCTGTTGCCCCCCAGTTTAACGGCCGCATTAAATGCTGCAACAGAAGTTTGTGTATAACTGTTATCGCGGTATCCCAAACCTTCATTGATAATGGGTAATATGCCTACCCGCTTAACACGGCCATTGTTTACGTAAGACAGTGCCTCAAACAAAGCGGGGAAACGATAACCCTGCTGAAAGGTAAACCTGAAATTGTGTTTTTCTTTTACAGTATAAACCGCTGCCAAACGGGGCGTAAGCTTGGCGGTAAATTCAGGATTGTAATCTGCACGCAATGAACCCCACAGTTTTAATTTTTCGTTGAAAAGTGTTTTGGTCACCTGCACAAATCCGCCAAATTTTTTATAGTAAATGTTGCTGCCAAAACTACCATCTGCCAAAGGCAAATTTCTTTCTGCAATGGGCCTTTTGAAATCAACAAAATTATTACCGTCTGGTATCAGTTCATATACCCTTGCATCACCACCAACCAGCAGGTTAAAATATTTTACCTGTTTGGTAAGATCCAACTGCCCTTCTACATGATATAAATGACTCTTCTGAATCAACGCCGCACCACCGGTTGCAGGAGCATTCGGAATTTGGCCCGATTTGATATCCCAGTTATTGATTTTAATGATAGAGTCTTTAACCCTGTTAAAGTAGGCTGTGCCTGGTTCCGCACGGCCTGCATCGGCCAGCTGGCGGGCGTATTGTGTAGCTTCTGCAAGATTACCGGATGTTAGTGCGCCCCCATGCGTTGTTGCAAAAGAAGTAAGTGCATTTTTAAATTTTGTTCCCCAGGCACTGTTGCTGCCACCAGTATATAAATCCAAATTATCCGCCAATGGTTTAACATTGTAACTGTCTCCGGAGTTTTCGATGGATGTATATGCTTTGATAGTAAAATTGCTTCCTTTTAATTCAACCTGGTGATTTTGCACCACCACATTGTCCAGTTTTATTTTGTTACCGCGTTGAAAAACACCATCCATTTTACCAACCCGGTAAGTATAAATCAAGGTTGTATTGGGTGTTATTTTATAATGAAGCGCCGCATCAAATTTCAGGTTGTTTACCTTCGGGTCTACCAGGTCTTTTTCCCAATAACCGGTACGGGCAACGGTTAAAGTTTTATTGGTGGCACCATCAATTTTAAGTCCGGTAACAGACACCGTATTACTGCCGGCAAGCGCATCATCACCATATTTATTCCAGCCATCAAAGGCAATATTATTATCACCGTTGAGTGCGGCAAAAGATGGGTTGGCGGTATTTTTATTATTAGGATTTTGATCAAGTCTTGTATTTGAAATCCAGTCTACCCCCTGCAGGTAGCTTCCGTTTATTTTAAACGCAAACTTATTGTTGAATGCTTTTGCATACCGGATGGCGGTTTCTGTAAGCAGAGAAGGAGAATGATCTCCATCATCTACATGGTTTAAACCGGTACGTTGAAAAACACTTAACCCTTGTGTAGTAAAAGGGTTTTTGGTGATGAGATTAGCCATTCCGTTGATGGCATTCATCCCATACAATGCAGACGCTGCACCCGGTGTTACTTCAATGCTTTGAATGTCCAGTTCTGTTGGACCGATTGCATTGCCTAACGGCACACCCAAGGTGGCTGCCTGCATATCTATACCATCAACCAGTTGCATAAAGCGAAAGTTATTGGGTATATTAAACCCCCGGGTGTTGGGCACTTTAAATGTAATGGATGAAGTGGTTAACTGTACCCCTTTTACGTTGCCCAGCGCATCATAAAAAGACGCTGCAGGTGTTTCCTTCAATGCCCGTACATCCAGCTTTTCTATACTTACCGGTGATTTTAATATTTTTTCTGATGTACGGCTTGCAGTCACCACCACTTCATTGGCTAAAAAGGTTTGGCTGGTTAACTGTATCTCCAGTTTGGAATTGGTGTTTTTAATTTCAATTTCCTGTGGCGAAAATCCGACAGAAGTAATCACTACGGTAAATGGAAATTTCTGGTTGACTACCAGTGAAAATTTTCCGGTAGAATCTGAAACAGTGCCTTTGGAAGCGCCTTTGACGGCAATGCTTGCTGAAGCCAGTCCTTCATGATTTTCGCCTACTATACGGCCACTTAGAATTACGGTACCGTTCAGCTGCCCGAAGGCTATCACCGGAAGTAAAAAATATACTACTACTGCTAACTTTCTCATTGTAGAATTTTGGTGGTTTTGTTTTACAATTTTAAATTTATTCGTGTGCCCGCTCTACCCCTAAACGGGGTATAGAATTTTTTTTATTACTACCTGTTAATTTTCTTAAAGGAAATGTTTAAAGTAATGTTGGCCGGGCAATATGTCTACTATTTTGGTGGACTAATAAGTCAAAAAAAACTTTAAGACTTATACATAGTTAATCCTGCACAACATCGGCGCATATTTCTGATGGAGATTTTACCAGGGAACTTATTCATTTAAAGAGTATTTGTTAGTTATGTACGCAAAGATAAAGGGATTTTTATTAGTCCACCAAATTTATAGACTTAAAGATTAAAATATTTTTTTGAGAATAATTTATGCTGGGTAAAAATGGGAAGAGTGCTACTAAATAACTGCCGTTCGTAGGTACCCTATAAAAAAATAGCCCTGCCAATGGTAATTAATCCGCAAACAATTACCACCACACCAACAACCACAAACATCTTTTTAGTAGGCAGTTTAGCGGTAAGCATTGCAGAAAAAGGTGCAGTTACAATACCGCCGATTAATAAACCGGCCACTACATTCCAGTGCTGAATGCCAATAGTGAAAATAAAGGTAGTGGCGCTGGCCACAGTGAGTATACATTTTGCGAAGGTAGAACTACCAATTACAAACCTGGGCGTATGGCCATTTTTTATGAAAGTGCCTGTAACCAATGGTCCCCAGCCACCGCCACCAAATGAATCTATAAAGCCACCAATTAAACCCAGTACCGTAATATTGCTTTTTTTCTTTTGTTGATTAACCACTTTTTTTTTAAATGCATTTTGCAAAATTTTTATACCGAGGTAGATGGTGTACGCCGCAATAAATGGCTTGGTAATCTTCGCATATCTTTCGCCCACATAGCTTAACAACAACGCTCCCGCTACCGCACCAATAATAGCTGGCAAAGCCAATGCCTTTGCCAATTTTTTATTGATGTTCCCCAGCTGCCAATGGCTCATAGTTCCAGCGGCACTTGTAAAAGCTTCCGCCGAGTGAATGCTGGCACTCACTACTGGTGGCGGCACATTCAATATTAACAGCAGCGATGTGCAAATAACACCGTACCCCATACCCATGGAACCGGCTACCACTTCGGCGCCAAAGCCAATTAACAGCATCCAGTAAAATAAATGATTGTCCTTGTTTAAGGTAGCCTGTAAAAGGGTTAACTGCTCTGCAGATAGAAAAAAGTACAAAAATAAACTGATCAATAAAACAAACGCGATTGCTACCAGGTATTTGCTAACTACTTTTCTCCGGGAAGAATTGAGTTCCTGTTCTGTAATTACCACGTCATGCGAATGCGTAATCTCTTCTATTATTTCTTCCGGTGTATTATTAGACATCCTATTTGTTTTGGGAAAGGGTTTTGGTAATTTCATTCAGCTGTTTCACTTTTTCTGTAAAATCACCTTTCATTTGATTGCGTATGTTTTGCATATTATCCAACAAACTGTCCAGTTCCTGCGGCAGCGTTTCATTCAACACTTCTTTTAATCTTTTAGCAATGGTGGGTGATTTGCCATTGGTACTGATGGCCAGTTTAAGATTACCTTTTTGCACAACGGATCCAAGATAAAAGTCACACAGGTCCGGTTTGTCGGCCACATTTATTAGAATGCCTCTCAACTTCGCGTCAACGGCTACCTGACCGCTCACTACCGGGTCATTGATTGCAGCTATTGCAAGATCGGTATTGTCAAAATCACTTATTTGGTATGGCTTTTCAATTAGTGTTACAGCCGGGTATCCGCTTACAAATTCTTTTATTTCATCACTAATTTCTGTTGCCACCAGTTTAATTGTGGCAGCGGGCGAGTTAACCAGCACCGCCTGCAATTTTTCCATGCCCACATAGCCTCCGCCCACTATCAGTAAGCGCAACTGCTTCAATTTTAGAAAAACCGGGAAAAGCTCATTTTGAGCAGGTAAGATATTATTCGCCATTGACTGCAAATATATGGACATCTCCACTAAATTAGTGGACTATTGCATATCTTTTTTTATTCCCTGTGTTAACAGGCAATTATATTGTGTTATTTAAAATTTGAAGTCTTAATTGTCAGGAAGATTTATTGCGTTGTGGGTGCGGAAGAGAAAGGTTCTTTTGTACTGATCACTTCGATTGAATCATCCACTTTCAGGAAACCTGTTTGTTTGTGCAATATATTTTGTCCAAAATATATTTTATTATTTTTCATTCTGTAAGCTGCGAGAGTTTTCAACGGTTCCTTTGCTCTTTCGGCAGTGGCCTGGTTGATTGTGGTAATAGTACAGCGGGCACATAATTTTACCCCATATAAATCAATGCCGTTTACTTTTACATGTTCCAGTGCATCTTCATCAAAGGGCCTTCCGCCGGAAAAAACAATATTTGGTCTGAAACGATTCATGGGTAAGGGTTCATCCAACCGGCTGTTCAAATCATCCAGCGATGCCTGCCCGATGATCAACAAGGGATAACCGTCGGAAAAACTGGTAATATCTTCTTTGCTGGCATACACCGGATCAACTTTTCTTTTTTCAGTTTCAGGCATGTACACCAGCCTGCAGGTTATAGCTAGTTTGGCAGAGAACCAGGCATCTACCGGCTCACTTACCGATTGCGCAGTGCATTCATCATCCCATACCTGCACTTTAATTGTTGCCACACCAGGTATTGGCTGCAGCGGTATCTGAATATTATCTTCGGGATTATTTTTATGATAAACAATTAAATCATTGCCCTGGATAGCTGTTTGTAACAAACACATTTCCGGATGCTCCCGCTGGGTTAAAAATTGATTGTTAGCATCAACCAGCATCCATCTGCGGTCGAATTGAAATCCCCTGTCAGTCAATTGAGTTTCGGTCACTTCAATACCGCCCAGCGATTTAACAGGGTAAATAAATAATTGACTGATAGTATACATATTTCAAAGTTGATGATTATCTGTTTAATTACAAATTAAAAAACATTTGGCAATATGTATTCAATAATTGTACACGAACCAGGTTGAACATATACTATAGTAACTGCTTTTTTTACAGGCTCATAGTAAGACGCGTTTTTGTAACTGTACCGTATTGAAGCACCAGGATTTCAGCATTTACTGAAAGCAAAGTCTCCAATATCCTATTTTTATAGTTCGCCAAAACTGGTGTTTAAATAGCACATTTGGCGAAGTATAATAATTTTATAGTTCGCCAAAACTGTACTTTTATTTGTACATTTGGCAAGATATAATTTTAAAAGGTAACAGTTTATGCCGTGGCAATACAGCTTAAATAAAAATAACAATGGCAAACATCATAGGGCGAAAAGAAGAACGGACGTTTTTAAACAAAGTATTGAATTCAGCAGAACCTGAGCTGGTGGCTGTTTTTGGAAGACGCAGAGTTGGTAAAACATTTCTTATAAGAAATACATTTGCAGCGCAACTGGCCTTTGAATTTTCCGGCATACACAACGCCTCCTTCGATCAGCAACTTGAAAATTTTACCCTGGCCTTTTCAAAAGTAAGAAAACTTAAAACAGCCAGGCCAGCCAGTTGGATAAGTGCTTTAAGTATGCTGGAAGATTACCTGAAGCCACTTGTAAAAAAACAACGAACCGTAATTTTTTTTGATGAGTTTCCATGGATAGGCACACCCCGTTCCGGTTTTTTACAGGCGTTTGAAAATTTCTGGAATACCTGGGCTTCCCGTCAAAAGAATTTGGTGGTAATACTTTGCGGTTCAGCAGCAGCCTGGATGATACAAAAAGTAATTAACAACAGGGGCGGGTTACATAACAGGGTTACCCGAAAATTAAGACTACTGCCATTTACTTTACACGAAACCGCCTTGTACCTAAATGAAAGAAAAATAAACCTGGATCAATACCAGGTATTGCAAATTTATATGGTGATGGGCGGCATACCGCATTACCTGAAAGAAATTGAAAAAGGAGAAAGCGCCATCCAGGCAATTGACAGAACCTGTTTTAGCAAAGACGGTTTACTGCATGAAGAATTCAAAAATCTTTTCGCTTCACTTTTTGATGGCGCTCAATATCATATACTGGTAATAAGGGCTCTGGCAAAAAAAGGAACAGGGCTCAACCGGAATGAGCTTATTAAAGCCTGTAAATTAACTTCGGGCGGCGGTACTACTCAATTGCTGGAAGAGCTTACCCAGTCGGGCTTTATTACGCCGTATATTCCTTTTGACAAAACAGCCAAAGAAAGTATTTACAGGCTGACTGACGAGTATGCGCACTTTTATTTAAAATTTATAGAGCACAGCAAGTTCAAAGGTACCGGCACGTGGACCCGATTTTCAACAGGTACATCTTGGCAAAGCTGGAGTGGCAATGCGTTTGAAAGCATTTGCATAAAGCATACGCCGCAGATTAAAAAAGCACTGGGCATTGAAGGCGTGCATACGGAAATATCAGCCTGGAGATACCAGTCAAAAAAAGGAGAACAAGGTGCCCAAATAGATTTACTGATTGACCGGCACGACAACTGCATCAATATTTGTGAAATTAAATTTTCAATAAACCCGTTTATCATTACAAAGGCATACAGCATGCAGTTGGATAATAAAGTGAAAATATTCCGCGAACGAACCAATACCAGAAAGGCTTTATTTTTAACGATGGTGACCACCAACGGTGTAAAAAACAGTGATAACTATACCGGGCTGATACAAAAAGAAATTACGATGGAGGCACTGTTTAAAAACTGATGATTGCACACCTGCTGTGATGGTTTGTTTTGCTAAAGGCTTTTAGAAACACTGCCCGTATGAATTTTCGTTACTTCAATACATTTCAAAATGAAAGCCACAGTTCCACATGGCTGTAATTGTTGAACGGAGCGTCGCCACTAAAGTCAAACCAGGGTTATTAGTCTGTTACAAAATTGTATTATTCATGTACATTTGAGTATTAAAATCCAGACAAGTATGAAGCCCACAATCAACATAGAATATTGCCCCAAATGCCATTGGTTATTAAGAGCCGCTTATATGGCGCAGGAATTGTTGACCACATTTGAAGACGATCTGCAATCCGTTACTTTACAGCCCAGCGAAGTAGGTGGCCGGTACATTATTTCCATTAACGGCAACACTATTTTTGACCGCAAAGTTTTTGGTGGCTTTCCGGAAATTAAAGAATTAAAACAACTGGTAAGAGACGTAGTAAACCCTGATAAAAATTTAGGCCATTCTGATAAACACTAAAATTTATTGTATGGTGGGCATTATTTTATGCGGTGGTCAAAGTTCCCGGATGGGCAGCGATAAAGGCTTGCTTGTAACCGAAGAAGGACAGGTATGGGCGCAGGCCGCGATCAACAAAATGGCAGCCCTGCAAATACCGGTTTCGCTAAGTGTAAACGGGCTGCAGCAGGCCAGTTACGCGGCTGCTATAAAGGATATGCCCATTGTAACAGACAATGAAAATTTACAATTACATGGCCCGTTACTGGGCGTACTGAGTGCGCATTTACAGTACCCGATGCAAAATCTTTTTGTACTGGCCTGCGATATGCCGTTGATGGAAACCAGCGTGCTGACTGAGTTGTACAATAAATACCTGGAAAGTGACGCTTATGATGCTTTTGTTTTTACCAATGAAGAAGAGCCTGAACCGCTCTGCGCAATTTATTGTGCCAACGGTTTAGCAGCCATTGCAGACATGCATAAAAAAGGCCTTTTAAAAAGGCATAGCATGAAAAGCATGATAGAAAATTTAAACGTGTGTTTTGTGCCCATTGCGCCGGATCAGAAAAAATACTTTACCAATATTAATGCGCATGCCGATTTAAATGGTGCATAATTATACTTCTCTAAACACCAGCGAAAGTTTGTTGATTGGCTTAAACAATTCCTTCGGAGCTTCGCACAAAGGGCAGCAATATTGCCCCGGTAAATTTTCAAATAAAGTGCCTGCTGCAATCTCATTTTCCGGTTCACCCACAGTTGCGTCATACACAGTAAAACAAAGCGGGCACTGGTGTATCCATACAGGCATTTCCTCTTTCAGCGGTGCTTCTTTTTTGGGCTTTTTTATACTTACAGTTTGCTGTACGTTTTCCTTGTGCACATAAAAACCAATGATGGCTCTACGCAATTGTTCAGGCAGCATCCACTTGTAATTATTGCTGCTGAATATTTTCCCGGTTCTTTCATTGGGGTTAAAATCCTTTGCGCATAAAATATCATAGCGGCTAAAAAAATCAACACCGGCAATAGTAAACAATGGTTTCTTTTTTACCAATATACTGCTGAACACTTCACTTTTGCGACGCGTTTTAATGCCCATGCAAATGCCAAATGTTCGGGTGTCTTCCTGCTGCAAATGTGTGATCAGGTAATTTTTCAATGCCAGCCCTTCTTTGCAATCATCCTCTACCTGGAAGTTTAATTCATTTGCCGCATGACGCACATTCACCTGGTGTTTACCCAACACGGCATCCCATAAATTACGATCCTTTTCTTCAATGCCTTTTATAATAATTGACTTCCAGGGCGTGGAACATAACTGGCCAATTTTAGTAGCCAGGCAAAGTGAGCAAACCTGTTGTAAAAACTGAACGGAAAACTTTTCATCCCTGCGGTAGATGCCCAGCCAGTAGCGGTTATTCACCCGGTTAAACCCTTCGTAGTACGGCAACATAAACGGCGGAAAAGCAACTTTGCTTTCTGCTACTTTTACATTGTATTGCTGTTGTTGCCCAATAATATTATACAGCGACGCACCATCGGGTTCAGGCGCATCATAAAATTGTTTATCGCTGCCGGTAATCACGGTTTCAATGTGTTGGGTAATGGCTGCAATGTCGTTGGTGTACACAATATCCGGCCATTCGTAAATAGCATTTGTTTTAGGAAACCTTATAAACAAATGCCAGAAATGCAGACTATCACTCGCCACCCAATTGATGTTGCCGGTCAGCATTGGCGTAAAACTTTGCTTACTGTCACTGATGTTTACTTTTAGTGTTGGTATATAATCAAAGGCGTCAAAAATATCTTTGTACACCCCTTCGCTTAACCAGGTGTTGGTAATAAATATTTCTTCGGCCGGGTAAGAACTTACAATATTTGGATGCTGATCTGCACCTGCTTCAAAGGCAATATTTTTCTGCGCCAGGGCTTCCGCTAATTTGTTATAATTTTCATTCGCTACTTCTATAAACAATTGTTGGCGCAGGCCAAAACTTACCTGCTTTACCCGCGCCAATGCAGCAGCGGCAAGGATATGCATCAAATCGCCTGGCGAAATAATACCCCCTGTAAAATTTATTTTTATGGTAGATGAATTTTTCATTTTTATTATTTTGTTACCAGCAATTGCTTTTCATAGCGTCATCGTTGTGTCACTTGCCGACCTTGTCGGCATCCCGATGTTACACTTGAATCGGGACTTTTACTTTTATAGCTTTGGGCAACTCTCCTTCTAATCGCTACGCTATTTACAGATCACCACTTTCTTCCCTTACTCAATTGTATCTGTTGCTAATCCAAACTCTTTCATTGCCTCAGGAAAATTTTTATTCTCATGCCCGGGGCTAAATAATTTCAGCAATGCAAAACGTTGTAAATTAGTTAAGCCGCCCCATTTTTTTACCGTAATAAACCAGTTGAATTCAGCTGCTTTTTGCTGTAATCCTTCCGGCACATTTTCAACATTCGCCCATAACGGAGCCGGATTTATTACCAGTGCTGTTGCAGCTGTGCCACTGTACCGGTTTACCAGGCCATTTAAATAATGATGATAGCGTTCTTTTTCAACAGCTGTATTACAATGCATAATCGCCAGTGTTTGTCTTTCCTCCACAGAAAATTTACACCACAACTCCAATGGTAGTTTAATGCCCACCGCATCCATTTTAAACCGCACAATCATTGGTATGCAACGCACATTGGCTTCTACAAAATCGGCTTCGAATAAAAAGTATTCTACGCCAAATAAACCCTGCATTTCCGGTGCTTGTTGAATTGTATTTACTGCTGGCATGGTGCTTATTTTTACTTGTTAACTTTTTTCTTTAATCCTCTCTCTCCCCGGCCTGAAGGCCGGGGCAATTCAGGCCGGGGCAATTCAGGCCGGGGTAATTCAGGCCGGGGCAATTCAAAATTCAACATGAATTATTTAACCTCTTCTCAACCGCCGACGGGGCTGGAAGCCGCCGTCGGCGGTTGGCGTTGCCTCCTTTGCTACACCGCCGCCGCAATTAAAACCGACGGAACAATTTTTATCTCTTTTTCCGCCACCTGCTCATGCAGTGTTGCTTTGTCCAATATTGCCTGTACTTCGGGCCTGCAACTGCCGCAGCCCATACCTGCGCCGCTGGCTTCGCACAACGTTTTTAACTGGGTACAACCTTCCCTTATTTTATTGACAATATTGCCTTCGCCCACGTTGCCGCAACTGCACACCAATTTACCAATTACAGGTTCGGCTTTGTTGCCCGATCTTAACAACTGTAGCCGCTTTTCACTCAGCTCCATTTTATTTTGTATCAGGTCGCGGTATTCCAAAAATTCTGTTTTATCGCCAATTAAAATAGCGCCCACCAAACGGTCATTATGAATGATGCATTTTTTATAATAACGTTTCGACTTGTCTATAAAAACAACTTCTTCAAAAGCAGGATCATCCGGGCACTCCGCCAGCCCCATAGACACTAAATCGGTACCGTGCATTTTTAAAATGTTCATCAGCAATGAGCCTTCATAATATTTAGAAATATCACCGCTTAAATAACGGGCTACAATTTCCGCTTGTTGTTCGGCTGCCGCGGTAATGCCATATAAAAAACCTTTAAATTCGGCAATTTCGCCCACCGCAAATATAGACGGGTCGCTGGTTTGCAGGTATTCGTTTACTTCCACACCGCGTTTGCTTTGCAGGCCGCAGGCTTTTGCCAATTCAATATTAGGCACTGTACCAACAGCAATAACAATGGCCTGGCAATTGATGGTCAAACCACTTTTCAACTGAACGCCGGTAACTTTTCCGTTGCCGTAAAAACGTTCTATCTCATCATTGTAATAAATATCTACTTCCTTGCTTACTAATTCTTCATGCAACAATTGGCTGCCCAACGGATCAAGCTGCCTGTCCATCAGCCTGCTGATACGTTGTACAATTGTAACGCCCACGCCTACTTCCCGTAACGAAGCAGCTAACTCAATGCCCAGCAAACCACCGCCCACAATCAGTACTTTTCCTTTGGCTGCATCCACATGGTTTCTGAAATTATCCGCATCTACCCTGCTGCGCATGGTGAATATACCTTTCATTTCCGGCACATCCCGCAACATGGCGGCACGGCTGCCGGTAGCCATTAACAGCACATCATATACATGAACAACTCCCTTACTGTCGGTCACCGTTTTATGTTCCCGGTCAACCCGCTCAATGCTTACGCCGCGGAATAACTGAATGTTGAAAGTACGTTCTTCCTTGTCTGTCATCTTTACCAGCTGCGCCCATTTTTGTGCACCGCTGATATAATCCGGTAACATCACCCTGTTGTAAAACGGAAAATTTTCTTTGCTAAAAACCTTTATCTCGTCATCAGTATTTAAAGCACGGTAACTCTTTACAAAACCGCAGGCACCGGCGCCGGCGCCAATTACAACAATTTTTTGTGCTGGCTTTTTATGCAACAATACCTGAACGGCAGCAAATTTAAAATCAGGTTCTTTCGATTGCGGATCAACCAGGTTGTTAGTTAAATTATTCGCCCGGTTTAAATCACTGTTTAAAATCTTTCCCCAATGCATGGGTAAAAAACAAACTCCTTGCTTAATATCATCTGTCAGCTTTGCCTTAACCCTAACATTGCCACGCCCATTTATTACTTCTACTAAATCACCTTCCTTAATTTTTCTTTCTGCCGCATCAACCGGGTTAATTTCAAGAAAACTTTCTTTAACGTGCTGGTTTAATTTATTCACTTTCCCTGTCTTGCTCCTTGTATGCCATTGGTCACGAATGCGGCCGGTAGTCAATATCAGCGGGTGTTCCGCTGTTAATGGTTCCGATTTATTGGCATCTTCAAAAGAATGAATCATTGCTTTTTTTGAAGGCGTAAAAAACTGGTGATCTGTAAATAACCTGGCAGTACCAAACGCACCCGTTTGTTTTGTAAAGGGCCATTGTACCGCACGCTGCTCTTTTAATATTGCGTAATTCAAACCACTGATATCCATGTTCGTTCCTTCGGTCAGGGCGGCATGTTCAGTAAATATCTCTGCTGCACTTTTATAATCAAATCCTTTAAAGCCCATCTTTTGCGCAAAGCGACAAATGATTTCAGCATCCGGCAATGCTTCACCCGGTGCTTCTGCAATCTTTCCCAAATGCGAAATGTAACGGCCCGCATTGGTCATCGTACCTTCCTTTTCTGCCCATGCAGCCGCAGGCAATACCACATCCGCATAGGGTAATGTTTCTACCGTGTTGCTTACATCCTGCACCACCACAAATTTTGCTTTCTTTAAACCCTGCTCTGCGATGCGTACATCCGGCAGGCTGATTAAAGGATTGGTACATAAAATCCAGATGGCTTTTAGTTTGCCGTCGTTTAACGCATCAAACATTTCCGTGGCCGTTAAACCCGGTTTGGATTGAATGGTACCGAATGGTATTTGCCAGAATTTTTCTACCTCATTTCTATCAACTTCGCTGGCTAAATTTCTGTGTGCCGGTAATAAATTTGATAAGCCGCCAACTTCCCGTCCCCCCATTGCATTGGGCTGACCAGTCAATGAAAATGGCCCTGAGCCTGGTTTTCCAATATGCCCGGTGATTAAATTCAAATTGATCAGTGATAAATTTTTATTCACCCCCACCACGCTTTGATTCAACCCCATCGTCCAAATCGTGATAAAACCTGTTGCATTTCCGATGTAGCCTGCAGCCTCCCTTATAGCATCCACTTCCACTCCGCAAATAGCGGCAGCTTCTTCCAGTGTTCTTTCAAAAACAGTTTTACTGTACGCATCAAAACCATTGGTATGGTCGCCGATGAAATCAAAATCAACCAGTTCATTTTCTACCAGGCAACGGCCAATGGCATGGTGCAGCGTAATATCCGTTCCGGGGTTTAATTGTAAATGCACATCGGCAATAGAGCAGGTCTGTGTTTTACGTGGATCGCTGACAATGATTTTTAGGTTCGGATTTTTTTCTCTCGCAGCCTCAACCCGTCTCCATAATATAGGATGACACCAGGCGGGGTTGGCTCCTGCAACAAAAATAACATCACACATTTCAATGTCATCATAACTCACCGGCACACTATCTTCACCTAAACTCATCTTATACCCCACCACCGCACTGCTCATACAAAGGCGGCTGTTGGTATCAATATTATTGCTGCCAATAAATCCTTTCATCAGTTTATTTACCACATAATATTCCTCTGTTAAACATTGACCAGAAGCATAAAATGCCACCGCATCCGGACCGTATTTATCAATGATGGTTTTAAAAACAGCGGCCGTTCTCTCCAATGCCGTATCCCATGAAACCCTTTGCCTTGGCTGGTTACGGCCGTAGCGCATTTCCGGATACAGCAACCGGTCGCTCTTGTCCATCACGGTATAATGCAGGTTCATCCCCTTGCTGCAAAGCATGCCTTTATTTACCGGGTGATCCTTATCGCCTTCCACGTGAACACGTCCCTGGATATCCTTACTAACAACAATACCACATCCCACGCCGCAATAACAACAAGTGCTTTTTGCTGTTGATGGCAGAGCGCCCCCATCTCCCCCGCGACGGAGGGCAATTTTAGAAGTATTATTTTCTTTGTCAGTCAACTTTTTGATAGTTATTTTTTTACCGGACTTTTGAATTACTATTTAACTTCATTGGCGTCGCACCTTGTGCAGTATCGCTTTGCTGGACATCGCCTTCAATTCGTTGTGTACTTTGTTTTAGTTAACCAGCGCTTTTCACCTCATCCTCCTTCTCCTTCCCCAAATGGGGAAGGAGCGGCGCTGTATCTCTTTACCAAACATTTCATCTACCCTTTCAACATTTTTGCTTTAATCAACAAGAGCGTTTTACTAAGTTTGATTTTTAGATGTAGAGTACACATCAATTCTAAAAAAATCAGACATCAAAAAATCAGAAATCAGACATTTTTCATACTGTCTGCAATTCAGCAGCACTCACCTCAACTTCTTTTTCTGTAACCGCAAATTTTGTTACCAATACTATCAGTGAAACAAATATTACTGCGTAGCCAATGTATTGAAACGCCTGCAGGTAAGTAATGGTGGTCGACTTAAATAAAAAGCCGAACAACATACCGCCCACATTACCACCGGCTCCTACAATACCGCTCACCATACCAACATTTTTTTCGTTCACAAATGGAGTGATCGCATAGGTGGCACCGTTGGCCATTTTCAAAAACAATGCAAATGAAATCATGCTTACAATAGCCATCGGTAAAGAACCTGCTTTGGCAAAAAGAATAATGCCGCAACCTTCCAGCAATAACATTACTGCCAGTAAAATTCCTTTCCCTTTCATGCCATATTTCTTACCCACTTTATCTGCAGAAATACCGCCCAGCGCCCTGGCAAAAATATTCATGAAACCAAAAGCACCTGCCCAAAAACCTGCCGAACCCTGGCTCAATTTAAAAGTGTCTGTAAAATGCAATGCGGCGACGCCATCAAAAGTAATTTCCATTCCAAAACAAACGGCGTAAGCCAATGCCAAACTCCATACACGCCAGTCAGCCAAAATACTCCAATCCGTTTTTCCGGAAACTTTTCTCAGGCGGTTAATATCTTCATAATTTCCCTGCGGTGTATCTTTTGTAAACTTAAAATATACGAATGCCATTACCAGTAACATCACACCAGGAATGATCATTGCATAACGCCATGCTTCACCTTTGGTATAGCCAAAACCCACAATGGCAGCGAATATTACTGGCATCAGCATATTGGTAATGCCTCCTCCCAAATTACCCCAACCGCCTGCCACCGCGTTGGCCGTACCCTTAATATTGGGTGCAAACATTACCGATGTATGAAACTGGGTAATAACAAAAGAAGCACCGATAACCCCAATGGCTAATCGAAATAAAAGAAACGATGTATAACTATGTGCCAGCCCCACCAGCATTACCGGAAAAGCGCCGATCAGCAGCAAAGCGGTGTACGTTTTTCTCGGTCCCCAGCTATCGCATAATTTACCAATCAGTAAGCGGGCAAATATGGTTGCAGATACGGCGGCTATAATGGTATTACCCACCTGGGCCTTGCTTAATCCCAAATCAGCACGGATAGAAGGCATCAGTGGCGCCAAGCCAAACCAGCCAAAAAAGCAGGCAAAAAAAGTAAGCCAGGTAATGTGAAACGTGCGCATTTGAATGCCTTTAAAACTGAGCACATTTAATTTGGTAAGTGGTTGGTTATTTATGATAGATGACATGAGTTAATTTTTTATGGATGAAATATTTTATTCAACAGTAACCGGTTATTTAAATAAGAATTCAGGTTTAATGGTAATCATCAAATAAGTCCAGGTACCTGTAAGCTTTGCTGAATTCGGTGTAATATTTTTGGCATACTCCATGCTTTTTGTAGCGGCCATCACACTAAAGCCATATTCCAGTGTGGTAACTTTATTCAGCGCATAGGTTGTTACCAAATCAAACTCGCTGCCCAGGTATTTATTGATGGCGGCACCACCGGTATTTTTTTGATCCTTAGCCAAACTGAAATAATGATAATCCAGTGCGGCGGTAAAGCGTTTGGCGGTGCTGTTGTATTTTACTTTAGCAAAAGGATTGCTTAAGCCGCCTGTTGGTGAACCGGTGCCCACATAGAAATAATCCATCAATCCCCAGAACTTATGCGGTGTGCCATACAGGGGATCAAACCGATGGTTGGTAGTGGAAGATGAAAAAGCATCATTCCCGGAAACGTAGTCCCATCCTGCAGTGTAAGTGAATTTATTTTTTGTATAGGTAAGTGATACCGTGGAAGTGTAGGCGCTTAATTTTTGTGCATCCCTGTCTTTACCCGCCTGGTAATAAAAACCAGCGGTTAATGCAAAAGCCTTCTTCTTATCCAACACACTGTTTAATAAAATGCCCGTTGTAACCCTGCTGTTAATACCCTTCTGGTTAAAGCGTCTTCCATAAATATAACCGGTATCTGAACCTGCAATATTCTTCACTGAGTCATTGATATATTTGCCGAAATGATCAGCCAGCACCAGGCCGGTTATTTTTGTTTTGTTGAAAGTTTTTGCAACATATAAAAATTGCAGCGCTTTATAATCCTGGTACAACCCATTGGTGGAAGGCATCGCCTGCAATGCCGGGGAACCGGTTTTTGAACTAAGCCCGGCTGCATTACTCAACGGAATAAAAGCGTTGGGTGTGGCAGCCAAATTACCGCGACTGTCTTTTACATAAGGCGATACATTGGCCGGTGTATAAAAAGTACCGTTGTAATTAAAGGCATCTGTATTTTGATTAAAGGCAAAACCCATATCTGCCTGCCAGCCTTTGTTTAATAATTTAAACACAATGGCATCATGCCTGCGTGCAGACTGGGCCCAGTCAAGGCTACCTAGTAGACGGCTGTCATCATACAACAATTCCTGGCGGCCGACTTTTACGCCAAAATAATCTACCGCGGAGTTTTTGAAAGATGTATCTTTTTTATTCGCCAGTGAAATTTCTGCCCAGGCTTCGTGTACTCCCAATTTACTACCATCCGCATTGCTGATAGTAGAAGCATCCTGCCCCCAAACCCTGATATCCTGCAACGATGTCTGGAAAATAATGTGGTTCATTTTGTAATTGAATGTGAGCCTGCTTCTTTGTGAGGTGAAAAAAGCGGCGCTGTTGGTGGCCGGCTTTAGTGTTCCAAGGCCATCTCTCAATTCTGTCCTCGTTCTTATTTGGCCTGTGAGGGTTAGCTGTGCCGTTGCCGGTTGCAGCAGGCAGAAAAAAAGTACTGCTCCCAATAATTGCCTGATAATTTTTTTCATGTTAAATTTGGTTTGATTTTGAAGGTGATTACTTGCCTTTCTGAATTAGGGCCCGGACAGACTCGACTCTTCCGGGTCCACTTTTTTTAAGTGCCCCTTGTATTAAAGAAGCATTTGTGTTTAATTTTTTTCGCTTTTATTTTTCCATAAGTGTGAAGAAATTTAAAGGTTGAAAAAAATTGTTTTATCAATAGTCATACAGCATATCACGGTTGAGCAACGCCAATGAAAACATTGTTGCCTTCCACTTTTACCTCGTAGGTTTTAATGGAGCATTCATCGCCGGTTAAACATTCGCCTGTTTTTAAAGAGAATGTTTTTTTATGAAACGGACAAGCCACTTTTGGCTCCTCACTTTGCGAACCAATCATACCGCGGCTTAAAGCCATTTGCTGGCGGTGCGGACATTCATTTTGTGTAGCATACCATTCTCCCCTTCTTGCAAAATGAAACAGTGCAATCTGATCATCATTGTACTTAACACAAACACCGCCGTTGGTAGGCACGTCATGGGTTTTGCAGGCTAAAAACCAGGTAATATTTTCTTCAATTGTAGCTAACATGTTTTGATATTTTGGGTTGAATAATAATGTTGTTTGCTATTGGGATTTTTATTTGCCCCGATCTTCGCTTCCATCTTCTACATCCCCCTTGGGGGGACAGAGGGGGGCCGCTTTATTTCCAGTCACGTACTTTTTTCTGTTCCCGCATTTCTTCAAAAACAACGGTTGGATCTTTTACTTCAGGCGCATTTACAAAATGATTGAAGCGTTTTCTTATTTCAGGATTTTCAATGGCTTCCTTCCACTCGCATTTGTAACAATCCACCAGCACCTGCATTTCTGCTTCCCATTGGGCCGACATACCAAGACTATCATTGACTACTACATTGCGCAGGTAGTCGATACCGCCTTCCATTTTATTTAACCAGGTAGCAGTTCTTGTAAGGGTGTCAGCCGTTTTAATATAGAACATTAAAAACCGGTCAATGTATTGAATACAGGTTTCGTCATCAAGGTCTGTTGCGAGCAACAGTGCATGCTGTGGCTTGCTTCCGCCATTGCCACATACATAAAGGTTCCAGCCTTTTTCAGTAGCGATGATGCCAAAGTCTTTACTTTTTGCTTCCGCACATTCACGGATGCAACCACTCACCCCGCCTTTCAATTTATGCGGCGAACGAAGGCCACGGTAACGTTCTTCAATGCGGATGGCGTAACTCACACTATCATGCAATCCGAACCTGCACCAGGTGCTACCCACGCAACTTTTTACCGTACGCAATGATTTACCGTATGCATGACCGCTTTCAAAACCTGCTGTAATTAACTGGCTCCAGATATCCGGCAAATCATTTAAGTGAGCACCAAACATATCGATGCGTTGACCGCCGGTAATTTTTGTATAGAGATTATATTGTTTGGCAATCTGGCCAATCACGATCAATTTATCAGGTGTAATTTCTCCGCCCGGAATTCTTGGAACAACTGAATAGGTTCCACCTTTTTGTATGTTGGCTAAAAAACGATCATTGCTGTCCTGCGCCGTGTCATTGCCTTTCTTCAAAATCATTTCGCCCCACAAACTCGCCAGGATAGACGCTACAGGCGGCTTGCATAATTCACAACCATCGCCATTGCCTAACTGATCCAACACTTCGTCGTAGGTTTTTAATTCATGAATCTTCACCAGGTCGAATAATTCCTGGCGGCTGTAATTAAAATGCTCACACAATACATTGCGTACATACTTGCCTTGCGCCTTCATGGTATGCAACATAATATCCTTCACCATCGGAACACAGCCACCACAGCCAGTTCCCGCCTTGTTGCATTTTTTGATGGTATCAATGGTTTCGCAGGCGCCTTCCGTAACAGCACTGCAGATCATGCCTTTGGTAACACTTTCACAACTACAAACAATCGCTTCATCGGGCAGACTTAACACCCCGGCACCGCCATCGCTTTCCCCGCCCCTTGATCCCAGGATGACATCTTCCGGGTTAGGTGGAAGTACTACTTTATTTTTAGCAGTCTGCAGCAACATATTGTATTGCTCTGCATCGCCGATTAAAATACCACCCAGTAATTGTTTACCATCGCCGGTTATATTGATGCGTTTGTAAATACCTTTCATAGTATCTTCAAACACTACGCTGCGTACATTATCGCCTGCAACAAAAGGATCGCCAAAACTTGCAACGTCAACACCAATTAGTTTTAGTTTTGTACTCATGTCGTAAGCGGAAAACACGGCCCCCCCACCCAAAGGAGAAGCCCCCCCGCCCCCCAAGGGGGGATTTTGGAGTTCATCAATTCCAGCATTTGCTCCTGAATTGGCAGACTCTTCAGAAGTCTCCCGATTTATCGGGAGATTTAGGGAGGCTACCAGATTGCTTGCCACAACATTTGCCATTTCATATCCCGGCGCCACCAGGCCATAAACCATTCCTTCAAACAAAGCACATTCACCAATGGCGTAAATAGAAGGATCTGTTGTTTGCAATTTATTGTTGACAACAATTCCACCACGTGTACCAACTTCAAGACCGCTGAGTTTAGCCAGTTCATCACGGGGTTTAATACCTGCCGAAATCACCAGCATATCCACTTCAATTTTTGTATCATCTGAAAACAGCATTCCATCAATACAGCCATTGCCGGTAATTTCGGCGGTGTTTTTACTGGTGTGAATTTTTAATCCGAGGGATTGTAATTTAGCTTTTAAAATATTAGATCCTGCTTCATCAATTTGACGAGGCATCAACCGGGGTGCAAATTCAATTACGTGTGTATCTGTAATGCCAAGATCAATCATTGCTTTGGCAGCCTCAAGCCCCAACAAACCACCACCGATTACGGCACCGGTTTTTGCTTTTTTGGCATAAGCAGTCATCATCTCCAAATCCTCAATGGTGCGATAAATAAACACGCCATCTTTTTCTACTCCTGGAATTGAGGGTACAAAAGCACTGGAACCTGTAGCCAGGATCAGCACATCGTATGATTGTGTAATGCCTTTAAAAGAATGAACGGTTTTATTGGAACGGTCAATTTGTTGAATGGGATCGCCAGTGTGAAGAATGATGTTATTTTCGGCATACCAGGTTGCAGGTGCCATCAAAAGATCATCGGCTGATTTGCCGGCAAAAAATTCGCTCAGGTGAACACGGTCGTAAGCAGGCCGGATTTCTTCCCCAAATATGATAACTTCAAAAGAGGCGGTATTTGCTTTTGCAATAAGTTTTTCACAAAACTTGTAACTTACCATTCCATTTCCAACAACTATAATTTTCATAAACACCTGTTTAGCAGATTGAAAAATTATAGCAAGCAATCGTATTAAAAATAAATCTATTTAATAATTACTTTTAGTATGGCGACCGAAAAATTCAATTATTATGATTTATATCACAATTTTAAACCTTTTTTCCATTTCAAACAAATGTATTTTATTTTAATGTTTACATATAATAAATCATAATATTAAGTGTCTTTTATTAAATAGCTTTGTATTTATAGCATTTATATTAAAAATCAGCCTGTTATCTTTTAAAAAAGCTATTGTAAGATGGTTCCTCTAAATTTGCCAACTATAATTAATACATAGATTATTTATAATTATATGAAAAAACAAAAGCACGATTGCGATTTAAAAAGCTGCATGTATTGCCAATTGTGCATTCCTGAATGGCTGCCTGCGGTAGGTGCCAACAGGCAAATAGTCAACATCAAAAAGGGCGAATTGCTTTTTAAGGAAGGCGATAACATGACCGGGATATATTTTGTGAATAGCGGCACCGTAAAAGTGCACAAGCAATGGGGGCAAAAGGAGCTGATTGTAAGATTTGCCAAAAACGGAGACATAGTAGGTCACCGGGGTCTTGGCGCTGATACTATTTACCCGGTATCAGGCACAGCACTGGAGAATGTTACCACCTGTTTTATTCCGCTTGATTTTTTTATGTCGTCACTAAAAATTAATTATGATTTTATGGAGCGGCTGATGTTGTTTTTTGCGGAAGAACTGAAACTCTCAGAACGAAAAATGCGTAACCTGGCGCATATGAGTGTAAAAGGCCGTGTGGCCAATTCGCTGTTGCTACTAAAAAATAAGTTTGGTATAACACCCGAAGGCTACATTGATATTTTACTCAGTCGCCAGGATCTGGCCTCCTACGCAGGCACCACTTATGAAACGGTCTTCAGAATTATGAGTGACCTGGCAGAGCAAAACATTTTGCAGGTGGATGGCAAGAAGATAACTGTGGTGAACCAGCAGGCGTTGGAAGAGTTGACGAAGGATGAATGAGAGAACCAAGGCTTGGCGTTGTTAAAAGATGTAGAAAGCATTGGAACTAAAGATGCCGTGTTTTTGCAGTTGAAGCCTCAAGGTTATGCCTCCATAACGCCAGGTGAACAAAGGCTATTCACCAGACCTTTTCAAAATTATTGCTTCCAATTGTTCTGTGATTCTGAAGTTTGTCAATTTAATTTTAGCTAATATCGGTTTGACAGAAGTTATGATGCCCGTAAGTTTGGCATCGACAATTACGCCAATAGTTCCAATAATTGTAAGACCGATTTGATTTGCGAATTTCCTTCCTTTAAGATCATCAATAATCAGTAAGCAATCATTCAATTCTATTGCTAAGGCTATGGCACTTGCTTCACCTTTGTCAACGGATGCTTCAATAATAGCTTGATAATTTTTGTCAGACGGCTTCCTTATTTCAATCCAGTGAGGAAGAGGCTGCCCAAATTCACTTGCAACCTCAGCAGTCGTAATTATTGTTCCGAATAATTTATTTAGAATGGCAAGCTCACCAATTTTGTCTAATAAAATTAAACAACTCGTGTCAGAGATGATAGCTTTGTGCATGTAGTATCTCTTTATCCAATTCTGTTTCTGAATAACTAAAAACCGAAACCTGGTAGTCTGCCAAAAGTTCCATGAAAGTCCGTTTGGAATACCCTGCGAGTTCTGCAGCTTGTCCTAATGATAAAGAACCCTTTTCATATAATTTAGCGGCCAACAAGGTTTGGGCTTCTTTCGCATCTACGTTATCAGGTATCTGGAGTGTTACTGTCTTCATTTATCAAATTTACTAAGATTTATTAAGCTTTCAAATTTCAGGGTATATCCACAGCTTTCGCTAAGCTCCTGTAGTGCCGATAAAATAAACCACTGCCATCAACAATCACCCGTGGGTACAGAAAGAGTCAACCGCCTCTAAAACAAAAAATCTGCACCGGAAAGGCACAAACTTTTTATTAACAAGTGTCGATATCTCCGGGAATTTAATTTTTCCGCATCCTCCCCTGCGTGTTTTAGCATCGCTATGTTTTCATCAGAATTTTACGCCTTTTACTTATTGAAATTAAAACCAGGAAAACAGCAGCACCAGTAATAGCTATTCCAAACCAATCGCCAAAACGGGTATAAATGGTATTTTTATTTCCGATTACAACTTCACCAATCAGGGAAGTTTTTTTTCCGTTTGAACTGTTTGCTTCAGCAGTAACTCGTCCGCAAAAATCGCTGATTGATAACCTGCCCAGTCTTGCAGTTCTTACTTCTGAAAAACCATTTTCCACGCCCCGCAATACAGCCATCCTTGAATGAAGCCAATCATCAACCACAAAATCCCACGCCGGTATGCAAAGGAATGTAGCCTTGTTGGTACCGTAGCTTTTAATATAATCCGGGAAGTCAAGGTCTTTGCAGATGGCCACTCCAGCTTGTTCCTCATTAATTTTAAACAGGCCTATTTCAGTGCCCGGCGTAAACTGGCCCTCTAAACCGTTTACCAAATGAACTTTATTATAATCCGCTACAACGTTACCTTCCGCATTTATTACCAGGGCCGAATTTCGTTCCTTCACGTTTTTAAAATTTGTATATCCGGTAACTATAGCAACATGATTTTGCTTTGCAGCGTTACTTAAAATACTAATTGCAGCTGCTGCTGTTTCGCTATTTACATTAATAGCCCTTTCAGGAAGAACAATCAATTTTGCTCCCCGCGCTGCAAGCGCTGTAATTTCCTGTGCATAGTTTTTGATATGCTGAAGTTCATTTTGAAAGTCAATATCTTTTCCCATTTTATGTAAACTTTCGTCCAACACGACAAGCCCAACCGTTGTTGCAGCTTGTTTAGCGCTGTTGGTAATTCTACTAATTCCAAAAACAAACACAGATACAACAAGTACAAATGAAATAATTGCCGAAGGGATAAGTTTGCTTTTTTCTTTGCGGTAATGCCAACAAACGGCCAGGGCTGCAGGAATGAATGTAACCATAAAGGTGATACCCAAAATACCCGTTACAGATGCGATCTGAATGAGGGGTACAAAATCCAATTGCGAATAGGCAACACTTGCCGCTGTTCCATCCGATGAAAATTTTATGAGTAACAATTCAAAGGCGGTATAGAAAACTGGAAAAGCAAAAATGCCATACCATTTGTTTATTGTAATGACGGTACTTCTGCTTACCATCACTATTACAGCGAAAACAAGGGGCAGTGCTAAAGTAAAAATTATGGCTGGTATTAAGCCTGCCACAATTACCAAATAATGGAACCAGCTAAGTCTGCCGATTAAATAGCCGGCAAAAGAAATGAAAAATGTTTCCCTGGCTGTTACACAAAATGAAATAAGCAATACAGGAACCGGCGCAAGCCACAAAAGATACCAGAAATTTCCATTGAGTCCATTAGAAAAATACCAGCATAAACCCGGTATAATAATGGCCGATGCAACAAGTACTTTTTTTGATAACCGGCTGTTAAACTGTTTATTCATTTCCATGCAAATAGAGGTTTAATGGTATATCCCTCAAAACTATCTTAGTTTGCCAACGAAAAATTGTAAATTTTAGACAGCCTGGTGATCGATAAGAAAATCCGCCATAGTGTGATTTTCGAGATGAAATTGTTTAGGCCTCGTGCCGGCAAACTGGCGAAAGTCTTTTATAAAATGTGATTGATCATAATAGCCACAGTCATAACAAATTGAGGTGAGGGAATTTTTATTTGCCCGCATCTGCCTGATTGCTTTATTGAATCGCACAATTCTATGATAATATTTTGGCGTGTACCCAATATTTTTTAGAAACGCCCGCTCGAGCTTTTTGTAATAAAACCCGTTTTCATCGCATAGTGCATTCACTGTAATGTGATCATTGTGGCGAATAGTTTCTACTGCTCTATTGCAAGCCATCCATTCGCTTGTTGGAGCTTTTGTTATTTGAATGATCAATTGATCCAGCAAATAAATTCGCTCAGCATCATTTTTCTTTTCGAGCAATAGGTCTCTCCAATCCTCCACCGCAATATCCAACACGTCCCCGGCAGCAACTATTTGATTTAGCAGATCAGCCGCAGGCATCTTTGTTAAAAGGCTAATACCGCCGGGTTTGAAACGAATCCCCAAAAGGTCGGTATCTCCATTTTGCCTGGTATAATAAATATGGCTTCTTTGCCCCATAATAAATACACCACCAACAGTAAGCCCGCTCAACAAATCATTGGGCAGTAAAAATTCCATGGGGTTACCAAAGTTAAAAATCATTTCAGTACGGCCACCCGGAATGAGTCGCTCCAAAGGTGACATTGTCATGGCAGGCACACGGCATATCCAGTAACACTCTATCAAATTGGCCAGTGCCTCAGAAGGTTTATATTGAGTGTATGTAATCATTCATTATTGCAAAAAGAAATTCGATAAAAGCTATTGTGGAAGAAGCTTAAAACACTTTCCTGCACCCGATACTAAAATACATCATTTACGCCAGCAATAGATTTACAATACGGTAATGACAGCTACTTGTTTGTCATAATCACCCTTTATCCCTAAAACAAAAAATCTGCACCGGAAAAGGCACAGATTTTTTTGATTGGACAAGTATCGATCCGTCTGAAGAGTGTTAATTTTTTTGTACATACTTCCGGTGAGAGAAGTCGCCGAAATTTTCTTTGCCTTTCCGTTCTTTTTTAAAGGCAGCAAACAAAATATCCAGCTCGGCAATAAGGCCGGCTTCATCCAGGCTTTCTTTGTACAATGTATTCAATCGCTCGCCTTCATTGTCGCCACCAATGTGCAGGTTATACCGGCCAACAGCTGTGCCAACAAAGCCAATTTCAGCAGCATACGGTCTGCCGCAACCGTTGGGGCAACCCGTCATGCGCATAATAATTCCTTCATCCTGCAACTGGTGTTTTATCACCAGTGGTTCAATTTTAGATATCAGCGTTGGCAGGTAACGCTGCCCTTCTGCCAATGCCAGCGGACAGGTAGGCAATGCCACACAAGCGATAGAATTTTTACGCAAATGACTGGCAGCTTCCGTATGTTCAATAATTTTAAACCGTTCCAGTATTTCGTTGATAGCACCTTTGTCTTTATCCGCCACATCGCTAATAATCATATTTTGATTAGAGGTAAACAGGAAATTGCAGCTGCCTGTTTTTGCCACTTCCAGCAACGCTGTTTTTAGTGCCAGCTTTTCATCATCCAGCACACGGCCATTTTCTACAAACAAAGTGTAGTACCAAACACCCTGCGCATTCTGCAACCATCCATAACGATCAGCCCTTTGCGTAAATTCATAGGGTCTTGCAGGTTCCAGTTTAAAACCAGTACGTTTCTCCACTTCAGCACGGTATGCTTCTACCCCCATATTGTCGAGTGTATATTTCAGCCTCGCCAGTTTGCGGTCACTGCGGTTACCAAAATCACGCTGCACCGTAATGATTTCATAAATCGCCTTCATCACTTTTTCTTCTGTATCAACAAAACCTATGGTGGTGCCCAGTCTTGCATAGGTAGAGGTATTGCCGTGTGTAGTTGACAATCCGCCGCCAATAGCTATGTTAAAGCCCTTTAATTCATTGTTTTCTATAATTGCCACCAAGCCGAGATCATTGGTAAAAACATCCACATCATTGTTTGGCGGAATGGCAATGCCGATTTTAAATTTCCTTGGCAAATACCTGTCCTGGTACAACGGGTCTTCCTCTTCATTTTTCTCCGCAATCTTTTCTTCATCCAGCCATATCTCGTAATAGGCTTTTGTTTTAGGCATCAAAAAGCTGCTGATTTTATCCGCATAGGCAAATACCTGCGCATGTATCGGCGATTCGCCGGGGTGAGAGGTACAACTTACATTGCGGTTAATATCACCACAGGTGGCAATAGAATCCAACCCTGCCTTGCTGAACGATTGTATGGTCGGTCTTATTTTTGATTTGATCAATCCATGCAACTGTACGGTTTGCCGCGTGGTAATTTTTATCACGCCGGTACTATTGTCCAAGGCAATTTCATTGGCCGCAATCCATTTTTTTGCACTGATAAAACCACCTGGCAATCGCAGGCGAATCATAAAAGTATACAGCCTGTCCAGCCTTTTTTCCGCACGTTCCTCTCTCCTGTCGCGGTCGTCCTGCTGGTACATACCATGAAATTTTATTACCGCCGTATCATCTTCGCGGATAGCGCCGGTAATTTCATCGTGCAGGCTTTGCGGAATAGATCCCCGCAAACCATCGCTGGCGGTTTTAATTTTTTCTATTGCGGATAAATTATTTTTCTCTGACATAGTAATTTTTTAATAACGCTTCTAATCTTATTTCTTTAATATTTTTTGTCCGAACTATTGTTTTTCATAGCGGCATCGTTGCATCGCCCTCTTGTACTATATACCTTTTTGCAACGTCTTCAAATTTATATTCCTGCATTTATTGGTGTACCCGTAGGAACAGGCCGCGGCCTGTTCCTACAAGATTAATAAACATCTTTTTCGTAACGGCCTTCTTCTTCCATCAATTCCAAATATTTCTTCGCTTCTTCCAATGATTTGTTGCCCTGCTGCTGGATAATTTCTACCAGGGTATTCTCCACATCCACACTCATCGGATCCTTGGTTCCACAGATAAAAAAGGAGGCACCGTTATTGATCCATTCGTATACCTCGGCGGCATGCTGTAACATTTTATGTTGCACATATAATTTAAAATGCTGGTCTCTTGAAAACGCCACGTTTACTTTGGTGAGTACACCGGTTTCTTTCCAGTTCTGAATTTCAGTCTGGTATAAAAAGTCAGTGGCAAAATGCTGGTCCCCAAAAAATAACCAGTTTTTCCCAGTAGCGCCAGTAGTATCTCTTTCAGATAAAAATGACCTGAACGCCGCGATACCAGTACCGGGACCGACCATGATCATATCCTTATCATCAGCCGGCATCCGGAATCTTTTATTGGTTTGAATAAAAAATTTCTGTTCCGTATTCAACTGCAATTCACTTAAGTAAGTAGAGCAAAGACCAAACCTTTTTTCATCATTGATGGTGTACGCATCTTTTACCGCCAGGATATGCACTTCACCTTCATGGGCAGACGGCGAAGAAGCAATGGTGTACAATCTCGGAGAGATGGCATTCATCTTACTTACAATGGTTTCAAACTGCGCCGCATCTTTTACCGGGTAAATTTTCAATAAATCCAGCAAATCCATTTTGGTTGCAGGAATATCTTCACCGGTTATTTCCGCATATTGTTTTACCAATCGTTCGGTTAAATAAATAATATTGATCTTGTGTTTCAACAAATCATAAATAGTTACTTCTTCATTTTTAAACACGATCTTTTTTGTGCCATCCACTTTAGCAACGGCCAAAATTTCCTCCACCACTTTCGTTGGATTTTCAGGCACAATGCCCATCGAATCTCCGCACTGGTACTGTACTCCTTCCGCCGCTATTTCAATATGCCAGGTTTCTTTATTAGAGCCCCGGTCGTTTAAATTTACTTTTGCAAGTACCGTACCGGTATAAACTTGCTTGCCTGTTTTCTTTACACCGGTAGTGCCAGGTGTTGCGGCAGGTACCAATGTTGTTGCAGTAGAAAGATTTTTTAATACGCCGCTAAACCAGCTATTGGCTTCTTCTTCATACTCCACATCGCATTTTTGCAAGGGCGCAATCCTGTTGCCTCCGAGCTTGTTAAATTGCTGATCTACTTCTTCTCCCGTTTTGCAAAATAATGGATAAGAGGTATCGCCCAAGGCGAGCACACTATACTTTAGTTTCTCCAGCTTAAATCCATTCTGGTGTATATGGTCGTAAAACTTTTTTGCAGCAATCGGCGGTTCACCTTCGCCATGTGTACTTACAATCGCCAATAAATATTCTTCCTTGATAAGATCTGATAAACGGTATTGATCCATCCCTACCACTTTTGCATGGATACGTTGTTGTTTTGCTTTTGCAGCAAAATCAGCCGCCAATCTTTTTGAGTTACCGGTTTCTGTTCCGTATACAATTGTTATTTTACTAACTGCAGGTTCAGCAACAGCCGCCGTTGCAGCAGCAGGTTGCTGTTGCACAAGACCATTGAGATAGCCGTTCATCCATATCAGCTCTTCCTTACTGGATGAACCAATCAGGTCTAAAAAAAGTTTCAGTTTATTCTCTGCCAACATTTGTTGTTGCTTTTAAAAGGTTATCACCCGGAAGAACCGGTTTAAAATAGTGGTCGTTACTGTCTGCATCCGGCAGCCATGCATATTTTTCGTGCAGGGCTACTACTTTGCCAATGATGACCAACGATGGTGAAATAAAAGAACGTCCTTTTAAATTCGTTTCGTAGTCGTATAAAGAACTGATGTGTACATGTTGCAAGGGCGTTGTAGCCTGTTCTATTACCGCCATTAATTTTAGCGGATCAATATTGTATTTTACCAAATTGGCGACTACATTATCCAGCGTTTCCGACGACATGTAAAAAACCAGGGTGTCGGTGGTTTTTGATAATTCCTGCCAGTAGGCATCTGTTACAATATCTGATTTATAAGACGTCAACAACCGCACTGCTGTAGACAATCCCCGGCCGGTTAATGGAATGCCTGCATAAGAAGCCGCACCCAAAGCCGCCGTTACACCGGGAATGATTTCGTAAGGTATATTGTGCTCAACAACGGTTTGCAGTTCATCTAAAATATTAGAGAAGATAGAAACGTCGCCACCTTTCAACCGCACTACCAGCTTGCCCTGCAGCGCAAATTCAGCGATGTAGGAATTAATGCTTTCCTGTGGCGTGCTGTAGCCCCGGCGGCATTGTTTACCTACATAAATAATTTCTGCATCTTTGCTCACATACCGGTCTAAAATATCTTTGCTTACCAACCTGTCCGTCAACACCACATCTGCCTGTTGCAGGTAACGTGCCGCCTTTACGGTGATCAGTTCCGGATCGCCGCAGCCAGCACCAGCTAAAATAACTTTGCCGATATGTTGGTTGATTTCGTTCATGCCCCCATCCCCTAAAGGGTAGTTTGATTTAGATTATTTGAAAAGACTTTATTTATCTGTAACTCTTTTTACCCCTATCCCCTAAATGGGAATTTGATTTCACTAATTTGAAGAGACTTTATTTGTTGTCGCCTCCAATTACACTTATCTTTTTCACCTCATCCCTACCCTTCTGCTTTAGGAGAAGGAGTGCGAAGTTGGAGCTGAAAAATTCAACGCTTTATTCGCTTCAATCTCCTCCATTTCCTCCCCCTTGGGGGAGATAGAGGGGCTGCTTAAAACAACCCTTCAATCGATAAATACCTTTCGCCGGTGTCGTAATTGAAGGTTAGTACTTTTGATCCTGCTGGTATTTCTGCCAGTTTTTTGGCTACCGCTGCTAATGAAGCGCCCGTTGAAATACCCGCTAAAATACCTTCTTCTTTGGCCAGCCGTTGTGTAAATGAATAAGCATCATCCTTGCTTACCTGTATTACGCCATCCAGGATTTCTTTGTTTAAAATAGAAGGTGCAAAACCAGCGCCGATACCCTGTATCGGGTGAGGGCCGGGAGCTCCACCACTTAATACCGGTGACAATTCCGGTTCTACCGCAAACACTTTCAGGTTGGGAAATTGTTGTTTTAATATTTCTGCCACACCGGTAATATGTCCGCCTGTACCTACACCGGTAATAATATAATCAAGCCCATCGGGGAAATCTGCTGCAATTTCCAGTGCGGTGGTTTTGCGATGTACTTCTGTATTAGCGGGGTTGTCAAACTGCTGTGGCATCCATGCGTTGGGTGTTGATGCTGTTAACTCGCCTGCTTTTTCAATGGCGCCCTTCATACCTTTTTCTCTGGGCGTTAACACAAATTCTGCACCATATAAAGCCATCAGTCGTCTGCGTTCAATGCTCATGCTTTCGGGCATTACCAAAATAATTTTATAGCCTTTAACAGCAGCCACCAACGCCAGTCCAATACCAGTGTTACCACTGGTAGGTTCAATAATTACACTATCCTTATTTAATAAACCTTTCTGCTCTGCATCTTCAATCATAGCGAGTGCGATACGATCTTTAATGCTGGCGCCCGGGTTTGTTTTTTCCAGTTTAATCCACACTTCGTGCTGATTGCCATACAATTTATTAAGGCGTACATGCGGTGTGTTGCCAATGGTTTCTAAAATGCTGTTTGCTTTCATTTTATGATGGTTTTAGTGTTTTGCCTCCATCCCCTAAAGGGGGAGTTTGACTTCAATGCTTTGCAGCGTCTTTGAAGATTTCTTAATTACCTGATGCTCTTTCTGACCTCACCCCAACCCTCTCCTTGAGGAGAGGGAGATTGACACTGCATCTTGGAAGAAGTACTCTATTTACCTAATACTCTGCCTCTTTTCAATTATTAATTATTAATTATTAATTATTAATTTTCTCCTCACTCCGCTTCGATAAAAGTCCCCCACGGCTGTTTTTGTACAAGAGGGCGACGCAAGAATGATGACCATTGCTTCGTGGCCCGGACCAATATTTTATATCACAAAATTCAATGCCTCTGGTAAAGGATTATTATCCCTTATGGATACTTCACTTTTATGATATACAATTGAATAAGGCAACACCGAATTGGTAAGCCACACATTGCCCCCAATCACGCTGTCATGGCCAATTACAGTGTCGCCGCCCAATATGGTAGCGCCTGAATATATGATCACATTGTCTTCGATACTTGGATGCCTTTTTGGCTTTACCTGGATTTTACTCACACTCAATGCGCCGAGCGTTACGCCCTGGTAGATTTTTACATTGTTACCTATGTGCGTGGTTTCACCAATCACAATTCCGGTACCATGATCTATAAAAAATGAGGATCCTATTTCTGCTCCGGGATGAATATCAATACCTGTTTTACTATGCGCATATTCAGAAAAAATACGCGGTAAAATTTTTACACCCAGCGTTACCAACTGGTGCGAAAACCGGTACACAGCCGTAGCATAAAAACCAGGGTACGCCATCAACACTTCTTCAATTGTTTTGGCAGCGGGGTCTGATTGTAATATTGCTTCAGCATCTTTCAGCAACAGGTCGTAAATAGCCGGTACCTTTTCAAAAAATAAATCGGTCACAGACTGTGTTTGTTCCCCGTCAGCATTTACATCGTAAATGAGTGCCGACAAATGACTTTTATACGATTCAAATTCTTTTGTAAGCTCATACTGTGACATTCTTTTTTGCTTCTGCGGTATGAACAAAAATTCAAAAAAACCATCAATAAATTCTTCCGCCAGCTCCTTATCCGGAAAGGCTGTAGTAGCCTGCTGGTGCTGGTTGTAGAGACATTGTATGAAGTTGGATGTGACCACCTTTTTTTAGTTATAAGTTATGAGTGATGAGTTATGAGTTGTGTTATTTAAGTTGTAAGTTATAGGTTGTAAGTACAGCACTTTCTACCTTAAAGAATTATTAATTATTAATTTTTAATTATCAATTAATTGCTATTGAATCATACAGGCCCCTACTGTTACGTTGCTTGTTTCATCAATTAAAATAGCGCCGCCGTTTACACGTAATTTTTTATACGAATCAAATGGAACGGGTGATGCTGTTTTAATTTTTACTTTAACAATATCATTTAATGCGGCCTGTTCCGGTGCCGGTTCTTTTAACAGTGAATTTACATCCAGCTTGTATTCTATTTCTTTTACCACGGCTCTTGTTACACGGCTGTTGATTTGCAGCAAATATTTATTGCCGGGTATCAATGGTTTATTACCCATCCAGCATAACAGTACATCCAGCTCGTTTTCTACCGAGGGCTGATTGTCTTTTTGTACAATTACATCGCCACGGCTGATATCGATATCGTCTGCAAGATGAAGCACCACACTTTGCGGCGCAAACGCTTCTTGTACTTCTTTACCACCGATTTCAATCGCACTAATGGTGCTTTCCAGGCCTGACGGTTGAACCGTTATATTATCTCCCTTTTTATAAATACCGCTGATTACTTTACCAGCATACCCACGATAATCATGCAGGGCCTCTGTTTGCGGGCGAATAACATATTGCACCGGGAACCTTGCATCAGTATAATTAATATCATTGGCCACTTCTACATTTTCTAAAATGTGCAATAAAGATTCGCCTTCGTACCATGGAAAGGCTGGTGATTTTTCTACTATATTATCACCATTGATGGCACTGATGGGAATGTATTTAATATCCTTCAACCCCAGTGAAGTAGCCACTTCCGCATAATCTATCACAATGTTGTTGTACACATCTTCTGAATTATTTACCAGGTCCATTTTATTGATGGCTACCACCACATGCGGCAAATTCAGCAGCGATGCAATGATAGAGTGGCGGCGTGTTTGTTCTACCACACCATTGCGGGCATCAACCAAAATAATCGCAAGGTCGCTGTTAGAAGCACCGGTTACCATATTGCGGGTGTACTGCGTGTGGCCTGGTGCATCGGCAATAATAAACTTACGCTTTGGTGTACTGAAATATTTATAGGCTACATCAATCGTAATGCCCTGCTCCCTTTCGGCACGCAAACCATCGGTTAATAAAGCCAGGTCAATTTCGCCATCGTCTTTATTTTTACTTTGCTTTTCAATCGCTTCCAGCTGATCGATCATGATCGATTTGCTATCGTACAGTAAGCGCCCGATCAAAGTACTTTTTCCATCATCTACACTGCCTGCGGTTATAAATCGTAAAATATCCATGTTCGTTATGTGTTGTAAACTTTAGTTATAGGTTGTAAGTAATAGGTTTTAAGTTTTGGATTATGAGTTATGATTTAGTTGTTCCTTCAAGTAACGATCACCGTTATAAAAATTAAACGCTGCATTTCAACTTATAACCTATAACTCATAACTTATAACTTTCTAAAAGTACCCGTTCTTTTTTCTGTCTTCCATTGCTGCTTCGCTTACCCTGTCGTCAATTCTTGTTTCGCCTCTTTCGCTGGTTTTGGTAGCGATGATTTCTGTAATAATGTCATCGATATTGCTGGCGGTTGATTCCACTGCAGCCGTACAAGTCATATCACCCACCGTTCTGTAACGTACTTTTTTTACCGACACTTTATCAGTTTCATCCAATTGAATAAACTCAGATGTAGCCACCAGCTGCCCCTGCCATTCAAGTACTTCCCTGTCGTGTGCAAAATAAATAGAAGGTAATTCAATTTTATTTCTTTTGATGTAATTCCAGATATCCAGTTCCGTCCAGTTGCTGATCGGGAATACCCTAACGTTCTCGCCTTTGTGAATACGACCATTATAAGTGTTCCACAATTCAGGGCGTTGTAGTTTTGGATCCCACTGACCAAATTCATCTCTTACAGAAAATATTCTTTCCTTGGCCCTTGCTTTTTCTTCATCCCTTCTGGCTCCGCCAATACAGGCATCAAATTTAAATTCTTCGATCGTATCTAATAAGGTATAAGTCTGCAGTGCATTACGACTGGCAAACTTTCCTTTTTGCTCGGTTAAGTTTTTTACTTGGATGGTGTCGGCTACGCTTCTCACAATCAGTTTTTCGCCAATAGTGTTCGCCAGTTGATCCCTGAAATCCAGTGCTTCCTGGAAATTATGCCCCGTATCAATGTGCACCAGCGGAAAAGGAAATTTTCCCGGACGAAATGCTTTCAGCGCCAAGTGCACCAGTACAATAGAATCTTTACCGCCGGAAAAAAGCAAGGCAGGCCTTTCGAACTGTCCTGCTACTTCTCTAAAAATGTGAATGGATTCTGACTCCAGTAAGTCTAAATAATCTAACCTGTGTTGACTCATACTTATTTTTTGGGCGAACAAAGCAACGGTCTTCAAAGCTTTAATTCACGGTGATATTTATTAATTTTTTGCTGCCGGTTCTTCATGTACATGAAGACCGCACTCTTTTTTATCCGCATCCTCCCACCACCATCGGCCGGCCCTGAAATCTTCGCCTGGCCTGATAGCCCTTGTGCAAGGTGCACAACCAATGCTCACAAAACCTTTATCGTGTAAAGGATTGTAAGGAACGTGATTTGTATTGATATATTCTTTTACCTGCTCAGTTGTCCAGTGTAAAATAGGATGATACTTAATAATTTTATTCGATTCATCCCATTCGATGATGGGTAAATCATGCCTGTCAGGGGAATGTTCTGCCCGCAAACCTGTTATCCAAACAGCATTACCAGCCAGTGCCCGTTTTAATGGTTCCACCTTGCGGATAAAGCAGCAATCTTTCCTGTTTTTAACAGATTCATAAAATGAATTGGGGCCTCTTTCTTCTACCAGTTGTTGCAAAGTATCCTGGTTAGGATAGTAGGCTTTTATTTTAGTGTTGTATTGCTCGTTGGTGCTGTTCCATACGGAATAGGTCTCCGCAAACATACGCCCTGTATCCAGTGTAAATAGCTTAACCGGTGACTGGTTGCTCAAAATTTCATGTGTAATAACCTGGTCTTCAAAGCTAAAACTAGATGAAAAAGTTACCTGCCCGGGAAATTGTGCAGTGAGTAATTGTAAAAATTCGGCGATGCTTAGTCCATCTAATTGATGGAGTAATTGAGAAACGTTGTCAGGTGTTGAAGTCATGCGTTAAAAATAAATTGTGGGTAAAATAGTCTGCAAAAAATTTAGCCAAAACTTAATGTATCAACAGCAACAACACTTATTACTGCAACATTTTTGATACTGCATTATGGAAGGAAATAGAAGCATAGTTTATTATAAGTCTACCTAAATGATGGACAAATATACTTTAGAAAACGGAAATAGAAAATTTTTTATTGAAGCGGCAGGCTGATTAGGCTACTTGCGAAGCGTTTTATAAATCCGGATAGCTGCCAGCAGGATGGCTATAAAAGCCACCAAACCAATCATTCCCCACAGCAGGCTCATGCTTTGTTTTACTGTCACCAGCATCACAATGGCAAATAAAAAAACCGTGGCGCCCTCGTTCCAGATACGCAATTGTTGAGACGTATATTTAAAAATCCCCTTGCTTTCGTCTTTATAAATTTTATGCAATGTAAAATGATAGGCATATAACCCGGCCACCAGCGCCAGTTTTATCCACAACCAGGTGGGAATGCTTCCAAACAAATAAGCCACCCAACCGCCAAAGATGAGTGTAAGAATGGCGGAAGGCCAGGTAATGCCCAGCCACAACCGTTTTATCATGATGGAAAACTGGTCAGTCAGTATTTTTTTTTCTACTGCTTCTTTTTCCTGGGCTTCCGTATTATATATAAACAGGCGAACGATATAAAACATACCGGCGAACCAGGTTACAATAAAGATGATGTGAATTGCTTTGATGTAGAAATACATAGTTTGAATGTCTGATGTCTGATTTTTGATGTCTGATTTCTTTCGGTTTGTTTGCTTAAGCCATTTACTGAAATCTCCCTCTGGCCGAAGTGATTTTTTATGGAAGACTATTTATTTATTGCAAAAAAATTATTGCGCCTGGTTACCGATGATCTAATCTCTCTTTATAATTATTACGGTATGCTCCTCAAACATTTGAAAAGTCTCTCCCACAGCTTACAACACAAAATCAGACATCAAAAAATCAGATATCAGCCATCACATATCAGACAGTTGCACTGAAGTTTTTCACCCAACCCGCCAACACATCTACCCACAAAGGGTTTGTATTTAAACAAGGTATCATAGTAAATGATTCTCCCCCCGCACCCATGAACTCTTCTTTTCCCCTTACATCAATTTCTTCGAGTGTTTCAAGGCAATCACTTACAAAAGCAGGGCACAATATTAATAATTTTTTTATTCCTTCTTTTGGCAATTCAACCAAACGGATGTCTGTAAAGGGTTCCAGCCAGCCCTTACCCAACCTTGACTGAAAGGAAATGCTGTATTTATCCGTTGGAATATTTAACTGTTCCATTACCAGCCTGGTGGTGGTAAAAACCTGGTGGCGGTAACAATGGGCGTGTGCCAAAGAAGCTACCTCACAGCAGTTTGCAATTTTTAAACAATGGCTGCCGGTCGTATCGCTTTTACGGATGTGCCTTCCTGGTATGCCATGGTAGCTAAATAAAATATGATCATATTGCTGTTGCAGGTAAGGCCTGATATTTTCCGCCAACGCATGAATGTAATTGGGCTCATTATAAAACGGAGGTAAAAACTGCAGCTTAAACCCGTAGTTATTTTGCTGATACACTTCTTTAGCTGATTCAACCGCTGTTTCAAAGCTCGACATTGCATAATGTGGATAGAGGGGAATCGCCAGTACATCTTCCAGGTCTGGATTATTTTTTTGCAACTCATCAAAAGCGGCTTTGGGCGATGGGTTGCCATAGCGCATGGCAATGGTTACCGGCTCATCCACTTTTGCCTGCAGCGCCTGTTGTAATTGTTTTGTCAAAACCACCAGTGGGGATCCCTCTTTTGTCCAGATAGTCTTATAAGCTTCGGCACTTTTGGGCGCCCGAAAAGGAACAATGATGCCATTAATTAAAAAGAAGCGAGCCAGGAAAGGTATGTCTATCACCCGTTCATCCATTAAAAACTCCTTCAGGTAACGACGCACGTCTTTTACTTCGGTTGAATCCGGAGAACCCAGGTTCATTAATACAATTCCTTTTTTTGCCATGACTTAAAAATGATTTGCAAATGTAACCACTGGTTTTGCTAAAAGTTCATCAGGGTAAAATATTGTTGCCTATGATTATAATTGGAGAATGGGAAATTGCAATCTGATAAATTTCATCAACAGCCGGTTTGGTATTTAACCATACAAACACCAACAGTAAAAGGCTTGCTCAGCGTGGGTTACACTTACTTTTACCTAAAGACAAAGCAATCATTGATTTAGTGTCAATAAAAATTTGACAATAAACTGACAATATACACCTCATCCATGGAACAGTTTACTACGTTAGTGTTACTACATGTAACTGGTGTTAGATCATATCATTAAATGAGTATAATCATTCAGCAAAATGACAATGCAATGACACAGAAATTAGTTTACAACAACCCACGCAAGTAATTTTGTGGAATCAAAAAGTAATTAACAAACAAGGATGCCCGGACAGCAACATACAGATATATCCACTTTTTTTATAGCAGGCATTAACTATAAAAAGTCAGATGCCGCCATTCGTGGACAGTATGCCATCAACAGCGACCAATATGCAACCTTACTATCGCTGGCCCCCCAATTTGGTATTAAAGAATTATTTATTCTTTCAACCTGCAACCGCACCGAAATTTATGGTTTTGCACCAAGCGCACAGGATCTTTGCAAGCTATTGTGCAGCCAAACACAGGGATCACTTGAAAATTTTACTGAGCGGGCATACGTAAAAGGTGGCAAAGCAGCCATTGAACATCTTTTTGATGTAGCGGCCGGACTGGATTCTCAAATACTGGGCGATTATGAAATTATTGGCCAGATAAAAAATGCTTTTAAATTCTCAAAACAGCACGCTTTTATTGGAGCCTACCTGGAAAGGATGGTGAACGGTGTATTGCAGTCATCTAAAATGATTAAAAATACAACCGAACTAAGTGGCGGTACCGTTTCGGTTTCTTTTGCTGCCATTCAATACATTAAAGAACACGTGCCTCACCTGGCAGATAAAAAGATATTGTTGTTGGGTACCGGTAAAATTGGCCGCAATACCTGCAAAAATCTGGTAGATTATTTGGAGACAACAAATATTACCCTCATCAACCGTACTGAAAGCAAAGCGGCGGAACTGGCTGCAGAACTGGGTTTGCAATATGCTCCGCTCGAAGACCTCGCCAAACAGATTGATGAAGCTGCTATCATCCTGGTAGCAACCAACTCAGCTGAACCAGTTATCCTGGAATCACATGTAATCAATGGTACGGATAAACTGATCATTGATTTATCCATTCCTTATAATGTAGAAACAGCCGCTCACCTGCTACCCAATGTTACACTGGTAAATGTAGATGAGCTATCTAAAATAAAAGATTTAACTCTGCAAAAAAGAGTTGCAGAGGTTCCAAAAGCAAAAGCCATCATTGCAGAGCATATCAACGAATTCTTAAACTGGCACCAGATGCGCAAAAACGTGCCTGTTTTAAAAGCAGTGAAAATAAAGCTGGAACAAATGCAATCCTGCAATCTGTATATCAACACCTGCTTTTCCAATATTGTCTCTCCCGGCTGCGTAGCAACGGACGAAAAAATTCAAAAAGTAATCAACGGAATGGCCGTAAAAATGCGCAATCAAAACCAGCGTGGCTGCCATTACATTGAAGCCATAAACGAGTATATTGCCTGAGCGCAAATAAATTTACATGACTAAAATTATCAGAATAGGTACCAGGGAAAGCCAACTTGCGGTATGGCAGGCCACATTGGTACAACAACTGCTTGCAAAAAACAACCAGCCGGCTGAATTGGTGTTTATAAAAAGTGAAGGAGATATTGATCTGCAGACACCCTTATACGAAATTGGTGTGCAGGGTATTTTTACCCGCAGCCTGGATATCGCACTGCTTACAAATAAAATTGACATTGCAGTACATTCCATGAAGGATGTGCCTACCCAACTGGCAAAGGGAATTGTTCAATCTGCTGTTTTACCAAGAGCTTCTTACAAAGATATTTTTGTTTATAAAGATGAACTGGATACCATCGCAAATGAGCTGGGGTACATCAATGGCAAATGGGCCTCTCATAATTCACAATTCCACATTGACCATTCACCACTCAGCACTCACCATTCCCCATTCACCATCGCCACCAGCAGCATTCGCCGGATGGCGCAATGGCGCAACCGTTACCCCGATCATGCAATAGAAAATTTACGAGGTAATGTAAATACGCGGTTGCGTAAAGTGCAGGACAACAACTGGCAGGGCGCCATCTTCGCCGCGGCAGGGTTGGAAAGAATCAACCTGAGACCCGATAAATCTGTTGAGCTGGACTGGATGTTACCTGCACCGGCGCAAGGGGCCATCATGGTAGTTTGCCGGGCGGGTGATGAAGATTGCCTTCAGGCCTGCGATGCATTAAATGATAAAGGCACTGCTGCCTGCGTACAAATTGAAAGAGATTTTTTAAAGGCGTTAATGGGCGGCTGCTCAACCCCCATCAGTGCATTGGCTGAAATAAAAAATAACCAGGTTTATTTTAGAGGAAATATTTTATCGGTTGACGGAAAAGATAAAGCGGCTGTTGAAAAATGGTTACCCTTAAATATTGCCGGCAATGTGGGGCAACAACTGGCAGAAGAATTATTACAAAACGGTGGAGAAAAAATTGCCCTGGCCATTCGCAATGCAAAGTAACGTTGACATATTATGTACACGGCCTCTTACAGAAGGGGTGATAGAAGAAGCCCTGCTGCAGGGCATTGTAATTGATGAAATTTCTTTTATTGAAACAACGCCAGTTCAGAATATAGAAGTACAGCAGGAAATTGAACAGGAGGCTTTAAGGATTACAACGGTAGTGTTCACCAGCATGAATGCAGTAGAAGCTGTGGCTGATTATTTAGATGGTCAGCCGGTGGAGTGGCGCATCTATTGTATGGGTAATACAACCAATCAACTGGTAAAAAAATATTTTGGTGCACAGTATATTGCAGGTATCGCTAACAGTGCCGCAGAACTCGCTGAACTGATTACGGAAGATAGCGCTATTGATGAAGTCATATTTTTTTGTGGCGATCAGCGCCGCGATGAACTGCCTGAAATTTTACGCAGCCATGAAATTGAGGTAACCGAAATTACCGTGTACCAAACCATCGCCATCACACATACAATTGATAAAACATACCATGGTATTTTATTTTTCAGTCCGAGTGCGGTAGCCAGTTTTTTCAGCAACAACAAAATACCAGCTACGACTGTTCTATTTGCCATTGGCAGTACAACAGCCAATGAAATAAAAAAACATACAACCAATAAAATCATCACCAGCAACCAACCGGGCAAAGAAAACCTGGTTAGAAAGATGATGGAATATTTTAATCCCCTGTAGCGGCCCCCTCTAACTCCCCCAAGGGGGAGAATATGGAGGATATTGCTGCGGAGATATAATCCAATTTAAAAACGCCCCACAACCAGTTCTTTCTCCTAAAGGAGAAGGGTTGGGATGAGGGAAAATAAATGAAATTTTAGCATTAAAAATTGATACAAAAAACAACATGAGCACATTAAAAAACGACCTGCTGTTAAGAGCCCTTCGCGGAGAAATTGTTGAAAGACCACCGGTATGGATGATGCGCCAGGCCGGCCGTTATTTACCCGATTATTTAAAGTTAAAAGCAAAATACGATTTCTTTGCCCGGGTACAAACGCCGGAACTGGCCACTGCCATTACATTACAGCCTGTTGACCAGGTGGGCGTAGACGCCGCAATCATCTTCAGTGATATTTTAGTGATACCGCAAGCCATGGGTGTAGAAGTATTGATGGAAGAAGGCAAAGGACCATCCTTACCAAAAATTATTCAGACACAACAGGATATTGATGCGCTGGTAACAGAAGGTGCAGAAAAGAGTTTGAAGTATGTGTACGATGCCTTATCGCTTACAAAAAAAGAACTGAATGGCCGTGTGCCATTGATCGGTTTTGCCGGCGCCCCATGGACCATTTTATGTTATATGGTAGAAGGCAAAGGAAGTAAAACCTGGGACAAAGCAAAACAGTTTGCCTACACGCAGCCTGCGTTGGCGCACCAGCTACTACAAAAAATCACCAACATCACTATACAATATTTAAAGCTGCAAGCTAAAGCGGGTGCCGATACGGTACAGGTTTTCGATAGCTGGGCAGGGTCATTAAGTCCGGCCGATTTTAAGACCTACGCACAACCCTACTTATTACAAATTGCGGATGCATTGAAAGATGATGTGCCGGTAATTTTATTTCCAAAAGGAAGCTGGTATGCGTTAAAAGATTTAAGTGAAAGCAGTGCGGCAGGCCTCGGTATCGACTGGTGTGTATCGCCGCAAATGGCCAGGGAATTAACCGGCAACAAAATCACCTTGCAGGGAAACTTTGATCCTTCCATGTTGCTGGCACCCATCCCTGATATTAAAAAAGCTGTCACTGAAATGATTGACGCCTTTGGTACACAACGATACATTGCAAATTTGGGTCATGGCATTACACCCAATGTTCCGGTTGACCATGCGAGGGCTTTTGTGGATGCGGTGAAGGAGTATGAGAAAAGGCCCCTCTAAATCTCCCCAAAGGGGAGACTTTAAATGCAGTTACTTTTAGGTCAAAGGACATTCATATTTATGGATTTTATTTTTTATTTGCTAGGCGATAGTATTACTATTTAGCTTCATTGGCGTCGCACTCTTGTACAGTATCGTTCTTATGAGCAACAAATTCGCAGCTGCATTCAACTTATAAAGTGCATAACGAACAACACAATTGAATATGGAATTTAAAAATCAATGGATCGCTTTTATTCACCAGTTGCAGAATGATATTTGTACTGCACTGGAAGCCTGTGATGGCAAAGCGAAATTTATTGAAGATGCCTGGGAAAGAGCAGAAGGCGGTGGCGGCAAAACCCGTGTAATCAGCCATGGCAATGTATTTGAAAAAGGAGGTGTCAACACATCGATTGTATTTGGTGATGTGACTGATATGATGCGGACACAATTAAAAATCAATGGCGATAAATGGTTTGCCTGTGGTTTAAGTTTGGTCATTCATCCGCAAAATCCATTTGTACCAACGGTGCATTGCAATTACCGCATGTTCGAATTGTACAACGCAGCCGGTGAAGCAATAGATCGCTGGTTTGGCGGTGGCACAGACTTAACGCCTTATTACTTATTTGAAGAAGATGCCAAACATTTTCATCAAACCTATAAAAATGCCTGCGATCAGTTTGATCCTTCATTCTATCCTGACTTTAAAAAAGTTTGCGATGACTATTTTGTAAATACGCACCGCAACAATGAACGCCGCGGTATTGGTGGCATCTTTTACGATTATAAAAAACCATCAGCCGAAAAGGATATCAATTTTTGGTTTGGTTTTGCAAGGGCCTGTGGTTATGCTTTCATGGATGCCTATATTCCCATTGTAGAAAAAAGAAAAAATTTACCCTACACTCCTGAAAACAAATACTGGCAGGAAATAAGACGAGGGCGCTACACCGAATTTAATTTGGTGCATGATAGGGGCACTATTTTTGGGTTAAAAACAAATGGCCGAACAGAGAGTATTTTGATGAGCCTGCCACCAACAGTTCGCTTCGATTATAATTATACTCCAGCGTCTGGCAGCGATGAAGATAAATTGCTTCAAGCTTGTTTGCATCCGGTTAATTGGCTTTATGGCTGATGTAGGATGGCTGATGGCTGATATTTTTCAGGTCGATCGCTCATGCTTTGATAAAACATTCTTTTGATCGGAAGTATTTTAAATCAAACGTCAGACATAAAAACATTAGCCATAAAAATTTGCTATTTGAATTAGAATTCGTTTTGTGTAACTTTTATCCAAAATATTTTATATGGATAGAAATGAGTTGCAACAACGGACTAAAAAATTTCATGTGGATGTCATCAGGCTTTGTAGCGACTTCCCAAAAAATGCTGCAGGATTTGAAACCGCGAAACAACTAATCCGTTCAGCAGGTTCAATTGGTGCCAACTACCGGGCAACTAAAAGAGCCAAGTCAAACGCAGATTTTATTTATAAAGTTGAAATAGTTTTGGAAGAAGCAGACGAGAGCCATTATTGGTTAGAAGTAGTGAAGGATGTTCAACTTACAACTAACATTGATGTTGACAGGTTGATTGATGAGGCCAGCCAGTTAACAGCCATATTTGCAGCAACTGATAAAACAGCTAAAGCAAAAAAATCTAATAAATAATAATCAAACAATAGTTAAAATAGTTAATGTCAAATTTTGTTGTTGATTTTGTATACAGAATAAATGATTGGAAAAACTTTTGAAATTATAAAGAAATCAGACATCAGAAATCAGACATCAGACATAAAAATCATACTATCATGTATCTACAAAGAAGGAATAGAATACTTAGAACCAACGCATCTATCAGGAGTCTTGTATCCGAGACCACATTAAAACCATCCGATTTTATTGCGCCGCTTTTTGTAGACGAAGGTGAAAACGTAGCGTTTGAAATTCCTTCTATGCCGGGCTATTACCGATACTCAATTGACGGCACCATCAAAGAAGTAAAACTGTTGTGGAGCATGGGTATTAAAAGCGTGCTGCTGTTTGTAAAAGCCGCAGATGAAACGAAAGACAATACCGGCAAGGAAGCCTGGAACCCCGATGGACTGATGCAACGAACTATCAAAGCTATTAAAAATGCTTTGCCGGAAATGATCGTAATGACCGACGTGGCACTTGACCCCTACTCTGTTTACGGCCATGACGGCATTGTGGAAGATGGAGAAATTGTAAACGATCCCACCGTTGAAGCATTGGTAAAAATGAGCCTGAGCCATGCAAAAGCGGGTGCCGATATTGTTGCACCGAGCGATATGATGGACGGCCGTATCGGCGCCATCCGCGAAGCTTTGGAACAAAACAATTATATAAAAACAGGCATCATGGCCTACAGTGCCAAATATGCTTCCTGCTTTTATGGGCCCTTCCGCGATGCACTGGATTCTGCCCCTGGCTTTGGTGATAAAAAAACCTACCAGATGGATTATGGCAACCGCATTGAAGCCATCAAGGAAACATTGATGGACATTGAGGAAGGTGCCGATATCGTAATGGTAAAACCCGCGATGGCTTACCTCGATATTATCCGCGAAGTAAAAAATGCCGTGGATGTGCCGGTGAGCGCTTATCATGTAAGCGGCGAATACGCCATGATAAAAGCCTCCGCAAAAATGGGCTGGATCAACGAAGACAAAGCCATCCTGGAATGTTTAACCTCCATCAAAAGAGCCGGCGCTGATTTAATCGCCACTTATTTTGCGAAAGATGTGGTGAAATTATTGTCGTAAAACCATCGATTATTATCATTGTTTTTTAGATGATTTATTAAAGCTCACAGTGTCCCATTTTGCATTAATTTTATTGAAGTTGAAATTATAGACTACCATTAAATATTTTGTAAAATGGCAAAACTAAAAAATATTCACCCCGGAGAAATTCTGATGGAAGAATTCCTCATTCCATTTAATATCTCGGCATATAAATTATCAAAGGATATTGAAATTCCGCAAACCAGCATTTCTGAAATCGTTAAAGGAAATCGCAGAATTACCGCTGATACCGCTCTAAGGCTTAGTAAATATTTTGGCAATTCGGCTAAATTCTGGCTTGGGCTACAAGATGATTTTGACATCGAATCTGAAACTGTTGCCAAGGGCCATCTTCTAAAATCCATTAAGGCTTTAAATGCAAATGTTGCATAACATCTCCTTATTCACAACCTAAAAAAAATCTTTTGCATCTATCAAAGGAAATACAAAAAAGGTTAGACATACTAAACTCCGCAGTTCAACTGGATTCGACTATTGATGGAAAACTGCCTGAAAAATATTCTTTTTACCACAAATCAGGACGAAGTTTTAGGGCTGCCTTTGCAGCGACAGAAAAAAGCTTTTCCATTGTTTTGTTTGAAAAAACAGACAAACAAAATTATGAAGACTGTTTCGCAAGAGCGATTTTTACCGACCTTGAAAGATTAACAAGCGTTATTGACCGTTGGGCAAATAAGATGGAAGATATTCTTGAAATCAAAAAAGACTTTGGAGAACTTGAACTGTACATAGACTTTGAGTTCAGAAACCCTAACAGCGAAATTGACGAGGCCTGGACAAAAGTGAGGAATATGTTTTTTAATAACACCGAATTCTGGAAATATCCAAAATGGAATGACAGGTATATTGAATTATTAAATGCAGCCAAAACCCACGAAGCATTTACAAGTTATTTCCCTTTTACAAGTCATTATTGGCTGCGGTTCAGTATGGACAAGGCCTTCAAAAAAATATGGCCTTTTGTCACCTATATCCAACCAACAGGGAACGGTGATGAAAATCCAAATTCATTTGGAAAATTTTATGTTTCATACAATGACAAAGCCACGGATAGGCTATTTTTTGAAACGGCTAAAGAAGCACTTGATTTCTATGCCGACAAATTAAAAGAAACCAAACCTATAACATGGGTTGTCCATTAAAACAATTAAAGCATATCTGGCATTTGCGGCTTTTGTTACGCTTCGATAAAAGCTGCCACCTGGTATGCAGTAAAAGTGAGTGACACAACAATGTTGCCATGAAAAACACCTGCTTGTCACCAAAAACAAAACACTTACTTTTATACCGTTCTATTGCAAAACACGCAAAGAAATAATTGCCTGCCACATGGATATTTGCAAATAAGATTTATATTTCACGTTCAATTTATTCCCATGACCAGGCAACTGCTTTTCTCTTTACTACTCCTCTCTTTTTGTATTGGTGCTATCGCACAGGCAAAAACTGACACCTCACTCAACAACCTCAACAATTATTTTAAGCCGGTTAAATGGCGCTCCATTGGTCCGTTTCGTGGCGGCCGTTCAGTGGCGGCGACTGGTGTAGTGGGTAACCCTGCAGTGTATTACCAGGGCACTACAGGCGGCGGTGTTTGGAAAACCGAAGACATGGGAATTACCTGGAACAACATATCTGACTCCTTTTTTAAAACGAGTTCTGTAGGCGCTGTTAGTGTGGCGGAAAGCGACCCCAATGTAGTGTATGTGGGCATGGGCGAACACGCCGTGAGAGGCGTAATGACGCATGGTGGCGACGGTATGTATAAATCAACCGATGCCGGAAAAACGTGGAAGAAAATTGGGCTTGATCTTACGCAACATATTGCCCGCATTGCGATTCATCCTAAAGACCCTAACATTGTTTATGTAGCTGCGCAGGGCGCTTTATACAGCAAATCAAAAGAACGCGGCATTTATAAATCAACGGATGGTGGCGTTACCTGGAAAAACATGTTGTATGTAGATGATAAAACAGGTTGTACCGATTTATCGATGGATATGAACAACCCGAGGATTCTCTACGCATCGATGTGGGAACATGGCCGCCTGCCCTGGAAAGTAATCAGCGGTGGCCCTGGCAGTGGCTTATACAAATCGACTGATGAAGGAGAACATTGGGAAAAAATGAAAGAAGGCCTGCCAAAAGAAATGGGTAAAATGTCGATTGGCGTATGCCGATCCAATTCAGAAAAAGTATATGCATTAATAGAAAGTGATTTTGAAAAAGAAGCGGGTGGCATGTATGTAAGTGAGAATACGGGCAAAACCTGGAGCCAGGTATCCAGCGATCACCGGTTGATACAAAGAGCATGGTACTATATTAAATTGTTTGCAGACCCACGGAATGAAAATACGGTATATGTGATGAGTGCGCCAGCAATGCGTTCCACCGATGGCGGTAAAACATGGGAAGATGTTTCTGCCACGCATGGTGACCACCACAATTTGTGGATCAATCCTGCCAATTCTGCCAATATGATTATTTCTGATGATGGCGGATCGGCCATTACATTTAATGGCGGCAAGTCATGGAGCAGCCAGAACAATCAGCCTACTGCTCAGTTTTACCGCATTAATGTAGACAACCAGTTTCCTTACCATATTTATGCGGGGCAGCAAGACAATAGTTCTGTCAACATTGCCAGCAGGGAACTGGATGGCAGCGGCATTAGTACTTCCAGCTGGACATCTTCCGCCGGTGGTGAGAGTGCCTTTATAGCATTCAATCCTGATGACCCCAGGTTTGCGATGGGTACCAGTTACGAAGGCGGCATTCAGTTGCTGGATAGTAAGGCAAAAGCCGGCACCAATGTAATGGCGGCTCCTATTCAATATTTATCGAAGGATGCTAAAGACATGAAGTATCGCTTTAACTGGAATGCGCCGGTTATTTGCAGCAAATATGAGCCTAATGTTTTTTACCATGGCGCCCAGTGTTTATTGCGTACAACCGATATGGGCAAAACATGGTCGGAAGCTTCGCCGGATTTGACAAGAAATGAAAAAGAAAAACAAGGCAAGCCGGGCGTACCTTATACCAATGAAGGGGTAGGTGCAGAAAACTATGGCACGTTGAGTTACATCATGGAGTCACCGTTGGAAAAAGGCGTGATCTACACCGGCAGCGATGATGGTTATGTATACGTTACAAGGGACAACGGAGCGCATTGGCTAAACATTACCCCGGCAGGTTTGCAGGAATGTTTAATCAACGCCATTGAAGTATCTCCTTTTGATAAAGCCACTGCTTACATCGCTACTACCCGGTATAAATTCAATGACCACACACCTGGTTTATACAAAACCACCGACTATGGTAAAACATGGACAAAAATTAATAATGGTATTCCTTATGGTGCTTTTACCAGGGTGGTAAGAGAAGATGATAAAAGAAAAGACTTGTTGTTTGCCGGTACAGAAACAGGGATGTACATCTCCTGGAACGGTGGTAAAGACTGGACTGGCTTTCAACTTAATCTTCCTGTTACCCCGATAACTGATCTGCGGGTACACCAGGATAATTTAATTGCGGCAACTTCAGGAAGATCTTTCTGGATACTGGATGACCTTTCAATGATTCGCCAGTACAAAAAAGAGGCCAACACTTTTTCTATTTTTCAGCCAACAGCTGCTTACCTGGTAAACGGTTCCAGCGAGCTGGATGAAACAAAGGCTGATTTCAAGGGCGCTGCGTCATTCAGGGGCGTGAATCCTTCTACCGGTGTTGTACTGTATTACCAGTTGCCTGAACTAAAAGATTCAACGCTCCACCTTACCCTTACGATAAAGGATGCCAACGGTAACCCTGTGCGTAGCTTTACTTCAAAACCAGACAGCAATTATAAAAAATACGATGGAGCCCCGGCAGAGGAACCGGTGCTGACAAAAAATAAAGGTGTCAACCGTTTTGTTTGGGATATGCGTTACGCCACGATCCCCGGTGTGCAGGATGTATATGTAGAAGGTAGTTATAAAGGGCATAAAGCAGCACCCGGAGATTATACCCTTACGCTTCAACTAGGCAACCAGTCGGCCGTTGCTACGGCTACCATACTTGCCAACCCCTTGTACAACACCACACCGGCAGAGTACAAACAATACAATGAAGTAATGACCGGCATGGAGCAGGAACTGACCACTATGTACAACAATACCAATACCATGCACAGTCAGCAGCAACAATTGGAAACGGTGCTGGCCAGCTTACCGGCTGATGAAAAATACACAGCTGTAAAAACGGCCGCCAAAGAGTTGGTAAAGAAAATGAAAGCATGGGATGAAGACCTGGTGCAACGCAAATCAAAAGCGTACGATGATGCAGAAAATTTCCCTGGTAAATTTCTTGCTGACTACCAGTTTTTGGTAAACCAAACGGAAAGTGAAATTCCGCATGTAAACCAGCCTTCGCTTGATTTGCTGAAAGAATTAAACGCAAAATGGGCGCAACTAAAAACCCGCCGCGACGAAATATTTGCTACCATTCCGGTGGTGAATAAAATGTTTTGGGATGCAGGGCTGGGCGTTATTTGGAAGAAGTAAATACTATACAAAAGGTTGTCAATCTTTAACCGCTATTAAACTGGTATAAACAAGATTGACAACCTTTTTTTATTTAACATGGGCAGTTAGCCATTGTATAATTTCTTCAGTCGTTGTTAGTCCGGATGCGATGTTGATTACAAAAATGTACTTATCATCTTGCGTTGCGTGAATGTCCAAACCATTGCTGATAAGCAACATCCTCATCAATACATAACCTGTTCGCTTATTGCCATCAATGAAGGGATGGTTGATCAGTAAACTTTCAATTAACGCTGCGGCTTTGTGGATGGGTGTTGGATACAGATCAGTGCCTCCAAAAGTTTGAAATGGCCTGGCTAAAGCCGATTCTAATCCGGATAAATCCCGGATGCCGTTTGCGCCACCAAATTGCTCAACCAGGATGGTGTGATTTGCTTGAGTTTCTTTTACGGAAATCATTGGGCAAGCCTGGTTAATAGTTCTTGGTCTTCTGCCAAAATTTTATGTAACGAAGCGGTGAGCGGCATAGTTGATTCCCGCTTCGAATCTATTTCTTTTATAAAACTCAAGAGTTCCTCAAGGGCTTTATCTGAAAAGTTGTTTAGTACTTTATTGATTTCGTATTTAATTTCTTCTTTTGACATGATTGCTTATTGGTGATTAAAGTTACTTTATTTTTAAAGTCTCCTGAGCTTTTAATGTGCAGTCATTGTACTCAAAAATCATTTTTTTAATTACCTCGTTTTTCTTTGCGTCAATAGAGATTTGCCCCAGTGAATAGCCATTTTCTTTTTGCTTTACTTTGTCGGCTAGTGACGGACAGTCTTTAACAATGTCACTCATTTTCTCGTTAAATTTTGGAAAAAACAAATTGCCCCTGGTGCTGATGGCGCCAAGCCGGTCGTGGTTGGCAAAAGACACAAAATAATCGTAGTGATCAAATCCATCATTCGTCTTGCGGCCTGATATAAAAAGTTCAAATAATCCTATTGCAGCACCCTCCTTCGTAAGTCGTTTTACAAAAAGAATATTTCTGACGTTGGGTAAACCCACGTTGTATCTGCCAGGAATGTCGTATGCGTCTAAATTTATTTCTTTTGGAAAAAAATATTCATTGCCTAACTGGTAATAGTTAACACTGTCAAGTGGAATTTTCTCCGCGACCCCGCCAGCGTTTCTTAACATAACAAAATTATTGGCAGTATGCCCGGTTTCAAATTGTACCGACAACTTTCCTTGTTCTGTCGCACCACTTACCAATGCCATTGTACAATCTTTTTCAAGTATATCATTCGGAGAACTAAAATAAGAAGTGGACTTACAACTTAAGAAAACAGACAAAATAAGGAGGGTATAGATTTTCATACTGCAAATGTAAATGTTTGATAGGTCTGAAAATGATTTCCAAAGCCGGACAGTTATACCCATTGTGTGTTCAAAGCAAAAAAAAATCGCCATAGCTATTATCGTTATTACCTATCGTTCCGGATTTATACACATAGCTGCTCTTGCATCATCCAATTTTTTCCGGTAACAATATTTCACCTTGCCAACCTCTCGAATTCTTTTACCTTGTAAGCATAAAAATTGAGTACCAATAAATAAACAAATAACAGGAAGGATTTACAAAACAAAGAGCCTACAAAACCGGTAGCGGCAAAAGTTTGTCCAGGGAATTTGGGTGCCTTGGTTGATATCTTTTTCAGCAAGCTATAATTTGAAATGTACTATGTTTAAAATTTAGTAGCCGATAACCAATTATAAAAAAAAATCTCTTTTCTATGCAGCAATTTTCGGAGGTTTTTGTTATGGCTGATTTGCAGGTGGATTTTGTTACTCAAGCTGCCTTGCTGCATGATGAATGCGGATAATCGAAACCTGACTGGATGAAACTTTGTAAATTATTCTGTAATTGCCCTCAATTAATTCCCTGATTACAACGGAATTAAATTCGGGAACCACACGCCCAGACTTTGGAAAGTTTTCTAATTGAGTAACCCTGTTTATAATTTTTTCAATAAATCTGTCAGCGTAACGTTCTGAATCTTTGGAAATATATTCATGGATATTTCTTAAATCATCAACAGCAATTTCTGTCCAAACTATTTTTACCATTTTTTGACAATATCTCTTACCTTTTCATGAGAAACGGTCTTGCCTTTTCTTAATTGGTTTAACCCTTTTTCGACCTTTTCCACAAAAACAAGCTTTTCAATAAGGTCTTCCAATTCAAATTCTTCAGGAAACTCTTTTACAGCATCCATTACTTTCTCTCTTTTCATCATGTGTCTATTTTAAAACAAGGTACAAAAAATTCTTTCGATTATAAGGCTATACGGTTATTAATACTAATGGTTGCATTTACATTCCGGATAGAGAAGGTAAAATATTTCGCCTTGCCAACCTACCCATTTCTTTTACCTTGCAGGCACAAAAATTGAGTATTAAATTAAAAACAAACAACATGAATGATTTACAAAATAAAGTAGCCTATATCACCGGCGGTAGCAAAGGCATTGGATATGGAACAGCAAAAATATTGCTCGGACTGGGTATGCGGGTAGCCATTACCAGCCGCAGTTTAGTAGCTGCGCAACAGGCAGCAGCGTCATTAAGCAGTGATGCATCAAAAGTGTTAGGACTACAATCAGAAGCCGGTTCAATGGCATCGGAAGTAGCAGCTGTAAAAGCAGTCACTGAGCATTTTGGTCAGCTGGATGTGCTGGTGGCCAATGCAGGTGTAGGGCATTTTGCTTCCATCGAAAGCCTGTCTGAAACACAATGGCACGAGATGATAGACACTAATTTGACCGGTGTTTTCAACAGCGTGAAAGCGTGTATTGATCCGTTGAAACAATCCAAAGGATACATCATTACCATCGCCAGTTTGGCGGGTACCAATTTCTTTGCCACTGCCTCTGGTTACAATGCCAGCAAATTCGGACTGGTAGGTTTTACCCAGGCAATCATGCTCGATCTTCGTCAGTATGGCATCAAAGTATCTACCATTATGCCGGGCTCGGTGGCAACCAATTTTAACGACCATACACCGAGCGATGCAGATGCCTGGAAAATACAGCCTGAAGATATTGGTGAATTAGTGGCTGATTTGCTGCAAATGAATCCACGCACTTTGCCGAGCAAGATTGAGGTGAGGCCTTCTTCTCCTGGAAAATAATAACTTTTTATACGTCGTTTTCCGATTGCAAAGCAAAGGGGAAAACGACGTATTTTAAGATGTAAATTTTCTGTTGCCCTGATGTTTGTTCTACGAAGTTCCTTCACCATAAGCCTGCTCAAAATGCATGGCCAGTTGCGGCAAACATTGCTTTAATTGCTGCATATCATCCAGCACAAAATATTGCTTTTGAAAACTGTCTTTGATGTAAGGCGTTTCAATTATTTGCATAACATCAAAAGGGACTCTCGCCGGTGTATCAGAGAATGCATATGTAGTTTCGGCGATGGAACTTAAGATACCGGCGCCATAAATCTTCAGCTGGCTATCTTCTTTTACCAACCCGAACTCAATAGTATACCAGTACAACCTGGCAATGGCTTCAATCACGTCTTCGTGCGTACTGTATTTTTTTGCAATGGCACTTAAGCCAAGCAAATAATCGCAGATATTGGGATCGGTCAGCATCGGCACATGGCCAAATACATCATGAAACATATCGGGCTCTTCCAGGTAATCTATATTTTCCGGTTTGCGTATCCAGGTGGTGGCGGCAAATTGGCGTTGAAAGATTTTTTCAAAAAAATAATCATTGTCAATTAATCCCGGTACGGCAAAAATACTCCAGCCTGTGAGGTTGCGAAGCCGATCATTTACGTCATCAAAATTGGGGATAGCTAAGGCGGTAAAATTAAGTTGGTGAATACCCGTTAAAAAATTGCAATAGGCAAACTGTTCCACTGCCTTCAGTTGTCTTTCGAATAATAACTTCCAGGTATGCTGCTCAACAGGAGTATATAATTCATAGCGCTGTGAAATCATACAAAACGATTTTTAGCATTCAATAAATAAGGTGAAAAGCAGAAACGGCCGAAGCAGATTTTTTCAATCGAATGATAAGGGAACCGATTGAACAGCGGCCGTAAAAGTAGTACGACCTTATATGGGCCTTCTTTTCCAGGTTTTTAGCGGTGCAGCAAAAGTTATTTTCTGTAGCATAAACCAATCGTTTTATTGTTATGCAAACTATCCAATGGCATATAAAAAGCAGTGATTAAATCCGGTATGAAAGTAGAATTTTTACCGGAATTAAAAACTCCTGGCCAATCAAATATTTGTAAAATATATGTGGCAGGTTAAATTCATTCCCCTCACCATCATTTACCACCAGCAATAACAATACCCTGTTTTTTACCCAGCTTAACTGCCGAAACCGGCGTGGCCACCAGTTGAATATTTTTTCCCAGTACGTCGCCTTCCAGTTTGTTGCCGGTAATTTCAATTTTTTTACAGGCTTCCAGTGTAATCATAAACCGGCGTTTGTGAAAAGGGGTAAACCTGTTGGAGCGGCGGATGATATTATTGTTGAAATACAAACCTTCGGTTGATTTGGCATACAACACGGGATAATCAAACGGGTTAAAAGTATTGCCTTCAATCCGTATGTTGCGGTGAAAAGGCTTTGCAATATCCATCTTCGGAATTTCAGGATCAATACTGATGATGCCTTCGCAAAACTGGTACATCGACGTCATACATGGATCGTTAAAAGTATTGTTGCGGATGGTAACATCTTTTACAGCACCAGACTCAAACCAGCCATTGGCATCTCCGGGGATTAATATAGCCGCACCACTGGATTCGAAAATATTATTTTCAATTACCACTTTGCCTGGTGTCGACATCAAAATACCACGGGCACGGTTGCTGCCAAAGAAACTATTTTTTATCAGCACGTCGGGCACCCAGGTAAGATTTTCCAATGCATCTCCCACTGCAACGGTTGTTGGCAATGCATCTTTAAAACTGATCTCAAAAAGTACCGCATCCCTCGCCTTCCACGACTCAACAATACCAGTTGCAAAAGTGTTCATGGCTTCGTTCTCTATAAAGCCAACCGTTTCCCCGGGATTTGCCCAAACAAATCCAATACTTTGTTCATGCATAAACTTGCAGAGCAATTTTTTATCACCCAGTTTTTCAATGATCTGTACGCTGGTACCATGCACATTAATGGGGTCATCCATCAGCGCCGCAAAGCGGCAACTGTCTACGGTAATTTGTCCCTTGCAATTAGAAAAATGAAACCCGTCGTCATGACCACTGAGGATACGATTTTTGGCGGGGTTGGGTACCACGCTCACATTTTTAAAGCTGAGATTTTCTGAATACTGGCTTAAAATTCCGAGCCCCGCATTGTGAAACATGTTCATGTTTTCAATGCTTATATTTTTACTGCCGGTAATAAATGTACCTGCATGGTCACGGGCGCTATGCCTTAACACTAAATAATTTCCAACTGCGGGCTTGCGCTTGAAATTATAATTGAGCCTTACCAATCCGTCCTTTACAACTACCGCTGTGTAATGATCATATCCTCCTCCTAAACAGCCCTCATCACCTGTGCCGAGCGCTACCATTTTTGTTACCTTATCAAATTCCATCACGCCCCACCACTCGCTTTTCCAACCTTCGCCAACAAATACCAGCTTACCCTTTTCAATTATAAAGGGAGATTCCAACAGGTTGATGGCAATATCAATATAGTTATTTGTTACAGCCATGATTTGCGCCTGCGCTGTCAACGGAATATCCCAATCGATGGTTACGTTACGGATACGGATGTTATCGCAGTTGTCAATGGTGAAGGGCTGCATTCTGTCGTGAAATATAAATTCGCTGCCACTGCAATCCACTGTTAAATTGTTCATCCCCTCAAATAAAATCGGGCAGCGTCGAAGTGGAATTACATCCGTATTGGATTCGTAATACAATTTTTCTGTAGTGTATTGTGGCCAAAAATCATAGCGGCCTTTGGGAAACAACAATACTTTACTTCCATTTTTTTTAAAGGCAGCTATCGCTTTTTGTACAAACGAAACCGCATTTATCCTTGAGCCCGGTTGGTAACCAAATCCCGCAACACTAACAGTATCCTGCGCAAGTAGTGTACTAAAAAAAATCACTGCTACCAGTGAACAGAATGCAATCTTTTGTTTCATTTTAAAGGTTTAAGCAGCTACCGAACCGGCCTGTAAAATTTTAATACGGCTGTTTTATTTTATTATTATCGCAAACAAATCTATTGATAGTTTATTGATTTAAAAACCTCCAGCTGTTTTAAAGATTTGGAGATTAAAAAACGTGAGACGCCGCTGGAATATAATGTGGTAAATAAATCACCCAAATGCAGCTGTGTTATAATCAGGCAAGCCGGCTACTAGTTTGTGTAAGTGCCGCTTTTACTGCAGTTGATTTGGCCAGGCCAATGGCAGTTTGATAATGTTGCAAAGCTTTTTTATTGTCAATGCCAGTATACAAGTTTCCCAGCAGGGAATGATAGAGATGGTTTCCGTTGAGTTGCAGTTTTTCTGCTTCTGCAATTGCCTGCTCTTTTCCATTGGCTTTGGCAAGCGCATACGTTCTGTTCAATGCTGCAATGGGGGAATATGCTGTTTGTAATAATTTATTGTATAACTGCAGAATACCTTCCCACTTTTCCGGCGTATCTTCTTTATTGGTATGCCACCAGGCAATGGCTGCCTCCAGGTGATATTTGGTAACAAAGTTTCCATTTGACGCCAGGTTTAAATAATACTGACCCCTGTCAATCAGCTCCCGGTTCCAAAGGGTTTCATCCTGGTCCTCATACAAAATAATTTCGGCCTGTTGATTCACTCTCGCTTCAAACCGGGATGCATGAAAACACATCAGGGCCAGCAGCGCATACACTTCTGGTTGTTTGGTCGTGTCATTTTCCGCCAGCAGTAAAGTAAGCCGCATGGCTTCCACACAAAAATCTTTTCGCAAAGCCATATTTTGCGAGGCTGAATAATAACCCTCATTAAACAATAAATACAAAGTAACCAGCACGTACTGCAGCCTGCCATGAATGGCATCAATACCTGGCTCTATTATTTTTATCTGTTGCGCTTTCAACTTTTGCTTTGCCCTTTTAAGCCGTTTGTAAATCACTTCCTTATTGGTTAAAAAAGCGTCTGCAATTTCTTCTACTCCAAAACCGCAAAGCAGGTTTAACGCCAGCCCTATCTGCGCTTCGGCGGCAATGCAGGGATCGCAAATGGCAAACATCATAGCCAGCTGACTATCATTTATATTTTTGCCGGAAAGATCAACTTCTATTTCATCAGCCCTGGTTGAACTGTATTGAATTTCCTTTGCTATTTTTTGAGTGAAGACAGTATGATGTTTCAGGTAATCTTTTGTTTTATTTTTTGCTACCGTATATAACCAGGCGGTTGGGTTTTCAGGTATTCCCTTAACACCCCATAATTCGGATGCCCGCAAAAAAGTGTCACTGGTAATATCCTCTGCAATTTCGATATGTTCGATACCAAATAATTTACAGAGCACAGCGATTATTTTCCTGTACTCGGTTCTGAATAAGTGCGGTATCAACTCTTTTTCTTCCATAAATAAAATGCCTCCGCACTGCTGCAGAGGCATTTTTGATTTTGTTACATCGTCATAATTTGTCTTACTTCTACATTACCGTTTTCCGCCAGTATGGGACAGCCTTTAGCCAATTCTGCAGCTTCTTCCAGCGTATTAGCTTTTATGATGCTGTAACCTCCGATCGCCTCTGTTATTTCAACATAAGGCCCATTTGTGACAAGACCACCAGGCTTTACCACACTGCCTTCCATCCCAAGCCGGTTGCCTGCGGCCGACAATTTATTTTGTGCGGCAAGTCCACCCAACCAATCCTGCCATTTTTTCATTGATGCCTGCATTTGTTCCGGAGATGGTGGGACTGTATTTGCGTCAACCTGCATCCTGAAAACCAATAAGAATTCTTTCATTGTTGTAGATTTTGATTGTTAAAAACTAATGACGACTGACCTCTTTAAATCTGGACATACCCCACAAAATATTTTTCAAATTACCAATTATTTTTTACAGAGTTGAGATGTTTTCAATAGTACTTCTATTAGAATGCAGGTATATAAAAATAAGCCGCCGTGAAAAAATTTTGCGCATTAATATAGTGGTGTGTATGGCGGAAGATTAATTGTAAGAGAAAGAAAAAGTCGATGAATTCGCACAAAAAGTATTGGCGCCAATGATTGCTATTAATTCTATCTAAGAAGAAAAGAGGATTGGATACTGATGAGGCTGGTAAAATAGTAAGCGATGCCTTTTGATAAAAAAAACAATAATGTCGAAAGGTGGAGCTATAGCATATTTATAATTGTACCTGTGATTGGAATGCCTTGTTCCGTCGCACATACACCCATAACTCTTTAACGTAACTATTCATCAAATCAAGATATTTCGCGGCTTCGGTTAAAGCACTTTTTTTATCTGCTTCGGCTGCGGCACTCCTTGCACGCAGGCTGTTTATTTTTGCACGAATATTGGCACGGTAACATTTGTAATACTCAAAGAGTGCTTTATCCGCAGGCTTTTGTATGGCGGGAAACAGATTGGTGTAATGGCAAAAAAACAAATCAGATAAATCTTTCCTGTCAAATGAATCCAGGTCCATACATAAAAAAGCAATCTCATTCAGCACATCAATTTGCCGTAAGTCATCATTGAATTCTATGCAATCGAAGGGTGCAGGTGCCGGTAGTAAAAAAATGTTCCTCGAATGGAGATCGCCATGGCAATCCCTGAATAACCCTGCTTTTAAACGGCTTTTAAAATTGCTTATGTTTTGTTCAACAAACGCATCAGACAGTTGAATGGCATCGCTGATGATTGCATGGCTGCCGGCGATGTGCGCTTCCAGGAAATCTTTTTCTGCCGCAAGATCGTTGAATTTTTCCTGCACATCCAACGCATCTTTTTGATAAATGATAGCAGCTGTTTTGTGAAAGGCAGCGATTTTTTTTGCCAGCTGTATGATATCCGGCGGACTCACTTTGTGCAAAGTTAACAGCCTGTCCATTTGCAGTTCGGATGGCAACTTCCTCATCTCAACAGCATAGTCAGCAATAGTGCCACCTTCGTCGCCGATAGAATATTGTCCATTCAATTCCTTCACTTCTCTTACCCCCAGGTAAATATCATCTGTGAGCCTGCTGTTGAGTTCAACTTCCCGTTCGCAATAGTATTTCCTTTTTTCAAGCGTAGTAAAATCAAGAAAAGAATATTGCATTGGCTTTTTAATTTTATACACCAGTTGATCGCACAGCATTACCCAGGATATATGCGTTTCTTTTAACGCAGGCCGGCAACCCGCTTCCCGAAAATGCCCTTCCGAAATCAGTTTATCAATTTGTTCTTTTATCATCTTTCAATTGTATGTAGGCAACAGCTGTGTTTAACAAAGCCCAAAGATTCTCATTGGTTGATTGCAGCACCAGGTGTTCTTCTTCCAGCCGCTCCCACTCCTTTTTTAATTTTTTATACACTTCAAAATCAGCATCACTGCCAGGTCTGCTTTTTTGCACTCTTTCCCTGATCAAATACTCAGTTGCTTTTACTTCAATGAAAATAATTGTGGCTTTATCTTTGGCAGCCGCCTTAAATTGTTCCCGTATCTCTTTCTTATAAAAAGTGCCATCCAACACCACATTTTTGTTTTGATCTGTAAACAAATTCATTTGCTGCAGCATGGCATCGTACACAGCCAGTTTTTCTTTGTCTGAATATGTTTTTTCAGCGACCAGCTGCTTTCTTACAGCATCACTATTTACGTAACCGCTGTTAAGCATCCTGGCCAGCTTAGCCGCAAAAAAACTTTTGCCCGAGCCGGGCAGACCGCATACAATAATTATCACGCTTGTTATTTTACCGGCAACCCGCCAGACGTTTCGTTTCCTTTAGTTAACTTCTTTTAATGATCGTAGTTAGGTATATCTTGTACCTCACTTTTACAAAAAAATTCTTTTATACAATGAATAACTATGACTGCTATCAAAGCATTGGTTGATTTCAATCATAACTGATAGCTGATCAAATGCGCTATTGATTGTACAATTTGTCATAATATGCTGTAACCATTCTTTTACTGTCAAATTGCGGAATAATATCCGTCATACCATTTTTAATAAGCGATATCCATTTGCCCGGATTGTTGTAGTACATTGGTATAACATCCTTTTCCAGCGTATCATACAAGCTTGCTGCATCTGCATCGTCTTGCTGATGAACAGGAAGGCCTTGGTTGGCCGGCGGTATAATAAAACTATTAACACCGTCTTTCGCAAACTCTGGAAACCAGCCATCCGGAATGGACAGGTTTACAGCCCCGTTCATAGCTGCCGACATTCCGCTCGTGCCACAGGCTTCATGTGTAAACCTGGGAACATTGAGCCAAACATCCGCGCCTTTTTTCAGCATAGCGGATAACTTTAATTCATAGCCTGCCAATACCGAACAATTGGTGTACGATTTACAAATGTTAACAATTCTGTCAAACATGGCTATCGCCGCATAGTCCATTGGGTAAGGCTTTCCTGCCCAAATTATTTGCACCGGCATATTAATGTTTGCTGCTATCTGCTGAAAGCGTTCCATATCGGTAAATAACAAATCTGCCCTTTTAAAACCTGTAAATCTTTTTGCAAAAACAATTGTCAAAATATCAACATTATAAATTTCACCTGTCTGGTCAGCTACTTCTTCAAACAATAATTGCTTGCATTCTTTCTTTCTTTTTACCAGTGCACCATCATTATCATCTTGCAGTGCCCGTAACATTTTTTTATCCTGCCAGTAAGTGCAACTTTGCGCATTCGTTATTGCCGTCAGCTTGCTGGTATCGGGTACTGCCGGCCACATATCAAGCAAAATTTTTCGGTGCAATTCAGATACGGCATTGGCATGTCCGCACAGCTTTAATGCAGTAAGCGAATAGTCCATTATATCATTTTCTATTACTGCTATCTCCTTTACTTCATCCACGGACACATCACAGTAAAAGCCATATTTTTCCAATAAAGAAATGTGCTTCTTTTCATTTCCGCCCGCTTCTGGCGTGTGATTGGTGTATACCAGTCGTTGTTGTACCTGCTGCAGACTACCCCATTTTTTATATAAATGAAAAGCCAGGGGCAGACCATGCGATTCGTTCAGGTGATACACATCCGGCAACCAGTTTAATTTTTCCAATAATCTTGCGCCGCCATCGCCCAACAATATGGAAGCTGCAATCCTTGTTTCCGGATTGGCATCATATAGCTTATGGCAAATGGTTTTAGCGAGGTAATCGTTTTCAGGAAGATCCGTACTCAGAAAAAAAACAGGCGCAGTTTCAAAAACTTCAGGCGGTAAATACCAGGCGGTTACAAAAACATCATGACCAGATACCTTAATGGTAAATTTGATGCCTGTTTCCTCTAAAAAGCCATATATTTTTTCCTGGAACAATACATCCATTGTTTGATCCTGCTTACGGATTTGGTCGTAGTAGCCATACTTCCATAAAATGCCGATACCTACTACGTTTTGCTTTAGCTCATAGGCGCTGCGCATGTGGCTGCCTGCCAAAAACCCCAAGCCGCCTGCATAGGTTTTTAATGGCTGGTGAATAGCGAATTCCATACAGAAATAAGCCACTCTTTTTTGAAAGTCCGGATGGGGCGTGAAGGGATAGTTGAATGAAAAACTCATTGATACTAATTGATTAATACACTACAATTTGGGTATGCTGATTCGCTACCGGACCTGATGCCTTGGGAACATACAAATAAAGAATGCCATTCCTGTATTCCGCATTGGCAAACTCAGCATCGATATTCTTTGGTAAAGGAATTGTGCGTTTAAAGCATTCGAAATTAAATTCATGCAGGCTGAAATTTTCGTCTTTTGTAAGCGGATAATTCATTACTGCAACAGAGAGCGTATTTCCATCCGCAAATACTAAAAAATTTCCCTTCTCAACTCCGGGTATAGCTACTTCAATTTTGTACAAATCGGCAAGTTCTGTTACATTGGCTGGCGGAGAAATCATTTCCCCCTGGTGGGGCTGCTTTAGCGCCACCTGCAAATCCGCTTCATTCTGTACAGGCACGTAAGTACCGGGATAGATTGTGCGGTCTGTACTTCGTATGGCAATGTTTTCCATTTTTTTAAATTTTAAAAATGAATAAAATTTATTCAGGCATTGATCATATCCGGGATATTTTCCTTGTCTTTTTCATAACTGATTTTTCCATGCGGACGCTTTCCTAAAATGTTTTCCAGGTCTTCTTTAAAAATCACTTCTTTTAGCAACAACAGCTTGGCAACCTTTTCCAGCGACTGCATATGTTGTTTCAATATCTCCTTTGTTTGCTGGTAGGCATCATTCACCAATTTCCGTACTTCTTCATCAATAATTTTTCCCGTTTCTTCGCTGTAGGGTTTTTGAATGCCCGTATCCCGCTGGCCAGTTGAATCGAAAAAACTAATACTGCCTATCTTTTCGTTAAACCCATAGTAAGCCACCATCATGTAAGCTGCTTTGGTCACTTTTTCAAGGTCATCCAAACCGCCCGAAGAAACTTCGCCAAATACAACTTCTTCACTTGCCCGGCCGCCCAAAGCGGCACATAAATTTTCTCTGAACGCAGATTTTACCAGCAGCTGTCTTTCTTCCGGCAGGTACCATGCCGCACCCAGCGACTTGCCCCTGGGGATGATAGAAACCTTTGCAATGGGATCCACACTTTGCATCAGCCAGCTGATCACGGCATGGCCTGCTTCATGATAAGCAATGATCTTTTTTTCTTCGGGCGAAATAATCTTACTCTTTTTTTCGATGCCGGCAACAACCCGTTCTACCGCATTCATAAAATCTTCCTTATCGATCCTGGCTTTTTTATTCCTGGCGGCAATCAGTGCTGCTTCATTGCAGATGTTGGCGATATCAGCACCTGAAAATCCCGGCGTTTGGGAAGCAAGGAAATGCGTATTTACCGTGCTGTCAATTACCAGTGGCCGCAGGTGTACATTAAAAATCTCCTCCCTTTCCAGCATATTTGGTAGCTCCAGGTAAATATGCCGGTCAAATCTTCCGGGCCTGATCAATGCAGGATCCAGTATATCCGCCCGGTTGGTAGCAGCCAATACAATTACGCCACTGTTGGTGTCAAAGCCATCCATTTCTGTTAACAACTGATTCAATGTGCTCTCTCTTTCATCATTTGCGCCGCCTAAAAATGCCCCTTTACCTCTTGATCTTCCAATGGCGTCTATTTCATCAATAAAAATGATGCAAGGCGCTTTTTGTTTCGCCTGCTTAAATAAATCCCGTACCCTGGAGGCGCCCACGCCAACAAACATTTCTACAAAAGCCGCCCCTGAAATTGAAAAGAAAGGTACCCGGGCTTCTCCGGCAACTGCCTTTGCCAGCAGCGTTTTTCCGGTGCCTGGCGGACCGACTAAAATAGCGCCTTTGGGAATTTTAGCGCCCAGCTTTGTGAATACGCCCGGATTTTTTAAAAAGTCAACCACTTCCTTTACTTCCATTTCAGCTTCTTTTAAACCGGCCACATCTTTAAATGTTATATTGCTCTGCTGGTTCTCTAATAAAGTAGCAGTCGATTTTCCAAAATTAAAAATGGATGATCCTCCCATACCGCCTTCAGCGCCGCTGTATCGCCTGAACATATAATTCCATATTCCAAGCAGCAGCACGAATGGTAAAATCCATCCGGCGGCACTCCATAGCCAGTTCGATTTTTTTATATACTGAACGTTGATTTTTTCAGTGGCTGAAAAATTTTTCTCCGCATCATCGAGCTTTCTTTCAAATGATTCTATGGAACCAATATTAACCACATAATGCGGACCCGGATAAAGCCCCTTGCCAAAGGCAGGTTTAAAAACTTCCTTAAACATACTGTCGCCGGCAAACGTATTTTTTATATATATTTCTGCCCGTTCATTATTGATGACATTAATTTTCTCAACCGCCTTTCTGCTGAGCATATCATTTTCAAATTGTTGCCATGCAATTTCCTTTGTTGAACTATAGGAATTAATCAATGATGGCAGTATAAGAAACGATAGCAACAATATGTACATTAACCAACGGGTGCGTCTTTCAGAGGGCGTAGTGCGTGGCTGTTTACTATTTTTGTTATCATTGTCCATATGTTATTTACTGCAGTTAACGCTTGTAAAACAAATTCGCCGTGAGCGATAATTATTAAGGCGTGAACCTATTTTTAAGCAGTTGATTTTGTTTGAATGGCTTTTATCACGTAATAAAGCAAGAAGGCAGACTCTCCAAAATCTGCCTCAAACCCAAACTGAACAGCATACTATTTTCTGTGATTAGCATCTGTTATGGTTTAATAAAATCTGTGTTGATCCAGTTTAAATCAGCAGCAACTTTCTGCCTTGCGAATAAATGGTAACCGTAGCCGCCATCTTCCTTTTTACCCGGTCAAAAGCAAATTTTACAACTTTAAAGGTAATGCCAGCCCCGGGCGGTTATCAATGACAGCAGTCAACTTTTTTGTTGTTTGTGATCATCAAATGATTGATGAATGGAAGCGTTTTAGAGAAGGTTAATTGGTGATGAGGTTTGGTTATGGCTTTATATTTTTAAATAGATGCTATCCTTTTTCGAATCTACCGCTTACCTTTTTTATCCTGATCCTGTACATCACATCTTTAACTTTTGCATTGTCATCTACTTCGTCATTTTGCTGATGACCATACATATGTATAGTGCTGCTGGTTGATAAAGGAAATATGCGGTTGTAAAGAATTTCCCGGGTTTGTTCGGCTTCTTTGTTATTTAGTTCTTCAAATTTTCCCTCTATTACCACACTCTGCCAGTTCTTCATATCTGTCATGGTATCTACCTCAAAACATACCTTCGGATTTTTGCGCAATATTTCCAGCTTACTGCCTTCAGTAGTTTGCCCGTAAATATAAATGCCATCATAGGCAAATGTTACCGGCACTACATAGGCTTGTTTACCTCGTGAACAGCCCAGTCTGCCAACCACCTGGCTGCTTAGTAAATTATTAATTTGCGTTTCGTTTAATTCTCCCGTCATGGTATTAAATTGATTGGTGAATAGATCGCTTGCTTTACCTTGTAATTGTTCACAAATTTGCAAATGTGTTTTTCATTTTACTAAACTGATGTTCCATTGCCATTAAATGAATGTGCAGTTTACCCAGCCTGCTATACAACTCTTTTTTAATACTACAATCCCTGAAATTTTCCAACACCAGTATGCGGTCAGGTTCCGCAATTTCATTGCTTAACAGCATAATCAGTTCGTCTTCCTGCACGAGGCAGTATTTAAAATTCTCCATTTTTAAATGCCATTTTACGTTTGTAAAAGTCAATTTGAATATGAACGCTTCACCCGATAAACGCCGGTACAACTGCATCTTTACAACACCCGATACCTCCACACAAACAAAAGTATTTTTAAGCGTGTGAAGTTGCAAAGACGATCGTCAGGATAAAAGATGAGAATGATCAGGAGTTCGGTTGAAAGCCGCATGTAATGAGCTGGCAATTTTAACAACCAGCTCCCTTTATTCGCCAAAGATGTAACCATGCGTAAAAGGCGCCGAAATTAAACAACAACTTTTGGTACCAATCAAAAAGACTGATACAATGAAAGGTTTAAAAAAGGTAGATATTAAAAAGATAAATCCAATTAAAAGGGCGATGAAAGAAAAGAAAGCAATGCAGTTTCCTCTTTTAGCCTTAGGGCTTATCGCATCGAAAAGCTGGTGCTTAGGATGAGTGATTTGTTATGTTATACGTCAGGAAGTAAAGAATAAATACAGGCCGGTGTAAACAGCAATAAATAGTACCGCATACAACATATCTGTTGTCATTGAAGTCATTGTCTTTTTTTGAACAATCAGCTGGTACAATATATAGCCAACCAATAAAAGCGGTACTGCAAGAAAACGGAAAATAAAATAAATCATCGGCTGGTTTCGGCTCTATTCAAAAATAAGATAAGCGTAGCTGTTGCAATTTGACTGTCCAGTAAACCGCAGGTTACTATTGTTAGTATTTATAAGGTCACCGCCGGGTGAACCCAGGGCAACCGGTAAGGTCGTTGTAGTAGTCCATTTGCTTCTACATCGTTGATAATTTTACGTTGCACAGGATCATACACCAGTGGCCGGCCAACCTTCATCGACATATTGGCGAGTATGCAACTTGCAGTTGAGATATGTCCCTGTTCAATATCAGCAATCGGTCTTCCACCCTGCCTGATTGCTTTTAAAAAATCCAGCATGTGCAGCCGGGTGGCGGGCGCCGCATTCAACTCAATATCAGGTTCAGTAAGATCTTCCGGATATTTTTCCTTTTCGTATACCACGTCTTTATGAATAGACTTCTCATTTTTATCCATCGGTATAAAATCATATTGCATCGTACTTGCCTTCAGCGTTCCCTTATCTCCATAAATAATAAACGACCAGGGATACTCAGGATCTGCCGGGCTGCCCCAGCTGCGGTGCTGCCACATACAGTTTAATTCATCATATTCAAACAAGGCGGATTGCGTATCCGAAATATTTGATTTGCCCTCTTTTTGTACATAGATGCCACCCGTTGAACTGATCCGTTTTGGCCAGCCTAAATGCAACATCCATCTTACCGTATCAAACATATGTATACACATATCGCCCATAATGCCATTGCCGTATTCCATAAAGGTGCGCCACCAGCGTTTGTGCGGCAGGTTATCATACGGACGAAGCGGCGCAGGCCCGGTCCACATTTCATAATCCAAAAAATCAGGCACCGGTTTTACCGCGGGATTGCCATTCGCACGCATGTGGTAGTAACAACACATTTCTACATGCGATACTTTACCCAACAAGCCTGCATCAATAATATTTTTTTTCGCATCAATTAAATGCGGGGTACTTTTTCTTTGTGTGCCTACCTGTACTACACGGTTATATTTGCGGGCCGCCGCTACCATCGCTTCTCCTTCCAATACATCGGTACTGATGGGCTTTTGTACATACACATGAGCACCAGCCTGCATCGCAGCAATGGCCAGCAGCGCATGCCAATGATCGGGTGTGCCGATCAGTACAATATCCAGTTTATTTTCTGCCAGCATTTTACGATAATCGTTGTACAACCGGGGTGTTTTACGAGACTGTTGCCGCTGGCTCACCATTTTTGCAGCATCATTCAGCATATTTTTATCTACATCACATAAAGCAATTACTTCAACTGGTTCTACCTGTATCAAACGAAAGAGATCACTTTTCCCGTACCAGCCGGTACCAATCAACGCCACCCGCAACCGCACTGGCGGCAACATAAAATTCAATCCGTTTACATCGAGGGCGCCCAGGGCAAGAGATGCTGTTGCGCCTTTAATAAATTTGCGGCGGTTGATTTCGAATGAAGTCATGGAAGCATTTTTGAAGTGAATAGATTTGCTTATTGAAGATAAGAATTGCGATTGATAAAAACATTGTGAATTGCCTCTAATTATTGTAACCGGTCTATAGCACAGGTTAGATACAATGACAGTGGCACAACTCCGAAATTATTATTGTGATGCCGTCATTTAAATCGCAATTCCATTATTCTTTCCCCGCCAATAAATAAGCTGTAATGTCAGCAAGGTTCTTTTCAGTTAATCCCGTTGTTGAAGGATCAGGCATCAGGCTTTTAGATTGCTTTTTCTTTGAACTTATTTTATCCTGGGCAATCACGTGCTTTACACCTGCGATATCTTTTATCACCACAGATTTTTTATTGTCAGATACAAGAAATCCAAAAACCGATTCTCCATCCTTTGTATTTACCAGCCAGGGCTCATAGCCAAAAACGATGGCGGCACTGGGATTGATAATCGCATCCAGCATGGCCACTTTATCAAATTTTTTACCAATAGCGGTAAGCTCAGGCCCGATATCATTTCCTGTTGTACCGATACGATGACAAGTACTACAAGTAGTTTTAAAAACAGTTTTACCCAACGCAGCATCACCGGTTATGCTGGCAATCGCGTCAATGGAAAATGTTTTACCTGTACCCTGTTTGATATATTTGCCAGCCTGAACCCTTACTGACAAATCCGGGTTGTTGGAAAGATGCGCCTGCACAACAGGCAACAAAATAGCAGGTAGTTTATTGTCCGCCATTAAGCCAATGAGCAACTGTCCACCAACAGAATCGGCGGCCATTTCCTCTGTGCGCCAGCTGCGTTCATCCTTCGACTGACGTTCATCCAGGATGGTCTGCATTTTTACTTTCATCGCCGAAAGCTTTCTTTCGTATGCAGTATTGAGGTTTAATTTTGACCAGTCAAGCAAACTAAACCAATCATTACTCTGGCGGAAAGAAAGCCAGTAAACCGCCTGTTCCTTCACATCCTGCAGTCCTGACTTTGCAACGTTTACCATTGCTGTTGCTGCAGTTCTATCATTTATAAAAGCCAATGCGGTGATCATCCGCTGTCTTTCTTCTGCAGGCAGTAAAGAATCGGCAGCTCTTTGCGTAAGGTCGTTTACTGCATTTACCGGGTGCAGGCGCCAGGCAAAATCAGCCATTTTTTTATTCCACTTCGCAGGTGGCTGGGTGTTTTTTTCCGCCATTGACATTTTCAATTCATCATACCAGGTACCTGCCGCTGCATCCATTGCACTGCCCATTGCTTCAAGGTACCACCTGTCTTTACCATCGTATTGAGCAGCCAGTGAAAGCAGTATTTCTTTTTTTGCAGCATAAGATGTATCTCTTAAAGCAATGGCTATTTCCCTTCGCACAAAAGCCGATGTATCGGTTGATAATTGCTTTGCATAAGGCATAATATTGGTAGCAACCTGGCGCAAAGAACGGAACGCTGCAGCCCGGAGTGTTGGATCCGGGTTAGCCAATATTTTTTCCACCTCTTTTTGCCCATCTGTTCCTAATTTAGATAATAGCCACACCGCCCTTGCCTGTACAAAAGGATTTTCATCCTGCAACAATGCTGCAACTGGTTTAACAACTGTTGTGCCTTGCTGTTTTAGCTTTTCGAATGCGCCGCTGCGAACATTTACGGCAGGATTTTTAAGTGCTGCTATTTGTCCTTCTATTGTACTAAGATCGATCACCGGGTTAACGAGTTTTTTATTTTTGGGAGCGATGCGATAGATTCTTCCATACCCTATGCTATCTTTCATTTGGTGGCCGCCCACAACTGGGTCGTACCAGTCAGCAACATAGATGGCGCCGTCAGTTCCGATGGTAACATCTGCAGGGCGGAACCATTTTTCTTTTAATGTATTTTGGGCGCTGTCGTTCCAAACATATCCTTCATTATCTCCGGCAATTGAAGTGATAAAATTTTCCCGTTTACCCAAATCATAGCCCGATTGCTGCATGACAGGGTGATAGCCAAAAATTACATTCCTTCCTGCATCAGCACTTAACAACATGCCTCTGTATGTCTTACCCAACGCATCACTTTCATTTATCACAACACCCGTAGGCGCACCGGCGCCCGACCTGTCGCCGGCGGGCATTACACCCGGATCATCCTGGTGCCAGTGGGCTGCAAAAATATCCTGGCCGGGCCGCTGATCCGCCTGCCAGAAACGGGTACCATCGGTACTGAAGTAACCCGCATTACCACCTTCCATCAACCAGGTAGTGCGGCAGGTTACCACCTGGTCATCATTGTCATTCTGCCAAAGATTGCCATAAGAATCTGTAACAACTTCGTACGAGTTACGAAAATTATGTCCCAATACTTTTAAGCCGGTACCATCCGGATTTACCCGAAGTGCCAAACCGCCTACCCAAACTTTTCCATCATCACTTTTTTGGTTGCCTTCATTGGTATCATTATAAATAGATCCGCCGGTATAAATACTCCCTGAATTTAAGCTCCATCCACTTTTGTCTTTTACATGATGTGGCCCTGCATTGCCGACGTTAAAATACCAGTTACCATCCGGACCGGATGTAACAGAATGCAGCGAATGGTCGTGATCTTTACCACCAAAACCGGTTAATAAAATTTCCTTTTTATCAGGCTTGTCATCGCCGTCCTCATCAGTATATACAATCAGGTTGGGAGAACAGGAAACAATTACCTTATTGCCAATCACCGCAATGCCAACAGGAGAAACCAGGTCGGCATCCTGCACAAATATTTTGGATGTGTCTGCTTTTCCATCCTGGTCAGTATCTTCAAGAATCATTATCCTGTCGCCACCCGGATGATGCAAAAATTTTGTTGAATCGTTATTATAATTGCGGTAGTTCACCGCTTCCGTAACCCAAATCCTTCCCTTACTGTCAACATCCATATTGGTGGGATTATACATCATCGGAGACTCGGCCCACAATGTTGCCGTAAGCTCGTCGGGCACATACAAACCAGTGTCATTTTTTACAGCAGCGGAGCGGCACGCATCAAATAAACCGATCATTACAAAAGCAACGGTGATAAGCGCAAAAAATCGTTTCATGGCAAGTGTTATTGGTATACAGGTTTTGAGAAAATAGTTTTTAAAAAACGGTGGTTATGTTGGTAGCTTTCTACCAGGTTGGCGCCTTCCGGCATGCCCCATTCTATCTGCATCCATCCATCGCCATAATAGCCCGCTTCATACACTGCATCACCTACGGCACGCCAGTCAATGGTACCTTTACCCAATAGAAAGCCATTTTCTTTCATGTGCAATTCGCCTACCATATGCTTACCCAGTTTTTTAAATTCCTTCACGGTGTCAAAACCTGCATCAGCTGTATTGCGGAAGTCGTAATAAACTTTTATATTCTTCGACCCTACCTGATCGATGATATCCATATGCTCCTCCGCATTTAGGTAAGACTCAATCCCCAGTATGATACCATTCTTTTCTGCGTGTGGTGCTACTTTCTTCAAACGACTAATCACTTCTTTTTTACCCGCAGCATCATTGCGCAGGTCGTTGTTGCTAAAGAACGCCAGCAGCACCATGGACACGTTTAAATTTTTGGCGGTATCCACACTATCCCAAACCCATTGCTCTGTACGGGGATCAGATTTATAAGGCACCGCATTCAATTCACCAATGGCAAGGCTCGAAATTTTTACACCCGTTTTTGCAGATTCATTGAGATATTGTTGTTGCAAACTTTTTTCACGCAAATGCAGGTTATTTTCCAGCGAGCCCATGTTTACCATAATGCCATCCAGCCCTATTTGCTTTGCAATGTCAAAAGCCCCGATATCACTGCTTTTGCCAAGGCTCCAGTCGCAGGCGCCTATTTTAAAACTATTCTTTTTATTATCAACAGCAGCAAGCGTATTAAAAGCATTGCCTGGGAAGGCAGCCAGCCATGCAGCCTGTTTAATTAACTGACGACGTGTAAACATACAAATGATTTGAACCTTGATAAATTTTCTATCTATAAATATAGCATAGGTTTTTAGTGAATAACAACCCCACTAAAAATATTTTACGATCCAGGAGATATCGCTGATGGCTGAGTTGCTTATTACAAACTTGTGTAACTACTCCATGCAGAGGAGGTTAATTAGACCATAGATTTAGTTAGCTTTTTCTATAAATGGCAAAAGCCCTGTCCTCTTTTGTAAAACCAACTTTTGGATAATAGGTCATTGCATCGGGTACAGAAAGTAGCAGGATCATTGTTTGCTCGCCGGCCTTTTCCCTTGTCAAATCAATCAACTTTTTACCAATGCCTTCTTTTTGATAACCAGGTTGCACAGCAAGATCGGCCAGGTAGCAGCTCCAGCACCAGTCCGTAATACAACGGGCAACACCAACCAATATTTCTCCATCCCAGGCCGTAACGATCAGGTTGGAGTGATCGTACATTTTTTTTATTCGCTCTGTATCACCGGTAGGTCTTGGCAAGCCAGCATTATTGTATAAGGTGATTACCTGTGCTGCGGTAGGTATTACATCGTGTTTATAAATAATTGGCATATAGTGGATGATTAAAAAATTATTTCGCTCCTGCAATTTTATAAGACGGTAATCCATGATGGTTTGCTACGCATGGAATGTAATGTTAATGACGGCAGATCTTTGGGATGGCCTTATAATGCGGCACTCGTTGCGTTCCGCATTGAGAATACATAACACGATTACCAAATTTTTCCCAATTCACTTGCGTAAAAGCCCGCTTCCAAACATCCGGTTCGGTTCCGCCCGAAAATAACTTGCTTCTTCCAACACAAATGAAATGATTTTTGTGATAACATCCACAGTAATTTTATAATTGTTGTGTGGGGTAATCAACTCAGCGGAAAAATTATGCTACGCTGTATTTATCGGAATGATGCTTAAAAAAATATTCGTGTAACTATTCAGCGGGTAAAATAAAATGTAATTATTAACAGGTATCTGCAACGCCATTGCGGCAATAAAATAGAATACCTTATACAACACCTAATATGCGCAAAGTTTTATCATCTTTTGCGCCATCAAAAAACTGGTCGAGTACTTGTTGAAACAAGGTATCCGCATTGGGTACCAATGCAAATAGTGTCATGGAAGATTTTAATTTAGCGTCATCCGGGCTGCCAAAAACAGCATGGGCATTTTTGGTTTTTAATGCCAATAACGCATTGCAAATATTGGTTAGTCTGCTGCCCAGGATTGGGTGTTGTAAAAAAGCCGCTGCTTCTTCCAATCCTGTTATGGCATACAATTTTGAATTTTCGCTAAACCCTAATCCCTGCACCTGTGGAAAAATATACCACATCCAGTGACTACGTTTGCGTCCTTCTTTTATTTCATTCAATGCAATTGCGAAGTGATTTTTTTGTGCCGCTGTAAATCTTTCCAGCTGATGTATTTTGTTCATATAGATTAAATGGTTTTACAAAGAATTGGCCACCTAAATATAGCCAGAATTAAAAAGGGAATATTTCATATTTATTTTTTTGCAATGATGTGTGCTTTATTTTTCAACTCCAGTTCCGGTCCAACTCTGTTGCATAAAAAATCCGTTAACAACAATTCCATAATGCCTATTAAAGATTTCGTAAAGCATATCTTGTTGAATTGATAAGACACAACGTGACCATATTTTTTGCTACAAAACTGGCATACTTTTTTAGGTCTTGTTTGCTGCCAATATTATAAGTAATTAACTAAACCGATACATATTAATTTACCTATGATTATAAAGACAAAGTGCAATGTGTTTGCAAGTAGATATAGCATGCTAATGAAATTATCCTGAATATGATTGAGGATTGATATTGTAAACTTATTTATTAATACAGCATGCTAAGCCATACAAAGAAATTTCAGTTACAAAACAGGAAACAATTTTCATTTCTTAACACAAATAACAACCGCTTAAAATTGTTAACCGTTTGTTATTTGAAACAACATAGTGCGCAGTAAATGACCTGAGATCCATTTGGGCAAAAAAGAGTCAGGGCGGTTTACCAATATCTATGCCGATGAAATTGAGCCTTAGTCACCGGGATTTTAAAAATGATGTGTCCTAAAAATGATACAGTGGGGAAAAATATGGACACTTGTTTTTAATATTTGGTGATTGATTAAAATTTAAAACAGCCTTTTGTAAGTTTTTATAAAAGGAGCCATTACCGTTTTTTAAAACCACATACACTATGCCTGTCAAAAAGCCTCTTAACATTTTAATTATCGACGACGATGAAGATGATTTTTTTATTACCAGTGAGTTAATAAAAAAAATAGACAATGGCTATGCATTTACAATTGACAGCTGCTCATCTTATAAAGAAGCAGTAGTGAAAATCTGCCAGGGTGCATATGATGTTTATTTTGTTGATTACAGACTGCGGGGACAAACCGGGTTAGACCTTATTCACGAAGTGATCAACAACGGATGCGAAGAACCGCTTATACTGCTTACCGGCCTGGGCAACAGGCAAATTGATGTATTGGCCATGCAGGCAGGTGCAGTGGATTATCTTGTTAAATCAGAACTTACCACAGAAAAATTAGAAAGATGTATCCGCTACGCATTAGAGCGCTTTATTTATTTAAAAGCCCTGCGTGCCAATGAACAAAAGTTTCGCAACTTTTTTGAAAATTCCAGGGACGGGGTTTTTATGGCTGATGAGGAGCTGATGTTTAAAGATGTAAACCAGGCCGCTTCCCTGCTGTGCGGATACACAAGAGATGAATTGCTTCACTTAAGTATTTATGATTTATTGGCAGACAAGGAAAATCAGCATTTGATTGAACAGGAGTTATCGGTGGCCGGTGAATTATCAGATAAGGAATTGGATTTATTCACCAAAGACCAGGAGCGAATCAATTGCATTGTTTCCATTACCCGGGAAAAAGATGGCAAGGGCCATTTTTATATGCAGGGAATTATTCATGATATAACAAGTTTAAAAAAGGCGGAAAAAATTACGCTTCAAACTGAAAAATTAAAATCCACCCAACGATTTGTACGCATGCTCGCTCACGAAGTACGCAACCCGTTGAATAATATTTATCTGTCTTCAGATCAGCTTGTTTCCCTGATCCCGTCGGAAGAACCTGCCATTCTGCTGGATATCATCACACGCAACAGCAAACGCATTGGCAACCTCATAACGGAACTGCTCAACTCCGCACGACCGGCAGATATTGTACTTGATAAAATCTGTCTGCGGTCAGTAATAGAAGAAAGTATTAATAGTGCTTCAGATAGAATTATGCTTAAAAACATCCGCCTGGAGCGCAACTATACTGATGATAACTTATGGATAATGGGTGATTTTGATAAGCTGAAATTTGGCTTTTTAAATATCATCATCAATGCTATTGAGGCAATGAAAGAGGGCGAAGGAAAACTGGCGATTAGCATAAAAAATGACAATGCCAATTACGTCGTTTCCATTGATGATAACGGCAGTGGCATCAGTGAAGAAAATATCACCCGGTTATTTGAGCCCTATTTTACGTCCAAATCAAACGGCATGGGCCTGGGCCTGGCAGCAACATTGAACATTTTTCAATCGCATACAGCGCTCATTGAAGTGCAATCGAAAATTAACTATGGTACCAGCTTTACTATTAATTTAAAAAAAATGATTGCATAACAAATTAAAAAATCAGCGAAAAAAAGAACCCATTGTCTGCCAAACCAAAGCAGTTCATAAAATGAAAGTTCAGCCTGCTGACATATCCTTTATTTTATTAAAACGCATTCGTTGGCAGCCTTGTTTAACACCAATAATAGCAACCTATTTTATCCAATTTTAAAACTGTTCAAAATTACCCGATGGCCAATAACAAATCTAAAAACCTCGTTTCCGGCAATGGCACTACTTCCGGCGAATTAAGCGGAGATACAATGCTGATGGATACTTCTCCGGCACCTTCCAAAAAAAATACCCGGCAATATAAAGAACCACCATTTCAAAATGATGAGCTGAATGCCAGGGATTTACTGCAGGTGTTAACTGAAGTAAAAAACGGCAATTTTACTGTGCGTATGCCGATTGACCAGGTAGGGTTGAGCGGAAAGATTTGTGATACGCTCAATGAAATTATATCACTCAACGAAAAAATGATGCAGGAGTTTACCAGGGCGGGCAGCACCATCGGCAAACAGGGTAAATTAACACAGCGTATTGAAGTGCCCAGTGGCAGAGGATCCTGGAGCACTGGTGTAGATTCGTTGAATACATTGATATCCGACCTGGTACACCCCACCATCGAAATTGCACATGTTATCAGTTCTGTAGCAAAAGGAAACCTTAGCCAGGAAATGCCTTTGGAAATTGGCGGGCATACATTGCAGGGCGAGTTTTCCAGGATTGCAAAAGAGGTAAACGACATGGTAAAACAATTGAATCTTTTTTCAATGGAAGTTACCCGTGTGGCAAGAGAAGTAGGCTCTGAAGGAAAATTAGGAGGGCAGGCAAAAGTAAAAGGTGTCGGCGGCGTGTGGAAAGATTTAACGGATAGTGTAAACCAAATGGGTAGCAACCTTACAGCCCAGGTACGAAATATTGCAGAGGTAACTACCGCGGTAGCAAAAGGCGATTTGTCGAAAAAAATTACGGTGGATGTAAAGGGGGAAATCCTGGAATTAAAAAATACCATCAACACCATGGTGGACCAGCTCAACTCTTTTTCATCTGAAGTAACCCGTGTTGCATTGGAGGTAGGAACAGAAGGAAAACTGGGTGGACAAGCACAGGTAAAAGGTGTGGCAGGCACCTGGAAAGATTTAACCGATTCTGTAAATCAAATGGCCAGTAACCTTACCGGCCAGGTGCGAAATATTGCAGAAGTAACCACCGCGTTTGCCAAAGGCGATTTATCACGCCAGATTACGGTGGATGTAAAAGGCGAAATCCTGGAACTAAAAAATACCATCAACACCATGGTAGATCAGCTCAATTCTTTTTCAGGTGAAGTAACCCGTGTGGCCCGTGAAGTGGGCTCCGAAGGCAAGCTGGGCGGACAGGCAAAAGTAAAAGGTGTGGGTGGTGTATGGAAAGACTTAACGGATTCTGTAAACCAGATGGCCAGCAACCTTACCGGCCAGGTGCGTAACATTGCGGAGGTAACAACGGCAGTGGCAAAAGGTGATTTGTCAAGAAAAATTACGGTGGATGTAAAGGGCGAAATCCTGGAATTAAAAAATACCATCAACACCATGGTGGATCAGCTCAATTCCTTTTCTTCTGAAGTTACACGTGTGGCGTTGGAGGTTGGTACCGAAGGTAAATTGGGTGGACAGGCACAGGTAAAAGGTGTGGCTGGAACATGGAAAGATTTAACCGATTCTGTAAACGGTATGGCGAGTAGTTTAACGGGCCAGGTGCGCAATATTGCCGAGGTAACGACCGCGGTAGCAAAGGGCGATTTATCAAGAAAAATTACGGTGGATGTAAAAGGAGAAATCCTGGAGTTAAAAAATACCATCAATACGATGGTCGATCAGCTGAACTCTTTTGGTTCGGAGGTTACCCGTGTGGCAAGAGAAGTAGGTTCGGAAGGCCGGTTGGGCGGACAGGCCGATGTACCCGGCGTAGGCGGTACCTGGAAAGATTTAACCGATTCTGTAAATATTATGGCGGGCAATCTTACCAGCCAGGTACGCAATATTGCCGAGGTAACAACGGCCGTAGCAACGGGTGATTTATCAAGAAAAATTGATGTGGATGTAAAGGGTGAAATCCTGGAATTAAAAAACACCATCAACACCATGGTGGATCAGTTGAGGGGTTTTGCATCGGAAGTAACCCGTGTGGCAAGAGAGGTTGGATCGGAAGGAAAGCTGGGCGGACAGGCCACTGTAGAAGGTGTGGGTGGTGTTTGGAAAGACCTCACCGACTCCGTAAATGGAATGGCGAGTAACCTTACCGGCCAGGTGAGGAATATTGCAGAGGTAACCACCGCCGTGGCAAAAGGTGACTTATCAAGGAAAATTACCGTGGACGTAAAAGGTGAAATTCTGGAATTAAAAAATACCATCAACACCATGGTGGACCAGCTGAACTCATTTGGTTCGGAAGTTACCCGTGTGGCACGTGAAGTAGGCTCAGAAGGTAAGCTGGGTGGGCAGGCCGATGTACCCGGTGTAGCAGGTACCTGGAAAGATTTGACGGACTCTGTAAATAAAATGGCGAGTAACTTAACCAGCCAGGTGAGGAATATCGCAGAGGTAACCACCGCGGTTGCCAATGGCGATTTGTCAAGAAAAATTGGGGTGGATGTAAAGGGTGAAATCCTGGAATTGAAAAACACCATTAACACCATGGTGGATCAGTTAAGGGGTTTTGCATCAGAAGTAACCCGTGTGGCAAGAGAAGTGGGTACCGAAGGTAAATTAGGCGGACAGGCCAACGTACCGGGTGTTGCAGGTACCTGGAAAGATTTAACGGATTCTGTAAACCAGATGGCGGGTAACCTTACCGCACAGGTAAGAAATATTGCGGAGGTTGCTATCGCCGTGGCGAATGGCGACATGTCGAAAAAAATAACCGTGGATGTGCGGGGAGAAATTTTGCAGTTGAAGGAAACCCTCAATACCATGGTGGATCAGCTAAGGGCTTTTGCATCGGAAGTAACCCGTGTGGCACGTGAAGTAGGAACAGATGGTAAACTGGGCGGACAAGCTTTTGTACCGGGCGTTGCAGGCACCTGGAAAGATTTAACGGACTCTGTAAACCAGATGACGGGTAACCTTACTGCACAGGTAAGAAATATTGCGGAAGTAACAAAAGCCGTGGCTTCCGGCGACCTTTCAAAAACAGTGGCCATTGACGTGAAGGGAGAAATTTTGGATTTAAAAAACACCATCAATACCATGGTGGAACAATTGAACTCCTTCGCCTTTGAAGTAACCCGTGTGGCACGTGAAGTAGGTACGGAAGGTAAGCTTGGCGGGCAGGCCGAAGTAAGAGGTGTTGGCGGTACCTGGAAAGATTTAACGGACAGTGTGAACATGATGGCATCTAACCTTACCAACCAGGTGCGTGGTATCGCAAAAGTGGTAACGGCGGTGGCTACCGGTAACCTTAAACAAAAGCTCGCCATCGTATCCCGTGGGGAAGTGGCGCAGTTAATTGATACCATCAACGAGATGATTGATACACTGGCATTGTTTGCAGACCAGGTAACCACGGTGGCCCGTGAAGTAGGTGTGGACGGGCGTTTGGGCGGACAGGCTTCTGTACCCGGCGCTTCGGGCATCTGGAAAAATCTTACAGAGAACGTAAACCAGCTGGCGCAAAATCTAACCACACAGGTAAGGTCCATTTCTGAAGTTGCTTCGGCCGTAACCAAGGGCGATCTTACCCGTACCATCCGGGTAGAAGCAAAGGGTGAAGTAGAAGCATTGAAAGATACCATCAACCAAATGATCGCCAATCTTAAAGAAACTACCCTGCGTAACCAGGAGCAGGACTGGCTGAAATCGAACCTTGCCAAGTTCACGCAAATGCTGCAAGGACAAAAAGATTTGAAGACCGTTACACAACGTATTTTGTCCGAATTGGCGCAGGTGGTTACTGCTCATTATGGCGCCTTCTACATCTTAAAACAAAATGAAGACACACAGGCAGTAAAGCTGAGCCTGTTTTCTGCATACGGCTATAAATCAGAAAAAAATATTCCTACCGAATTTGCCATTGGCGAAGGGTTGGTGGGCCAGGTGGCTTTTGAAAAAGAAAGAATTATTTTATCCAATGTGCCGGGCAATTATATCAAGATAAGCTCTGGTTTGGGAAGAGCAAAACCAACCAACCTTATCATATTGCCGGTATTGTTTGAAAACAAAGTGAAGGCCGTAATTGAACTGGCATCGCTGGATGTATTCAGTGAAACACATATCGACTTTTTAGAACAGCTGACTGAAAGTATTGGTATTGTAATCAACACAATTGAGGCCAACTCCCGTACGGAAGAATTGCTGACGCAATCGCAGTCACTGGCGGGTGAATTAAAAATTCAGCAGGAAGAATTAAGCCGAACCAATGATGAATTGCAGGATAAGGCGCTGCTGCTGGTGAAGCAAAAAAATGAAGTGGAAGATAAGAACCGGGAAGTAGAAGAAGCGAGAAAATCGCTGGAAGAAAAAGCAGAACAGCTTACCCTTACTTCCAAATACAAATCAGAATTTTTGGCAAACATGTCGCATGAATTGAGAACGCCTTTAAACAGTTTGCTAATTCTCGCCCAACAATTGTATGAAAATGCAGAAGGTAATTTGAATGATAAACAGATCCGGTATGCAAAAACCATCCACTCCTGCGGCGATGATTTAATTCAGCTGATCAATGATATCCTGGATCTTTCCAAAATTGAGTCGGGCTTTATTACTGCGAATATTTCACCAGTTCGCTTTGCAGAAATCGCTGCATTTGCGGAGACAACTTTCAAACCCATTTCAGAAGCCAGGCATTTGCGTTTCAATATTGAAACAGATGCTAATTTGCCTGCTTCCATGGAAACTGACGTACAGCGGTTAAACCAGATATTAAAAAACCTGTTATCCAACTCATTTAAGTTTACAGAAAAAGGTGAAGTAAAATTAAAAATTTATGAGGCCCGGAAAAACTGGAAGCCAGGCAATTTAAATTTAGACAACGCCACAAAAGTAGTCGCCTTTGCCATCAGCGATACAGGAATCGGCATTCCGCAGGAAAAACAGAATATTATATTTGAAGCGTTTCAACAGGCAGAAGGATCTACCAGTCGTAAGTATGGCGGTACTGGTTTGGGCCTTTCCATCAGCCGCGGTTTAGCTGATTTATTAGGTGGCACTATTGAGCTGGAAAGCAATACCTCGCAGGGAAGCACTTTTACTTTATTCCTGCCGGTAGTTGACAATATCACCAGCATTAAAAAACTACCCACAGAAAGCCTGAATGCATACCAGCAATTTCACCTTGGTCCGGATGCAACAGAGATTGACACGTTGTTACATTCAATCCGGGTAACAAGCGAGGGAGATTCCAAGAACCTGGCCATTGTAAATGAAATGATCAATGAAACGGGTGACGACCGGACAAATATTTCAGCAGGTGATAAAGTGCTGCTGGTTGTAGAAGATGATTTGCGTTTTGGCAAAATCATTATTGAAAAAGCGCACGCAAATAATTTAAAAGCGGTAGTAGCGGTAAGCTATATTGAAGTGTTTGACTTCATCAACCGCTTCGCCCCTATTGCTATTACACTGGATGTAAAACTCCCTGATACCAGCGGTTGGAAAGTACTGGATCTTTTAAGGAACGATCTCAATTACCGGCACATTCCCATTCATCTTATTTCGGGTGAAGAAAACCAAAACCTGGCGTTAAAACGTGGTGCCCGCAGCTTCCTTTTAAAGCCATTGCACAATGATTCACTCAATGAATTATTTGGAGATATTGTAACGTTCAATGAAAAGGCTACCAAAAAAATTTTAGTGGTGGAAGACAATGAACTCGAATCTTCCCAGATAGCAAAAATATTGGAAAGCGATTCCATGAAAGTAGATATTGCTGCTACAGGTAAATCAGCCATCAGTCAAATATTGGCGTTTGATTATGATTGTATCATTTTAGATTATACACTGCCCGATGTTAGCGGAACTGACCTGGTGAATGAAGTGGCGGATGTAAAGAAAAAATTAACGCCGGTAATTGTTTATTCCTCCAAAGACTTTAGTAAAAAAGAGCTGCACGTTTTAAACCATGCTTCCAATAGCGTATTGTTGAAAGGCGTGAATTCACTGGAACACCTGTTGGAAGAAACAGTCTTGCACCTGCACATCAACCATAAAGAATTGGCTGCGGATAAACGCAGGGTGATTGAAAATATCAGGATGAAGGAAGACATTTTAACCGGTAAAAATATACTGGTGGTAGATGATGATGTTCGTAATTTATTTGCCCTCACCACCGTTTTTGAACGTTATAATATCAACGTGATTACGGCTGAAAGTGGTAAAGAGGCCATTGAGATAATCAATGACGGGCAAACAAAAACGGATATGGTGTTGATGGATATTATGATGCCGGAAATGGATGGGTATGAAACCACGCAAAAAATAAGACGGGAACATAAAAACAGCACATTACCCATCATTGCAGTTACAGCCAAAGCAATGAAGGGCGACAGGCAAAAATGTATTGAGGCCGGCGCATCTGACTATATTACAAAGCCCCTGAAAATTGATCAGTTGCTTTCGTTAATGCGGGTTTGGTTTTATAAATAAATAAATGTCGATCAATGAAACAAAGAATTCTTTTAGTGGATGACAGGGACGACAATCTCTTTTCGATGGAAACTATTTTGGAGGCGGATGGGTATGAATTTGTAAAAGCCAGTTCGGGCAGGCAGGCCTTGAAAATATTGTTGGTTGAATTTGACTTTGCGCTTATACTGATGGACGTAAAGATGCCTAACCTGAATGGTTTTGAAACAGCCGCATTAATATATGAACGGGAAAAATTAAAACACATTCCCATCATTTTTATAACCGCCAATACCTATGGCGAAGAAAATATTTTTAAAGGTTACCGTACCGGGGCGGTAGACTATATTTATAAGCCGGTACACCCCGATTTGCTGCGTGCAAAAGTGGCCGTATTTGTAGAATTGTATAAAAAAAATCAGCAACTGCTGCTGCAGGAAAAAAAATTAACAGCCATTAACAAAAGCCTGCAGAATGAGATCAATGACCGCAAGGCCTCGGAAGAAAAGATTATAGAATTGAACCACCAGCTATTAAAAAATATTGACGGGCTTGAAAAAGCCAACAGGGAACTGGACAGGTTTGCTTTTATGGCTTCGCACGATTTACAGGAACCATTAAGAAAGATACTGGCGTTTACAGACAGGTTGTACGTACGGCATAAAGACAGGTTGGACGACGACGGTCTTTTTAACATTGACCGCATTCAAAAAGCCGCGGCACGAATGCAGGAACTTATAAAAGATATTCTTACTTTTTCAAAATATTCATCGCAGCAGGATCACTTTGAGCAAGTAGATTTGAACCTGCTGTTGCAGGATGTAGTGGACGACCTTAAGCCAATGGTAAAAGAAAAAAAAGCCCGCATTGAAATATCAGGGCTGCCTGTTTTATTTGTAAATCCCGGCCTGATGAAACCGCTTTTCTCTAACCTGCTAAGCAACTCACTTAAGTATTGCAAAAAAGACGAACCTCCTTTTATAAAAATTTATACAGCCGATTCGGAAAATACAGGCAGGGACCCCGCAGCGCAAACAAAATATTGCAGGATATATGTAAACGATAATGGCATTGGCTTCGAACAGCAATATGCGGAACAGATCTTCGAAATGTTTCAACGGTTGCACTCCAACACCGAGTACGAGGGCACAGGCATTGGGTTGGCGCTTTGTAAACTGATTGCGGAGAAACACAATGGATTTATAAGCGCATTAAGTAAAGAAAGCGAGGGAAGCACTTTTATAGTATCACTGCCAATGCAGCAGGCTGCGGAAAAAGCAATGGCTTAATACTATCATTATTTACTTTGATAAAAACCAGTTTACGCTAATATGTTTTTTAGATAATTGATTAGCCCGGTAAAGTCAGGAGGTTTAACAAAAAAATTAGACGCACCCAGGGCAAGGCTTTCTTCTATAAATTCTTTACTGGATGAAGTAGAGTAAATAACGACAGGTATATTTTGCAGGAAGGACGTTTTTTTTATTTCAGCAAGGCATTTTAAGCCGTTCATTACCGGCATATTTAAATCCAGGAAAATAAAATCGGGCAACTCGAATAATCCTCCTTTTAATAAAAACAAAGCTTCTTCTCCATTTTTTGCCATTACACATTTTATTGCGGGGTTTATTTCAATCAGCGCTTCCGAAAAAAGCATACGGTCGTCTTCATCATCTTCGGCCAAAAAAAACAGGGTATTTTTTATCATAGACTTGGTTCAAAATTGAGACCGTTAAAGATAGTGTAAGGCAAACAATATTTACGGCAAGAAATAATAAAACCGGCTTATTTTTTTTTAAACGAATGGCTCATTACCATCTCCAGAGAAGGTTTTCTACAACAGCGTTCATTTTCCGGCACCAAACAAAATATCCTGGCGTATTGCCAGGGTTATAATTGCCCTGCCTGCCCACAGTAAGCATGTAAGCGACCAGGATGCCAGTAAAATAAAGCGTCTGCTGGCTTAAATAATGCGTAAAAAGAAGCCGTAAAAACTTTCGTATATTAAATAAACTTATGCGTAACAATTTAAAAAACGCAAGTTTAAAACCTGCGTTTTTTAACAATTTTTTTTATATACCTTTAATAATCAAACTTATAAGTTAGCACTGACAATTTGGATAAAACCAAAACATGCGCCTATTTATGAGTTGGCAGAAATTTCTCTGACACTCTTCAAAAGCAAAAGCAATGAAAAATGTATTACTTCTTATTATTTCTTTTTTCAGTTTGTTTCCAGTAAAAGGGCAGACGCGACAAAAAATAGATTTTAATACAGAATACAAAAACATTAAACTTACAAGAGCATCTATTCTTACCTATGCGCTGCCATTTGTAAAGAACGGAATATATCAGTTTTCCATTCGTCAACAAGGAATTGCTGTCTATTATATGCTTGCTTCTCCTGATAACAAAAAGCTATACGAGAGTGATTATCCAGATGACATAGTTGGTTATGAAAAATTTGAATACGCTCCAACAACTTCAGGCAATTTTATACTTACTATCAAACGATTTAACGACCCTGAAAACCCTGATTCAGGCCAGATTACTATTTTAGTAAAAAACCTTTCAAAAGCCGAAATATCAATAAGGAAGCAAATAAAAGAAGAATTAGAACCAGAAAACAAAAAGCATGTAACCACAATTGACATTGACCATTTCTGGAATGCTTTTGACAATCTGAAAAACTGTAAAAGTTATTCGGATAGCGTTGACTCTTTCCAAAAGCTATATTTAGACAAAGCAACTAACGGCATGTTAGATTTTATACAGGCAAGGGATTTCACAGCAAATAAGTTTGTTGATGCCGTTGCTAAGAATACAAACTTTTATCAGTCAGTGCGTCAAAATACTTATGAAGCAAAAAAAGTTGAGCCTGTTATTGAAAAAGTGTTTACAAAATTCAAACAAATTTATGCAGATTTCAAACCTTTTAAAGTTTGTTTTGCTATCGGTATAAAAAATACTGGTGGAACAGTATCCAGCCAATATGTTTTAATCGGCACTGAAGTTACAGTATCAACAGGCGCGATAGGTTCTGATACAACTGAAGATATCGTTCAAAAAATAAAAGGCATTGTTGCGCATGAATGTGTGCATACGCAGCAAAAGCCACATGCAGATTCTGCGGCTATACAATGTTCTTTACTGTACCAATCTATAAGAGAAGGGTCTTGCGACTTCATTGCAGAATTAATAACAGGAAAACCACGAAACAACGAATATGGAGAGAAGAATGAAAATAAACTATGGACTGACTTTAAAAATGAACTATGCAATCAAAACATTGGTAATTGGTTATACAATGGTTATTCAGTAAAAGACAAGCCATCTGATTTAGGCTATTTTATTGGCTATGAAATAGCTAAAGAATATTATAAACATTCAACAGATAAGAAGGAGGCAATTGTTGATATTATTGGTATATCAGACCCAATTCACTTTTTAGAATTAAGCAAGTACGACCAAAAGATAAAAGAATGAAACTTCTGCCAACAAGTGCATTTGCAATAGCATGGCTGACGGAATAAACTTCGGCTATAAATCATTTACCATCTTTTGTTCCGGCTGACAATTCACTGTTGAGCACTTGTTGTTATCTTCAACTTTAGTATTTTAATTAAGCGTTTGTTCCGGCTGACAGTTCTCTATTGCCATGCCATCGCAAATGCTTCAACGTTGGTAGCAATGCAAAATGACAATCATCGACGACATAAAACTTAGTGACATTGACCCAGAAGATTTTGGGGACACTTTACTCAAACTTGAAAAATCGTTTGGCGTAAAGTTTGCCGACAATTCAATGAAGGACGCAAAAACATTTGGTGACATTTGCGACAGTATAGAAAGCCAAATAAATCTTACAGACAAAGATGACTGCACGACACAGCAAGCGTTTTATAAAGTTCGTAAGGCAATTAGTTTGACACAGAACTTTGACGGAAAAAATATTGAACTACAAACAAAATTGGAATACATTTTCCCTCGTTCAAATCGCAGACAAAAAGTAAAAGCATTTCAACATTCATTAGGTATTAAGGTAAACTTTTTAACAATCAAAAATTGGTTGGGTTGGACACTTGTATTGTGTTTTCTTTTTTCGTTAATAGCCTTCTTTTTTAATTGGCTAATTGCTGTTAGCGGTTTGACTTTTTCCACATTAGTGACTTGGACTGCTTATAAGTTTTCAAAAGAGCTAAGCATTTTGACCGTTGCTGAATTAACAGAAAAGATTTCAAGAGAACATTATTCACAAGCAAGGCGACACAGCGGGACAGTAAACAAATGCGAAATTGTAAAAACAGTTCAGGACGTTTTTATTGCCGACCATTTATTAGATAGAGAACATTTGACAAGGGACGCAACTCTTGGGTGGACGTAAATGCACTGCTACCAACATTTAGTCGTATAGCCGACAAGCCCCAAAATTAAAATCACTTAAAAAAAAGCAAAAGCCCGAACCAGCAGGGATCGGGCTTTTGGCTATACGCTGTTCAGCGACACCGGGCCTTAGGAGGTTTTGTAGAATTTATAGGTAGCCCATCCGTCGATTTCGGGAGGTTTTTGTGTAACAAAAAAGTGGATTATATCAGTTTGCAATGCTGGTTGTACATAAGTTCCCTTACCCAAATTAATTGGAAGTGGTGGTGTTTTTGTTT
>JBBQWL010000017.1:0-117471 GCA_038210625.1 Chitinophagales bacterium | reverse complement strand
GTTTATGATACAGTCAAGCTTTTTTACAGCGTTAATACAAAGAAAAATATACCCAATTCAGTAAGGTTCCAAGGTGGCTTGATGACAGGAGAAGAACGAAAAAACTATTTTATGAATCAGCCACCACCAGGCAATGACCCTGGTATGGCAGCACCTTCCGGCAATAACAAAGCTCCCTTGCCGCAACACCAGTTTTTTGCAGCGCGGGAAAAACTAATGGGTTCAACCATCTTAAAAGAAGTAACTGTCACCGCTAAAATTAAAACAACCAAACAGATATTAGATGACTATTATGCTGATGGGATATACTCCGGAGAAAACAACAATATTGCAATAGATGTTGAGGGCGATATTTCAACAAACGGCCGGGATATATGGAGCTATCTACAGACAAAAATACCGGGGTTCAATGTTATATATAAACCGGGAGGGGGAATACCGACCTGGTATCTAGACACACAAGGAAATCCCGGCGTGCCGGATATTTTACTGGACCAAGTTCCAATTTCGGTTGAATCTGCAAACTCCATTGGTATCGACAATATAGCGTACGTTAAGGCTTTTAAACCTCCATTTTTTGGTTCATTGTTAAACGGTATATCTGGCGTTATTGCAATTTATTCTAAAAGAGGTTACTCGCCTGTTTACAGTGATACTACTAATGGCCCTGGTCTTGAGACTTTTTTGTTAAATGGCTATAGTAAGTATAAGGAATTTATACAGCCTGACTATAGTAGTACCAATGTTACTTCAGCACCCGACAACCGAACCACTTTGTATTGGAACCCCTTTGTGATTACCGACAAAACCAACCAAAAAATCACCCTCTCTTTTTACAATAATGATATCAGTAAAAAGTTATGCCTCATTTTGGAAGGCGTAAATGAAGACGGGAAATTAACCCAGGTTATAAAATGGTTAGAATAAATATTTTTAAAGCGAAGCAAACATCGTTGTTTCCATGGTCGGTACCGAAGGTTAGACCAGGAAAACAAAAAAGTCATGCCCCCTGTTTTGCCTGCAATTTTAGAAAAAAAAATAACCGCCTCCCGCAATACCATTCCTTTACCTATTTTCGTTCTACAAACATCCGCTATGCAAAAAACGATTGTAACCATCCTGCTCAGTTTTATTTTAGTACAAACCATTGCGCAGTCAAAGCAAAAAGCAACTACATTTTTACTGGCGCAGTTGAACGCTACAGTTCATGACCGCACCGTGGGCAACAATCCCTGGGGTGCCGGACTTGGCATTCAAACTTTTTTTAGCAGCAAAACAAAATTTAAAGCGGTAGTTGAACTTACAGGCGATATCTACCTGGCAGATGACAAGATTTTAAGAGTAAATACAGATGGCACTTCAGTTACAGCTGTGAATGATGGAGCAGGAATGGTCAATCTTTTTATGGGTTGTTCCTACCATCCCGATCAACATATTTACCTTTCATTAATGACCGGACCCAGCTTTATAAATGGCAGTATGTTATTAGGCATTAAACCTTCCGTTGGTTTTTATTTTTCCAAAACACAACGATTGATGGGTAAGTTTTCTTACATCAATATTTTTAACCGGGATAAAGCGACGAAAGAAGATTTTGGCTCTTTTAGCCTGGCAATTGGTATCAAAATATTCTGATTTTTTCAGCGCTTAATAAATTGAAAATTAAAAAGCAGGTTACACAATCCTTTAATCAGAAAACAAAAAGATAGCATGCAATACGTATTAATTATCCATGAAGTAGCAAACTATACTGCCTGGAAAAAAATATTCGATACCGCAGCAACTATCAGGAAAGAAGCAGGGGAAATATCCTACCAGGTGTTGCAATATGAATCGGAGGCCAACAAGATTGTCCATTTTTCCGCCTGGTCTTCCATCGAAAATGCCAAAGCTTTTTTTGAATCTCCGCGGTTGGCAGCAATTAGAAAAGAAGCCGGCGTACAATCTCCTGAGTTTATTTATTTGGAACAATTGGAAGAAGGGACCCTATAACACAATGCCGTTGTATGGAAGGTAATTTGCGAATGAAAAAATATTATTTCACTGGAGGAATGCTGTTAGCAATAAACATAGCTATATTTATTTTTTTTCAAAAATTCGGTAGCAGCACGGGCGAGGGCTGGCATGCCGCAATTTATCCAATTAGTTTCTTATTGGTTCGTGTGTTTGCACTTTCAATACTGCTTGCTTTTTCGTGTTGGATGATTTGCCTGCTGCTAAAAAACACAAAGCCACTCATAGTTTCGGCCTTGTATTTCATCCTGGTTTCAATTGCATTGCTGTTATTGGCAATTCCATTTTTGCCTTACAAAATTATCGGCGTACAAAAAATTGATCCGGGTATAGTAGCAACAATTGAATTAATCGCCTCAGCAGCATTTTACGCAATAATTTTTATTCACCTTTTATTGATCTTATATTTTGTATTTCCCAATCAAAAGAGGGTATCAGCAAAATGATTTAAGATTTGTTTTCTCAATTCACCACCTTCACAATTTCTCTTAAACGTATATCTTTTGATGATGCGCCAATCATAATTCTAAACTCGCCTGGTTCTACTACCCATTGCATATTTGCATCCAGCATTTTTAACAGGGCCGGTGTTATCGTAAACGAAATTTCCCTTGCTTCACCGGCCTTTAAAAATATTCGTTGAAAACCTTTTAACTGTTTTACCGGTTGTGCCAGTGAAGAAAGTAAATCTCTTATGTACAATTGTACTACTTCGTCACCATCGCGGTTGCCGGTATTTTTTATGGTGCAATACACTTTGGTGGATTCATTTTTTGCAAACCGCTTTTTTTCAAACCTTAGATTGCTGTAGTCAAAATTGGTATAGCTTAACCCAAAGCCAAACGGAAATAAGGGTTGCCCGTTCAGGTTTACATAATCGTCTGTGCGGCCGGTTGGCTTGTGGTTATACACCAATGGCAACTGCCCTTCAAATACCGGGAACGTAATGGGCAGGCGGCCTGCGGGGTTATAGTCGCCCAGCAGTACATCCGCAATGGCGTTGCCGCCATCCTCGCCAGGGTACCAGGCATCCAGTATAGCCGGCACGTTGTTAATCCATTTATTCATGGTGATGGCGCTGCCGCCTATCAGTACCACAACCGTTGGTTTGCCGGTTGCGGCAACCTGGTTAATCAATTCTTCCTGGTGGCCTGGTAAATTTAAATAGGCCCTGTCAAGCGATTCGCCTTCTTCAATACCCACCACCACAACAGCTACTTCTGCTTTTTTTGCAGCGGCAACGGCTTCATCAATGCGGGCCTGCCAGTCATTGGCTACGCCTACATTCCACACCAGTTTAAATCTTGCATAACCCTGCGATTCAAAAAATTCTATTTTAATATCATAGTCTTTGTCCTTTTCAAAATCATAGTCTGCCAGCCGGGTGCTATACGTTTGGCTCTTCCAGTTATCAATAATTAATTTACCATCCAGGTAAAGGCGAAAACCATCGTTGCCTTCGATACCTATTTTGTATTTCCCGGTTGCAGGCGAAGTTATTTTGCCCTTCCATTGCACTGAATAAAAATCATAATTCAGTTCCGGGGCAGGGCCATATAAAGTCCAGCCAAAATTAATTTCTTTATCTGTTCTTTTTAAAACAGGCTGTCCGCTTAACTGAACGTTGTTAAAATAGTCGCCTTGTAACCCCTGTTCTTTTTTACCATTTACGTCAGTAAATAAATTAGCTGATGGTACAACAACATACTCCGGTGAATGGCGCCCGCAGCCGGCAGCATATTGTACTGCTACCGCGCTACCCAGTTTATTTTTAAGCGCATCCAGCAAATTCACTTTTCCATTACCGGGGCCACTATAGCCCCCCAGCCTGGCTTCCACTGCATCGGTGCCTATTACCGCGATGGACTGAATTGATTTTTTAAACGGCAGCGTATTGCCGTCGTTCTTCAGTAATACCATCGATTTCAACGCAGCTTCTTTCGCCAGTTTTTTATGCGCAGGATTGCCATTCCATTTATTAACATCGGCTTCTTCTACATAGGGCTTTTCAAAAAGGCCCAGTTCAAATTTTATCCGCAACACTCTTGCCACCGCTTCATCAATTGTCTTTTTAGGAATGCGGCCATCTAAAAATGCCGGGATAAATAATTTGTAATGTTCCCAGGCAGTTTGAAAAATAACATCCAGTCCGTTGTTCATTGCTTTGGCACCGGCACCAGCATAATCGCTGGCGGTGTAGTGCAATACATTGGCGCCGCCGGTAGCAGAAGCGTCTGTAATAACGAAGCCTTTAAAATTGATTTGCTTTTTTAGTACATCGTTCAGCAACCAGTTATTGGCCGTACTCGGACTGCCATTAATTGAATTGTATGCGGTCATTACACTGCGGCTTCCCCCTCTTTCAAAACAGGCTATAAATGGTGGCAGGTAAATTTCCCGCAGCAATCTTTCATCTATGTCAATCGGGTAACTGTCCCTGCCACCATCACCACTGTTGGCTAAAAAATGTTTGGGTGTTGTTACCACGCCCATTTTTTCAAACGGCGAAACAAAAGCCACACCCATGGCGGAAGAAAGAAACGGGTCTTCGCCATAAGTCTCTTCTACCCTGCCCCAGCGCACATCGCTGGCAATATTTACTACCGGTGAAAGTATTTGTCTTATGCCGCGACTTTTAGTTTCATGAGCGATAGCTGTTGCTACCGTATTCATAAAAACCGTATCCCAGGATGCTGCTAAACCAATCGATGCAGGAAAGGCGGTGGCGCCATCTCTAACTAACCCGTGCAGCGCTTCATCAAAGGCGATGATGGGAATACCCAGCCTTGTCTCATCCACAAAATAATGTTGCATTTTATTGATAAGTTTGGCGGTTTCTATCGCGTTGGAGGCGGCGCTGTAATTCAGCAACTGACCTGCTGCATCGGTATTGCCTTTTGCACTTACCTGGAAACCGAATATGCCATTTTTATATTTTTCTTTGCCATCAGTTAAATCGCCCGGTATCATAAACAACTGCCAGAATTTTTCTTCGGGTGTCATTCTTGCCAGCAGATCCTTCACTCTTTTTTCAACCGGCAGTGATGGATTTTTATAAGGTGGAGTTGGCTGGCCAATCGTTTGCAAAAACGGAAGCAGCAGGCAAATAAAAACAAGATACTTTTTCATGTAACAAATGTATTTAAACAGGCGTGGACAAATCCCTTCTTTATTAACTTATACTATACCTATATTGTCCTTCAAAAACAGGCCATTATTTTTGGACCGGCTGTTGATCGCAATGGCGGCATCGTTGCCTGCCCGTTCCATACGATCGGGTGTCACTCACTTTGTACGTATTTTCTTTTTGAAACAACAAAAGGTTATTTAATAAATCAACCACCCTTCATTCAAAAAAAGTCAAAGCGATTATTTTAAAACCTGATTGTTTGCGTACTTCCGTTTACTACCAGTTTATTAAAAACAATACCTGTTGCAGCAGATACTTTCAGGCGCAGTTGACTGCCTTCTCTTTTTACCTCAACATCAAAAGTATGTTGATAGCCATGCACATTTTTCAGTTGCATAAAATTCCATTCGGCAGGCAATTGTGGTGTAATCGCAAATGCGTTGAGCGCAACAGGGCGTATACCAAACAGCCCTTCTGTATATATCCGGCAATACAAACCACTCTCCGCGGAAAGATGCCGTTGATTGCCTTCGGGGTAAGCTTCTACCGGGTAGGGCACATGCTCACCCAACAACCTGCGGTTGGAATAATATTGCAGATATTGTAATCCCCTTTTAGTATCGCCGGCGGCAAACAATCCGCGGAGCGCATACAGGGTTGAACGGTCCCAGAATGTTTTATCGCCGGCCTGTGAAGCCAGCCCATCAGCTGTCCACAATTGCGGTGAAAACAAGGCATCAATTGTGCCCTGCTTGCGATCGAAAATATTCACAGTTAAGGGTGTGCAAATCCATGAGCGAAGCTTATCATTGCCATCATAATACCGGTAAGTATTGTAGCCCATTACGGTAGCGCCAAAGAAAGCATTGATGTTTTTTTTAAGAGTAATTGCCGCAGACTTGTACAATGCAATTTGCTTTTTATCTTTCTGCAAGGCTTCACCCAAATAAGCCGCTGAAATCAGTGCATCGTAATACAGTGAGGAAGTATTTAAATTCGCTTTGCCGGAAGGAAAACGCCCTTCGAGTTCATCGGATTCCGAAGCCACCACGCCGGCGGTATTCAGCTTGCGTTTATTGTATTCCAGGCACCATTCAATCAACGGCCATAATTCTGTTGCCATGTTTTTATCACCCTGCGAAAGTGCAAACCTTGACGCTCCATAAGCTATCATCGCCGCATCGCCCCGGTCGCCGGCACCGTTCCATATATCAGTTCCTTCTGCTACAATGGAGCTTGGTATTGGCTTGTAGTCTGCATTCATAAACTGGGCGAAATGGCGGTAAGCATTTAGCGCAGATTCAATTCCATAGTCATAGCCCAGGTAAGGGAAAAAAGGGTTGATGTATTCAGCCTGGTCGTTGGCCCAGATGGCCGCGTAATAACTCAATCCACCAGGACCATGCATGGGCCCGCCTTTGGTTTGATAAATACTTTCCGCCGCACGGATTTTGGCAAAAGCGAAAGCCCTGTTTAAAATACTGTCTGGTGTTTCCAGTACCAGGTTATCACTTAAAAGCGATAGCAAATCTTTTCTTTTTACCAGTTCGTTTGCAACGTCTGTATTGCTGTAATCCTGTCCCTTTTTTATAGCAGAAAAAAACAGATAAAATGTGTACGATTGACCGGGCTGTAACTGAATAGTGGTTGCATTTTTTGTCTGTACCATTAAATCATAACTGCCTTCAACCCCATCCCCTGCATTGGTAGTTGTTTGTACATGCAGCACTGGTATTTCAATCATTACCGGCTTTTCATCTTTGTTTAACAGTTCGTATTGTTCGCATAAAACAGGAAGGCCGGTGGAAGGAAAAATTGTTCTTGTTAATTCAAGATGCTCATTGAGCATACTTTTTACAACCAGCGTTCCGTTCAATGCGATGGTGGTTACTTTTTCCTGCTGTATTTGTTTTTTGTTGACCACAATCATTTTTACAGGGTCGATATTAAAAGACCGGATTAAACTGGCATGTGTATTATTCGGAATCGTGCGCAACATAGGCCACACAATATCCCGGTTCATGAAAAAAGACTGATCAGCATTAACACCATAATGTATAACTGAAGAAATAAATTTTCCACTCATTTCAATATGGTCCTGGTGTGGCAAGCGGTCGCTTACTGTCCATTGGATGGTATTGGTACCGGCCAGCGCCCACCGGTTATCCTGGGCCACCAGTTGCTGCAGTGAAACTAATAACATGGTAATTGAAAGGATTCTTTTCATCAATATTTTTCTTAGATTTTAAAATGGAGCGGTAATATAATTATTAATTGCAGCTTGTAGCAAATTAGCGAAAAACAATTTTTAGTAAATGGGGCTGTATAGCGGCAACCCGCACAAAGAAAATCAACTTCATAAAAAGGCCCGCACTTTAACATGCGGGCTCTTCCTTTTGATTGGTTTTTCACCAGGCTGTATTACTTCACATCCCAGAAAATCTTTGTTGTAAGATTGTCTTTGGATTTAACTGCTTCGTAGTTGGTTGTGTTGTAGGTATTTTCACTGGCCGGATATAACCACCTGTACGGAGGCGTTTTTTGAACAGCAGAATTATCGGTTATAAAGCTGAAAGCAGGTGCATCCAGCCGGCGTGTTTCAGCCCAGCTTTCGTAAGGCTGTATCACGCTAAAATGTATCCATTTTTGCGTAGCGATCAGGGTTAACTTAGCCGCAGTTGTTGCAGCAGCCGCCCATGATACTCCTGCACTTGCCAGGTAGTCGCTGATTTCAGATACAGTAGGAGCAGCGGGGCTTGCTACCGTATTATCATTGCTCAATGCCCTGATTGCATAGTAGTAGTCAATGGACTGCTTGATGCCTTTTTCGTACCATGCTTTGGCAGACGCATCATCTCCGGAATTTAAATAGTATTCTGAAGCTATGAAACTTACTTCAGCAGCATTGATCAGCTGACCTGGAAAATACTGGTTGCGGCTGGTGGTTGACCTGTTATAAATGGCAATTTCACCCGCATTGATCGAAGTATTCTGAGCCGATGCATCCAACAAAGGATCTAACCCTTTATATACATTGCCTGCACTTGCTCCTGGTTCAAAAAGCACCCTTAACCTCGGGTCTGTATTTGTATTCATGTGATCAATCATCACTTTGCCAGCGAGGTTACCGTTCCAATCTTCTAACCCGCTTCTGAAACCAGTAGCATTAATATCCGAACTAAGGTTGTAAACCTTTAATTGAATGTTATCATCGTTAGACGCAACGATTGGATAAGTTGCAGTAGCACTTAAAATGGAAGCGATTTCAGTAGTGGCTCTTGACTGAAGACTTGCTGAAGCAGATACTCTTGTCAGCATTCTCAACCGTAAAGAATTACAATATTTTTTCCATAAGGTAACATCACCCTTATTGATTAAATCCTGGTTTTTAAAATTGGCGTCTACTCCACTTGGTACACTAATTGAATTTAATTCATCAGAAAATCCTTTTAAATCATCCAGCATTTTTGTATATACATCTTCTGCTTTATCGTACGATGCATAGGAGCTGCTGTAGTCGCCGTTATTGGTGCTTAGCATACCCGCTTTTGAAAAAGGAATATCACCGTGCAGGTCAACCACTTTTTCTGTATGATCGTACAGGTAAATAGTAGCAGCGATCATAAAAATGCGATTGGCTGTTTGTTCTTCTGCGCTGAGCTGCGAGTTCACTTTTTGCAGTTCCCTGTATTGCGACAGGAAATTATAATAACTGTTCCAACGGTCGGTAATTGCCGCGGCACCCGGAATGTACTGGTTGGAATAGTTTGCCCAGCCGATCGCCTGGTTGTAAGGATCCAGTGTAATGCGGAGTATAACAAAATAATTCCAGTAAGATGGCACAACATAATCGCTGTTGCTTTTTACAAAACCGGCAAACTGTTTGGCCACCGTGGTTGAACTTATCTTTGACGGATCTGCATAAGCATCCGCAAAATCTGCTTTTTTACAGGCGTTGAATAGGACCGACAGTATTAATGCCAGTATTAAAAATATCTTTTTCATATAATGACTTTTGTTGGTTATTTAATTGTTAGAAACTTGCCCTTAACATGATACCGTAAGACCTGGTAGACGGATTAGATCCTGCATTGCTCAGCGTTTGAGCCCATCTTGAGCCAGCAGTAAGCTGTTCTGCATCCATGTCTTTTATTGTTCTGTACAGGTATAGCAGGTTTCTGCCAAAAACAGATAACTGTAATTTTTTAGCACCCAGTTTGGATGTCAGTCTTGTTGGAAAAGTATAGCCTAACGAAAGCTCTCTGAATTTTACGTAGCTATTTTCCTTTATGTACAGTTCATACCTGGATTCGCTGTACTGAGGCCCGCCCCAGTTGTATACATTCCAATAGTAGTAGGCCTGTGAGGTAACATTATTATTGGCTTTACCATCAGCAGTAACGCCACCCAGCAACATTCCATCGTCATGCACTTTTTCACCATTCGGGCCGGCTGTTGCAGTTGTTTGCACTCCTTTTCCATTGGCATCAACATAATAACTGATACCGCCATGCGCCTTATTCATTGCAGTTAAACTTTCTTCTGTAAGGCCGCGGCTGGTCATCCAGTTTAAACCGGTTGGCATTACATAACCACCAATACGGAAATCGATGAGCATGTTCAAGCTGATTCCTTTATAAGTAAAAGTATTCGTAAAGCCGCCCACTATCTTTGGCATGGCATTTCCAATTCTGGCCATATTTGGATCTAAAGTATACAGGCCATCATCGCCTACAATAGGTTGTCCTTTGCTGTCTTTGGCAACAGGGTGTGCATAAAAATCACCCATTGGCTGCCCTACAACCGATTTCAATTGTGCGGCATTACCATCATAATCTGCATGCAATAATTCAGTTGCACCGTTGGCAAGTTTAAGCACTTTGTTTACATTTTTTGCAAAATTCAGCCCGGTTTCCCATCTGAAATTTTTGGTATTCAACGGTGTGGCAGTAATTCCTATTTCCAAACCCGCGTTTTTTAAAGTACCAATGTTGGTAAGGATAGATGTACCACCGGAAGTGGTAGGCAGTGTTAAAGGCAATATCTGGTCTACCACTTTTGCATTGTAGTAAGAAACATCTAAACCAATGCGATCTTTTAAAAACCTTGTTTCTATACCAAATTCAATTTCATGCTTTTCTTCGGGACGTAACTTTTCATTTCCGTAAGAAGATGACATGGTAGTATAAATAACAGAACTTCCAGGGCCCTGGTTACCAAGATTACCCTGTGAATATGCGATAGAAGCCAGGTAAGGGTCTGTGTAATTACCCACAATACCAGCAGCAGCTCTTAACTTGGCATAGTTTACAAAATCCGGCAATTTTACTGCCTCAGATAAAACAAAGCCTGCATTAACTGAAGGATAAATAAAAGCGTTGCTTCCGGGATTTAAAGTAGATGTTCTGTCCCTGCGCACAGTACCTTCTAAAAACAAGATATTTTTATAACTCGCATTCAATGTTCCCATAAAGGCGTCTTTAACAAGCGACCTTCTTGCTATACCGGCATAAGCCTGGTTTACAGACGCAGATAAATCAAAATCATTTTCGGTAGTTAAGCCTCCATTTGTTGAAGCACTTACATAACTTCTTTCCTCTTTAGTGGCTGTATAACCACCCATTAAATTCAGTTCGATATCTGCATTTATTTTCTGGGTATAGGTTAACATCGCATCGCCATAAAGAATGGTGTTGATATCAGAGCTAAGACCAAAACCACCGGAATAATTATATACCAAAGGAACGGCGGATGTTGAACGGTCCTGTTCTTTTGTAGAGGTAAAATCGGTTGCTACCCTTGTGCGCAACCTAAGCTTATTGATGATTTGCCAGTTGTTGGTTAAGCTTGCAATTACCCGGTTGCTGTATTCATCTGTTTTATTTTCTTTTACGTTCCAGATAAAATCTGCCACATCACTTCTGAACCCTTTATAGATGATGTTTTCACCCGGTGTTAAACTTTGATTACTTCCGGTAACATATTTATAGCCCAGGCTGGTTTTGTACTTATTTAAATACCATTGCGGGTTATCAAATGTGCTGAGCATACCGGTAAAATTGTTGATCAGCCTGTCAGTAGCATACGGCCGGTTTTGGATATGCTGGTTGACGTAGTTGATTGTAAGATCGGTGGTAAACCTTTTACTCAAGCGAAAGGTTGAATTGAGGTTGGCCACATTCCTGTAGTTCTGCGAACCAATACTAACACCTTCGGTATTCTGGTGCGTTATAGAAAAACGTGTATCCGCAAAGTCTGTTGAATTGGAAATTGCTGCTGTAACGCTTGAGTTATGAGCGGTTTGAAAAAAGGCCGCATAATTATTTTGCGCTACATAAGGCCGCATTACACCATCCCATGCCAGCGTTGGCTGCCCGTCGAATTTAGGACCAAAATTGATGGTGCGATTTACCACCCCCCTTGTATTAACACCGTTGATGGTTTGATAATAAAACAGGTCATCTGCCTGGCCATCGTTGGCTACATTGATGGGAGAACCAGGTCCTCTTACAGTTTGAAATCTTGGTAAATAAGCTACCTTATCCATACTGGCATTGGTGCTGATATCTACCCTAAATCCTTTTCCCTTTCCTTTTTTAGTAGTAATTAATAATACCCCGTTAACAGCATCCGACCCGTATAAAGCCGCGGCAGAAGCTCCTTTCAAAATGGTGACACTTTCAATATCTTCCGGGTTAAGATCCAGTAACCCGTTACCACGCAACCGTTGATCGCCCCAGTAATTATTATTACTTACTTCACCATCCCGAATTGGTACACCATCCATTACAATCAGTGCCTGGTTTTTTCCGGTAATGGAATTAAGACCACGAACAGTAATATTTACAGCGCTGGTAGATCCGCCCGGACCTGCAGCAATGGTAACACCCGGAGCCTTTCCATACAATGCGGTGGCAAAGTTGGGTGTACCGGTTTTTGTAATTTCGTCGGACTTAATTGTACTTACCGAGTAGCCAAGTGACCGTTGCTTTTTTGCAATGCCAAAAGAGGTAACCACTACTTCGTTCATGGCCCTGGCCGCTCCGCCCATTACGATTGACATTTGGCGTTGTTCATTTGCGGCAACTTCCATTGAGGCAAGTCCAACGTAGGAAACCTGCAGGGTGGCTGCCGGCTTTACAGTAATTGAGAACCTGCCTTCCTGGTCAGACATGACCCTGTTGGAGCTTCCTTTTTCAGTTATTGTTGCACCACCTAAAACAACACCATTGGTGTCTTTTACGATGCCTATAACTGTTTTCCTGGCCTGGGCATGCAATAGTACATTGCAAACCAACAAGCTCAGAAACATCAATAATAAACTTTTTGTCTTCATTACAGTTGATTTAAGGTTAAAAAATAATAGATATCTATAAGCTCTTTTTAAGACAGTTGAAATACAAAATCATCCATTTGAACAGCCATTCCTTTATGCGGGTATCATTGCATTTTTCCGTTCTGGCAGTCTTTCATAATTCTCCATCACCAGCGCCGCCGCACCAATCAATTCCGCCTGCATTCCCAATGTTGATATTTCAATAGTAGTATCCTGGTGCAGTCGCCTGATGCAATGCTCGTTCAACGCCTGCTCAATGGGCGCTTTCCATACAAGTCCCGCTGATGCCCCCCTGCCACTCAGTATTATTTTTTTGGGATTTAACAAATGAATTAAAATAGCTACGCCCTTGCCTAAATTGTAAGCCGCTTTCGATAAAAGTTCTATCGCAAACTGATCTCCCTCCCGTACAGCATTGATAAATGCTGCGCAGGCTTTTTCCGGGTCATCCTCTGGTAATGAGTTCAACCTGGAAATGCGGCCGGCCCGGATGCCTTCCCTTGCTTTATCAATGATGAGGATAAGCGAGGTTTCTGTTTCCAGGCAATCCGTTTTTCCGCACCAGCACAATTTTTTATTCAGGTAAAGTGGAATGTGGCTAAATTCTCCCGCAAAGCCATCTTGCCCCCTGTATAGTTTCCCCTCCAGGATTAATCCAAGGCCAATTCCCCAACCTATATTAATCACCATCACATCTTTTTCGCCACGGGTTTCTCCAAAGCGTAATTCAGCCAGTGCGATCAGGCTTGAATCGTTGTCGATTAACACCGGCAGCCTGGTTTTTCGGACCAGGTATTCTGTAATGCTACTGTTACCAGGTAACTTTAAATGAGAATAATTAACGCCATTTTTTACATCCACAAAGCCGGGCATTCCAATGCCAATGCCTATAAATTTATCTACCGCTAACCCCGACTGTTTGATTAAACCGGTTATTTTATCAGCAAGTATATCCAGCGCATCAGGATTGTCGAACAAGGGCAATGCAAAATTTTCCAATTGACCTATCCTGTTGTTTCGCATATCCATAATGGCTATTTTGGTAACAAACTGATCCATCGCTACCGATACCAGGTACATTACATCATGCCTTATATGATAGGCATGCGCAGGGCGGCCCCCGGTTGAAGCAGCGTACCCGGCTTCCACCACGAGGTTATCTTTTACGAGCTGCTCCAGCAGTTTTGCAGTAACAGGAAAACTCTTTTCAATTCTAACAGACAAGTCTGCGCAGGAGAGTAAATTTTCAAAGTATAGTTCCTTTAGAATCTTGTTTCTATATAATTTTTCCTTCTCCGTCATTGTTTTAGGCAAAACATTCCAAGTCTTTAATTTTCTAAGTAAAATGAAATCAATCAGTTATGAATTGAAAATCAACTTCTTGATTATTTTTAAAAGTTTTATCTTCTTTATTAATAATTTAATAACGCTGTAAAAGTAGAAAAAATGGTAGGAGATTCCGTACTTAAATTTGGCTGATGTTAACTCTATTTTAACTAAAGTGCCCAAAAGGTTAAACGGAAAAATACTGGAGCAGGTGATTGAATAATGCGTGACGTTCGGTGTGTATTCCCTCATTGTGGTAATTGCATCGTAGATAGAAGGGGCAAAATTGATGCAGGTCTATAAAAAAGGGTTAGTAAAAGGTGGATTGTAGAAAGTGGAATTAGGGATATCCATTGCAAATACTGCAATGGGTAGACGCCACCTTAACTTCCGTTTAGGATACTTCACTAATCCAGCTACCATTCATGTATAAAAAAATATTTACGGTGACATCTTTTGTAACTTCAAATTCATATCAACAGGGCAGTTAAACTGTCTTACCGTTGTCAATAAAAGCCTCCACCATGATCATTCAACAACCCAACCGTGCCGCTTACCGGGCCGAAATAATTTTATCAGGCGTGTGTACGTTTGCTTGCCTGGTGTGCTTTATTGTTAATTATGCTATTGATCATTTCTTTAGCTGGTCGCTGTACCCTGCCAGTGTTTTATTTATGATATGGGCCACCATTACCCCTTTGTTACTGCTGCAAAAAAACAAAGCCGAAGGTTCATCTGCGGCGTTAAGCGGTACACTAATTCTCTTTTTATTATTGGTACAATGGCTGGTGCCGGCAAAGGGCTGGTTTTTGCCTTTGGCGCTGCCGCTCGCTATCCTGGTGTTGGCCGGTCTGGGTATTTGCCTGTTCGCTTTTCGCATTGTAAAAAACAAATTATACCCTGTTCCAGTGGCCATTTTTGTGTTTGGCGTAGTATTAAACTATGGTGTAGGCATGGTTGTAAAAAGTTATATACCCTATTCAGGTATTGATGAAGTTGCCCGGATTTCTACCATGGCGGCAGCAGGCATTTTATCGTTGCTGCTGGTGGTAGTTGGTACGCTTAAAACTACCGTACGGCATTAGGCAGGCGGCATAAAAATGCTGCTAAAATTTACCCCGATATTTCGCACAATAATCACCCGTTGAAACGCCACTCATTATTTGCTACCATTCGGTATCGTAACGCTGATTTATTTTGTTCCGGTATTTTTTCCCACGACTAACACAAAGGATTTACCAATAAACTATTTGCCTATCCATACGCCAAGTGGTAACTTAGTGAAGGCATGTTTACTACCCCGCCATCATTAATTAAAAAAAAATGAACATGAAAAATAGTTGCCTTTTCTTGCTACTCCTTGCCAATGCCGTGCTTGGCTATGCACAGATTACCAATTTATCTGAACAGCAGCGACAGTCCATAACCGGGCTGATCAATCAATATTCGCAGGCACGTGAATCAAGAGATACCCTGCTGTTAAAAAAAATATTGACCACAGATATAGATCAACTGGTATCTACCGGCGAATGGAGGGCGGGGATAGCTGAGGCCGTGCAGGGCATGATGAAAAGTTCCGCCACTAACCCGGAACGTAGAACCCTTACCGTAGATAAGATACGCCTGGTAACAACAACCAGTGCCATAGTAGATTGCCGCTATGAAATAGCCAACGCAAACGGTGATCCTAAAAAAATGTGGAGTTCGTTTATAGTGGTAGCAGATAAGGGTGTTTGGAAAATATCCGCCATAAGAAATATGTTACCCGCAGCCCATTAATTGAGATGAATTTGATATTTCAGTAGTGTTTTAAATTTGGCCAGATGTTGCAACCTGGCAAACAACATATTCTGAAGGGTCATTTTTTTGAACACTGCGGATAGCTGTTGAAATAGTTGTATTTTAATTTTTCAATTAACAAATATGTTGAACAGAAGAGACTCCCTTAAGTTATCTGCCACACTACTTGCTGGTGTATTTATTCCCGCAGCCGTTAAAGCCACCGTGACTGCTCCGCAAGGTCCTTTCCGCTTTTGCCTCAATACAAGTACCATCAGCGGGCAAAAAACGGGACTGCTGCGTGCCATAGACATTGCTTCCACAGCGGGTTACGATGGTATGGAACTTTGGATAAGTGATATCAAGGCCTGGCTTAAACAGGGCAATACCGTACAGGCATTGGCCGCTTATCTTTCCTCAAAAAATATAGTGGTAGAAAATGCCATCAGTTTTACTGCCTGGATGGTGGATGACGAAGCAAAACACAACGCAGCTTTGACAGAACTGGAAGAAGAGATGAAAATAATGGCGGCACTTGGTTGCCATCGCATTGCTGCACCGCCGGTCGGTCTCAATAAAAATCAACCCATCGATTTTCAAAAAGCGGGTGCCCGCTACCGGCAGATACTGGCATTGGGGCGACAATACAATGTGATGCCGCTACTGGAATTCTGGGGCGCATCCGGTACACTGTATAACCTGGGCCAGGCCATGGCCATTGCCGCAGCAGCTAACGACAAGGATGCCCGCATACTGCCAGACGTTTATCACCTGTTTCGGGGTGGTTCGGGCTTTGAAGGATTAAGTCTTTTAAACGGCAAAGTGATTGATATTATTCACATGAATGACTACCCCGCTGCCAAACCAGTGGCGGAACAAACAGACAGTGACAGGGTATACCCCGGTGATGGTGTTGCGCCGCTTAAACAAATATTGCGTGACTTAAAAAACATCGGCGGCACCAAGGTACTTTCGCTTGAACTGTTTAATAAAACCTATTGGGGGCAGGACCCGCTGGTAGTTGCAACAACAGGACTCCAAAAAATGCAATCGCTGGTGAAAGAGGTGATGGGTTAAAGAGATATTCTTCCAACCGGCTATCTCTTTTTATGTACGAAGCCTAAACATTCCATCATTAAGCAAGCCTTAAACGTTGCGGATGCCAAGGGCCAATTGGCTGACGCTAAAACAACCGCTACGATTAATAACACTGATAGTAGTGCAATATATCTAAAGGTCATGCATAAGAAGTTGTATCAGAAAAAAACATCCCATTTCGGTACGACCAACGAAATGCATATAATAGAGAAAGCAATCAGAGAGTCTTTTCAAAAGGCATCGGCCACCCATCTGGCAAATTATATAGGCGTAGGTAGAAGCAATAAAAGCAAACAGATTTGGCGCTTAGTACTAAAGCTTCTTATGTAAGGATTTAACACAATTCATACGAATTGTAATTTTGCCTACCAAATTATCTTTAATTTAGCTACAAAACTAATCTGCACTTTATGAAACGCAATCGAATCATTGTCATTTTATGTATTTTGTTTGGATTGATCAATCTTAAAACACAATGCAACAAAGATTATCCAGCGCCTCCGGGATACAAATATTCTTTTCAGGAAAAAGTTAGTGTAACACCGTACCAGCTAAACTATCATGTTGGCGACACAGTCACATTGCAACTGACGATTCCCGGAAAAAAATTATTCGATTCAAAAACGAATACCCGTGTTCTTTTCGATTCGGCCAGCTTTAATATCGGGGTGGTTTTAAACCTGATTTTTAACGACCCTTACATCGGCGATGGCCCGTTTGCATCTTTCATTTTTAGACCCGGCGTATCAGCTTATACGCAGACATATCCCGGCACCACTCAATCATTTATTACCACAGGTTGTAGCCTGTCTGCTGATTACGTTTTAGCGGTTGGCGTTGTGCTGTTGCAAAAGGGTGTTTTTTCTTTGGGCATATATAACAATGATTTGAAAAATTGCTTTACAGGTTCTGCTACCAGTGCACAACTCAACCTCTCACTCGACGTGGATGATACGCATAAATCATTTTATCATCAGTTACCTTTTTCGAGTATTGGTAAAATAGAAGATGATAATGTGTTAAGATCTTTGGATGTTAAAGGGTTGGCAATTATCAACGTTCAATAGCATCACCGGATTTTCTTATTAAAAATCCCTTTCAAAAGAAGGATAGTGATATAACACAGTTTACAAAAACAGGTGCACTGGAAACAGGAACAAGCGGCCCGTGGCCAAAATAAAAAAGCCTTGAAAGTGAACACTATCAAGGCTTTTAAAATTTACTCGTACTCGGGATGGGAGTTGAACCCACACTCGCCTTACAGCGAACAGGATTTTAAGTCCTGCGTGTCTACCAGTTCCACCACCCGAGTGACACTGCCTGTTCCTAAGAGCCGGCTTTAGAAAAAAAAAGCAGATAACATGGCTATCTGCTCTAAATTCTGAGCGGAAGACCGGGCTCGAACCGGCCACCTCGACCTTGGCAAGGTCGCGCTCTACCAAATGAGCTACTTCCGCTTTTTTGAAGCTTTCGCTTCGATATTTAAAGAACTATTTTTGTTTTGGGACTGCAAAAATAAGGCTTGTAAATTAACTACAAAATTTTTATTTGTATTTAGGGTTGTACAAGGTGTTTTCAGGCACCGCAACTTCTGGTTTTCCCTTGTAACGGTGGGTATATAAACCATAACAGCCACCCAATATTAAAGCTACTACCATAAATATCTGGCAATACCAGAGAAACCGTGAGGAGGACACCCAATTATGGGCAAAATCTTTGTGTGTTGTATCTATTATTTCCTGTTGCATGCTACTGGTTTTGCGAGGGCAAAAATAAGGGATGTGTTTCAAAAAAAATTATTTGTTACCAATAATTTCTGAAAACGTTTTTTTATGTTTTACAAAATACTGCCAAACCACGCTCCCACCGTACCATCCATGCAGCTGTCCATTTTTTGATATGGGAAACACGGATTGCTTTTTATTAAACAATATCCATTTAACAAAATACAAATGCGCTTTCGCTATCGCCCAAAAAGTACTTGCGTTGCCACTGAACAATGCCTGGTAAGCGGCGACCACATCCAGTGCCATTCTGAAAGGAACTTTCCATAAAGCAGTTGCCGGTGGTAAATTTTTTGCCAGCATCACCAGGTTGTTGCGAAAGTTGAGCAAATCTTTTTTATGATCGCCTTTGGGCAACGTGCCACCCCCTACATGATATACCACAGACGCTGGTTGTACATATACTTTATAGCCCGCCAGCTGCAGGCGCCAGCAAAAATCAATTTCTTCCTGGTGCGCAAAAAAATATTCGTCCAGCCCACCGAGCACGTGGTACATATCCGCTCTTACAAACATGGCGGCGCCACTGGCCCAGAAGCAGGGTTGTGCGTCGTTGTATTGGCCTTTGTCTTCTTCCACTACATCAAATACTCTTCCCCTTGCAAAAGGGTAACCAAAGTTATCAAGCCAGCCGCCACAGGCGCCTGCATATTCAAATAAATGCCGGGCCGCATCAGTTAGCATTTTTGGCTGGCAGGCTCCAATGGCAGCATTGCTTTCCATCAGTTCAATAATGGGTTCAATCCAGCCTGGCGTTACTTCTACATCGCTGTTTAATAAAACATAGTAGTCTGCCGTTACCTGTTGCAGGGCCGTGTTATACCCTTTTGCAAAACCTTCGTTGGTGGCGTTGGGTATAATTTCTACCTGCGGAAAATGCTGCTGTAAAAAAACAATGGAGTCATCCGTAGATGCATTGTCGGCAACAACCAATTTTTTATTTTGATAAGTGGATGCCACCACTGAAGGTAGAAACTGCTGCAGAAAATGACGGCCATTCCAGTTTAAAATTACAATGGCTACAACAGGTAAATCGTCCATGGCCCTGTCGGTATCAACGAGGTTGTTGAGATTTTCTTCGGAGTAGTCGTTTACTGTCATCAGTTGTGCGGCTATAGTTTTTTATTGAATGATTTCCACCGGTTAGTTCCCTGGTCTCGCCTTCCTTGCCGATCAGGGAACCCCAATTAGTATAAGTTTCCGGTGTTGCTGCATGTGCTACCCGGTCTGACCTTTGGTGCCGACCCGGTGGCAGATGGCGCAAACTTACTTCTTTTTGGATGTTGCTTTCTTATTTTATATTTACAGATGTTTAGTCAACTTTTTAACTGGCGTTCGGGACTGGCAGTTATTGCCATTGCTATTGTAACCGGTACCATTTTTTATAGCAACTACCTGGCAAAAAAAATTGCCGCGGACGAACGCTTAAAAATAGAGCAATGGGTAGAAGCCGTAAAAGACATCAGCAACTCTGCCGCTACGCCTACCAATTTATCGGGTAAAATCCTGGTTGAAAATAACAAGGACATTCCGATGATTGCGGTGAATGAAAAGGACAGCATTTTTGAAGGCAATAACCTGGATTCGTTCAAAATAAAAAACGACGCCGGCTACCTTGCACATACACTAAAAGAATTTAAAGCGCTGCACCCACCGGTAAGCTGGACCAACCCGGTAGATTCACTTCAGAAAAACAGGTTGTATTATGGCGAATCGGCACTGCTGAAAGAGATGCGTTACTTTCCGTTGGTGCAACTTTTTATTGTGGCACTGTTTATCATTATTACGTTGATTGCCATCAGCACCCGCAATAAATCGACCCAAAACCAGGTGTGGGCGGGAATGGCAAAAGAAACGGCGCACCAGTTAGGCACGCCACTCTCCTCTTTACAAGGCTGGGTGGAGTTATTAAAAGATCAGCCCGGCAATGAAAAGATTGCTACCGAAATGAGTAAAGACGTAGACCGGTTAAAATTGGTAAGCGACCGTTTTGGTAAAATAGGCAGTACACCACAACTGGAAGAAATGAATGTGCTGGAACAGGTAGAAACCATGATGGCATACATAAAAAGAAGAGCTCCCGATAAAGTTAATTTTTCGATTAACAGCTTTGGAGAAACATTCATTCCGGCAAAAATAAACGCCCCGTTATTTGACTGGGTGATAGAAAATTTATTAAAGAACGCACTGGATGCGATGGATGGAAAAGGCGCCATCAGCATTGCCATAAAAAAAGAAACTGCCCAGGTGGTGATTGATGTTACAGATACCGGCAAGGGCATCAGCAAACAAAATATTGCCAATGTTTTTAAGCCAGGCTTTACCACCAAAAAACGTGGTTGGGGTTTGGGATTAAGTTTATCCAAACGCATTATTGAACAATATCACCGGGGAGAACTTTTTGTAAAAAACTCAGAAACGGGCAAGGGTACCACGTTCAGGATTGTACTAAAAAAATGATCCCGTCAAAGACAGGATCATTTTGTGCGGCAAAGGAGATTCGAACTCCCAAGCCCTTTCGAGCGCTACCACCTCAAGGTAGTGCGTCTACCAATTTCGCCATCGCCGCATTAATTGGAGATGCAAATTAACGTAAAAAATAATAATCCTCCTAACGGGTTTCACACAACGGACACAAAGAATACTAAGAGCACAAAGAGTTAGGGCGAAGCAGCTGTTGCTAAGATGTATGCTTTCATATTAAATGGAAGACTGCGGGCAAATATTACTTAGTGGTCGTTGTATCCGTTGCGCCCGTTGTGTGAAAGCCGATGTATGAAATTTCTTCTGCTTCTTCCTATCTTGTAAAAAAATTGAGTGATGGCAAATAATATAAAATGCCCCAACTGCGGGCATGTGTTTGATGTGGAAAATGTACTGGCGGCGGATATTGAACAAAAATACCAGCAGCAATACCAGGATAAATTAAACCAGTCTTTATCCAAAATGGAAGAAGACAAAAGAAAACTCTCGGCAGACCTGCAATTGTTTGAAGAAAAAAAGAAAAAAGAAAATGAACTGTTTGCCCAAAAACTGCAGCAGGAAAAATTGAAAATGGAAACAGAAATACAGGAGCAGCTAAGAAAAAGTATTTCGGCCGATTATGAAAACAAGTTGCGGTTGCTGCAAAATAACAACAACGACAATGAGGAAAAATTAAAAGAAGCCCGCAAAAAAGAACTGGAATTTTTACAAAAAGAACAGCAGTTACAAAACAGGGAAGCAGAGCTGGAAATTACCCTGCAAAAAAAATTGCAGGAGGAAAGAAGCTCTCTTACAGAACAGATCCGCCACCAGGAAAATGAAAAAAATTTGTTGAAGGAAACCAGTTACCAGCTAAAATTAAAAGAGCTGGAATTGCAATTGAATGAACAAAAAAAACTGGCTGACGAAATGAAGCGGCGGGCCGAACAAAGTTCCATGCAACGCCAGGGCGAAGTGCAGGAACTGTTGCTGGAAGCCATTTTAAAAGAATCCTTTCCTTTTGATATTATTGAAGAAGTAGGCAAGGGCGTGGAAGGCGCCGATTGCATACAGGTAGTGCGCAACAGCAGCGGTACGCCCTGCGGTAAAATTATTTACGAAAGTAAACGCACCAAAACCTGGAGTAATAACTGGGTAGATAAATTAAAGGCGGATATGCGCAGCCGCGGTGCCGATGTGGCCATATTGGTTACGCAGGCTTTTCCGAAAGACATGGAACGGTTTGGGGAAAAAGATGGGATATGGATATGCAATTTTACTGAAGTAAACAGCGTTGCACATTTGCTGCGAAAAGGAATTTTAACGGTGCATGAAATTCAGCGAAGTGAAGAAAATAAGGGAGATAAAATGCAGTTGCTGTACAATTATTTAACCGGCAACGAGTTTAAAGGACAGGTAGAAGCGATCGTGGAGGGCTTTATGGCCATGAAGCAAAGCATTATGAAGGAGCGTATACAAATGGAAAAGATGTGGAAAGAAAGGGAAAAACAGCTGGAAAAAGTACTGATCAGCACCAGTGGCATGTATGGTTCTGTGAAAGGAATTGCGGGCGCTTCAGTGGGCAATATCCCTTTACTGGATGGTGGTAAAGACGAGGCTTTAGAGGAATAAATTATTATATGCCGCCAACCCAAGATACTGATAACATTGCATTTACCGTACCGGTAAAGGTTGACAGCCTTCACCCGGATGGGTTACGCAAAGTACACGTAGTAATGACTAAACCAATGCCTGCCCGTACAAATGAACATATTTTTTTCGGACCTTTTCTCTTCGTTTGTTTCCTGGCGGCTTTACTTATTCTTGTATTTTTAAAAACTACCGGAAATAAAAAATTTAAGCGATTATCAGATGCCGCCGCAAAGCTGGCTGAAAGAAAATGGTAGAAGATAGACAACATTTGTAACTCAGAAAACTATGCCGCAGGATACCACCATTTATTGGGATGGCGAGGGCCAATTGCCTCCATTGATTGACAGCTTGTCACTGCAGCAGCAAAAAGCTATTTTACAACAAATACGTGCCCATAAGTGGGATGAGCACTATTCCAATCCTATGGATCTTGCACCGGGATTTTTAGTGTTGGGAATTTTTATTGTATTTTTTTCCATTGCGGCTAAACGCAGCAATAAAAAAACAAGCAACGAAGCAAACGAAAGCAATATTCTACCTGGCGGAGATGGCTTGTATTCTGAAGACGGACAATTTGCAAACCCCGTATTGACTTATCGCGGCAATGAGCTAAATTTTTCTTTTGCGGAGCTGAGCCATATTTTAAAAAAGCATTCGGACTATTACAATAACCTTAACCCATTTGATAAAGAAAAATTTATACAACGAACCCGAAAATTTATAGGGCAGATATCTTTTGTAATTCACGACAAGAGTGGTTTTAAAGAAATGCCGGTACTAATCAGCGCAGCCGCCATACAACTAACTTTTGGGCTGGAAAAATACCTGTTGCCCGACTTTGATTATATCCATATTTATCCTGAAGAATTTATAGGTGTACATCCAACAGTACGGGTACTCGAAGGCAATGTTTCAGGCAACACCATCAATCTTTCGTGGAAACATTTTTTGTATGGCTTTCAATGCCCTGATGATGGGCAAAACGTAGGATTGCATGAGATGGCGCATGCCTATTATTACCAGTTTTTTGAAACCGGACGCCAGGCTGATAAGAATTTTGTTGCCGCTTTTCCTGCATTTAACAATTACGGCAATAAGGTATTTCAACAGGAAGCCATCGCCGGTTTTGATCTGTATTCTGATTACGCATTGAAAAATTTCCAGGAATTTTGGGCGGAAAGCATTGAAATATTTTTCGAAAAACCAATTGCATTGAAATCGCAATATCCTGATTTATACAACGCCATTTGTACTTTATTAAATCAATACCCCATAAGATTAGCCTGAATGAGGGTAGCTAACTATGCTTTGGAAGAAAAAATAAATTAAGAGTTTAATACATACCGAGCACTTTTTTTCGCTGATCAATAACCTTTTTTTTTATTTTTTTTATCTGTGCCCAAGTGGTTAAAAAATTAAAACCGCAGAAAATGCATTCCTAATATTTTTATTATGCGGCATCCCCAAACGTGGTACTATATTGCGGTTGTACTTATTGCCCGTTAAGTAACGGCCGCTTATTACATTCTTAAAAAATATAGATTAGTTTGTACATGTTCCTGCCGCTGTTAAGTGCGATATTGTACCTATATGTTAAGCAATTATTTTACCGCAATATAAGCAAGCGCAAAACGTTGTGATATCATAATTATGCTCTCCTGGTGCTGTAACCTAAGGCTTATTCAATGAAAAAATCTGGGTTGGCCAGGGAGTCGGTATAATTTCACTTAACCCGGTACCTTAAATAAACTCCTATGAAACCTCTTTACTTTATTTCACTGTGTCTTATCGCACTGTCTTCTTCGTCGCAGATAACCACTCCTGTGATAAAGGCCTCCTTTGGCGTAGATGCAGAGCTGAAGGCCAATTACTTTAATAATTTTGTGCAGTCGGGCAACGATGACTGGTTCAACATAAATGCCGGTTCAGGGCAATACATGATCGACACTACCGGAGCAGCAGCAATTGTTCAGGGCTATGCTACCAGCCCCGGCACAAGAAATCTTCCTTTTTACCGCACCATGCATTTCCCGGCATACTCAATTGTAAATAACCGGTTGTTAATTGATGCGGTATACACCCGGGATTATCACGGCCAGGATTCTACCATGTTTGCCTCCGGTTCTAACAAAAACGGCGATAGTCCTGCAAACTGGTCTTGCCCGGTTGCGCAGTCAATACCCGATAAAAATGAAATATTGGATATGATGGTGCATGTACGCAGGGCGGGTCCGGACGTAACCGATTCTCTTTGGATGTTTGGTGGCGTGTCAATAGAAAATACCAGCGGCAGCCGTTACGTAGATTTTGAAATGTACCAGACGGATATTTATTACGACCGTGGGCCAAGGCAATTTTTTGGGTATGGACCAGACGCTGGTCACACGTCATGGAAATTCAATGCTGCCGGGGATATTATTGCTGCCGGCGATGTTATTTTTAGCGCACAATACAATACGGGTTTAGATTCGCTTGAAGCCCGGATATGGGTTGACAGAGCTGCATTAGCAATGGTGCCGCTGGATTTTGCATGGACAGGTAGTTTCGACGGAGCCGCTTCCAGCAGCCAATATGGCTATGCGGGCATCAAGCCTTTAACTGCAGGTGCGTTTTATACAGGTTTAACCTGTACCAATAATACCTGGGCAGGACCGTTTCAATTAGTTTTAGGCGATAATTCTGTTTTAACGAATTATACTACCACACAGTTCATGGAGTTTTCTGTGAACCTGTCAAAAATAGGGCTTGACCCGGTTAACCTTTTAGGTGCCACTTCCTGCGGTATGCCATTCCGTAGGGTACTGGTGAAAAGCCGTGCTTCCAATTCATTCACGGCTGCGTTGAAAGATTTTGTTGGACCATTCGATTTTTTCCTGGCTGCCAAAGCCAATGTATTTGCTGATATCCCCATGTTCTGCGGAGTATTGGGTGTAAGCAATTTAAAAGTAACTAATCCTGTTGCTAATTCTGTTTACACCTGGTCTACAATGGATGGACATTTTTCGGGTGATAGTACCGGCATATCAGTTTTTGCCGATGCCCCCGGAACTTATTATGTTACGCAACGTTTACAGACGGGATGCCCCGTGTATGCAAGAGATACTTTAAGCATTACCTACAGTGCCACCTGTATCGTATTGGAAACCAATATTACTTCCTTTTCAGGTACTAAGGAAAAGCAACTGGCTCAGCTAAACTGGAATGTGGCCAACAACGGACAGATCAATTATTTCCAGGTGGAACAAAGTTCGGATGGCATCCACTTTCAATTTGCAGGTAGTTCTCAGAAAGCTCTTTCTGCGGAAGGTACAGCTGCGTATGTCAGCACTAACAAAATACCCTTCTCTACCGCTCCGTTTATTTATTACCGGCTTAAAATAGTTGGTAAAGATGGCAAAGGTTCCTATAGTAAAATCATTAAACTACAGGCAGACGACATCACTTCTTCGATGGAACTTGCACCCAACCCTGCAAAGAGCAACGTGCAGATCACGTTGTTTTCAACCCGGGAAGAAACCGTTCAATTATTGCTCTATGATTTTACCGGCAAATTGCTTCAGTCAACAGATAAAAATATAAAATCCGGTAAATCCATTTTACAAATAAATCAACTCGAAAGACTCGAGCCAGGCGTGTATGCCGTAAAAGTAACAATTGGAAAAAAAGTTTTTGTAAAACAATTTGTCCTTACCAGGTAAATTATGGTGCAGCAACATGCACAAAATTTCAGATTTATTATAATGTACATTCAATAAAGTTGGCATATCAGCGTTAACCAAAATAAATAACTGTTTATGAATTGTAAATTGATTGCGTTAGCCGTCACTTTTGCCACCGGATTACAATGCGCTGGTCAGTTTGCGCCGCAGCAGGTAATCAATACCTCGGGAGGATCTTATCAAAAAGATCATTTTAGTGTTGACTGGAGTGTTGGGGAACTGGCAGTTGTAAACACAATGCAATCTTCCGATTTGTTGTATAACCTTACCAACGGATTTTTGCAAACCATTACTGACCCATCCAATGTTGCAATAGTAAATACCGAACTAAGACAAGAGGAGGTACGGATACTTCCCAACCCCACCAGGGATATACTGGAAGTTGATTTAAAAACAAACCAAACGGGTTCGGTTTCTATGCAATTATTTGATATCCTTGGCCAACCGCTCATTAAAAGATCGTTCTACATGTACGGGTATGCGCAGATTCAAAAATTCAATATGTCCGCCTTTAGACCAGGCAACTATATCCTTAAAATTACACTACAACTATACCGGGGATCTGAGCTAAGGAGCGGATCTTTTAAAATCGTCAAACTATAACAATAATGTCCAATTCAAATCCATTTATGAAATTACTCTTCACATTAGTCAGTGCTTTGTTGTTTTCAACAGTACTGCTGGCGCAGGCCCCCGGCCAGATTAACTACCAGGGGGTAGCCCGAAATTCTTTTGGCATTGTATTGCCCGATCAGTCTATATCTGTACGGCTGAACATTCATGATGGCAATGCCGCCGGTCCAACGGTGTATACCGAAACCAGGACTGTTAAAACAAATACTTTTGGTATGTTTACCATCGGTATTGGCGGTGCAGGAGCCACCAGCAGCAGCGGCACTTTGGCGGCTGTAAACTGGGCCAACGGCGGTGACAAATATTTGGAAGTGGAGATGGATCAGAAGGGCGGAAGCTCTTTTGTAAAAATGGGTTCTGCCCAGTTATTAAGTGTTCCTTACTCATTCTATGCGGCCAGCGCATCTCCGGTAGGCGAGGCAGGTGGAAGCCTTTCAGGCAATTATCCCAATCCGGGTATTGCTGCAAATGCAGTTGGCGCTACGCAGATAAAAGATAGTTCTATTTCAGGGACCAAACTGGCCAGCGGTGTTTTACCAACTACTTTGCCTCCTTCGGGAAATGCAGGTGGAGATCTCAGTGGAACATATCCTAATCCCACTATCAATTTAAATGCAGTCACCAACGGTAAAATTGCAAACGGTGCGGTTGGTACTACAAAACTAGCGGACAGTTCAGTAACTGCATCTAAATTAGCCAGTGGCACAATTCCTTCAACCCTGCCTCCTTCAGGCAATGCGGGCGGTGATCTTAGCGGAACATATCCTAACCCGGTTGTAAATACAAATGCTATTACAAATACTAAAATTGCAGACGGTGCAGTTAGTTTAACCAAACTGGCGGCAGGCGTTTTACCTACCACTTTACCTCCGTCAGGAAATGCCGGTGGAGATCTTTCAGGTACGTATCCTGCTCCAACGATTGCAACGGATGCTATTACAACAACTAAAATCGCTGACGGATCAGTGACTGCTGCGAAATTAGCAGCCGGAGCCATCCCTTCAACACTGCCTCCATCAGGCAATGCCGGCGGTGATCTTAGCGGAACCTATCCCAATCCTGTATTAAATGCGGATGCCGTTACCACAACTAAAATTGCTGATGGTGCAGTTAGTTTAACTAAGCTAGCAGCGGGTGTTCTACCAACCACATTACCTCCTTCAGGAAATGCAGGTGGTGATCTTAGCGGAACCTATCCCAATCCTGTAATAAATGCAGACGCTGTTACTACAACTAAAATTGCTGACGGATCCGTTACTGGCGCTAAACTAGCAGCCGGAGCCATCCCTGCAACATTGCCTCCATCAGGTAATGCCGGCGGCGATCTTAGCGGCACCTATCCCAACCCCGTATTAAACGCGGATGCTGTTACCACAGCTAAAATTGCAGATGGTGCAGTTAGCTTAACCAAACTGGCAGCCGGAGTATTGCCGACCAGCTTACCTCCAAATGGTGCTGCCGGCGGAGATCTTAGCGGTACTTACCCTAACCCTGCTGTAATAAAATTACAGGGAAATACAATCAGCAACACTGCTCCAACTTTAGGGCAGGTACTTAAATATAATGGTACTGCATGGGCGCCGGGCGCTGATGACTCGGGTGCATTTACCTTACCATACAGCTTTACCGGAAGCAATGCCACCAATTTATTTTCTGTTACCAACAGCGGTTCAGCAACTGCGCTGGAAGGTGTAAACAGTTCAGCAACACCTAAGGTAATCGGTATCCTAGGCAAAATCAGTGCTACCGCAGCAGGAGATTCGTCAACAGGCGTACGTGGTATGAATAGTAGCACCAGTTTAAAAAGCATGGGCATCTGGGGATCGCACAATGGCGGTGGTAAAGGTGTTTATGGCACTTCAAAATCCGGTGAAGGTGTAAATGGCCAGGCCAATTCAGGAATCGGCGTGTACGCATCCAGTAATTCCGGTACAGGCCTTTTTGCAACAAGTACCGACGGCAGTGCCGCACAATTTGATATCTCAAATACCTCAAGTTCAAGTGACGCTTTATTTGTTACAAACCAGGGATATGGCAATGGCCTTACTTCTGTTGCCACTTTCGGTAATGGCATGCTTGGTATTGCAAATGACGCTGGCGGTCTTGCTTTAATGGGTATTAACAATAGTGGAGGCGATGCTATTTTAGGATATACTGTTAGTGATTTTGGTAGCGGTGTAATTGGAAGAAACGACGGAAAATATGCAGGGGTAAAAGGAATTAACCTGGCAGATAATGGTGTTGGTATACTCGCCGTTGCAAACAGTGGCGGTACTGCAAACGGAAATGCCCTGGTTGCAGAACTGGAAGGAAACCAGGTAGGAAACACGGCCGTATTTATAGCTGACGGCACAAACGTTGCCCGTATAGATGAGACTGGTAAAGGCTTCTTTAACGGTGGTACGCAGGTGGGTGGCGCTGATGTGGCTGAATATTTTGATATAGAAGGTAATATCAATCAATACCAGCCGGGTGATGTGCTTGTTATTTCACAGCAAACAGACCGTACGGTTGAAAAATCTTCTGCTCCTTATTCCAATCTTATCTCGGGTGTATATGCAACCAAACCTGGTTTGTCATTAACAGAAAAAAATGCTGAAAAAAACAGCTTACAAAATATGGTGCCCATGGGTGTAATTGGTGTACTGCCAACAAAGGTTTGTATGGAAGGCGGACGTATTAAAAGAGGTGACTTTATTGTTACATCTAGCCTTACAGGCGTTGCTATGAAAGGCGATCCTGAAAAGGTAAAAGTAGGGCAGGTTTTAGGAAAGGCACTGCAGGATTTTAATAGCAATGGTGTTGGTATTATCAATGTTTTGGTAAGCGTAAAATAAATCACGATGAAGAAAAATAAATCTGTTTATATATTGGCGGTGCTGATAGTTTGGGTTAACTGTAGTTTCGCACAAAAAAAACTCGCAAGCGATAAACCCATGTCGTCATTCTACTCGCAAAAAACCCAGACTTTTTTAGTCAATAAACAAACGACACCAGGTGCGGCCGCTATGGCAAAACCAGGGTTGACAAGCCAAAAGTCTTCGCAGGAATTAATGCAGATTTCAAAAAGTAAAAGCTTGCGTTCTGCGGCACATCCCAATAACAATCTGCCTCCGCAACAACAGCAAAAATTACTGCCCAGCAGTACAATAACAATGGCACAATTCAGCAATCAATCGTTGAGCAAAAGAAATAAAGCCGTAAAACAATTCTAACATTTTCTGGCGAATGAAAAGGGTTTCAATATAAGATATTGAGACCCTTTTTATTTTTAAGCTTTTCCTTTATCTGCCTGTTTGTTCACAGATTTTATCGGGAGGTTACGGTATTACACAATCAAATCGAATAAGTATGGCCGGTCTCCGCTATATATGCGCAATTGGTATAAGCTTCATACCTGCTATGCTGCTTAATTATGCAATCGTTGCCCAGAGCTGCCAACAATAAACAGTGTATGGATTACGGATAACCAGACCTGGCATATGCCACATGTATAAAATAATCGCAGGAAACAGAAGTATGCAAAAATAAAATAGCCGCCCCTTTTTAACGAGAGACGGCCATTTTTTAGTTAACCAGGGGGCTCAATGTTGCAATTGAACCGTATCAACTATGGTCGTTTGTCCTAACACAACCAATGCATTTTTTTGTACCATTTTATAAGTGGTATCTGTGGGCATAAAAGACAATGTATAATCACCAGCCGGAATATCTTTCAGCAAGTAGCCTCCGCTGGAAGGATTGGTAAATGCCGAAGCAATTGTATCGGCGCCGCGAATGGCTATTACCGATGTTACCACTGAATCTGGAAGTACTGCGCCGCTGATGTTGCCGCCGGAAGGAACAAAAGAAAGCACCCTAAGTACCGGTTTTAAGATAACGTTATCACTGTTGCCGGCAAATACAATAGACCTGGCCACATCAAAATCAAGTGCAAGTTTGTATAAAACGCCACCTGTTACATCCTGGTGTAATTGCACTTTTAAACCAGACTGCTGAGCACTGGGTGTTTTCAACATGATTTTATCGCCCGAAGGAGTAATGATATAATTGTTGTCTCCGAGAATTAGCCTGATTTGACTAATCGTACCGGCGGGAACCAGCGCATCGGCCAGCAGGGTATCCTTGCCGCCTGTTAACTCAAGCAAATTGTAAACGCCTGCGTGCACGCCATCCAATACTAAAGGCCTGGCGCTATCCCCAACGATTATTTCTACCTGCCTGATATCAACCCATACTTCCTTTATACCTTGTGGCGGGTTATCGGTTAGCCTAAGCTGTAAACGAGGCTGATCGTTCGTATTATTACTATTTTTTTTGCACGAAAAAATAATTACAGAAGCGATAAACAATACTGTAAAAAATTGAAGTGTTCTTGTTAAGGACGGTTTCATAAATGAGTGTTTTAGAGGTTTAATACTGCCAGTTAGACAAATTCTATTCCATGTTTTATTTCTTAATGTATTTCCGTATCTATTTAAACGGTTGCATTCTCTTTTATACAACTGTTATAATTATTACATACAAGCCACACCAAAAATTATCTAAACAAAGCCTTCTTCACCAACCTTAATTACCATAAAAAAATCAGGATGGCTATTCATAAATGGTAAGTAAAAGAAATATTGTCATGGGCAATTAAACATTGCGTTAACTTTATTTAGTTCTTCAGTTAACTACCAATGGCAGTATGAAACTATCCTTTATATCAGCACTCATTTTCTTACTAACAGTATTCGCCTGCCGTCAGCCAGGCAATAACCTGTTGTTGCAACAAAAAGTTGATAGCCTGCAACAGCAGTTGGCCAAAACTTATAAACCGGGATTTGGTGAATTTATGTCGGGCCGTCAAATACACCATGCGAAGTTGTGGTTTGCCGGAAAAAACCAAAACTGGAAATTGGCTGACTTTGAAATAAAAGAAATAGAAGAAGCACTGGCCGGTATTCAACAATACTGTGTTGACCGGCCGGAATCTAAAAGTATAGGGATGATGGATGGAGCAATAGATAGTTTGAACAATGCCATTGAGCAAAAGAATGCGGCGCAATTTAACAGCGGCTATTTATTATTTACAGCAACCTGCAATAACTGTCACCGTAGCACTGCACATGAATTTAACGTGATCACCATTCCGGTTAATCCACCTTTTACCAACCAGGATTTTAAAGTTCCATAGAGAACAGGGATATTTATTTTATAACAACATAACACTTACGCATACACGCAATTTTTAAATAATTATGATAGAGCAAACTGAACTGGTAATTAACAAATGGCAATACCAGCCGCCACTGAATGCATTGGATACTGGCGAACTAACCAGCTTTCTTACACTGGATGTAATGAAAAAAAGAACGGTCGAAAAAAAGGGCCTGGCCTGTAGGTTTACCTGCCAATTTGTTTTTGAAAAACAAACGTTGTTAGAATACGTTGCAGGTGATACTTACGTAATAGATCCCGGGGATGTAATTGATAAAAATGAATTGCGTACAATGGTGGCTAATTGCTACATGAAGTTTAAAGAAAAATTCGATCTGCGAAAGTTAGGTACTGTACTTGAAAATAAAACCCTGGTTGCATTTGATGAAAGCAGGTACGACCTTGATCCGATCTTATTGCTGCTAAATGAATAACAGGAAATCCGGTTACATTTCAACCTGGCACTTTTAAAGATTCCAGCCGATATTTTTTGCCGAGTTGTAATGAAGGTTTATATAATTGATGCATTATTTCTCCTACAGCAAATATTCCGGCAGCAATACCAAGTTGAAACCCTGTGAAAGTAACATTGTGTTTAATTAATCCGTTTGCCACATTTAATCCTACATACCCTGCAGCCCCTGCCTTAAACAACCAGCCATTTTTAACCCAGGCCCAATGCACGTGGCCTCCCTCCCTGTTGATGTATACCCGATCATTGCTGTATCCAAATTGTATTCCTTTTTTGGGCATAGCATATACATCTGCAATGGCTATCGGAAACTCTGGCGAATGTACACTATCCGATCCCGCCCAGCTATAATGCACTACGAAGCTGCGTATGTAAAATGAATCATGCTGCACTCTCGTTATATACGCGGTATACCATTGTTTATTTGTTAACTGGAAATTGATGTAGGAATATTTTTTAAAATATCCAAGGGTTTTATTTCCCTTTTTAAAAACCAACAAATCCTGTTGGGCTGAGGCTGCAAAACAATAATTTATAAGCAGTGCGGTGATTGTTAGTTTAATCATTACCAGATAAAAATAACGTTTCCACCCATGCTATAGATACAAGAATACGTTAAAACTTGCGTCTGTTTCCTACGAGAAAAAATACTATAAAAAAGCGCTTACAATATTTGCCCATTCTGTATCCAAATTAGCATCTGGCCTGCTTTTACCAGCTCTGCGATACCAATAATCCGCATTCCAGTTATCACCTTCCTTCCTATGCAGGTAGGCATGGATCCACGCTGCATTTTTATCTTCCATATCTTGTATTAAAGCATGAGCTTTTTCCCAATTGCCTTTTGCATCTTGCCATAAGGCCTGCAAATACACAGATATATCGGGCGGTGGTTCGTTTAAGTTGGTGCTCAGTTTAAATGAAGCTGCAGTCATATTTTCAATTCAGGTTATGAGGATAAAATTAAAACTTTTATCGCTTCTTTACAGATACCAGTTTCTCTAACTGCTTTATTGTCGTCACCTGGCATTCGCTTACGGTGTTATATAAAAAGCAATTCACTTCATCATCAAATGGTTGTATTAAATGCTGTAAATAATAATTACATTTAAACTATAAAGCTACTTTATGCAATTGTATTATGAAGATGTTTTAAAAATTCTGGTATCGATGTTTATAGGCCTGTTAATAGGCATTGAAAGAGAATACCGCAGCAAGCCGGCAGGGTTGCGTACCCTAATGCTGGTATCTGTGGGCTCCTGTATTTTCACGATGCTGTCGCTTAAAATCGGCACGGCTAATCCAGACAGGCTGGCCGCCAATATCATTACCGGCATTGGCTTTTTAGGAGCGGGTGCCATTTTTAAAGATGATAACCGCATCAACGGGTTAACAACCGCCACCACCATTTGGGTATGTGCAGCACTGGGGATGAGCGTTGGCGCAGGATATATATTTTTAGCTTTTGTGGGTGCCTCAGCGGTGTTGTGCGTATTATCACTACTGGTATTTGCAGAACACTATATTGATACCCGCAGCACTACCCGGGATTACCGGATTGTTTGCACCTATACAGCTGACACGTTGGAAGCGTATGAAAAAATTTTCAGGGCAACGCACCTGAATGTGATCAGGGGAACACAAACCTTATCCCAACAAAATATAACCGGCCACTGGAAATTAACCGGCAGTAAAGCCAGTCACGAAAACCTGATTAACATTTTACTAAAAGATCCTGCCATTAAAGAACTTGATTTTTAAAATTGATTTTTCACTTTTCTATTTATTATGATTATGAGTAAAATTTGGTTGGCAAATCCTGAAGTCCATGATTTTCCTGCAGCGCTTGATTACCTGGAATTACTGATGCCATTGCAGGAAGCAACTGCTTTAGTAGAGCAATTAAAAAAAGCAAAAACGCAAATTAAAAAAGCAAAGGATATTTTAAGAGCCAGTGAACTTCCGCTTTTGCCTAAAGAAAATATGCATGTAATGGCCAATTTAAAAAAATTTAAAAATGGCAAAAAGTTGTCCCCCCTTTTACTGGTCCGCGGCAACAACAAATTAATCATCGCAGACGGTTATCACCGAATATGTGCCAGCTATTATTTAAGCGAAGATCTTGAAGTACCCTGCAGGCTTGTGTAATAAGCACTTCAACGAATTGAAAGTTAACTGCGGTTTTATAAGATTCCAAAGCATTTTTTGCCTGATAAAGTGTGGAAAGGAAGGATATCTTGTCCTGGCAATCCTTCACTTCATCTGCCTCCTGTCTGCTGTGACTCTCAAACCGATGGGAGCTAAATAATTAAATTATCATAACGCTACGACTTGCCGCTAAAAACAGGTTCGTCTATAAATGGCTGGTTTCTTAGCCGCTTGCCTGTCGCTTTATAAATGGCATTGGCTACTGCTCCGCCGGTTGGTGGCAATGCCGGTTCTCCCAATCCTGTGGGGTCAATACCATTGTCTACAAAATAGGGTTCTATTTCCGGAATTTCCTTCATTCTTATCAGGCGGTAATTGTGAAAATTGCTTTGCTCACTGGTGCCATTTTTAAAACTCAGCTTACTGTACATGGCATGACCCAGCCCATCTGTTATTCCACCCATCACCTGCTGACGGGCGCCACTCAAATTAATCACCTGGCCACAATCCGCCGCTGCATATATCTTTTTTACTACAGGCTTGCCTGCCTCCAGCATTACATCGCAAACTTGCGCCACATAGCTTTGGTGCGAAAAGTAAACACTAAACCCCTGGGAGATACCCGGCTTTTTTGTACCCCAGCCAGATTTTTCCGCAGCCAGTCTTATCACGCCTTCCATGCGATCAATATTGTATTTGATAGGACCAACAGGAGTTTTTTTGGCTTTTGCCAATAATTCGAGTCTGAAAGCAACAGGGTCTTTTCCTGCAGCCTCCGCGACTTCATCAATAAAAGCCTGTTCTGCAAAACCCAAAAAATTGGTGATGGGTGCCCGCCATGCCCCGGTTGTAATGGTAGATTTATAATCGATGCTTTCAATTAATAAATTATCAACCGCACCGGATGGAAAATTATCTTCCCTTACAGAATTACCCGCATTGAGGCCTACTGCACGGCATTTGTAACCAACTAAATTTCCACCGGCATCCAATGCCGCTTCAAAATGATAGCGTACTGCAGGGCGGTAATTGCCACCCATCAAATCGTCTTCTCTTGTCCAGATAACTTTTACCGGGGCTTTGATAAGACTGGATAACTCCGCTGCTTCCACCACATAATCAAATTTCAGCCTGCGGCCAAAACCTCCACCCAACCTGGTAAGCTCCAGTGTAATTTTATCTTCAGGAACAGTTAATAATTTCGACACCGCTGTGCGGGCACTGGCGGGTGTTTGAGAGGGGCCGACCAACTCCACTCCATCTGGTTTTACATGGGCGAAAAAATTCATCGGCTCCATCGGCGAATGCGATAAAAAGGGGCACTGGTATTCTGCCTTGATAATTTTTGCGGCAGAAGCAAAGGCCGCGGCAACATCTCCATCCTTTCTTTTAATTTCTGGTTTACCATTGTCGAGCACAGTTCTGAAAATGATATTATGATTGGTGGTGCTTTCAACAATACCGTCATTTTCATATTCAATCTTCAACAGCTTTCTAGCCTTATTTACTTCCCAGGTTGATTTACCCACTACCGCTACATTGTTCTTAAACACTACCACATCCACAACGCCGGGCATTGCCTTTGCCGCTGCACTGTCTACTGTTTTTATTTTTGTTCCAAATGCAGGTGGCCTTTGCAACATGGCAAACAACATTCCATCACGGTAAAAATCAAGTCCAAACAATGGCTTGCCGGTAATGATGCTTTTATTAGCCACATTCTTTACTGCCTGGCCAATAATCTTAAAATCTTTCCGGTCTTTTAAAGGAACATCTTTTGGAACAGGCAATGCGGAAGCTTTTGCCGCCAGTTCACCGAAACCTGCTTTTTTGCCACTGGTTGCATGCAGCACAAAACCATTGCTGGCCGAGCATTCCGTTACAGGTACGGTCCATTCCGTTGCAGCAGCCTGTATCAACATGGCTCTTGCTGTAGCACCCGCAACCCTTAATCGTTTCCAGGAGTGTGGCACAGCGCCGCTACCACCGGTTAATTGGCGGTCAAAGCTTTTGGTATCCAGTGCGGCTTGCTCTACTTTCACTTTCGTCCAGTCTGCATCCAGTTCTTCGGCCACAATCATCGGGAAGCTCGTCATAATATTTTGACCGAGTTCCGGGTTGGGAGAATAGATAGTAACAAAACCGTTAGCAGCGATGGATAAGTAGCTGTTAAAGCCAGTACTTTTTTCCGGCGGCAATGTGTTGATCAAAACAGGCGTTTCGCCTTCTGCGCCTAACCAGCTAAAGCCAAGCAGTAAACCGCCGCTGGTAAGGGTTGTTATTTTTAAGAAATTTCTTCTTGAATTTATTGGTTGTTGCATGGCGTTAAATTTTTGTACTGGCTAATTTTACGGCTTCCTTAATGCGGTGGTAAGCGCCACAACGGCAAATATTTCCGTGCATGGTGTTTTCTATGTCTGTCATGGTGGGATGTGGATTTTTTTTCAGCAGCGCCGCAGCGGTCATAATCTGACCGGCCTGGCAATAACCGCATTGAGGTACATCTACTTCATCCCATGCCGTTTGCAAGGGATGGTCACCATTTTCAGAGAGCCCTTCAATAGTAGTTATAGCGCCTGTCTTAACCGCTGAAACCGGAAATGAGCAGGATCGGATTGCTGTGCCATTCAGGTGTACAGTGCATGCACCACATTGGGCAATGCCACAACCAAACTTGGTACCCACCAAGCCGAGGTGATCTCTTAGCACCCATAACAAGGGCGTATCTTCCGTCACGTCTGCGGTGAGTTGCTTTCCGTTGATTTGCAAATTATATACTGGCATAGTAGCTTTTTTTATTGCCATAAATTTACAAAATTTTTAAACAAGCCTGTCCGGAATTTTCCATACACAATCAGTTATTACCATACTTGTTTGCTTTCGCTTAAACACTATCTTTATACAAACTAAAATAACTTGTATATGAAGCCAGCCTTGCATCATCTTGCAGTATTATCCATCTTATTATTTAGCTGTTTTGCCCCTGTTTTTGCACAGTCACCTGATAATAAAGTCCGCATCATTATGATCGGCGCCCACCCGGATGATTGCGATGTCAACAGCGGCGGCACGGCGGCCATTTTTGCAAAGATGGGCTATGCGGTAAAATTTCTGTCTGTAACCAATGGCGATGCTGGTCATCAAACGATGAAAGGTGTGGCATTGGCAAAACGCCGTTATGCCGAAACACAGGAAGTGGCCAAACGACTCGGTATAAAATACGATGTATTAGATAACCATGACGGCTTGCTGATGCCCACGCTTGAAGTGCGTATGCAGATCATCCGGAAAATAAGAGAATGGAATGCGGATGTAGTGATTGCACCGCGGCCAAACGATTATCACCCCGATCACCGGTACACCGGTGTGCTGGTACAGGATGCAGCCTACATAGTTTCGGTTCCGAATGTGGCATCTGATGTTCCGGCCTTAAAAAAGAACCCCGTGTTTTTATATTTCCAGGATAATTTTCAGCGACCCAATCCATTTCGCCCGGATATCGCTGTTGACATTACCAGCGTAAATGATCAAAAGGTTTTTGCATTGGATGCGCATGTGTCGCAGGTATATGAGTGGTTGCCATGGATAGGACAGTATTTAAATGAAGTGCCGGCAGGCAAAGCCGAACGGCTGAAATGGCTTGCCACCAAATGGATTGAACCCATCACACCCGCCATACAAACATCGCTGGTAAAATGGTATGGCGAAGAAAAAGCGGCGCAAGTAAAATTTGCGGAAGCGTTTGAAATTTGTGAGTACGGTGCACAACCGGGTGAAGCGGAGATCAGGAGATTGTTTCCGATGCTGGTAAAATAAAAAATGAATTTGAAAAGCTGGTGCCTTCTTAAAGGCATCAGCTTTATTAAACAATTTATAAAAACATTAGTCCGGTCGCCTACCACCAACCCTTTAGTACATTATTCCAAAGCTACGCTTTGCGTTCTTGCTGGTTTTGTTTCTTAAGTCCAACCTTATCACTTTTAAGGTTATCCTTTTTTTAATACAACCATACTGGCATACAAAGTGTTTATTAATAGTAAAATGCTCTATTATGTATCAAAAAGTGTATTTCGCTGTAATCTTAATTTTAATTCTCCCATTCATGTTTAGCTGTTCCACAATACCCAAAGGCGCCGAGCCCGTACAAAATTTTAATAAAGACAAGTACCTGGGTAAATGGTATGAAATTGCCCGTATGGATTTTCGTTTTGAAAAAAACCTGATCAATACCACTGCCGAATATTCACTTCGGGCAGACGGCAAAATAAAAGTAGTTAACCGCGGTTTTAGCACAACAAAAAATAAAAATAAAACAGCTACAGGCAAGGCCAAATTCAGGGGCGATAGTAATGTGGGCGCATTAAAGGTCTCTTTCTTCGGGCCTTTTTACGCTGCTTACAACGTGATTGCCATCGATGAAAATTATCAATATGCACTGGTTGCAGGCAAAAACCTGCGTTATTTGTGGCTGCTGTCGAGAGAGAAAACAATGCCCGATAATGTAAAGAAAGATTACCTGCAAAAGGCGCAGGCCATTGGGTATAATACCGCTGAACTGGTATGGGTAAAGCAGGATTGATACACCTCTATTTTTTCCCTCACAAAAAGGCTGATATTATTTTTGCCGGTAAAAAAATAAATTTTACGGTATAGTGCGGTGGATGGGCTGTTATTCTTGTCAGCGAATTAGGCTATTTTTGAATTAGCATGATTCACTATGAAATGCCACTAACAGTTTAATTACCATTGAACGAACACATGAGCAAGTCATTACTTATCAGCCAGCGGACGTTTCCCAATAATTTTGACTTCATCCGGTTTGTACTTGCGGCTTCAGTAATATTATGCCATAGTTATGTGATGTATTATGGAACGGCGAATTTTTTAACCAAGGAACCATTCCTGGTCTGGAGCCATGGACAGGTCAGCATCGGTAGTATGGCAGTTGATTTTTTTTTCATCATCAGCGGTTTTCTCATTGTAAAAAGTTTCGAATCATCTGATTCTACCATTAATTATCTTACCAAACGCGTATTGAGAATTTACCCTGGTTTTATAACTGCCTTCACCCTTAGCATACTCATTGCTGGTTTTATAGGAACGGGCTTGTCGTTTAATTGGATGAACTACCGGCCATACATCGCAAATCTGCATAAAAAAAATGAACTCATTCATCTCTTTACGCTTCAAAACCCTTACCAGTATTCGTTTTTTAAAACATCGCCGGAGAAAGGACTCAATCTTTCTTTATGGACTATACAGTTTGAATTTGCGTGCTACCTTTTAGTGCCTTTGTTCGCATTGGCTGGATTGTTTAAAAAAAGATGGTGGTTACTAACGGCGTTTCTTTGTATGTACCTCGTATTTACCCTTCAACTTAATGGTTATATTTTTCCTTATATCGACAAGCAGCATTTGTGGTTTGGAAACCCGTTTTTTTTACCGCGGTTCATAACTTATTTTTTAGCAGGTGCCTGTTGCTACTACTACCGGAGTTCAATTGTACGAAACAATTTAATTGCAGTACTTGCAAGTATTGCCATCGTAATCTCTTTTAGCTGGATAAAGTGTATTGATGAGGTATTACCTTTCGCAGGTACTTATCTTTTATTTTTTATCGCCTATCATCGCCTTATACCATTCGGTAATTTTGCCCGCTACGGCGATTTTTCTTACGGCGTTTACCTGTATGCCTGGCCCGTACAACAAGTGCTGGTGTATTTTTTTTACTCTTCTCTAAATCCGTGGATTTTATTTTTTTCCGCCTTGTGCATTACAACCATGTTGGCGTTTTGTAGCTGGCACCTGGTAGAAAAACCATTCTTAAAATTGAAAAGACAAATAAAAGTACAGCCAGCTCCGTTACCTGCTGTTATCTGATAACGGTTAGCTGGTACGATTTATAAATCTGTCAATTATTCTTTCACCAACTTCAACACTTTAAATCTGTGATTACAAAAACTGGCTGCATTGAGGATTGGTCGGCCATATTCTTCCAGTTTATTTTTTGTTTGCCCACATAGGTTTTTGCTTTAGTATCGCTTTGTAAATTTTACAGTCGGCAGTGTGGGCGCCGGGCAGGTACCCGATACTCATCAAAAATTCATTTACAATTTCACCGCCAGTAAACCGAAATGTTTTTTTAAACAGTTTTACCCATTCTTCCTTTGCTTTTGGGTGATGTGAAGCAAGCCATTTCTGAAAGGAACCAAATTCTTTTTGCAGGGCAATGATTGCGTTGGCATTTTCAATAGCCGCATTCACCTTCAGCCGGTTACGGATAATGCCGGGATCGGCCAAAAGCCTTTGCCTGTCAGCATCCTGGTAAGCAGCTACTTTTTTTATATTAAAATTATCGTAGGCCATTCTAAAGTTTTGTTCCTTCTTTAAAATAGTTTCCCAACTTAAACCAGCCTGGTTTATTTCCAACACGAGGCGACAAAATAATTCGTTGTCATCCTGTATGGGAAAGCCATATAGTTTGTCGTGATATGCCTTATGTAAAGCCTGTTTATCGCCAGCCATTAAGTTAATTGCGTTGCAGTATGACATATTTTTTATTTAAAAGATAGGCACAATTAACCAGTTTGAATCATTGGTTAAATCGTTTTGGTATTTGAGTTTTATCCTCCAAAGTTATAGTCAAATAAGACATCAAATTTCGTCGGAGATTATTTTTGATTACTAGCATTTGCAATTGGGTTTTAACATATCAGCCGGTCTTCCTCTCTCCACACTCTATTCCCGCAACGCCGTATTCAGGTTCCGGAACGGTTGCGAAAATGCAGGTCTATTAAAAGCTATTTTGTTTTCAAAATATAAAATATTTAACGGGGTCAACCGTCTATATAATAAAAAGCAAATGGGCCTGCTATTTGCTCATCTTTACAGGCCGCACTCAATACTCTTTTACATGCATTTACAATACAATATTTTTTTTGAAAAAATGAACCGGATATACCGGTACCAGCACTTCATTTTTTTAATCCTTTGCCTCTTGTTGGGCACAGCGACAACAACCTTTGCACAAAACAACTGGGAATTAAAGCAGGATAAAGAAGGCATAAAAGTGTACACCAAAAACATGGATAACTCTGCTTTTAGGGCAATTAAAACTGTTTGCACCATTGATGCCACGCCATCCGTTTTAACCGCCGTATTATTGGATATTAATAATAGCACTGAATGGGTATATGCTACAAAAAAGGCGGTATTATTAAAACAACCCTCGCCTGATGAACTTTATTACTATTCTGAAATAGCGGTGCCCTGGCCGGTAAGTAACCGCGATTTTATTGTACGGCTTAAAGTGACCCAGGATGAGCGGACCAGGGCCGTTACAGTGGTGGCAGATAATCAGCCCACCTATTTACCGGAGAATAAAAATATTGTCCGGGTACCACAATCCAACAGCAAGTGGGTGATAGAACCATTGCCTAATAACCAGGTAAAAATTGAATATATCTTACAGGTAGATCCAGGCGGTACAGTCCCTGCATGGCTCATCAACCTTTTTGCTACCAAGGGTCCGTTTGAAAGTTTTAAAAGCTTACGGGAGCAGGTAAAAAAGCCGGTGTATAAACAGGCTAGACTTGCATTTATTAAAAATTAATACAGTCTATAACCTCACCAGACCTACCTTAAAAAATTGCGTGATATCAATTCCGGAACGATCGGTCATTTAGTAAGGCTGTTATTTTTCAAGGTAATTAAAAGTTAAAAAAATGATATCTCCAAGGTGGCTGTCCGCAATCAGTTATCGCTTTTTTATATTTGCACCACACAATCTTCAGTGGTAATTTTTAACTCAACAAAAAATGAAAAAGATCAGCAGGTTAATAATGGTTTTGTTTTTATTGGCAGGAGTCAACAGTATAATGCCCCAGGCACAGGCACAAACCAAACAGGAAAAATTAATAACCAATAGTAAAGAAGCTAAAGCGGCATTTATTAAAACAGATAAGCTGATGGCGAGTTTATTTAAGGACAGTTATGCCTACGTGATTTTCCCCAGCATTGGCAAGGGTGGTATGGGTATAGGTGGCGCCACCGGCAATGGGGTTGTGTATGAAAAAAATGAAATGGTAGGCACGGCAAATATGATACAGGTAAGTATAGGTTTTCAATTTGGCGGGCAGGCTTACCGGGAAGTCATCTTTTTTGAAAGTGAAGAATCCCTCGATAAATTTAAAAACGATAAACTAAAATTTGCCGCCCAGGCAAGCGCTGTTGCGGCTACGGAAGGCGCCAGTGCCAACGCTAAATACCAGGAAGGTGTGCTGGTATTTACACAACAGAAAGGTGGGCTTATGTACGAAGCATCCATTGGTGGACAAAAATTTACTTACAAGGGGCTTGAAGAAAAGGAAGAAGAAGAGGATAATTAAGTTTTTCTCACAACTGTTTCATACAACCGTTTCACGCAACGAAACAAAGGATACAAAGTTCGCAACGATAAAAATGTATAATAAAGGGAACAAAGAATAAGTGATAATTTATTCTTTGTTCCCTTTGTATTCTTTGTCCCTTTGTGTGAAACCTTTATGCGTTAGCAGCTGCGAAATCCCTGCGGATGATGTTCAGTGCTCCACCTGCAACAAACCATTCAATCTGCTGTTCGTTGTAAGTATGATTTACCAGGATGGTTTCGATGGTTCCATCAGCATGGTTCAACACCAGGTGCAACGCTTTGTTAGGCGCAAATGAAGTAAGCCCTTCAATATCGATGGTATCATCTTCCAAAATTTTATCGTAGTCTTCCTTGTTGGCGAAAGTGAGTGCCAGCATACCCTGCTTTTTCAAATTTGTTTCGTGAATGCGGGCGAATGATTTTACCAACACAGCCCTAACGCCCAAATGGCGGGGCTCCATAGCCGCATGTTCTCTTGAAGAACCTTCACCATAGTTTTCGTCACCTACCACGATAGTACCTATACCCGCAGCTTTGTAAGCCCTTTGAATTACAGGTACCGGTCCATATTCGCCGGTAAGCTGGTTTTTAACGGAATCTGTTTTCTCATTGAAAAAATTCACGGCACCAATCAGCATATTGTTGCTGATGTTATCCAAATGTCCACGGAATTTTAACCACGGTCCTGCCATGCTAATATGATCTGTTGTACATTTTCCTTTGGCTTTAATCAACAGCTTCAACCCTTTCAGGTCAACGCCTTCCCATGCTGCGAATGGATCAAGCAACTGTAATCTTTTGCTGGTTGGCGAAACAATTACCTGAACGCCACTGCCATCTTCGGCAGGCTGCTGGTAACCGGCATCTTCTACCGCAAAACCTTTTATTGGCAATTCAAATCCAGTTGGTGGATCCAGCTTTACTTTTTCACCCTTATCGTTGATTAAATAATCTGTCAGCGGATTAAAAGAAAGGTCCCCTGCAATAGCCATTGCGGTTACCATTTCCGGACTTCCTACAAACGCATAGGTATTGGGGTTACCATCCGCACGTTTTGCAAAGTTGCGGTTAAAGCTGTGCACGATGGTATTTTTTTCTGCCTTCTCTGCCCCTACCCTTGCCCACATACCAATACATGGACCGCAGGCGTTGGCAAAAACGGTAGCACCTATTTGATCAAATACACTTAAAAATCCGTCTCTTTCAATGGTGTACCTAACCTGCTCACTGCCCGGTGTAATGGTAAATTCTGAATTTAGTTTCAATCCTTTTTCACTTACCTGCCTGGCCAGGCTAACGGCACGGCTAATATCCTCGTAAGAAGAGTTGGTACAGCTACCAATTAAACCAACTTCAATTTTAGTAGGCCATCCGTTAGCAGCAGCAGCTTCCTTCATTTTTGAAATCGGGGTAGCTAAATCTGGTGTAAAAGGACCATTTAAATGTGGCTCCAATGTATCTAAATCAATTTCAATTACCTGGTCAAAATAAGCTTCGGGGTTGGCGTATACTTCGGCATCACCCGTTAAATGTGCTGCAATGGCATCCGCTGCACTGGCAATGTCCGCCCTGTTGGTTGCATTCAGGTACCTGCTCATGCTTGGGTCGTATCCAAATAAAGAAGTGGTAGCACCTACTTCAGCACCCATATTACAAATGGTACCTTTTCCGGTACAACTCATGCTGGTAGCGCCTTCGCCAAAATATTCCACCACAGCGCCGGTTCCGCCTTTAACGGTTAATATGCCTGCTACCTTTAAGATAACATCTTTCGGAGCAGCCCAACCGCTCAGCTTTCCCGTTAATTTTATACCAATCAGTTTAGGCATTTTTAATTCCCAGGCCAGGCCGGCCATCACATCACAGGCATCCGCACCACCTACACCAATGGCGATCATTCCCAAACCACCTGCATTTACGGTATGGCTGTCAGTACCAATCATCATTCCGCCCGGAAACGCATAATTTTCCAACACCACCTGGTGAATGATCCCTGCTCCGGGTTTCCAAAAACCAATTCCGTATTTATTACTTACAGAGGCCAAAAAATCATATACTTCACTGCTTTCATGCACCGCCCTGTTCAAATCTGTTTTACTGTTTTCTTTCGCTTCAATTAAATGATCGCAATGCACTGTAGAAGGAACAGCCACTGTAGCCCTGCCGCTTTGCATAAATTGTAACAATGCCATTTGGGCTGTTGCATCCTGCATTGCCACACGGTCAGGAGCAAAATCCACGTAACTCTTTCCACGCTCATAGGCGGTGGTTGCTTCACCCTGCCAAAGATGGGCGTACAATATTTTTTCAGTAAGTGTTAATGGTTTGCCAACCGCTTTTCGGGCTGCTTCAATACGGCTGCCAAAATTGGCATACAATTTTTTGATCATTTCAATGTCGAAGGCCATGCTGATAGTTTTATAATTTATTGTAAAATATACCGTTTGATTACCATAGAAAGGTGTAGTTTTTGCTATAATAACTTTGCCGGATGGACGCAAAATTACTAAAAAGACAGTAAGCAAGGCCATCAAATTGATACGCTTTATTTAATTTTATTTTTTTACATTAGCAGTATGAACCGTTTTAAACAATTTATTGAGTGGCAGGTATTTGGCGTTTGCAGCGCCATTGGCGAAAAAATGGGTATTGCAACTTCTACCATTCGTAAAAATTTTATTTATATATCCTTTCTTACCATGGGCTCTCCGGTAATTATCTATTTATTTGTTGCTTTCTGGATGAACATAAAACGGTACATCCTGAATGCAAGACGAAATCCTTTAAGGTATCTATAGCGAGACCAGCTTTTTTACAGATTAAACATCGCAATTTTCATGATTGTATTCAACATCAATCATACAGATTATACCTTGCTGTTAAAGGATCTTGCAGCGGGATTGGGCATTTCTTTTAAAGGGGATGATTACCTGGATTTACCTGAAGGCGCCGGAAAAGGATTCATCAAAATATTGAAATTGTTTGATGAGTTGCAGGCCCTGGTGGCGGATATTACCTTTAAACAAACCCTGGTTACTACCAGGGAACATTCTGACAGCCGCTATTTTATTTTACATTTTGATGATGTAAACATTACCACCACTGCAAAACTAAAAGTGGATGGTGAAACATTGCTGAAAACAAACACCCGCCATGCCGTAGCCAGGCTAACGAGTAATATGTTTGTAAATACAGAAGAGTTGCCTGCCGGGTTGCACATCCGGTCCATTAAGATTTTGTTTAGTGAAAGCTGGCTCCAAAAATACCTTGATCTTTCATCAAACCAATTGGTGCTGCAGAAATACCTGTCGCTGAAAACTGAAAGTTTTGATATAGAGCCATTGGATACAGAATACCTGCGGCTAATGGATGATATCTTCCTGGTACCTCAGTATGATCCGTTACAAAATATCTTTTTACAAAATAGGGTTACGCTGCTGATAGAACGCTTTTTTACCCGTTTGCACGATAAAAGTAATTTGCTGGAAGGCCGGTTTAGCCTCACAGATGATGAAGTGCACAGGCTGATACAGGTGGAACAATTACTCATCAATAACCTGGGTGAAACGCCGCCTACAATTGATGAATTTTCGAAACTGGTATCCATGAGTTCTACCAAATTAAAAAAAAGTTTTAAGGGTATTTATGGTGACAGTATTTATGCTTACTATCAAAAAGCACGGATGCAAAAAGCACGCGAATTATTAATGAGTGGTGAATACAATGTCAACGAAGCCGCCGCCACTGTGGGGTATCAAAATACGAGTAATTTTATTATGGCTTTTAAAAAGCAATTTGGCGTCTCGCCCGGCGAGGTGGCTGGTTTACAGTAAATTTATATTGCAACATAATTAAACAACCGCCCTTGTTTCAATTTTCTTATAAATATAGTGACCATGTGGTGTACCTGCAAAACCTTGCCGATGCTTTGGGCGTGCCCGTTATCAATAACACAATTTGGCTACCTCCGGCAATAGGATCCGGGTACGTGAAAGTGGTAGTAGTGGCCAATGGGCTGCAGGTACTGATAAATGAATGCACACTTAATACGGATATTTGCTTTTTCAGAGAAGAGGCAAATGTAGCCGCTTATACTATCCGGTTCGACCAGGTAAGAAATATGAAAAAACTTACCCTGGAAATTGGGGAAGATTCGATGGAAGAAAAAAATGAATTTTACTCCGGCGCTTTTTTAACCAATTCGCTGGCTACTTTAAAATACACTACCAACGCGGGACTGGAAGACCGGTGCATCAATATTTATTTTACAGAAGATTGGTTCAATCAATATTCCGGAGTTAACACAAGCGACTACTTTTTTACACAATACCTGTCTTTAAAAACAGCGGCCTATACTTTTGAAATACTCAATATTGAATATAGGGAGCTGATGGAAGAAATATTTTTTCTGCAGGAAGATAACCCGATGTATAAAACGGTTTTACAAAACAGGGTTATGTTGCTGCTGGAAAAGTTTTTGCGAAGCCTATATGGAAAAATGACGCCTGCAAATTTCGAAAAGCCTGTTGAAGAATCCGACGTAAAAAGATTGATGTTGGCTGAAGCCATTTTAGTAAATGATTTGGGCACTCCACCTCCATCCATCAGCGACCTCGCCAAAATTGCAATGATGAGCGAAACAAAACTAAAGGCCAGTTTTAAAAAATTATATGGCCTGAACCCATATGCCTATTATCAGAAAAACCGCATGTTTAAAGCCAGGCTATTACTAACCAAACGCAGGTTTTCTGTAAAGGAAACCGGTAGGCAGCTTGGCTTTCAGAACCTCAGTAATTTTACCATTGCCTACAAAAAGGAGTTCAATACACTTCCCGGAAAAGAATAATCATCCTGGCTAAAAAAAACTTTTGCGGTTATTTTTATGTCGGATGCAGGTATGTGTGTAAATGACACAATGTTATCTTTGAAAATACAAATACGTTGTATACGTATTCAACCCCGTTTTTTTTTCAATTCCTATCCACTTGTAATGGTGTTACTATTACAATTAAACCGCAGCTGACCTTCAATTTACAAGTATTCATCCCGATGTTATCGGGATTTTTTTTTGGCTTCGCCCAAGTGAACTAGCAAACCGCGGCCCGTAGACGAACTAATTTCTCCAATAAAGGTTCCAGTAAATCAAGGCGCAGCATATTGGCGCCATCGCTTTTAGCTACCGCCGGGTTGGGGTGTGTTTCAATAAACAAGCCATCTGCACCGGTAGCTATGGCCGCTTTGGCAATGGTTTCAATTAGTTCCCGGTTGCCGCCGGTTACGCCCCCAACCTGGTTGGGTTGTTGTAATGAATGGGTACAATCCATTATTACCGGCACCTTGATCTCTTTCATCCAGGTAATGTTGCGGTAATCAACCACCAAATCCTGGTAGCCGAAGCTGTTGCCTCTTTCAATTAAACCTACTTTATGGTTGCCGGTGTTGTTGATTTTTTCCACGGCAAATTTCATCGAAGGCCCATTGACAAACTGGCCTTTTTTTACATTGACTATTTTACCGGTTTCGCCTGCGGCAATCAGCAAATCTGTTTGCCTGCACAAAAAGGCAGGTATCTGCAAAATATCAACATAATTAGCCGCCATGGCCGCTTCACCAGCTGTATGAATATCCGAGGTGGTGGGAAGTTTGAATTGTTCGCCCAATTTTTTTACCAGTTGCAAGGCTGCTTCATCGCCAATGCCGGTAAAGGAGCTGGCGCTGGTACGGTTGGCCTTGCGGTAAGATGCCTTGAAAATATACGGTATGCCCAGTCTTTTACAAATAGTATACACTTTATCTGCCACGTCGTTTATCAGGGCTTCATCTTCCACCACGCAGGGACCTGCTATCAAAAAGAAATTTTTTTCATCGTATTGCTGGCCTGCAAACAAATCAGTTAAATATTTTTCCATTTTGTAAAATTACTATTAATACATTTCAAATTACATTTACAGCTTCTAACGAATAAAATACACTTTAAATTAACAGCTGTATATGGTAAGAGAAAAAATTTTGGTGATTGGTGCCAGCGGACAAATTGGTGTTGAACTTACACTGGCGTTGAGAAAAATATATGGCAATGCCAGCGTGGTAGCCAGCGATTTAAGGGAAGAAAATGAATTGCTGAAAGGCACGGGACCCTATGTTAGCCTGGATGTGATGAACAAGGAAATGCTGCATGTGCAGGTGATACGGCAAAATATCACGCAGATTTATTTGCTTGCCGCCATTCTTTCCGCCACGGGCGAAAAAAACCCTAACCTGGCCTGGAGTTTAAATATGCAAAGCCTGCTGAATGTGCTGGACATTTCGAAGGAAGAAAAAATTCACAAAGTGTACTGGCCAAGCTCCATTGCAGTTTTTGGTCCAACCTCACCCAAAAAGAATTGCCCCCAGCAAACGGTAATTGAACCCATCACGGTATATGGCATCAGTAAATACGCCGGCGAATTCTGGTGCAATTATTATCACCAACGGTGGGGGCTTGACGTAAGAAGCATTCGTTACCCCGGGTTAATCAGTTACAAGAGTGCGCCAGGTGGTGGCACCACTGACTACGCGGTAGAAATATTTCATGAAGCGCTGGAAGAAAAAAAGTATGATTGTTTTTTAAAGGAAGACACTTACCTGCCCATGATGTATATGCCGGATGCCATCAAAGCTACGCTGGAATTAATGGAAGCGCCAGCCGATAAAATTACGATCCGCACGTCTTATAATATTTCGGGCATGAGTTTTTCGCCAAAAGAAATTGCTGCCGAAATAAAAACCCATATACCTGAATTCACAATCAGCTACCAACCAGATTACCGTCAACAAATAGCCAATAGCTGGCCGCAAAGTATTGATGACAGCGTGGCAAGAAGAGACTGGGGCTGGCAGGAAGATTACGATTTATCTGCCATGACGAAAGACATGCTGGAAAATTTATAAACAAATCGCCAAACAGTGTTGACTAATTAATAACAAATAAAACCAAGCGGCTGTATTGAGGAAAATTATCACCATACTATTGTTACTTGTATTTTTTACAGGCAATGCCGGATATTATATTTTCTATGCCTGGCAGCAGCATGAAATAAAAGAAGCTGTCGAAAGACAACTGCTGGCTGAAATTCCTGAATCATCACTGGTACAGGTTGTAGCTTATGAAAATGCTTCTTTTAGCTGGGAGGAAGAAGGAAGGGAATTTTACCAGGATGGAAAAATGTACGATGTAGCAAAATGTGCAGTGATCAATGGCAGGCAGGTGCTGTACTGCATTGCCGACGAAAAGGAAGCTGCCCTGCTGTTGCAGTGGGGCAAAACCACCGGCCAGCAAAATGGCAAGGGCACACCACAGCATATAAAAATACAGGTAATCGATTTGCTGGTTCAAGCGCTTGCACAGGCCTCTCCACAGGTAATAATAACACGGAAATACCCGGTTTATATCACTACCCCTGTTTCATCTGCCAAAGAAGTAATTGCCCCGCCACCCCGGGCATAAGCATTCCACTTTCACAACTTACTACCACCTGCCGGCTTTGCGCAGCAGTGTAATGGTCTGCCGGGTATGTATAGTAAACTCATTTATTTTTTCTTCCATCCTGGTACAGGCATTGGCTTAACCCACACCTGCACCAGTAAAAATTATTTAATGAAACGGATATTATTTTTAGCAGCAGGATTGTTTTTTACATTGGCCAGCGTGGCGCAGAAAAAAACCAGTGGCAGGGTAACGGATGCCGGCACCGGTGCCCCGCTGCAGGGGGCTACCATTAGTATACAGGGCGGTAAGTCAACCACGGCCAACCAGCAGGGTGAATTTAGTTTTGATTGTAACCAGGGTAGCGGCATAACAGTTTCGTTTGTAGGCTATCAAACCACCACCATCAATAACGTCAACTGCGATGAAAATTTACAGGTGGCATTAACTCCGGTAAGCAATTCGTTGGAGGAAGTAGAAATTACGGCTACGTCCAACATCAACAAATCTTTGTTATACCAGCCAGCTTCCATCACCAAACTTACCAGCACCGAATTAAAACGTGGCACAGGGCTGTTTTTAGATGATGCCATCAATGGCAATATTCCAGGCGTTACCATGCAGCGCAGGGCCGTCGCATCCGGCCAGCAGTTTAACATCAGGGGCTATGGTAACGGCGTGAGGGGAACCAATGGCATCAGCAGTAATTTCGATGGGCAAGGCAGTAAAGTATATTTAAATGGCATTCCCATTACCGATGCGGAAGGAATTACTTTAATGGATGATATTGATTTTGGATCTGTAGGAAATGTAGAAGTTACCAAAGGGCCATCCGGTACATTGTACGGTTTGGCAATAGCAGGTGTGGTAAACCTAAAAACTATTCAGCCGGAAAAAGGAAAAACGTCTTTCGGTCAGGATGTAATGATTGGCAGTTACGGACTGCAGCGTTATACAACACATTTTGCAATGGCAGGCGAGCACGCTTCTTTGCTGGTAAACTATGGCAAACAAAAATCGGATGGTTATATGAGCCATACAGCATCACAAAAAGATTTTGTAAACATAGCCGGCAATTTTATAGCCAGCGAAAACCAGTCTGTAAATATATATGCAGGTTATAGCAAAAGTTATGATGAAAGAGGCGGCGAACTGACCGTTGACCAATACAATACCTTTGATTATTCGGGCAATCCCGCATATATAAAAAACAATGCCCATTCAGCGGTAACCAGCTTTAGGGGCGGCATAGCGCATACATACAAATTCAATAATGCATTTACCAATACCACTACAGTATTTGCCAACGGCGTTAGCAACAATGCCAGTTCTGCAGGTGGTTGGACGGATAAGGCTCCGGTGAATTATGGGCTGCGCTCTACTGTTGATACAAAATTTGATTTAAAAAAAGGCATTCACCTCAGCGGCATTACCGGTATTGAAACACAACGCCAATACGCACAAATTACTGCGTATCCCATGGTAACCAACCCAGCCGATTCAACAGGCTATAATATTATTGGTACGCTGAGAAGCAACCAGGCCATTGTAACTGGCACCAGCTCTTTGTTTACAGAATGGACACTGGCTTTACCCAACAATATCTCTATAACGGCTGGGATTGGCGTAAGTAACATGAAGATTGAATTGAACGATCGCTTTTATGTTGCGGGCAGTACCAAGCCAACGCAGTACAAAACATCGTACAACGGACTGGTGTCACCCCATTTCGCCATCAACAAAATATTCAGCGATGCAGTATCCGCATATGTTTCGTACAGCCGCGGTTACAAGGCACCGGTAAGTTCATACTTTTTTATTCCCTTTACCGGCAAATTAAATACAGGCCTTAAACCTGAAGTGGGCGACCAAATTGAAATTGGAACCAAAGGCACTTTGGCGAAAAACAGGTTTGCTTATGAGCTGGCTTTTTTCAGCGCACAGTTTAAAAATAAAATGACATCCATTGCTGTTCCTTCCACTACAGCGCCCAATACCACGGCGTATTCGTACATCGCCAACGGAGGCGATCTTGACAACAAAGGCATTGAGTTGCTGCTAAAATATACTGCCTTTCAATCAGCCAGCGGTTTTATAAAATCCATCCGGCCTTTTGGCAACCTGGCTTATTCTGATTTTAAATATAAAAATTACAGGTATCAAAAATCAGTACTGGTTACAGAAGACTATAGCGGAAAAGCGGTTGCGGGCGTAGCAAAATTTACCGGCAATATGGGGATCGATATTACCACCAAACCAGGCGTGTACGCAGGTGTAAACTGGTTGTATAAAGATGGTATGCCCATCTCTTCTGACGGAGTAAACAACACTACCAGTTATCATTTGCTGAATGCCAAACTGGGTTTTCAAAAGGCCGTTTGCAGCCATGTTGATTTGGATTTATTTTTTGGCATTAACAACATTACCGGCACACAATATCCTTACATGGTTTTTGTAAACCAGTTACCCGACGCTTTCCTGCCGGCACCATATAAAGCGAATTATTTTGGCGGGGCAAGTGTGAAATATAATTTCTAACAGCATCGAATCAACGTTACCAAACGCTGATTTATAAATACTTTACTGACATGAAAAAAATTGCTTTACTCTTTGTATTAGCTGTGGCTTTTTATGGCTGCGGTAATTTTGGTAACAAAGAAAATAAGGGGCCAAAAGACCTGCGCATTGTATCTGTGTCAAAACAATTGACTGAAATGGTTTTTGCATTGGGTAAGGGCTACAATATTGTTGCCCGCGACCTCACCAGTAATTATCCCGACAGCGCCAAACTATTGTCTACAGTGGGTTATCACAGGCTGTTAAGTACGGAAGGTATTATTTCGGTGAACCCCGACATTGTAATCCATAGCAACGATGTAGGACCTGAAACGGTGTTGCCGCAACTTGAAAAAGCGGGTGTAAAAATAAAGGCGTTTGGTGGCGCCAACACGTATGACAGTGCAAAAATAGTACTGCACCAACTGGGTACTTTTTTAGGTGTGGCGGGTGCTGCGGATTCGATTGTAAAAAAAATGGATGCGGACATGGCTGAAGTGTATGCAGCCGAAAAGTTGGTAACTGATACTCCTTCCGTTATGATCATTCAATATGGCCAGGCCAACAATAATTTTTTTGTGATGAGCGGTCGTAAAGGGGCACCCGATAAAATGATTGCATTTGCCGGCGGCAAGCCCGCTATGTACGATGCAAAAGGTGCAAGGCAAATCAGTGCCGAGGCGGTAGCAGAAGCCAATCCTGATATTATCATCGCAACCGATTATGGATTTGATAAAATGGGCGGTGCAGAAAAGTTTAAAGAAGTACCGGGCGTGGCGCTAACCAATGCGGCAAAAAATAACCGCATCTATCGCTTTGAAGAACATGACCTGGTTTATTTTGGTCCAAGAACAGCCGCGAATGTGCTTAAATTAATGGAACTCTTTCATCCCGTTACAAATGCTGCAAAAAAATAAATTCTTCTTTCCGGCGTTGATTTTTTTACTGGTAATTACCCTGCTGGCTGCGATTGCATTTGGTGCAGTGTCCATTTCTATTGCAGACATGGCTGGTGCTCTTCGCAACTTTGCCGGAGGCAAACCGGCGGCGAATATTCATGAAGGTGTTTTTTTGCAATTGCGTTTACCCAGGGTATTGCTGAGCGCCATTACCGGTGCTATACTGGCCGTTTCAGGTGTGCTGATGCAGGGGCTTTTCCGTAACCCGATTGTAGAACCTGGTTTGGTAGGAACGAGTTCCGGTGCAGCTTTCGGAGCTTCTATCGTATTCGTATTATCAGCGTCTTTTAGCCCACAGCTAAAGGTAATCGCCGGCACTTTACTGGTGCCTTTGTTTGCATTTACCGGTGGATTGCTGGCCACCTGGATCGTGTATACACTCGCCAAAAATGCCAAACGCATTTCTATTATGTCGCTTTTGTTAACTGGTATTGCAATCAACGCAATTTGCCTGAGCAGTACAGGTTTTATGAGTTATATAGCCCGCGACCCCCAGGCACGAAGCATCACCTTTTGGAACCTGGGCACTTTTTCAGGAGCAAGTTGGATGCAGGTTTTTATTACCGGCACCGTCGCGGCAATTATTTTTATTGTATCACTCCGCTATTCAAAACAATTAAATGCTTTATTACTGGGAGAAGAAGAGGCCGATTATTTAGGCGTAGATACCAAAAAATTAAAACGCAATATCATGCTGTTAAATACAGCGATGGTTTCAATAGCTACTGCTTTTGTTGGCGTGATTAGTTTTGTTGGTTTGATAGTTCCTCATGTGTTGCGTTTACTCATCGGCAGTGATAATAAAAAATTACTGCCTGCGGCGATGTTAGCCGGAGCAATATTGGTTACGCTCGCCGACCTGGGAGCAAGATTGGTATTGGCTCCTGCAGAAATTCCTATCGGGATTATTACTTCGTTTGTAGGTGCACCTGTTTTTATTATCCTGCTAAAAAAATTCAATGCTGTGCAGCAAAAAGGAGGGTACAATGCTTAGCGTACAAGATATTAATTATAGCATTGGCAAAAAAGAAATCCTGAATGCTGTCAGCATCAATTTTTTACCTGGCCGCTTTAATATGATACTGGGACCGAATGGTTCGGGCAAGTCTACCCTGCTAAAAATATTCAGCGGAGAAATTACCCATCATACAGGCGGGGTATATTATGCAGGCAAAAAACTAACGGCTTACCCTTCACTGGAATTGGCAAAAATCCGCGGTGTATTGAGTCAGCAACCTGAACTCAGTTTTCCATTAACAGTGGAAGAAGTGGTTATGATGGGACGCTATCCGCATTTCAATTTTCACCCTAATAAGAAAGATAATCAAATCTGTGCGGAGGTGATGGACCGGATGAATATCCATTTGATGAAAGACCGGAATTACCTTACGTTGAGTGGAGGAGAAAAGCAACGTGTACAGTTTGCGCGGGTGTTGGCACAAATTTGGGAAAAGCCTGCAGATGGCAACCGGTATTTGTTTTTAGATGAACCATTGGCAAGTCTTGATATTAATTACCAGCTGGAATTTTTACAGATAGCAAAAGAGTTCGCTGAAAACAACACCATTTTAGTTGCAGTAATACATGATCTTAACCAGGCGATTCAATTTGCCGATGAACTATTTTTTTTAAAGGAAGGCCACTTAATTGGCCAGGGCAAGGCAAACGAAATACTTTCTGCCGACTTGGTAAAAAATGTTTTTAATGTACATTGCACGATACTAAACAATCCGGTAAACAATAAACCGGTGATTGTTTATTCAAACAATTAACCCTGTTTTACAAGAGGATAATTTAAGCATTAATAATTTGTAAACAGAACGTTAACAGTTATTATTTTCAAAATATATATTTGGATAAATATCTTTCCCGACTAACTTTGCTCTATAAAAATTAGCTGACATGAAAAAAATAATGGTATGTATGATGGTGGCTTTAGGCACAACATCTCTAGCAATGGCACAAACTGATTCAAAATTTAAATTTAGTTTTGGACCCGAATTATCTCTCGCAACCGGTGCATTTTCCGACACACACTCTTTCGGTATTGGAGGCTCTGTTCAGGCCGAAGTTTTGCTACAGGAACATTTATATGGAACAGCAACATTTGGGATTATTGCCTATAACGGCAAATCTATTCCATACACCAGCCAAAAAGCCACAGGCCAAATTATTATGCCTTTAAGAGTGGGAGCAAAATATTTTTTTGGTGGGGGATTTTATGGGGCAGCTCAAATTGGAGTTGGCATTTTGAATAATTATTATACTGGTACTGCATTTTCTTACTCGCCTCAATTGGGTTATGAATTTAAAACCAAAACTGATAAAGCAATCGATGCCAGTTTTAAATATGACGGTTACTCTAAAAACGGCACTTTGGGTGCAGTTGGTGTAAGAATAGCTTATATATTTTAAGTAAAAAAATTGTAGGAGGCCCGGTATCAATAGTTCCGGGCCTTTTTCTGCCAATCAGTTTTATTAAGCTGATTATACTGCCCGAAAAAAATGTTTAATAATTAGATGCAATTGATAATTACTGATACTTTTGCAATCATTTTTTAACCCAACAAATAAACCAGCGTACAATGAAGAAATTAATCCTGAGCGTAGCAATTTTAACCCTATGCGTATTATCAGCTAACGCACAAAGAGGATCGGAAGATAAAACAGTAAAAATTAGCATCGGTGCCGAAGGTGCCCTTCCTATGGGTGATTTAAAAACCACAAGCAAATTTGGATTCGGCGGTTCAGCCCAGGCTGAATTTGAGGTGAGTGACAACATAGGGGTAACATTGAGTGCCGGATACCTTACTTTTTCCGGAAAAACTATTTCTATACCCGTAAGTTATGATCCTATAACCATGCAGCCTATTTACGGACCTTATAAGGTACCTTCAATAAACATTATTCCTGTTTTGGCTGGTGCCAAAATTTATTTTACAGAAAAAGTTTATGGAAGTGCCCAGGCAGGCTGGTCATTTTTTTCTGCTAAGGGGTCATCCAGTGCAAATGGATTTACTTATGCTCCGGGCATTGGTTTTTACGTGAGCCCTAATTTTGACCTGTTGGTAAAATACCAGGGTTGGAGTAAAGACGGTAGCTCCATTTCGTTTTTGGGTTTAAGGGCTGCTTATAGTTTCTAGCTCCAATTGATTGCATACAATGAAAAAGAGGTTATCATAACGATAACCTCTTTTTCATTGTACTGATTTTTATATTATGCCTGCTGCACAAATACATCTTTCATCTTCTGTAACAAATCCTTTTCAAGCATTTGCTGTGCAATACTAATCATATTTTTAAAGGCAAGATCTTTAGAGATACCGTGGCCGATGATGACGGGCTTTGCAACACCTAACACCGGCACGCCGCCATACATTTCAAAATTAAAGCGGTCAAAATGTTCATCTTTTATCCCCCTGCGTTGCACCAAATCGTAAATACTTTCTGCCATTTTCAACACCACATTTCCGGTAAAACCTTCGCATACCATTACATCTGCTTTGTCCAACAAAACATCCCTTCCTTCAATATTGCCAATAAAATTGATGTGCTTATTTTCTTTTAATAACGGGTAGGCTGCCTGGGCCAGCAGGTTGCCTTTTCCTTCTTCTTCTCCAAGGTTAATCAAACCTACTTTCGGGTTGGTATATCCTAAAATATGTTCTGCATACATGGAGCCCAATGTGGCAAATTGCGATAAATTTTCCGGCTTACAATCCGCATTGATACCTGCATCCAGCAGCAAACCAAGTGTGCCGTTTTCCCTTGGTATATAGGCCCCGATAGTTGGCCTGCTAACGCCCTCAATTGCCTTAATGCTGAACAATGCACCCACCATCATGGCGCCGGTATTGCCTGCGCTGATAAAGGCATCTGTTTTATCGGTGGATAGTAAATGAAAACCAATTGCTATGGAAGACGCTTTCTTTTCACGCAGTGCTTTGGTGGGGTGCTCGTGCATTTCAATTACCTGCGAAGCATGCACTAGTGTAATATTGTCGAAAGGAATGGCATGCGTCGTGAGCAGCTCTTTTAATTTAGCCTCGTCGCCTATAAGTGTGAGCGAAATGTTTTTATGCCCTTCCGACAAAAAAAGTGATATCCCTTTAACTGCTTCCAGCGGTGCATAATCGCCACCCATCATATCAAGGGCAATATTCATGGTACATTCATTAAATAAAAAATTCTAAGTACTTCATCCGATTACCGAATGTAGAACTTAGAATTCAGCATTTGAAAAATATTATGCTTTCAGCGGCGCTTTTTCAGCAACCACCTGTCCTTTGTAATATAGTTTGCCTTCGCTTACATGTGCACGGTGACGTACATGTGTTTCGCCTGTAGTTTTATCAACGGTCAACGTTGTTTCGCTTGCTTTGTAATGCGTCCTTCTCTTTGCGCTGCGCTGCTGCGAATGGCGTCGTTTCGGATTTGGCATATCTGTAAATTTTAATTGTTATTGTAAAATTATTTATTAAACTCTTTTTAATTTATAACCTATAATCTATAACTTATAACTTTCTAATTCTTCTTAAACTTTTCCAATCCCTTCCAAATGGTATTGGCGTTTTTTGCATCCTCACTGGCTTCCATTGCTTTCAATTTTTCCAACACTTCCTTGTTGCATTTCGGCCCACCGAATTCTTCCGGGCTGCATAGCTTTTGTACCGGTACACTCAAACTCACAAATTCATAAATCCAATCGTTCATGTGTAAATGGCTTTCCGTTCTGGAAATATAAAACACGTCCGGATCCTCCTCTTCCTGGTTCATTTGGTCGGGGTTATCAACCATTTTCACCAGCATATTAAATTCATCCCAAAGATCTTTTTTAAGCTGGTTACCACAACGGTCGCAAACTACATCCGCAACCCCTCCCACTTCAAATTTCAGCAATAAAAAACTATTTTTTTTGTCCAGCTGTAACTTAACCGTGGCAGTACAATTGGTAAACTCCCTTACTTCGTCACCGGCAAAAAAAGAATCATCTACATTGTAAGTAAACTCATGAATGCCGGGCTTTAAACCCACAAAAGCTATCTCTATTGCCTTTCTTTTTCCCATTACCTTCGGTTTAAAGGACGGCAAAGGTAAGTTTTTTACATTAATTTGAATCATAAATATCAAATTATTGTTCTAAAATTCAGCGGCAGCCTGTTTTTCATTATTTTTAGCACCTATGCAAAATAAAAAACGGTGGGTTTTATGGATTTTATTACTGACAATAGTTGTTTTGATCCGCCTTTTTTCGGACAGTTCTTCCAGGGCAGAAGCCTGGTATTCTACCGGGTTATACCCCAATTGGGCCATTTTTTTACGATCCCTTACCGGGTGGTTGCCTTTTAGCCTGGGCGATTTGCTTTACGGCCTCACAGGTACCTGGCTATTATATAAACTCGTACGAGCTATAAACGCTGTCGTTAAAAAGAAGGTTACCCGTCAGTTCATGCTGACAAAATTTTCCAATGCTATATTGATTTTGGTGATTATTTACATTGTATTCAATCTTTTTTGGGGCATCAATTATAATCGCCGTGGCATTGCTTCACAACTGGGCCTACCTATAGAAAAATACTCAACTGCAGATTTAAGAACCGTGAATACTGTTTTATTGCAGAAAATAAATGACTGTAAAACCGCCAGCCGGCGTTCCGGCAACTTGGTTGTAACAACTAAAGCAATCTTTGAGGGAGCTGTAGAAGCATACGGAGAAGCACATAAAAAGTATCCGTTTTTGCAGTATACCGCTAAAAATGTGAAAACTTCTATATGGGGATGGCTCGGCAACTATGCCGGATTTACAGGATATTATAACCCTTTTACAGGCGAGGCCCAGGTAAATACCACTGTGCCAACATTTTTGCAGCCTTACATTACCTGCCACGAAATTGGCCACCAGCTTGGCTACGCAAAGGAAAATGAAGCCAACTTTGTAGGGTATCTTTCAGCCACCGCGTCAAAAGACAGTGCTTTTTTATATTCCGCTTACCTGGATCTTTTTCTGTATACCGACCGTAACCTGTATAATGTTGACAGTGCAACCGCCAAATCGCTGGCGCATCAGTTACTACCCGGTGTAAAGGCTGATTTAAAAGAATTAAGCGATTTTAACAGGCGCCACCAAAACCCGTTTGAGCCGGTTATACGCTGGATGTACGGCAAATATTTACAGAATAACCAGCAGCCATCCGGAATATTGAGCTATGACGAAGTAACAGGGCTTTTAATTGCCTATTATAAAAAGAACGGTACCCTTTAACATTAAAACTGGTTCTTCCACATCATACTTTCCACCGGCTTATTGGGCTGGCCGCTGTATTTGGCGTTTTTTTTCTGATTGTATTTTACTTCAATCTCACCATCTACAGGAAAATAAATCAATTGCCCGATAGGCATGCCTTTATACACTCTCACTGGCTGCTTTACAGATATTTCCAGCGTCCAGTTACCGCAAAATCCAACGTCGCCTTTACCGGCTGTGGCGTGTATATCAATGCCAAGGCGGCCTGTAGAGGATTTACCTTCTAAAAAAGGCACATGCGCATGCGTTTCGGTGTATTCTTCTGTAACGCCAAGATAAAATTTATGCGGCAGCAATAAAATCCCCTCTTCAGGAATTTCAAAATGTACGATGGTATTGTGTTTTTTTGCGTCCAGCTCTTCGTCCGCATAGGTAGCAAGATTTTTTCCCAAATGCACATCGTAACTATTGCTTCCAAGGCATTCCCGGTCGTAGGGTACTATTTTAATGCTGCCGTTTGCTATCTCTTCTAAAATTCTTGTGTCGCTCAGGATCATTGGTGGTAATAAATTGTTGTATGAAAATGTTTAGGTGTTATTTTGCAAAAATAAAATATTCGAAAACCCGTTGGGTTATTCATCCGCTGTTATGCCGCTCGTTTATCAACAAAATATCAACTCCACAACAAAATTAGGTGTTTGGCATATAGCCGAAGAAAAGGATTTCTTTTTACGGCAGGTTCCCCTGCAACAACAGATTACACATCCGCGGAAACAGCTTCAACATTTGGCGGGGAGGTATCTCCTGAAAGAAATGTACCCTGACTTTCCGTATGATTTAATCCGCATTGCAGATACCCGCAAACCATTTCTTGAGAATGAAGCCTACCATTTTTCTATTTCGCATTGCGGCGATTATGCCGCTGTAATGGTTAGCAGTACATTAAGGGTTGGTGTGGATGTTGAACTGGTGACTAAAAAAGTGGAAAAAATAAAGCATAAGTTTTTATCTACGGCAGAGCTGGAAATGATTGCAGCTATTGAAAAGGAAGCAGTGCAAATAGTTCGTGACAGCCTGCTGACGGCAACCTGGAGCATTAAGGAAGCGTTGTATAAATGGTATGGCGATGGTGAAATTGATTTCATCGATCACCTGCACATTGAAGCCATTGCTTTAACCGGAGAAGCCGGCATTGCCCAATGTTGCGTACAGAAAAATACACCAGTTGAACTGGAAGTAAACCTGCTGTTTTTCAATTCCAACTGCATTGCCTGGGTAATGAGCTAAAGGCTTACACCGGTTGAATCAGGTCCCACAAATTGCCGTACAGATCTTCAAATACCGCTACTGTTCCGTAAGCTTCTTTAAGTGGCAGCCGCACAAAATTTATTTTCTTCTTTACCATATCCTGGTAATCCCGCCAAAAATCATCTGTATATAAAAAGAGAAAAACCCTGCCGCCTGCCTGATTCCCCAGCGATTTTTGCTGCTCTGCGCCAACCGCCTTTGCCAACAATAGGTTACATCCGCCTCCACCAGCGGGCGCCAGCACAACCCAGGGTTTAACCTCATTCAAAACAGTATCTTCAACAATGGTAAAATGCAATAGCTGTGTATAGAAGCGGATGGCCTCATCATAGTCATTTACAAGCAGTGCTACCTGTGCTATTTGTTGCTTCATATTTCGATATTGACAAGTTGTCTATTAAAAAGTGCCGCTTATTTAATAAGCAGCACTTTTAATATTCATTTTGATACAGACAAATTAAGCCTGCTCTATCAACTGTATTTCACTGATAATTCTAACCTCGTCACTCACTACTACGCCACCTGCTTCCGTTACAGCACTCCATGTTAATCCAAAATCTTTACGGTTTATTTTTCCATTGATGGTAAATCCCGCTTTGGTATTACCGTATGCATCCTGCACAACTCCACCAAATTCAACAGATAATTTGACATTTTTTGTTACATCTTTAATGGTAAGGTCGCCCCACATTTCATAAGAGCCATCATTGTCCACAGGCTCTGATTTTGTAGCGGTAAACTTTATTTGCGGATATTTTTCCGCATTAAAAAAGTCTTCACTTTTTAAATGCCCGTCTCTTTGTTCATTACCGGTATCAACAGAATTTGCATCAGCTGTAAAACTGATTTTTGCCGTTGAAAAATCTTCACCTTCCGTTGTTACAGAAGCCTGGAAAATATTAAAGCTACCCGTAACATTGGTTATCATCAGATGCTTTATTTTGAAATGTACTTCGCTGTGAGTTGGGTCTATCGCCCATGATCTTGTTGCCATGATTGTTTATTTTTACTGCAAGTTAATAATTAATGTTTAAACATCGAGTTTTTTATTTTATCAAATTGTTAAATCAGGTTTTCTTACCCCATCAATAATTCAACCACTTTTTTCTCCTGGTTGCTTTTAATGGCAGTTTCAATCACCCGTATGATATTAATCCCTTCATCGGCCGTTACCGGAACAGGCTTGCCTTCTGTAATGGCAGCATAGATGCCGGCGTAGTAATCGCCGTAATTTCCCTTGTCAGACGGAATTGTTTCGCGAAAATCTTTACCATCTTTTTCTGTATGTAATAATCCCTGTTCAGCTACAGGCTCAGTTCCCCATTGATCGCCGCCAGGCTTTTTGCCTGCCAGCAAATCCATTTCCTGCACATCGCCCCTGGTTTTAATAAACGATCCCTTCATTCCATGGATCACATTGGCTGGAATAGGCTCCCTTACGATGTTACCAGCTTTTAACCGCACCCTGATGTTGGGATAAAATAATTGAATATCAAACCAGTCATCTACTTTTGAAAAAGGCCTGGTAGTGCGGATCTCCGCGAACAAAGCCTGCGGCATTCCAAAAATAAGCAGGGCCTCATCTATCAGGTGCGGTCCAAGATCCATCAGTAAACCGGCTCCGGCATTAGGAGTTTCCTTATGTACTTTCGGACCAATAACCGGCTTATAGCGATCATAATGAAATTCGGCTTCTACAATATCACCCAACAAATTTTCTTTAATCACTCTGCACACCGTGCGGCAATCACTGTCGAAGCGGCGGTTCTGGTATACGCTCAGCATTTTCCCTTGTTGCAACGCCAACTTTTTTAAAGCTTCGCCCTGGGCAACAGTCGTTGTAAAAGCCTTTTCTACCACTGCATGCTTTCCGGCTTCCAATACCCTGGTAGCGTATTCGTAATGGCTGTCATTGGGTGTGTTTACAATCACCAGTTCAATGGTTTCATCTTCCAGCACTGCCTCCAGTGTTGGGTAGGAGGTAACTTCCGGATAATCGTTTTGGATATTTTTACTGCTTCGCTCCCAGGCCCCGCATAATTTAAACCCGGGGTTGGCAGCAATAAAAGGAGCATGAAAGATTTTTCCTGACATGCCGTAAGACAGCAAGGCTGTTTTGATAATACGCATATTTCAAAATTTGTGTGTATAGAAATTTAGTCTTAAAAAATATTTGCGTCGTTCCTGCTTTCGCTTAATCCGCATCAAACCAAAGCTTCGCCGGATCATTCCAATCACCATTGTAGTTGATGGTAAGCTCCTCCCCTTTTTTTATATTCCTTACTGTTTGCACTGCAATCGTTTCTGCCTCGTAATCCATAATATATTCACAATTGCTTTTATAGCTATGATTGTACATGGACACCAGGCCAAGCGCCATGCAGCATTGATCCTTCATTTTTCCCCATTCAAAAATATAATCGTGCAGCAGCGTTTTATCCAGCAGTAACCTGTCCGCCGCACTCATCACTATTACCGGCGACATTTCAATTACCGTATCGGCCTTGAGCGCCCTATTCGTAAAAACACCTCTGCCCCTGCCGTTTGAGCTATCAATAAACAAATCTGGTTTCAACATAACCGTACTTTAGACTTAAATGGAGTAATTTGCAAGTTAGTTAAAAGGAAATTTACATTTTTATTAATGTGCCGCTTAGCTGCTTACGCGATTTATATTATTAATATTGCCGTTAAGAGGTGTACGAATTCTGCTGCATTTTTAGTTAGGTTTAAACTAACAAAACTTAGCAGCATTGAAAGGAAGCAAAAAGCTTAACAATTTGATGGCCAAAAGCACAATAAACCAATGGCTTTAGAGACAGAAGAAATATCAATACAACAACAATTTGAAGAAGTAATTGCTTCTGAAGATAAACTGCTGATAAAAGAATTCTTAAATGATCAGAACATCAGTGATGTGGCTGATCTCATTTATGAAAACGAAGATTTCGACAGCCAGATCATCAGTCATTTGTCGCTGCACCGTGCCGCCAGCGTTTTTAAAATACTGGAACTTTCCACGCAAAAACGCATCGTTAAAAACCTGCCGCCCTTTAATACCGCTGAACTGTTAAATGAATTACCGCCGGATGACCGTACCGCATTTTTGAGCTTGTTGCCCAGCAATGCAGTGAGGGAATTGGTTAAAACATTGAACCCTGAAGAGAGAAGAATTACCCTTGGCTTACTGGGGTATCCAGAGGGCAGCGTGGGCAGGCTGATGACGCCCGATTACATTTATGTATACGAACATGATACCGTTGAAGACGTATTAAATACCATCCGCAAATACGCCAAAAACAGTGAAACCATTGATGTAATTTATGTAATCAATGATAAAGGAGAACTGCTGGATGATATCCGTATCAAGGATTTTATTATGGCTTCTGCAGATAAACGGGTAGATGAATTAATGGATGGCAGGGTGATCACGCTGCATGCCGAAGATGACCAGGAAGTTGCCAACGAAGCGTTTAAAATGAACAACCGCGTGGCCCTGCCGGTAGTAAGCCGCAGCAATAAACTGCTGGGCATTGTTACCATTGATGACGTACTGTGGGTGGCCAACGAGGAGTTTAGTGAGGATATGCAAAAGATGGGCGGTACCGAGGCCCTGGACGAACCTTACCTGGATACACCATTCATCAAACTGATGAAAAAAAGAGCGGGCTGGCTGATTGTATTGTTTTTTGGAGAACTACTAACTGCCACAGCGCTTGCATATTTTAATGATGAAATTTCAAGAGCGACGGTGCTTGTCATGTTCATGCCTTTGATTGCTTCGAGTGGTGGCAACAGTGGTTCGCAGGCATCGACCCTTATAATACAGGCGATGGCCGTAGGCGAAGTATCGCTGGCCGATTGGTGGCGGGTAATGCGCCGGGAAATTTTCAGTGGTCTTACGCTTGGGGGCATTTTGGGGTTGATTGGTTTTATAAGAATTTGCTTGTGGCATATGTTAATGAGCCATGGCATATTACAGGATTTGTATGGCATTCACTGGTTACTCGTGGCCACCAGTGTGGGCGTATCGTTGGTTGGTGTTGTACTTTGGGGCACCATCACCGGTTCAATGCTGCCGCTTATTTTAAAAAGATTAGGTGCTGACCCCGCCGTGAGTTCTGCGCCATTCGTTGCCACGCTGGTGGATGTTACGGGCCTGATTATTTATTTTTCCGTAGCTTATTTATTTTTAAAAGGCATTTTATTGTAATGGCTGCATGGCATTGATACCTGTTGCATTTGCTGGATTTGCGCCGTATTTTAACACATTAAGTTGCGCTTTGCCTTTTCGGTATTTTATTACAAACAAGTTATCAAATTCATTGTCTGCAATGGCTTTTACCGGTTGCAATACGCCCAGTTTTTTTATAAGAATGGGTATGGTGTTGCTGTGGCCTATTACAAGAATTATTTTTCCAAAATCATCGTGGGCAGTTATCTTTTCTATTAAACTTATACCCGTGGTGTCTGCTGTATACTGCACTGTGTCTATATTCAGCTGAAGCGGCAGGCTATCTGCCGTCATTTGGGTGCGTCGGAACTGCGTTATATAAATACGCTGAAGCTTCTTATTTTTCAATACCCGTAGCAAAGCACCGGCCCGTTGCTTTCCGGCTGTTGTTAAAGCCGGCTCATTGCCGCTTTCTTTTTCTGCATGCCTTACCAGGTATATTAAAGTACCTTTTGCTACCAACCTGTTTTGCGCTCCGGCTGATAGTTGTAATAAAAAAACAATGGCTAAAATTGAATGTAATTTCATGTGGATGCTTTACTATATCAAATGTAGTTAAGCGCTTGTAAATAGCGGCTTAGGGACTGGAATAAAAAATTATATTGATTGCATTTTGTTAATTTGCAAATTAAACCATCCCGGTACAATGGGTGAATGCTCCTGTAGTTTTAAAAGTACAAGTGTGCGACGCCAATAAAGTTAAATAGTTAACCTGTTGCCGGGCTCAAAAAAAAATAATTTATATGTGTGGAATTGTAGGATATACCGGCCCAAGGGAAGCATACCCGGTGGTAATTAAAGGATTAAAAAGATTGGAATATCGTGGCTATGACAGTACGGGAGTCGCCCTGTTAAACGGCACGGTTAAAGTATTTAAGAAAAAAGGTCGGGTGGCCGAACTGGAAGAATTTGCAGTAGGCAAAGAATTGCATGCGCATACCGGTATCGGTCATACAAGGTGGGCAACGCATGGCGAACCCAGCGATCGCAATGCGCATCCACATACATCCAGAAGCGGCAAACTGGCGATGATACACAATGGCATCATTGAAAATTATGTACAGCTGAAAAAAGACCTTATTAATAAAGGCTACCATTTTACAAGTGATACTGATACCGAAGTATTGTTGAATTTTATTGAAGACATTAAAGAAAATAACAACTGCGGGCTTGAAGAAGCCATTCGCATTGCACTAAAAAGGGTTACCGGCGCTTACTGTATTTTGCTGATCAATGAAGATGATCCGGGCACAATCATCGCCGCACGCAAAGGCAGCCCGTTGGTAATTGGCGTAGGCAAGGGAGAACATTTTTTAGGAAGCGATGCCTCGCCGATGCTTGAATATACCAAAGAAGTGGTGTACGTGAATGACTATGAACTCGCCATTGTAAAACCAGATGAACTGATTCTTAAAAACCTGGGTAACGAAAAAATAACTCCCTTTATAACCAAGCTGGATATGGACCTTGCCGCAATTGAAATGGGCGGGTATGACCATTTTATGCTAAAGGAAATTTTTGAACAACCCAGTACCATTCATGATTGTTTACGTGGCCGCCTTGATGCAACTGCAGGTACCATTACCATGAGTGGCGTACAAAATAATATAGAAGCTTTCAAAACTGCGCAGCGCATTATCATTGTTGCGTGTGGTACCAGCTGGCATGCGGGCCTGGTAGCCGAATATGTGATTGAAGAATTGTGCCGCATACCAGTAGAGGTAGAATATGCATCTGAATTCAGGTACCGCAACCCGATTGTAAATAAGGGCGATATCATTATCGCTATTTCGCAAAGTGGTGAAACGGCAGATACACTGGTAGCCATTGAAAGAGCCAAGGAACAGGGTGCTGTAATTTTTGGAATTGTAAATGCAGTCGGTTCTTCTATTGCCCGCTTAAGCAACGGTGGCGCCTATACGCACGCCGGGCCGGAAATTGGCGTTGCCAGTACAAAAGCATTTACAGGACAGTTGGCCGTGCTGATGATGATGGCATTAAAAATTGCCAAAGCAAAAGGTACAATTACCGACGAACGTTACAGCAAATTATTGTTTGAACTGGATTCTATTCCAGAAAAAGTGGAAGCCATTTTAAAAGGCGCCGATGCCATTAAAGCGATTGCTGAAAAGTATAAAGGAGCAGCGGACGCCCTGTTTTTAGGCCGGGGTTATAATTTCCCCATTGCGTTGGAAGGGGCGTTAAAACTAAAAGAGATTAGCTATATACATGCGGAGGGCTACCCTGCAGCAGAAATGAAGCACGGGCCTATAGCGTTGGTAACAGAAACTTTACCCGTGGTTTTTGTAGCCACCAAAGACAGTTACCACGAAAAAATTGTGAGCAACATACAGGAAATAAAAGCAAGAAAAGGAAAAGTGATCGCCATCATTTCTGAAGGCGATGATGTGATTCCCAGCCTGGCAGACGATGTATTTTTCGTGCCGCCGGCAGATGAAATTATGGCGCCACTGCTAAGTTGTATTCCATTGCAGTTGCTATCCTATTATGTGGGAGTTGCCAAAGGCGTGGATGTAGATAAGCCGAGGAACCTGGCAAAAAGTGTAACCGTTGAATAATGGATATTTTTTATTTGGTAAGGCTAAACTAAGGTGAAGCATTTATTAAAACAAGTAGACTTCTTCTGGCAATTATCAAATAAAAAGCAATCTTCATTTTGAAGCAATTATCAATTATCCACTATTTAATTAACAATTAATTTAAGGATGAACATCATACAAAAACACGAGGTAAATGACCTGGGATACAATTTTGTTGAAGCACAATATATTCCGGAAGGAAAGGATGAATACTATTTGCGCAACATCCAGAATACGGCTGATACCGTTTACAGAAAACTAACCTCCCACGAAATAGAAGTACTGATACATAACCGCAATACGTCTGATAACTGGGACCTTATTTTTGTTTCTTCTTTTTTCAATGCGGAGCTTGTTAAAAACTGTAAGTTTTACGGCCTGGTACGCATCGGCAACCTCGAGCCTTTTTATCTGGAGTTTCATAACCTGCGCATGCCCGTTGGTTTGTACAACAGCACCATCATCAGCTGCGATTTGGGTAACAATATTTGCATTGACAACGTTAACTATTTAAGTCATTATATTATAGGCAACGAAGTAATGATTGCCAACGTAAATGAAATTGCGGCTACAGAAAAAGCAAAATTTGGTAATGGTATCATTACCGAAGGAGAAGATGAAGAGACAAGGATCTGGATGGAATTGTGCAATGAAAATGGCGGCAGAAAAGTACTGCCGTTTGATGGTATGTTACCCGGCGACGCCTACCTGTGGAGCAAATACAGAACCGACGATGCCTTGCTGGAAAAATTTAAAGCTTTTACGCTGCAAAAATTTGACAGCCGCCGCGGATACTATGGAAAAATTGGCGACAGAACAGTGATAAAAAACTGCCGGATAATAAAGGATGTTATGATTGGCTCCGATGCCTATTTAAAAGGTGCCAATAAATTAAAAAACCTCACCATCAACAGCGATGCAGAACGAACTTCGCAAATTGGCGAAGGTTGCGAACTGGTGAATGGTATTGTAGGCTATGGCTGCAGAATATTTTACGGTGTAAAAGCAGTGCGTTTTGTAATGGCCAGTCATTCGCAATTAAAATATGGCGCCAGGTTACTAAATTCTTATTTGGGTAACAATGCTACCATTAGCTGTTGCGAGGTGTTAAATTCCCTGATATTTCCGGCCCATGAGCAACATCATAACAATTCGTTTCTGTGTGCATCGTTGCTAATGGGGCAAAGTAATATGGCCGCTGGTGCTACCATTGGCAGTAACCACAACAGCCGCAGCCCGGATGGTGAAATCATTGCTGGCAGAGGGTTTTGGCCCGGACTATGCGTGAGCCTCAAACACAATTCTAAATTTGTTTCTTTTAATATTTTGGCCAAGGGCGATTTTCCTGCTGAACTAAATATCCCTTTCCCGTTTAGTTTGGTAAGCAACGATGTAGCGCGGGATATATTGGTAATAATGCCCGGCTACTGGTTTATGTATAACATGTATGCGCTGGAACGCAACGCATGGAAATACGAAGACCGCGACCGCCGTACCGATAAAATTCAACAGCTTGAATATGATTATCTGGCGCCCGATACCATCAACGAATTGTTTGATGCACTTAAAATATTAAATACCCTTTCGCCCAATGAAGAAGGTATTGCGACAACAACCGGTTATGAAAATACAACCCGTACAATTGAAATTGTAAAAGTGCCACAGTCAACTGCTTTGTTCAATGAGCTTATCCGGTATTATGGTACCATGCAATTATTAAATCATTTTTTAACGAATAAATTCCGCAGTTTTGATGAATTCAAAAAAACATTGTCTGCCAAAATGCAGCGTAGTACCTGGCTAAATATTGGCGGCCAATTGATTCAGCAAACGGAGGTGGAAACACTGAAAAGAAATATTAAAAACGGGAAAGTAAAAAGCTGGGAAGAGGTGCATAGCTTCTACATTACAGAAGGCGGCAACTACCAGCGTGATAAATTGCATCATGCTTATACTTCGCTGCTGGAAATATTTTCCATTACACCAAGGCAGTTTACTGCTGACTATTTTATTAATTTATTGCAACAGGCGGTAGAAACAAAAACCTGGATGTGCAAAGAAATTTATGAGTCCAGGGCAAAAGATTATACTAACCCTTTCAGAAAAATGGTGTACGAAACCTCCGAAGAAATGAACAAAGTGGTAGGAAGCCTGGAAGACAACTCTTTTATTCAGCAGCAAGCCGGCAAGTTGGATGAATTTAAAAAACAGGTAAAGTCGGTTACCAAAAAATTAAAAGTCTAAAAAAAATTCTGTGAAAAAATTGATTGTTGTTGCTGTCTTGATTATTGCAGGTGCAAATGTGTTTGGCCAAACGGATGCTGAAATGAAAAAAGTGCTGGATACTACCAGCGATCCAATCGGCTATGTAAAATACCGGTTAAAGAAAAAATACAAAATTGATACGGTTGCCGTAATGAGCAGCTCGTCATTTTTAGGATTGGCCGACAGCCTTGCTTACAAGGGAAAAGTGGGTAAAGTATACGGTCCATGGAAAGGTGCCAATTACCTGATAAAAGTGCTGGCCAAAGTACCCAATACCTATTACCATGTAAGCCATATTTTACTGGATACAACACTGTTTAAAAGAAATTTTGCCGACTCAATGTCTACTTCTATCATTAACAAAATTCAGTCCGGCACCAGTAGTTTTAGTGACATGGCATCTACCTATAGTGCTGACCGGGGCTCTTCTTCCAACGGTGGCGATTTGGGCTGGTTTGTTCGTGGCGCTATGCTGCAACAATTGGATGTGGCCATTGCTGCACACAAAAAAGGGGATATTTTTAAAGTGTGGACACCTGCTGGTTTACATATTGTAACGGTAAAAGATAATCCTAAAAAAGATGTAGGTTTTGCTTTATTGCTGAGGGTGATTCTTTAGTGTTGAATTGTAGTTTATGGCGAGGTTTTTAAAGCAAAAGATGGGTAAAAAATCTCAAGTTTGCTGAAGGATAAACCTGGCTGATCAATGGACTTTGCCTGGTAGCATTTTCCTTATCTGCAGATCATAAAAACGTAATTGGGCTCACCCTTTGAAGAGCCGGTTATCTTCTTTGGCTGAACGCAGCATCTGACCAAAATCCATTTTTTTACTCATAGCATTCACGGCCATGGCAATGCGTTTAGTTTTTGTGGGTTCTGTTTTAGCACTTTCAATCCATTTACTAAAATAATGCTGGTGCGATTTGGGAAGCGATTGAAAGTAGTGCTTCGCTGCAGGTTCATCCTGCAAACATTCCATCAGCAATCCATTTACTTCATAAGGCTTAGCATCGATAGCTAATTTCACAAGCAGTTGTGCCCCTTTCTGCTTGCCAATTGCCTTGCGCAAATCAGCTTTCAATGCCATAATAAAATCGCCCTCTCCCATCGGGATCAATGCCATTCCGCTGATGGGGTGTTCATCCAGCTTGCCTTTTACCCTGAAAGATTTTTTATTGCCTGGCAATAATTGCTGCGCCAGTGCAGCCGGAATTACAATATAGGTCCAGCCGGTTTTTTCGCCTTGTTCACCAAATTTTAATATCGTTGTTGTAAATTGTACCATCGTTTGTTGCTGCAAATTTCAGCAATATTTCATATAAACAAAATCACGTTGTTTTAACTTTTGTATACTTAATTTTATTGCATGATAGCAGCCACAAAAAAAATCACCCTTCTTTTACTTGTATTGATCAGCACAAAATTAATTGCTCAAAACCGCCACGAAGATTTTAGAGTGGTGGATGAATATGTAAAATCACTGGGCACTTTGGATACACTCAATATGGGTACCATCAGCTATATTGTCACTAAAAAATTTCCTGATAATAAAGATAAAGCCAGGGCCATTTTCGACTGGATAGCCAACAACATCGCTTTTGACTATAAGTCGGCAAAAAAAAATGACAATGAAAAAAATATTGCGGAAGATGTGTTGAAATTCAGAAAAGCCACCTCAGCCGGGTATGCCGCATTGTTCCAGGATATGTGCAGCGTGGCAAAAATCCGCTGCCTTACAGTAGATGGGTATTTAGGAAATAATGTAGAACAGTTTACTGATAAACCGGAAACCTTTAACCATACCTGGAACGTGGTGCAGTTGGGCACAAGCCCCGAATCCTGGTTTTATGTTGACCCCACTTTAGGCAGTGGGTACACCGATGATAAATTGACAATGTTTACAAAAGAATTTAACGACGCGTATTTTTTTGCAGATAAAACGATTTTTAATTACCAGCATTTACCTGATAACCATGCCTGGTTATTAGGGCCGGGCACAAAGAGTAAAAATGATTTTTTTTCGATGCCGTTGGTTAAAAATGCAGCGTATGAATTTGGTGTCGGCAGCTTTTCTCCGAACACCGGTTATATAAAAACCAATACGAGTAAAACCGTTCAATTTAGTTGCAGGCTATCGGGTAATACAAACATAGATATCGTGGCCCTGGCAATAGGCGATGAGAAGCGAAAAAAAACCAAAACGGTAGATTATACAATTAGCGATGGCGTACTACGCTTCGGTTATAAATTTGCCGAAGAAATTACTTACCCGGTAACCGTCTTAATCAATAACAAGCCGGTATTGGGATATTTTGTGGAAGCGACCGAATAGTGTTTGATCATTGTAGTTGAGTCTTATACTTGATACTGGATTCTTGATACCGAATACCTAAACTAACACCCATAAAATGCGCCATAACCCACGTTTTATTTACCTGGTTTTTACTCTCCTTTGTGGTAAAATTGCCATTGCTCAACAGAAAGGTATTACTACATGGCCTGAAAAAAATGATATGCTGTCGAAATCAGATTGGCTAATAAAAGCTCCTGGCGTGAAGGCGGAGATTTTTAGCAGTGCCGATAAAAAGAGCATTATACTTTACAACGGACTGGTGAAAAGAACCTTTTTACTATCGCCCAATTTGGTTTGTACTGATTATAAAAATATGGTTACTGGTCAACAATTATTGCGGGCGGTATTACCGGAAGCAATGGTGACTATTAATGGCGTGGCATACAATGTGGGCGGGTTAAAGGGCCAAAAAGAAAAAGCCTACCTGCTCAATGAGTGGCTGTCAACCTACACAAAAGGAGAAGCTGATTTTCAATTCAGCAACTACACCATCAGTGACTTACAACCATTTGTAGAATGGAAACCAAACAACTGGTGGGCATACAATAAAAAGCAGCCGTCCGGCAAGGTGCTCACTTTTGTTTTCAACAATCAACAGGCGGCTGTAAAAAACATAGTTGTAAAAGTAAAATATGCGATTTATGATAATCTTCCGCTGATTGCAAAATGGGTTGAAATTGAAAATGCCGGAACCGCTCTGGTAATGATTGGCCGGGTAAAAAATGAACAACTCGCCGTTGTGGAAGAAGAAAGTGCAGTAGTAGGCACCCCGGATAAGATGAAAAAACAGCAAGGCCTGTACGTTGAAACAAACTATGCCTTTAACAATGCCATGCGGTACGAAATCAGTGATCAAACCCTGCATTGGAAAATTGACTCTACTTATACTTCCCAGGTAAATTATGATTACAATACCCCTTGTATTATGGAAGTATATCCGGATAAAGCAGCTGGTATTGAATTACAGCCGGGAGGGGCCTTTACATCTGTTCGCAGTTTTGAATTGTTGATGGATAGCTATGACAGGGAAAGAAGAGGATTGGCCATAAGAAAAATGTATACTACCATTGCTCCCTGGACGACCGCGAATCCTATTTTTATGCACCTCGTGAGCAAAAATGATGAGGAAGTAAAAAAAGCCGTGGATCAATGCGCTACTACAGGTTACGAAGCCATCATACTCAGTTTTGGCAGCCATTTAAATATGGAAGATTCTTCTGCCGCCAATATAAAAAAGTGGCAGGCGCTTGCGGCGTATGCGCATCAAAAAAATATTAAAATAGGCGGCTATTCCTTATTCAGTTCCCGCCGCATCAGTGAAGAAGACGATGTAATCAGCCCGGTTACAGGTAAAACGGGCGGTGCTTTTTTTGGCAATGCGCCCTGTTTCGGCAGCAAATGGGGTTTGGCTTACAGGGATAAAATAAAATACTTTTTTTCGAAAACCGGTTTTGATATATGGGAAAATGACGGGCCCTACCCGGGTGATGTTTGTGCCTCCACTACTCATCCCGGCCATACTGGTTTGGATGACAGTCAATGGAAACAAATGGCCATTCAAAAAGACTTGTATCACTGGCTGAGTGAACACGGTGTTTACATCAATGCGCCTGACTGGTATTTTTTAGATGGTACAAATAAAATTGCTGTTGGCTACCGCGAAGTAAATTTTTCTTTACCAAGAGAAAATCAAAAAATACTGAACCGCCAAAATATTTACGATGGCACCTGGGAAAAAACGCCTTCTATGGGCTGGGGATTTGTGCCATTAACCAGGTACCAGGGTGGCGGTGAAGAAGCAGTACTGGAGCCGCTTTCTGAACACCTGAAGGACTACAAACAACTGATGATGCAATATTACGGAGCAGGTATACAGGCCTGTTACCGGGGCCCGAGATTGTATGATACAGACGCCACCAAACAAACGGTAATCAATGTAATTAACTGGTATAAAAAATACAGGGATATTTTGAATGCGGATATTATTCACCTCCGCCGGGCAGATGGCCGGGATTGGGATGGTATACTACATGCTAACCCGGCATTAAAAACAAAAGGATTATTGATGTTGTACAATCCGTTGAAAGAAAAAATTACAAGAACCATACAAGTGCCATTGTACTACACAGGAGCCACTGACACTGTACTGATCAGCGAACAGGAAGGCAAAAAAATACAAAAGAAATTAGATAGAAAATATTCGATTGAGCTCACGGTAAACATCGAACCGGAAAGCTATACCTGGTTTACGATTGAATAGTTCCAAAGACTCAATTTTTTGGCAGATCAATTTGCAAAAGACTTTATTGCAACCGGATTTTTAATTCAAGAGCGCCTTAATTTTAGCTTCCAGTTGTTCTTCATCCAAATCTATCGCTACAATTTTACCTGTTTTATCCAATAAAAAAGTATTCGGAATGGCGTTAACACCATATTTTTCAGCTGTTTTAGAATACCACCCTGCTTTATCATTTACCTGGGTATAATTGATTTTATCCTGTTCAACTGCTTTTACCCAGTCACGCTTTTTGCTGTCGATGGAAACACCAAAAACTTCAAATCCCTGGGCTTTGTATTTGTTATACAAACCGATTACACTAGGTATAGAAGCCCTGCAAGGACCACACCAGCTAGCCCAAAAATCTATTAAAACAACCTTTCCTTTTAATGAAGAGAGGTGCACGGTACTGTCTTTTAATCCGGGCAAAGCAATTTCCGGAGCCATCTGTTCCACTTTTACCTGTGCTTTGGTGCCGAAGGTCATCAGCACCAATACTATAATTAAGTAAACATTTTTCATTTGCAGCAGTCTTTTTTTCTAAATAAAGAGAGTATAAAATTTAATATTTTTTTTATTGTAATCACCATTTCATTACGGCATTAATACACTGCAAATATAGCGATCAGGCTGTACAGTAAATCGTTAAAAAATACAACTTAACAATGTTTACTACAACGCTAGTTCACAAAATTCCATTGTATGCCAAACCGGATTACCAAACCAGGATAAGCATAATGTGGCGCCGCGAAATTATTTTTAGTAAACCCGAACCCATTTGAAAAATCCATAGTATTTAAATTTTCTGCCCGTAAAAAAGCAGTAAAAGATTTAATTCTGAAATGCAGAAAAGCACTGATATCCGGCCGGTTCCTGAGTGTAAAACTGGTATCGGGTACAAAAAACTGCCCCATAACCGGTGAGTAATTGTATGCTTTGTAAGGCGTATAATACCTGAACTCTAACCCGGTACTCAAATTGAGATTTTTAAAAAACACCCCTTCATATGCAAGCCGGTTACGCGTAAAAATTAAAGGCACTTTTACCGGCGCAGCAGCGTCGGTCTGCTGTAACGTAACTTCCGCATACAGGTTCCATCGCCTGGTTAACCTTATTTTTTTTGCCGCACTTAATTGTAGCAAATTAATGACTTTGCTATATTGAGCTGTTTTATAAAACCCGGTAAAATAAGCGTAATTGGTAATTAAATAATTGGCCGCGGATAAACTTACAAAAGGGTTGTCTGCGTTGGCTTTTAAGCTGATAATATTTTCTTTTTTGTAATCACTGGCATTGCCGAAATTAAAAGAAGAGAGTGTGTTAAATATAAAAGAAGGTGTACGGTTTACGTTACTGAAAGCCAGCCGTACATTACCCCATTTTTTGTTCAGGTATCTTGCCAGCGAAGCATTGATATTATAATCGCCGGAATTTAAGCCGGCCATATACAGTTCCCCATTGGCCAGTATATCCCACAACCGGTTACGGGTTTTATTCCGGTACTCGCCATGTAACATAATATTGTAAAAATTGTGGGTGCCTGTTGCAAAAGTGCCTTTGATGTTTTCTATGCGGGCGCCCGCCATTAAATATTGTGCTATGTTTTTTGTATCAGGATAAGTGATGATGGAAAAATCATTAGACACTACTTTCCATTTATCTGTAACTACCAAACTATCGGTACGTGTTGAGGTATCCACAGCCATTGTGGTATCGTAGTAGTTTATATAATAGTTGGTGTCAGCAGATATCAAATCCCTGAACTGGTAATTGTAACTACTGTAATTTAGGGTGTGCTGAAAACGCAGCTTTGAATAAAATAAATATTCCGTGGTGCTGTCATTAATGGCAATGGAATCTTTTTTGCCCAGGTCGTATGATTGCCTTAAAAAGAAAGTAAAATCTTTATACACATTACCGGTAGTAACAGTTGTGTTAAAGGGGTTAAAGCCAGAGTTATTACCGCCCAGGTTAACCGGAATGGCGAAGAGCTTATAATTTTTATCTGCGAGATTACTGTCGTTTTTAATACCCCCGCTTTCCGAACTTTTAAGCACGTTACCCATCAGCATAAAATAGGCGCCATATCTTTTTCGCTTGCCCTGGTAGTTACTAAAAAGCCGGTAGCTTTTATGGTTGGTATTTTGAGAAGAAAAATAGCCGGGCGCACTGATTAACCGGTATTCTAACCCAAAATTTAAATTGGGTTTAGGATTTTGTGTATGAATAATACTTACCACCTGTTCCTTACCTGAGCCCAGCTCGTAATTCATGCGGGTGTAAGGTTTGGTAGTTCTAAAAAAGCGGCTGTTTTCCAATGTGTATTTGTAGGCATCAAATGCATGAAAGCCCGCATCCCATCCTGCTTTTGCGTAAGGCGCATAAATAAGCGAATAGCCTGCGTTACCATTGTTGCCCAAATATTGCTCAGTAGCAGGAATAGAAAAATATTTATAAAAATCGTTGAGGTTGGTATCAATACGGATGTTGCGGATGGAATCAAGGTATTTAAAAGTAACTGTGATGGAATCCTTTAAATCATCTCTATGCTCAAAGCCTAAACCCAAACTATCACTTTTGCTGCCGCCTTTGCTACTGTTGCTTTTGCCCATTCCACCGGCTGCACCTCTAAGCGTCTGCAACCCCCGTTGCGCAACACCAGCATGAAAAAGCCCCAGCAACAATAAAGAAAAAATTATTTTATACATCATTCAAAATTATTCATCCCCACAATATTTTTGCGGCTCAAAAAACAAATTGCCCGGGAGCTTTTTTTGCTGCAGTTTTCTTACAAACCGGCAACCAATTCCTTAAAAATATGCGTCAGTTTTGGTTCTGCTTCTTTGGCTGCCTGCAGTACTTCCGCATGCGTAATGGTATTCTCTTCTTCCCGTATGCCAAGATCAGTTATTACACTCATTCCAAAAACATCCAGCCCCATGTGTACCGCGGCAATTACTTCCTGTACTGTACTCATACCAACCGCATCTCCGCCAATAACGTGCAGTAATTTATATTCTGCCCTTGTTTCAAAAGTAGGGCCGGTTACGCCACAATAAACGCCCTCTTTAACATCCATATTTTCTTTGGTGGCTATGGCTTTTACCTGGTTAATTAAGCGCTTGCTGTAAGGTTCGCTCATATCCGGAAACCTGGGTCCCATCGCCTCTTCATTTTTCCCGATCAAAGGATTAATTACAAAAAGACTTACATGATCTTTAATGATCATCAGGTCGCCAACTTTAAAATCGAGGTTCATACCGCCGGCAGCATTGCTGATTAGTAAGGTGGTAATGCCTAAAAACTTCATTACCCTGATTGGAAAAACAACTTCCTGTGGCGTATAGCCTTCATAACAATGAAAGCGGCCCATCATAGCTACCACTTTTTTTCCTGCGAGCTCACCGAAAATTAATTTTCCATCATGGCCTTCCACGGTACTTACCGGAAAATGCGGAATATCGTTATAAGCAATAGTTGCTTCAATTTTTATCTCTTCGGTAAAACTACCCAACCCACTTCCCAATACAATCCCTGCTACAGGCTTGCCGCTATAACGGCTTTGGATATACGCAACTGCCGCTTCTATTTTTTTGATCATTCTGTTTGCTTGTTTAGTAGTAAGAGTCGTTTTGTATGCACATTTGCAGGTGCAGTGCACCACCAAAATGGTTTTGCAAAGAAAGGAAACTAAAAGCAAGGTTGAATTAAAAAAATGGTAAAAACGGCGGCAGCCTCCGGGTTCTCAAACCGGGGCAGAAACAGAGAAGGGTAAAAGCGTTCTTTGGGCACTAAAGCATTAAAACTATTTTAATAGTATATAATTCCTTCCTGTTGCACAAGCACCCCCATAAGCAGCAGTTTACCAACGCTTCTTTAAGTGAACGGGGAAACAAATTATATACTCCTTATTTCCCCTTCCCTTCTTATCTTCGCAAAAAATTTTTTCAACCATGAACCTTCACGAATACCAGGCCAAAGAGCTGCTTAAAAAATTCAATGTTCCAGTGCAGGAAGGCATTGCCTGCAATACACCTGCCGAGGCAGAAGAAGCATACCGACAGATACATACACTGTACGATAGCAAATTTGCCGTAGTGAAGGCACAGATACATGCAGGCGGCCGTGGTAAAGGTACCATCCGTGGTAAAGAGCAGCGTGGGGTTGCGGTAGGTAAAAATGCAGAAGCAGTTAAAGAAATAGCACAAAATTTAATAGGTGGTACATTGGTAACTATCCAGACTGGCCCTGCCGGTAAACTGGTTAATAAAGTACTGGTAGCCCAGGATGTTTATTATGATGGCCCCAACCCGACAAAAGAATTTTACCTGTCTATTTTAATGGACCGGTCAAAAGGCCAGAATGTAATTATGTACAGTACCGAAGGCGGTATGAACATTGAAGATGTAGCGCACAATACACCCGACAAAATATACAAAGAGTGGGTAAACCCAAGTGGTTTGCTGCAGGCTTTCCAGGCCCGTAAAATTGCCTTTAATCTCGGCCTCAGTGGCACTGCTTTTAAAAACTGCGTGAAATTTGTAACCAATTTATACAACGCTTATGTTGGTTTGGATTGCAGCATGCTGGAAATAAATCCCTTGTTCAAAACCAGCGATGATAAAATAATCGCAGTGGATTGTAAAATGGATGTGGACGATAACTCTTTAATGCGCCATGCAGACATAGCAGGTTTAAGGGATATCAGTGAGGAAGATCCTACAGAAGTAGAAGCAGGTAAATTCAACCTGAATTTTGTAAAGCTGGATGGTAATGTGGGTTGTATGGTAAATGGAGCCGGCCTTGCCATGGCGACTATGGATATGATTAAATTAAGTGGTGGTGAGCCAGCTAACTTTTTGGACGTAGGCGGTACAGCCAATGCACAAACAGTGGAGGCTGGCTTTCGTATTATTTTAAAAGATCCAAAAGTAAAAGCGATCCTGATCAACATTTTTGGTGGCATCGTTCGTTGCGATCGTGTTGCACAAGGTGTGATTGATGCATACCAGTCAATTGGCAATATCGATATTCCAATCATTGTCCGTTTACAGGGTACCAATGCAGATGTAGCAAAAACATTAATTGACGAAAGCGGGCTGAAAGTTCAAAGCGCTATCCTGTTAAGTGAGGCTGCAGCACTGGTGAATAAAGCAGTTGCTTAATGGCTGATTTCGGATGGCTGATTTCGGATGGCTGATCTCTGATGTCTGATCTCTGATCACTTTCATGTTGATCAAATCGCATTCGTTGCTATAGCCATCAATTCAAAATAAAATTTAAAAAAAGTCTCATTGTTAATGAGACTTTTTTATTTGTAAAAATTTTGAGAGATAATTACCTTATTCTAAAGTCTTGCTAAATTCATTCAACTTATAACCTATAACTTATAACTCACAACTATTTGGCCACTTTCGCCCTGGTGATTTTTACATCTGCAGGAGTTACCGCAGGCTTCTTATTTCCAAAACTATTGCGTACGTAAGTGAGTACATCTGCAACTTGTTTATTGGTGAGGTAATTAAACGCAGGCATTACATTGTTGTATCTTTCGCCATTAATCTCTACCTGCCCCATACCATTCAGTACAGTTGTTATCAACCTGGGTTTAGCCCCGTTTATAAAAGCAGTTTTAATTAAAGGTGGATTCAGGTTTTCTACACCACCCCCATCAGGCAAATGGCATGAAATACAGAATTGCGTGTACACTGCTTCTCCAGCGACTATCGATGTTTTAAGACTTGTTGCGGGCGATTTGGCTACCGGCTTTTTTTGCTGGGCAAATCCTGCTGATGCAAGCAATAGGAGTATGCCTGTGAATGTTATTTTTTTATCCATATTGTTTTACGGGGTGTAAGTTATTTTGTACAAAAATCCTTTTGAATCGTCCGTTACATACAAAGAGCCATCGGGTCCCTGGGCAAGGCCGCATGGGCGATGATCTGCCCGGCCGGAAGCCGTTTTTTCAGCAGAACCTGAAAAATTATCCGCAAATACCTCCCAATCGCCGGAAGGCTTTCCATCTTTAAAAGGTTGAAATACCACAAAATAACCGGCCTGTGGTTCAGGCGACCTGTTCCAGGAACCATGAAAGGCTATGAAAGCGCCGTTTTTATATTTTGCAGGAAATTGATTACCAGTATAAAATAGTAATCCATTCGGCGCCATATGGGCTGGATATGCAGCAGCAGGCTCAAGGAATTTTGGATCGGCTGCAGTCTTTCCATCGCCGCCGTACTCAGGCGCCAGCATGCTTTTATGTTGGCCATAATCGTAATACAGGTAAGGCCACCCTGCGTTATCATCTTTCTTTAAAGCAAACATGCATTCGGCAGGATTAAGGGCCGATTGCTGTACGGTATATAAATCAGGAAAGATATCATGCAGCTGATCCCGCCCGTGTTGCATGACAAAAAGTTGGTTATCCTGCTGGTTCCAGTCAAGGCCAACTACATTTCTTAACCCGGTTGCATACCTTACGCCGTCAGCATAGGTTTGATTTGGCTTGTCGCTTTTAAACATCCAGATGCCACCGGCAGAATCCAGCATTGGGCAACCTTTTCTTCCCATAGAACCTTTTTGCCTGTCTTTTTCCTGGCAACTGTTTAACCAGGCGCCAATATTTACATACAGGTTGCCTTCATTATCCAGCACAAGCGATTTTGTTTCATGCTGCCAGCGGTTAATCAATCCGGTTATTATTTTTTCTGGTGCAGTAGGGTTAACTACTTCATTGTTTGCATTGAGTTTATACCGGAAAACATCTTCATTGCTGGAGCTGTACAGGTAACCGTCCTTAATATAAAGGCCGGTACCGCCATAGTTGCCAAACCCATTTTTAACAACAGCCTTGCCATTGCTTTCCTGTAAATAAAGTGTACCCTTACCGTTTACAGGTTTGGCCAGCCTAACGTAAATACCACCCTGCGGTGTTACAGCAATATGCCTGGCCTTCCCTAAATTTTCAGCCAGTACAGTCGCCTTGAATTTGGCAGGCAATTTCAACCCTGCATTGTCGTCTGTTACCGTTAATATAGGCTTAACGCTTGTTTGTGCGATGGCAGCCTGCATACCAAAAAACGACGCTACTATCATTCCTGTGTAAACAAAAACTTGTTTCATTCTTTAATTTTTATTTTTCTAAAAGTGTATAAGATAATTACCCAATGCTATTACAAATAAGTGTTTAAACTGTTGAACTTATTCTACGAATTTGTTTTATGTACAAATAGTTACCACACTAAGGCTATCATTTTCTTCGGCATAGCAACCTTGCGCTGATATACCAGCAGCTCTTCTTTATCTTTACTAAAAACAAAACAATGCCTCTAAAAAAAATATTGCTGCTGTTGTTATTCCCGATACAATTATTGGCCCAGAATTTCTCTGCCAAAGAAATCAGCCGCTGGCAACAGCAGGCAAAACAGGTAACTATAACAAGAGATAATTGGGGTATTCCCCACATTAGTGGTAACACCGACGCTGATGCAGTATTTGGATTACTGTTTGCACAATGTGAAGATGATTTTAAAAGAGTAGAATTAAATTATATTGAAAAATTTGGTCGCATGGCTGAGGTTAAGGGAGAAGGCGTTTTATATGACGACCTGTTATTGCAACTATTGATAGATACAGCCGATGCAAAAAAAGATTACAACGCTGCTGCCCCATGGCTCAAAAAATTGCTGAATGCCTATGCAGATGGCATTAATTATTACCTGTATAAAAACCCGCAAGTGAAGCCATTAATGATAACCCGCTTTCAGCCATGGTATCCGCTGTTATGGACAGATGGCAGCATTGGTGCCATTAACACGGCCGATATTTCTACCGCCGAATTAAAAAACTTTTATAGTGGAGATAAAACTGTTGCCATAGCTCCACCCAAAGATCCCGACCAGCAAACTGGCTCCAACGGTTTTGCATTTGGGCCTTCCATCACAGCATCCGGCAACGCCATTTTATATATCAATCCGCATGTAACATTTTATTTCAGGCCGGAAGTGCAGGTTACCAGCAAGGAAGGATTGAACGCCTATGGCGCAGTTACCTGGGGACAATTTTTTGTGTACCAGGGATTTAATGAACATTGCGGCTGGATGCATACCAGCAACAATGTGGATGTGGCTGATTTATATGAAGAAAAAATAATCACTAAAAACAACCGGCTTTTTTACGAATGCGATCACCAGTTAAAACCAGTTCGGCAAAAGCAAATGACACTTCGGTTTAAGGAAAATAATTTATTGAAAACAAAAAATATTACCGCCTATTTTACACAACACGGACCAGTGATGGCCATGCGCAATAACAAATGGATCAGCCTGAAATCTTTTAACCGGTCCGCCATTAGTTTGCAACAAAGCTGGCTGCGTACCAAAGCAAAGGGCTTCGAAGACTATAAAAAAGTAATGGACCTGAAAGCCAATACCAGCAACAGTACCGTTTATGCAGATGACAAGGGCAACATCGCTTACTGGCATGGTAATTTTATACCGGTGAGAGATAAAAAATTAAACTGGGCAGCGCCGGTTGATGGAAGTATATCGGCAACGGAATGGAAAGGACTTCATGCGCAAAAAGACATTGTTCACCTTTTTAACCCGGCCAATGGCTGGTTGCAAAATTGCAACTCTACCCCTTTTTCGGTGGCAGGTGTTAACAGTCCGAAGAAAGAAAATTACCCCGCTTACATGGCACCCGACGGGGAAAATTTTCGTGGTGTAAATGCCGTCAGGATTTTAGGAAGAGAAAACAAATACACCGTTGATAAAGTAATTGCGACCGGATATGATACCTATCTTTCGGCATTCGAAATTTTGGTTCCCGCACTGATACAATCTTTTGAAAAAAATATTGCCAGCGGGGATCCTACCTATAACCAATTGAAAGACCCCATAGCCGTTTTAAAAAATTGGGATTATCATTCAGGCGAGCAATCCATAGCTACCACGCTGGCCATTGAGTGGGCGCAAAAATTAGATAAGCTGCTGCAGAAAGTGTATGTCGATGAAGGCGAAACCGACCAGGTACAAAATACTAAACGCTTCGCCTCTATTGCAACGGCCGCACAGTTGTTGCCACCATTAACAGCCGTGGTAAATGAACTGACCAGTAAGTTTGGCAACTGGCAAATTGCCTGGGGAACCATCAACCGTTTTCAACGCATTACCGACGATATTCCCGATCAATACAATGATAGTTTACCCAGCCTGCCAATGGGTTTTGCATCTGCCCTTTGGGGACAAATTCCTTCTTACAACAGCAAGTATTTTGCAGGCAATAAAAAGCGCTACGGCGTAAGTGGCAATAGTTTTATTTGTGCTGTGCAGTTTGGTAAAAAGATCATTGCCAAGTCTTTACTGGCTGGTGGTGAAAGTGGTGACCCATCATCCATACATTTTAAAGACCAGGCTGAAATGTATACCCATGGACAGTTTAAAGAGGTGTTGTTTTATCCGGAGGATGTAGCAAAGCATGTAGAAAAAAAATATCATCCGGCGAATAAGCCCCGGGAACAAAATAAAATAAACGAAATGTCACGTAGGGTCAGGGTTCACCCCTGACCAAATAAAATTAATAGGGCAACCGCAAGGGTTGCCCCTGACCAAATAAAATCAATAGGGCAACCGCAAGGGCTGCCCCAATAATGAACAACAAGCCAAAATACAATCCGCAAATTCATCACCGCAGGTCTATCCGTTTAAAGGGATACGATTATTCGCAGGCGGGTTTGTATTTTATAACCATTTGTTGCCAGGATAGGAAATGTCGTTTTGGAAAAATCGAAAATGGCGAAATGATTTTAAATGAGCTGGGAACCATTGCATACAATAAATGGATAAAATTGGTTGAACGATTTACAAGTTTTGAATTGGATGTTTTTCAAATAATGCCCAACCACATGCACGGAATTATTTTGTTGAACGATGTTGCAGGGGCAGATACCCTGGCACAATTGGGACAACCGCAAGGGCTTGCACCTACCGATGCGGTTGCCGAAAATGGTTCAATTACCGATTGTGATGATATCTGGACAGGGGCAAGCCCTGTCCCTACAAACGCGACGATTGGCGAAATTATTGGTGCATACAAATCATTGGTATTTAATGGTTGTTTAAAAATTTATAAATCGAAAAACGACATGATGGGTAAATTGTGGCAACGCAACTATTACGAGCACATCATCCGCAATATAAAATCGTATGAAAATATTTCCAATTACATTATTAATAATCCTGCAAAATGGGCAGAGGATAAATTTTATAATAAATGAACACGGGCTAAATCTTTAATTATTAAATACCCGTTAGGGGGCTAATATTTGAACAGCACTTTTACCGTGTTATTAAAGCTTTGGGAAAACCGAAAGGTTTACACAGCATTGTTAGCAATCACATTCTTATACCACAAAGCAGATGCTTTCGGTATGCGATTGAGCGACCCTTCTTCAACGTAATGTATTCCGAATTTTTTAGAGTAACCGCTCGCCCATTCAAAGTTATCCAGCAGCGACCAAATAAAATATCCTTTTACCTGCACACCAGCGTCAATCGCTTCGCCGATAGCGGAGATATACCCTTTAAAGAAATCAACCCTTTCGATATCGTTTACCTGGCCGTCAATTAATTTATCATCGAAGGCACAACCATTTTCTGTAATAAAAATCGCCGGGTTATTGTACCGCTCCGCAATCCATTGCAACAGTTTTTTACAACCCCAGGGAACAATGGCCCATTGCATATCTGTTAACTTCCAGCTTGCATCCACACCCAGGTTTACATCCTGGTCTTCTGACAAACCGCCGTTGCCATATACACTGCCTGCTTCTTTATTATTTGTTGCATCCGACGCGTACATGGTAGTGTAATGATTCAATCCAAAAAAATCAGAAGAACCTCTCAATATTAATTTTTGCTCTTTTGTAAACACCGGTAAACGCTTACCCAATCTATCCTTCATCACCGCAGGATAATCGCCTTTATATACCGGGTCGGCAAACCAAGCCAGGAAAAACTCCAGTGCCCTTTGCGCAGCTTCTTTGTCGGCAATGCTATCAGTCAATGGTTCTCTCCAGTCGCAATTATTGGTAATACCAATACAACCTTTTTGTTGGTGTTGAAATTGAGTACGGTATACATTCACCGCTTGCGCATGTGCCAGTAATAAATTGTGCCCGGCAACATACGGCAAATCGTTAGATTTTTTTCCGGGTGCAAACACACCATGACCATAACCCAAAATGGCAACCACCCATGCCTCATTAATGGTGATCCAGTTTTTTACCCGGTCGCCGAAATGAGTAAAACACAGCGTCGCATAGTCTGCAAACACAGCTGCTATCTCGTCGCCCAACCAGCCATCTATTTCAAATTCCAGCGCAGCAGGTAAATCCCAATGGTATAATGTTACCCAGGGTTCTATACCAGCCGCCAGCAGTTCATTGATGAGTCTATTGTAAAAATCAATCCCCTGTTGATTTACAGCGCCCCTGCCAGCCGGCAATACCCGTGCCCAGGCAATAGAAAAACGGTACGCCTTTAATCCCATCGCTTTCATTAACGCAACGTCTTCGGCTATGCGATGGTAATGGTCACAAGCTATTTCGCCGGTATCGCCATCCTGCACTTTACCCGGAATTAAACAAAACACATCCCAGATAGACGGCCCTTTTCCATCTTCGTTCCACGCACCTTCCACCTGGTAAGAAGAGGTAGCGCTACCCCAAATAAAGTTTTTCGGAAATTGTTGTTTCATAATAAATTCGGGTGGTCATTTTTTTGAATGATTTGTGCACTATGATTTTGATCTTCAGTAAAACAAACCATAAGTCAGGTCTTTTGCTGAATGCCATTAGGTCAGTAAAAATAAGCGAACTTTAGTCATAGCATTTCATAAAAAAACCACCATTCAAAATAAGGTTGTAATATTTTCAAATAGTGATACTTTTTTAATTTTTGTTAAGCGCATTTAAACAGAGTGCATCTAAAATATTGCCAAATGAAAAATAATGATTTACTTAATGCCTTATATGTATAGCTGCGATGCGGCAATTTTACAAATATCTTCTAAAACTAATCAATGTATATTCTTTCAACGATTGACCTGCTGATAATCCTCGCCTATTTCGCCCTAATGGTGTTTCTTGGTTTCTATATGAAAAACAGGGCAAAAAAAAGTAAAGATGCTTACCTGATGGCCGGTAAATCCTTACCCTGGTATGCTTTGGGATTGAGCGATGCCAGCGATATGTTCGACATCAGCGGAACGATGTTGCTGACAAGCATGGCTTTTTTGTACGGATTTAAAAGTGTTTTTATTCCCTGGATGTGGCCGGTATTTAACCAGATTTTTTTAATGGTTTTTTTAAGCCGCTGGCTGCGCCGGAGCAATGCCACCACCGGTGCGGAATGGTTAAAAACACGCTTTGGTTTAACCGATCGCGGAGTTGGTCAAAGCCATAAAGTGGTGGTTGCCTTTGCACTTATTTTATGCATTGGATACATGGCATATGCCTTTGTTGGTGTGGGTGAGTTTCTGCAAATTTTTCTGCCCTATGAACGTATAAAAGATACCCTCCCTTTCTTAAATCACGGTGAAGCTGCTTTTGCACCAGGGTCAGATCAGTATAAAGCGGCACTCGAAATTTCCAAACACAGTACCGCCCAGTTTTATGGTGTCAGCATTTGTTTGATAGCCATGCTGTACAGTATTTTGGGTGGCATGCACGGAATTGTGTTGGCAGATGTGATCAAGTACATGATTATGATTGTATGCTCCTTATTCGTTGGCATTATTGCTATGCGGCACTTGAAGTCCACAGGCATAGATGTATTGAGCAGGGTGCCCAAAGGCTGGGACTCGCCATTTTTTGGTATGGACCTTGGCCTTGACTGGACCAATAAATTGAATGATGCAAAAATAAAATTAGAGAAAGACGGATACCAGTTGTTTTCAGCCATCATGGGAATGATGTTATTCAGTGGTATTATGAAGAGCCTGGCGGGGCCTGCACCGAATTACGACTGCCAGAAAATACTAAGCACAAAAAGCCCGGAAGATGCCGCCAAAATGAGTGGATTTATTTCGGTGATACTGATGCCGGTAAGGTATTTTATGACGATGGGACTTTGCATTATGGGCATATTATATTTTAAAGACCTTGACCTGCACAATGGCACGGATGGGCTAATTAATTTTGAAAACATCATGCCATCCGTTATCAGCAAGTTTTTACCAGTAGGTTTAATCGGGCTGGTGCTGGCAGGTTTTTTAGGCGCTTTTATGAGTAACTTCAGCGGCACTTTAAATGCGGGCCAGGCCTATATTGTAAATGATATTTACCTGAAGTATTTTAACCCGCAGGCGGATCGCAGAAAAGTAATTGCGATGAGTTATGTAAGCGGCATCGTAATGGTGATTTTTGGTATCGGCCTTGGGCTGCTCATTAAGGATGTTAATATGATTTTCAATATTATTACTGCAGGCTTGTATGGCGGATTTGTATGCGCCAACGTGTTGAAATGGTATTGGTGGCGCTTTAATGCCAATGGATTTTTTTATGGTATGCTGGCTGGGATTGTGGTAAGCGCCATACCGCCGTTGCTGAGTGTAACGGGCGTTACTACTTATTTTGATGGAACAAGAATGTTATATTTTTTCCCGCTGTTTATATTAATACAATTCATTGCCTGCATCATCGGCACTTACAGTGCACCTCCAACAGATACCCCTACCCTGCTCACCTTTTATAAAAATGTGCGGCCATGGGGATTTTGGAAACCAATACACGACATGGCGGTAGCAGAAGATCCATCGTTCCAGGCCAATAAAAATTTGCCCGTTAATATCTTTAATATAATACTTGGTATTGTAGGTCAAATATTGCTGATGCTATTACCGATGTACCTTATCTTAAATCAATGGAGCGGACTTGGGATTGTGCTGGCCTTAATCGCGGTAATCTTTTTGGTAATGAAACGTACCTGGTGGAACCGCTTAAAAGATTTTTAAACAGACCCTTAATACCAACCCTGATACCGGGCAGCGACATATCGCTGCCTTTTTTTATGTTCACTCTTTGCTATAAAAAATGCGGCCCGAAGAATCGGGCCGCATTTTTTAAATTGTATATTGAAAAGTAATTCTATTTAGGAAGCAACACATGATCGATTACATGTATTACCCCATTGCTTTGATTTACATCTGCAATGGTTACATAAGCTACGCCACCCTTTTCATCTTTAATGGCTACTTTTTTCCCTGCCATCATCGCTGTTAATTTACCGCCTGCAACAGTGGTTAATGTCGCCATTCCGTTGCCTTCCTTTATCATCTTTACCAGGTCAGCAGCGCTTACTTTACCTGCAACAACATGGTAGGTTAGTAAACCAGCCAGCATGGGTTTATTTTCTGGTTTCAGCAAGGTGGAAACGGTACCTGCCGGCAGTAAATCAAATGCCGCGTTGGTTGGAGCAAACACAGTGAATGGTCCGGCGCTTTGCAAAGTTTCTACCAGGCCGGCGGCTTTAACTGCTGCTACCAACGTAGTGTGATCTTTACTGTTTACGGCATTGGTAACAATGTCTTTGGATGGATACATGGCAGCACCACCTACCATTACTGTTTTTTCTTTTGACATACTGCTCATTTGGGCAAAAGAAAACTGCGTTAATACAACCGCCGTTGCCACCATCATAATTGTTTTAAACTTTTTCATTCTGTAGATTTTATGTTTGATTATTTTAAATTGATTTGGTTGATATACGTGGCTTGATGAACGATGGATTTATAATTTTTGAAAAAATTTTTTTAGGGTTGAAATCACCTGGCTTGTGCAATCATTTGGTGAAGAAATAGCCGCTTGATGAAACAATTATTTTTAAGTTGAAATCGTAGCAAAAAAATAATTAACAAGGGGCAATATTCCAGGGAAGTATTTTAATGCAAAACTGAAAAAAATTTTTACAAAAAAATGCCGGTCAAAAAGGCCGGCTATAAAAATTAAGTGGAAATAAATATTACATTTTACCCATTACAAACATAGGCCCCTTCGGTGATGTATTGCCTGTTTCGCTTTCAAGTGTTATGGCAAAGGCATCCACCTTACCAAAAGTTTTCATTTTTTGAATGCGGTACTTGTCTCCTTTTTTGGAAGTCAGAATCATACCACCGCTCACCGGCTTTCCATCAACAATACCCCATAACTGGTACTGCTTGCCTGCGGGCGCTTCTGGTAAATTGCTTGGGTCGAGGTATACCTCACCTGTATTTTCCATCCAGAATATTTTTGCAGCCGCATCGGGCGCTGCTTCCAATCCCTTTAACGATACCGGCTTGCTGAATTTATTTTGCACCACGGCCATATCGCCTTCCATGGTTTTGTTTTCATCTTTTAAACTAGCCAGCTCACGTTGGGTTTGCTGCAGGTTTTGCGATACGTCATTACTCTTATTGTATAGCATAACATTCACTGTAATGCTTCCTATCAGTAAAGCTACAGAAGCTGCCGCGGCGTATTTCCAGTAAGGCGCAATGCCTATCACTGGTACCGGAGTATTTACTTCGGGTTGAACAGGTGCCGTCGCAACCGGCGCCGATTCCGATTTTTCATTGTTGATGCGGGCAAAAACTTTGTCTTTTACAGACGCAGCAGGTGCTTTAGCAAACGACAGGGCGTACAATTCCATACCTGATTCTATTTGCTCCAGTTCTTCAGCAACTTCAGGGTATTGTGCAACATACGCCTGCACGTCCCTTTGCTCCTGTTCAGAGGCAAGGCCGGCAGCGTAAAGCTCCAAAATTCCTGATGATATGATGTCCTGCGGTTTCAATTGTATTGTAACATTTTTCTTAATTCCAAAATTGCGGTACGCATCCTTGTTTTTACGGTACCCAACGGCACATCCAGTTCCTTTGCGATTTCGTCCTGGGTGAATCCGCTGAAATAAGCCATATCTATAATAATACGTTGTTCGGGTTTCAGGTTAGCAAGCTGTTTTCTTATGCCTAGTGAGTCAAATTTAAGAAGGGTGCTGCTGGTATCTGGTATATTATCTACGGAATTTTCGTCGCCTGAGATTTTTGTTTGCTTTTTATAGCCCTTGCTGCGCAACACATCGATGGTTAAATTCCGGGTAAGGTTTAGCATCCAGGTAAACAGGCGGCCCTTTGACTGATCGTACTGGTTGAAATTGTGCCAGATCTTTACAAATGCTTCCTGCAGTATATCTTCCGCCAATGCGCTGTCTTCCACCAATCTAAAAATAATATTGTTCAATGCCCCCGCGTAATTATCATATAGATAGGAGAACGCCTGCTGATCCTGTCGCTGCAATAAGGCAACGAGCTCCTCTTCACTATATTTATTGATGGGTTCCAAAAATGTATTGAGCTTGAATTTAAGTTGATAAAAATAAAGATATTTTAAATACCTTTTGTAGAATTACAATAATAAAAAATGTTGCTAAAAACGATTCCGGTTTTACCAGCTGTTAATATCAGGGATACGATTGATTTCTATAGTTTAAAACTCGGCTTCACAGGCATTAACCAGGGCGACTATGGTATCCTAAAATTAAAGGACGCCGAAATACATTTGGCCATGGCCGATACCAAGAAGCCATTCCATCCAGGAAGCTGCTATATTTTAACGGATGATATTGAATGCCTGTACGCAGATTTTTCCGCAAAAGAATTGATTTACCCCAAGACCATACTGAAAGACCGGCCAGGGCGGTTCAAGGAGTTTAGTATTAAAGACAATAATGGAAACCTGATACGGTTTGGACAAAAAAAATAATTGCAGAAGATGCCGTTGCTAAAAATTATAAGGCTAAAAAAAAACGACGTGGACAAGCTTGCTAATCTTTTGTGTTAACCGCCTGCACTTCATAAACCGGGCTGAACAAATATATTTTTCCGGTGGCAATTTCTTTGCATTTAAAACGCTTCCTTACTCTTTCTTCCTTTAAAAAAACACGGCCTCCCTTGATAGAAAACAACGCTCCGGCGGGCAAACTCTCAATCAATAATACGCCCTCCTTTTTTTTATCATACTTATACAGCACCCTCAGTAACGCAGTATCGGCACAACTGCTGGCGGCGGGGTTTTGAAGCGTTTTGAGTAAAGTTTGCCGGATATCTGCGGGAAAAATATTTTTTGCAAGGAACTGCTCCAGCACTTTACTAAACTCGTTTTTCCACTCCTGGCCATGTGCCTGCACACGGTGGCCATAGCGCTCAAATGTAAACAGGTGAGCAAGCTCATGCAGCAGTGTAATTAAAAAGGCATAGGAATTTAAATTGCCATTTACGCTGATGCGGTGATTTTTATTAAGATGGGAATTGCGGTAATCGCCCAGGACTGACTTTCGCTCACGGGTGATGGTTAATTGTACTTTATAGTGCAGCAGGTAGTGAACCACGTCCTCAAAACTGCCTTCGGGTAAATAACTTTTTAACTGGTGTAACGGGGCTTCCTGCTTAGGCATTTTTTGAACGATTCAATTTCATAACCATACCAACCTCTGTAGCAAGATAAACAAAGTATATTATCATGGCCGCAATAACCGTGGGTTTACTGAATTTTTCCTTCATGGTAAACCAGTAAACAAAAACAGCAATAATGCAGGCGAACATTTTAATCATCATGCCGCCCATTACACTCCGTACAAATACATTGGGATTTGTATTTTGCAGTGCCTTTTGCTGAATAAAAAAAGTTATAAGCGCAAGTATGAGAAATAAGAGGTTGGCAATGATAAGTATATCATTATCTATACCCCATTTTATCAACAGGTTTTTAGCTGAAATAAAAAAGCCATTACAAATAATAAATATCAGCAACAGTGGTAATAAAAATTTTTTCTTTTCCTTCATTGATTTTTTACTGTTACTGGTATCATTGGCTACTGGTTAACTGCTGTGGGCAACTCTACATTCAATTCTACCACATTAGCACCCATATGACAACGACCGTTAAAGGTTGCAGTTGGCTCTACTTCAAGCTTGCCGGCGAAAATATCTCCGTCAATAATACATTTGCCCCTTAACTGGAGTATTTCTTTAATATCCATTTGTCCGGATACTCTGCCTAGTACATCCGCATTTTTACCTTTGATGGCACCTTCAATCACTCCGTCGGCACCTACTAAAACTTTTGCTTTGGATGTAAGGTTGCCAATCAGCGTTCCATCAATCCTGATGTCGCCTGTACTTTCTATATTGCCGTTGATGGTTGTTCCTGCACCGATAATGGTTGTGCTTCCTCCCTGGGTTTCGCTGCCGCCAGATTTAGATTTTGAGTTGAACATAGTAATTGATTTTTTTAGGTTTGGAATTGGTTATGTCGAAATAAAGTCTGCAAAATTATTTTTTTATCCGGCTAAAACAACATGAGATAAAAAATATATTCAAAATAAACTGCCCTGCAACTGCTGTCCATTTACTTCAACAACCAACCTTTCTACCTGACACTTTCTACGAACAGCAACAAAACAACGTCGAAATATAATTCATGGTATGCGATGGTGAATAAGTTTTTACTATTCATTCGTATTATCCTCTTTTGGCAAGTCTAATTTATTGGTATCCAGGGAAGGCGTTTTTCCTTCCAATACTTTTTTTAAATCATCCAAATACTGCTGTTTAAATTTCATTGCATTTTCCATCGAGTCGGCCCTTATTTTCAACTGCCTGTACTCCCTAACCTGCCGGGCATCGCCGTAACCAACACCGGGCAAATAATATTTAATTGGTGTAAAAACTATCAGCGCCACCGTTAAAATAGTGAATAAAACAAAAGTGCTGCTTAAAATAATGTATACGCTCAACCTGCTTAAACGGAACTTTACCACCTCTTCGTAAGTATCCTCATTCATTACTACCAACAGGTACCTGTTGCGTAAACGTTTTAATGTACTGTTACCTTCTACCCGGGCCATATTTCATTATTGGATGTTAAAAATAAGAAACCAAAAGCATTAAGCCCTATTAATTGGCAAAAATAACCGATATTTAGCCGCATTATTTCAAACAATTATTCATGCAGAAAAGGATTTTGTTAAGGCTGTTAATGTCGGCTGTTTTATTCACCTATGTAAACGTTGTTTTTGCGCAGCCTGCATGGACAATTAATTTGCTGGACTCCTCCAAAAGATCGGCCAAATTTGAAGAACGAAAATTAGGTTCCGAAAAAATGGCTGATAAGAAATTCACGAAAGTGCGCCATATCTTTCAAAACAATTATACCCATTTCAATTATTATTACAATGCGCATAATAAAATAAACGCGGTTATTGAAAGGGCAAAAGCCGCACAAAAAGATGACTATACCAAACTGCTTTCTTATTATCCTTATAGCCTGGAAAGTACGGCACAACAAAAAACTGAACTGGATTCTGTAATATATAAAGCCACGGCAGGTATACTACTGCACGACCTGCGTAACGACTGGGTAGATAACATGTACTTATTGATGGGACAGGCCTATTTTTTTAAAAAGGATTTCGACTCTGCAGCTGCCACCTTTCAATTCATCAACTACAATCTTTTTCCCCGTAAAAAAGATGAAGATGACAATCGTATAGTGGGTACGGGGTCCGCCTCCAGTAGCGGCACATTGAGTATTGCAAATAAAGAAAAAAGAAACATTCTTCAAAAATTGACAGCGCAGCCACCCAGCAGAAATGACGCATTGATCTGGATGATATTGACACTGATAGAACAAAATGAACTGGGCGACGCATCATCACTCATCAATACTTTACAGCATGATGACAATTTACCAAAACGCCTGGCAGATGACCTGGCAGAAGTAAACGCATACTGGTTTTACAAACAAAATATTTACGACAGTGCGGCTGTTCATTTAGAAAATGCATTAAGTAATGCCCCCACGAAACAAGACCAGGCCAGGTCCGAATTTCTGTTGGCCCAGCTATATGAAAACACGCATAAGTACGACAAGGCATCTGTGTATTATAACCGTGCGTCTCAGCATACCACAGATCCTATGATGGATATTTATGCCCAGCTTAACAACGCAAAAATGATGAAGGGTACAGATTCTGCTGAACTAAAAAAAGGAATCAACAACCTGGTGCACATGGCCAAAAAAGATAAGTTTGAACCGTATCGTGATATCATTTATTATTCTGCCGGCGACTTGTCCATGCAGCTACCAGATAGTACTGCCGCTATATTTTATTACAACAAAAGTTTACACTACAACGAAGAAAATGTGTCGTTTAAAAATAAAGCCTTTCTGCAACTGGCAGACATCGCTTATAATCGCAAACAATACAAAATAGCCTATGCCATGTACGACAGCCTGCAGGCAGGCGATACAGCCCTGCGCAGCAGGTTTGATGAAATAGATGAAAGAAAAAACGCCCTTGCTAAAATTGTAGAAAAGATAAACATCATTGAACGGGAGGACAGCTTACAAAAAATTGCAGCAATGCCGGTTGCTGAAAGAACTGCCTTTGTAAAAAAAATGGCAAAGCAATACCGCAAATTAAGTGGAGCAAAAGAAGAAGAAAATGACAATGGATTTACACCCATTACTTTCGACAATAATAAAAATCAACCTTCGGATCTTTTTTCTAACGGTAGTAAGGGAGATTGGTATTTTGATAATGCTGCAATGAAGTCTAAAGGATCTGCTGATTTTAAAAGAAAATGGGGTACCAGGACCAATACAGATAACTGGCGACGAAAAAATGCTACTTCAACTACTCCGAAAGGGGACGTCAATACTACTCCGGCAGATATGGGTGGTGGAGACATGGATGCCGCGCCTACCAAGACAGATTCGGGAGCCGTAACACTAAAAGATAAAAACGGTCTAAAAAGTCCGGCAGTTGATAAAATTGCGCAGCCACAGGACCAGACCTTTGAAGGGCTGATGGCCAATCTTCCATTAACACCAGAAAAAATAACAACAAGCAATCAGTTGGTATCACTCAGTTTATTCGAGCTGGCTAAATTATATCAAAGCAGTCTTGAAGATTACGGGCAGGCAATCACCGGGTATGATGAATCGTTGAGACGTTTTCCTGATTCGCTTTATAACGGTGATATTTACCTGGGGCTTTATTACTGCTATACCAAATTGGGTAATACTGAAAAAGCTGCTTATTATAAAAATCTGATCAACACAAAATTTGCCTCCAGCCCATCAGAAAAGATATTAAACAGTCCGGCGGGTGGTGACGAAGCAAAGAAAAACAACGCTGGTACAAAACAATACGAAGCCATTTACAATTTGTTTATTGAAGGCAAATTTGACGAGGCGCTTGCGGAAAAGAAAAAAGCAGACAGCCTGTATGGTAACAACTACTGGAGCCCTCAACTTTTATATATTGAAGCGGTATACCACATCAAACAGCATGAAGATAGTACGGCTACGACAATATTAAACAACATCATCAGCCTGTACCCTAAAGCACCATTGAAAGCAAAAGCAGCAAGAATGGTAGATGTATTAAAACGCCGGAAAGACATTGAGGGTTACCTGACAGCGTTACAGGTTACCAGGGCAAAGGAGGATGAAGTTATACCGGCACCAAAAGAGAAACTTGTAAGAAATGATTCCAACCTGATTGTATCGCCCAAGCCTTTTTACGACAGCAGCAAAGCCGTTGTTACTACCAAACCCGGTGTTGCAAAAGACAGTGTGAAAAAAGTGGCCCCGCTTATTACAAATGGCCCTTTTACATTCAATGCTGCAAGTCCGCAAAATGTGATTATGGTATTGGACAAAGTGGATGGAACGTATATCAATGAGTCTAAAAATGCATTTACGAGATTTATTGGTGAAAATTTCAGGGACCAAAACATAACGCTTGCAAAAACTGCCATAGATAAAGACATCAGCCTGCTGGTATTTTCTTCTTTTGCCAATGCAGATGCCGCATTGCAGTTTTTATACCGGGCAAAAAAAGCGGCTCCGGATGAAGTATCCTGGCTGCCGGCTGCCAAATATTCTTTCCTCATCATTTCCGACGCTAACCTTGAATTGTTACAAAACAATAAAAATTTAAAAGGATATAAAGACCTGCTGACTAAGCAGTTCCCGGGTAAATTTTAATAGCTTGCAACCCCGGCAAATGAAAGTTGGGGCAAAATTTGCTTTAAATCAACATCTAAAAATTTGAAAATACTAAAATGACGAAACCTGTAAAAATTTTATGGCTTGTTTTTTTTGGTGGCCTGTTGCTGGTGATTTTAATATTTTCAGCAGCCAATTTTGGGCTGTTGGGAAAGATGCCCTCTTTAAAAGAACTGGAAAACCCGGAAGCAGATCTTGCCAGCGAAGTGTATTCATCTGATGGTAAACTAATGGGTAAATACTACGCTGAAAACCGCAGCGAAGTAAAGTACAATGAAATTCCGCCAAATATTATTCACGCATTAGTAGCAACGGAAGATCAAAATTTTTATGACCATTCCGGCATTGATGCACGGGCGGTTGCCAGGGCAGTAATAAAATTAGGCACTGATGGTGGCGGCAGCCCCATTACCCAACAGCTGGCTAAAATGATGCTGGGACAGGGAAAGGGAAATGTGCTAAAGAGAGGAACACAAAAAATAAAAGAATGGGTAATTGCTGTAAAGCTGGAACGCAATTTCACCAAAGAAGAAATTATTACGCTCTATCTTAACAGGGCCCCGTGGGGCAATAATTATGGTATCCGCAATGCGGCCAGAACCTATTTTCAAAAAGAACCAATGGACCTGAATGTGGAAGAATCCGCGGTGCTGGTGGGGATGCTGAAGGGGTTTATTTACGATCCTATCCGTCATCCAAGTGCAGCCATTAACCGCAGAAATACTGTAATAGAAAGAATGGTGGATTGCAAGCAACATTACCTTACTGATGCACAGGCCATCAAGTACAAGGCCAAGCCGCTCATCACCAGTTTTAAAAAGGTGGATGATAATGTGGGTATTGCTCCTTATTTCCGCTTTGCAGTTGTTGATAAAATGAAAGACTGGTGTAAAACACATAAGAACCCAAAAACGGGTGAAAATTATGATTTATACAGGGATGGGCTTAGAATTTATACAACCATTAATGCTAAAATGCAGCAATATGCAGAGGAATCCGTAGTGCAGCAAATGCCCATCATACAAAAAAAATTAAATGCTTACCTGAAAACAACCAGCGATAAGACATGGAAAGAGCACGAAAATATTATTGAAGCAGCCATGAAATCGAGCGAGCGCTGGAAGAATCTGAAAGAAGAGGAAATGAAAGATGCTGATATAAAAAAGACTTTCCTGGTAAAAGTTAAGATGAAAGTGTTTGCATGGAATCCAAAAAAAGAACTTGATACCCTGATGACACCGAGAGATTCAATTAAGTATCACCGGCAATTGTTGCAAACCTCCTTTGTAGCCATGGACCCCAAAACAGGCGAAGTAAAGTGCTGGGTTGGCGGTGACGATTTTAAATGGTTTAAATATGACCACGTAACGGCAAGCCGGCAGGTTGGCTCTACCATAAAACCTTTGATTTATGCATTGGCGGTACAGGACGCAGGTTATACTCCATCAACAAATATTGAAGGTGGCCCGGTACAGTATGGAAAAATAACAAGAACATTTGATGGCGGTGGGGGAACACTGGCCAACTGCCTTGCTTACTCAAAAAATACGGCTTCTGTAAGATTAACTAATTTACTCGGCGTAAACAGGGTGATTGAATTTGCGAAGAGCGTGGGTATAACGGCTCCGCTTCCCCCCTACATATCCCTTTCGCTGGGAGCGGCTGAAATACCACTGTTGCAAATGCTACAGGCGTATACTATGTTCCCTAATAAGGGTTTTAATACCGAGCCGGTATTTATCAGCCGTATAGAAGACAAAAACGGCAATTTACTGGAAGATTATACGCAGGTAAATACCAAACAGGTAATGAGTGAGCAGGATGCCTTTACCATGGTAAAACTGATGGAGGGTGTTGTGGAAATCGGCACCGGAAGATCTCTAAACAATTATGGCATACAGGCTCAGAAGGCGGGTAAAACCGGCACTACCAACGACAACGCTGATGGTTGGTTTATGGGATATACACCGGAATTATTAGCTGGTACATGGGTGGGATGCGATGATCCTTTTATAAGAATTTATTCAGGCACAAGTGGTGGTAACGAAATGGCCTTGCCGAAATGGGGCTATTTTATGAAAAAGGTATATGATGATAAAAGTTTAGGTTATGGTAAACAAAAAGATTTTGCAGAACCTGCGCAAATGTCAAAGGATCCCATTTATGCAGACCAGAATTTTAAAGACATCGTGAATAGTGGCGACAGCAGTAATGCTGCAGACGATCAGGGTAGTGGAGGTGCCGGAGATTACATTGTCGATCCCTCAACAGAAAAGCCTTCGCAAATACCAGTTGAAAGCCAGTTTGATGTTGGCAAAAAAGATACAGGCTCAAAAGCAAGAAACAAAAGTGAATTGCCTACTTCGCCTGCTAAACTGCCGGAAACAAACAAAGATCCCAAGGCTGTTATGCCAATGCCCTTAAAAGTGGTGGATGATAAGAATAAGAAGGCCGCTAAACCTGATAAACCCAAGGGCGGAAAAAGCAATGATTATTAAGCGATCGATATTGTTAAAAAAGCGTGCCGTATAAGCACGCTTTTTTTATCCTGTCAATGCAACAGCCTTCTCATTTATTGAATATTCAGCTTTACCAGAGCAATTATTACTGTTACTAAAACTACCGGCTGAATGTACGATTTGTATTTCGATAACAAGCCATAGTGCACCTTTTTAATTTTCTACATCTACACAAAACTTTAGCCAGACGACATCACAAGGCTTTCTGCAACACCTTTTCCGCAATAGATTATCGCAGTGTCAACCGGCTTATTCAGCCGTATATTTTCAGCAATTTTTCATCATTTTGCCAGCAACATAACAGCAGATTTTACCAGCATTTTTATCACCGGCAATAAAAAAAACGTGCTTGTCAGGGCACGTTTTTTTAGTAACTATTTTTATTGCGAAAGCAATTATTTGCGGCTATCTCATCAGGTACATTTTACCATACCCGTTGTTAAAATACTTATCAATTCCACCTAATCCGCTGGTAACAGTTATAGGTTTGCCGTTAGAATCAACGTTGGCATTGGTACCGGTATATTTATCCAGCGATTTACCATTCAGGTTTGTAATCACCCTGTACAAATAGACACCATTCGCCAGTTTTTGTCCGAAGGCATCAGTACCATCCCATTTAAAGTCGGTGATATTTCTTCCTATTCTTATTGGCCCCAGTTCATCCTTGGTTATTTCGCGTACCACCTTACCAGTAATGGTTAATATCTGTATCCTTATATTTTGCGGTACCTCACTACCCGTAACAGTAAAAACAAACGCGGTAGAAGTAGTAAACGGATTCGGATAATTCAGCATGTTGCTGATCATCGGTTTGTTGATAATGCTGAAAGTGACCTGGTATTGCAGTTTGCCTGCTTTATTACCAACCACATCTTTGCCGGATACTATCAACTGGTAGTCGCCATCCTCCGGGAAGTAAGGCATAAAGTCAATCGATGCTGTATTGTCCCCGGTGGCCAGGTTAGCAGGATTAAACCGCACGGAATCCCCAAAGAAATAATTGCGTAAGTTGCCGTCAGGATAACGTACCTGTAGTTTTAATAATGCCGTATCAGCCAACGCAAGGAAATGACTTTCATCTTTAAGTTTCACCAATATATGTGGTTTGGCTGCAATGATATCCCTGTTTAAAATATGCACTCCGTCAAAGGTTACATCCAGCAATGGATTGAACTTATCTTCTTTTACATAGAATACTTTGTAAAGAAAATTATTATAGAGGTATTGTTCCGGCTGATCATTGTCGGGGTTAATCATCACGTACAACGTATTGCTACCCGGATAGTCTTTGGAGTCGATGCTGTAGCTAACTACCAATGTATCCCCTGCCATGAGTGCTTTCCTTTTAGAGATGGCTATTGGATGCGCTAAATTGTTACGGTCTGTAATTATAAACTTCACTTTCAAACTGTCAAAAGCAACTGCACTTATATTTTTAAAAGCCAGTGAAAAATTAATTTTGTCGCCTTGTTCAACCGAGTCTTTCATGGTGTACAAAATATTCGGCGCTATTGACCCTTCGGGTACATAGCTTGCATTTACACGCCAGTAAGATAACTGGTTAGGTGTCGCATATAAAGGATCACTATTGGTCATTTTTAATTTCAGATAAGGATAATTCGTGGCATTAATAAACCCTAGCGTTGTATCCGTCGCTGGCTTCACTGTGGCTACTAATGTTTCATTGCCTGCCGCAGTTACCCCGTAAACACCCACTGTAACCGTATCTGCATTGGTTGCATCAGTAGTTTTTCCACGCCAGTGTAATGACGACCAGGTTTGTGCAGGCCCAAACAGCGGCGACTCTATAGTACCCGATACATATTTTGTAGGGAGGCTAAAAGAAGGCTCCAACTGATCACTTGCCAGTACACCCATTATTTGCTGCGGCGTAAATGCAGGCGTATTTTTCCTGAATAAAAATACGAAAGGAATATTTTTTGTAAAGCTGTCAATTTTGCCAAGCCCCATTGATTTTAATTTGTCATACAATGTGTTTCCTGCTCCCAAAATAGCCTGGTCTGCCTTCCAGGAGTCTATAAACTTTGTATTAGTAAACATTCCCAGGTTTGTAATGGAAACATACATACCGGCAGGAATACTGTCTATAAAATCTATTGCACTTTTCCTGTATTTCAATGAATCAGCGTATGGAAATTCGAAGAAATTTCTTGAACCATCTGAAGCGGCATCCCGCAAACAGGGAACCACACTGCCGAAGCGGCCGGTAACTTCACCCGTAACAGGATTGGTTACTTTTACGTTTTTCCATGGCTGCAATGTGCTTGGATCGTAGACAAAAAACTGTAGTGAATTATACTTACAACCAAACAGGTCAAGTTGATCAAAGTCAAGATTTACATTGATTCTTTCGTACGTTGTAAAAGGGTAGATACCTGTTCTGATGGTAAGTATTCTTTGCTTATTGGCATACCGGAATACCCGGTCACTATCAAGGCCAATGGTACTGCTGAATGTACTTTTTAAGAACTGAAAATAATGGGACTGGTTAAATCCGGTACCGCCATTGGGAAGGTAAATGAAAGAAAAAGAATTCCATATTTGTGGCGCTCCGTTGATTGGTATCATGGAAGTTCTCCAGTAATAAACTGTGCTGTCTGTAAAGGTTACATTGTTAGGTACAAATTCAACTGCACCCCCAACACCTGAAGCGGTGTATTGTTTTTTAAATGGCGAATTAAAAGACTCTGTTGTATCCAGTTCCATCACATATTGGCGCTGCCCGCTTAACGGGTTAGCCGTAGATGCACTGAAAGTTATTTGCTGCTTATTTACGATTGAAAAATTATAGGGTGATACCGGACGAATTTCATCTTCCAGGATATAAAACTCCTTGGTAACAGTATTATTTGTTTCAGATATTTCCTGTACCCTGTTATCAACATCTACTGTTACAATTATTTTATTCAATCCCTTATCTGTTGCCGGATTAACCGGTATGGTAAAACTTAGAGAATCGGCGTACTTGATCGCCGGAATCAACTGATTAAAAATAACTTTAGAAGAATCATTGGGCAACTTCCTAATAACAGACACCCTGATGGAGTCGTTGGTTACTTTGCCAATATTCATCATTTTAACTGCCACAGAAAAACTGTTATCAGCAACTGAAATAATAGCAGGACTTACTTTTACCAACTGGTCTTCCACCACAAAATCGGGCAGTGCAGATGAATTTATTTTAACTGCCGGATCGCCATGCAGGTTCAGTTCTTCCAGGTGAATGCGGGTATAAAAATCGAGTGCCTGCGGATTGCCTCCCAGCATTTGCAGCGTGCTTTTTAACTGGTTACCTACAGAACTTCCATAAAGATCCAGGGCAAAATTCTCGTAGAATTTATCGTTGAAGAAATTAAGAAAAGGTGGGATGCCCAAATGTGTACTGGCGATAAAACCAATACTACCCCGCTGATCTGCCAATACCCACTTCTCTGATAACGTTGCATTACCCGCCAAACGGGCCGGATCGAAAATGTAAAAATTTCCCGCACTACAGCCGCTTACATTAAAAAATGGGTATTTGCTGTCGTTAGTATATACTTCCGGACTGTTTAAGTTAAAGGCCAGTGTGTTGGCTGAAGAGTGTCCGAAGTATTGAATTAAACTTACGCCACCGCTTACAAGTTGTTGTATGCGATCTCCGTTAGCCTGTTCAACTGCGGAACTTGTAGCTTTAATAAAGGTTTCAACATGCCCGCCAAAAGCGCTGTCTTCGGCAAGGGCTTTGTAATCATTCAGGTAATTTACAAAAAGATCAGTTTCTGAATTGTCTCCACCACCGGCAACGTTGATGATGTTTTTCATCCATGCTTTATCGGCAACTGTTTGGCTGGTTGAAGCTTGTACCTGCTCATATTGTTTTACTTTATTGAGGTAATATTTAATTTCAGTGCCGTTAATTGCCGCAATTCTGCCAATAGGTACCAATGGAACATTTTGACCGGGAGGGCAAGCCAACAATACATCAGAAGCAGGCCAGCCAAAGCTTTGCACCAAATCTATTTTTTCTGTTATTGGATCATTCTCATTTTGTTTGTATTCAATCGAATTCATACCTCTACCCAATATTAAAACATATCTAGGTTTGTTACTGAATTGCTGAGCAGCGAAACGAATAAAGTCGCGGATGGCAGCCGGATGTTTTTTTATGCCAAATGCAAACTGATCGTTCAGTTCGTCAATGGTAAGCACTATCGGATGAAAACTTCCTCCAACAGCTGAAGCCCTGTATTTTCTATATTCGTCCACATAATTTATACCGTTGCCATCGTTAAAAAGAACCGGGTTAGAAATAATCAGGTAGTCGCCCTGGTTGGCTGTTAAAGAATAATTAATGAATGACCTGGATGTGAGGTTATCAATGGTGGTAATATTATTATCTTCCTCATTCACCAGGCTAAATTTTCTTATCGGATCGGTTGACGCTGGTAATGCAAACCTAACCTGGCCCGGCATGGAAATATCGCCTGTATACCGCTGACCGGTGTTAAGATTATACAAAACAGGAGGCGCAGCGCCGGCATTAAAATTATCAATTACCAGGTAATTGCCGGTAGCAGATGCAGCCAGTTCAAAGTAAAAATTCTTTTCGTTGTTAAAATTAAATTTTGCCGGATAGGTGAGCATCATTTCTCCCACAACAATGTGATCATTGGAGTTTGAAACACCGGGCGGAGGCGTATATCCATTGACAGCTACCTGTAAATTATCCGGGCTTTGAAGAATACTGAGCGGAATATTGTTAACCTGTTTTTTAACGATGCTGAAATAATTCATAGGCGCATCATTAAACAGGATGTTATTGTAAAAACTCACTTTTAAATTTCTTGTATATAAAGCATTACCAAAGGCGGAAATATAAAAGGAAACACTATTGGGTGGCCCCGCAGTATACACATTAAGGTTATTAAAAGTAGTATAAAGATCGCAACCGCCGCAAGGGGAAACGTTATCACTTGTAAAACCTTCTCCCATATCGTAAGAAGAAGAATAAACATACTCCCCTACAATGGCCGCATAGCCGCGATTGTATTGCGATTTAAAGGAAGTGCCTACTTTACGCATAAAATACGCATCCGGAGAAAGCGTATTACCTGTTACATCATTAATTGCATCTTTAAAACGTAAATTGTTTCCCGACGGGTTCACCGTTAGAAAATAAGTCGCGGTATCTGTATGTAGACTAAAGCTGTCAGACAACTGGTAAGAGGTGTCACGGTAAAGATTCTTATCGGGCTTGCCGTCATTTTTTATACCTAAAAATTCAATATAATCACTAGCCGTTAAAGCACCTGCTGGTACGGAAGTAAAAAGCCGCACTTCCTCGCCATTGCGCCACAATTGAAATTGTTCTGCAGGAGTACTGCCTAAACCGGCGGCCGAAATAGTGGCCTGGTTAATACGACACACGCCTGTTTTTCCCACCTTAAATTTAAAATAAGTTTTGCTATAATCTATCCAGCTGTTATTGAGCTGCGCATAAGTACCTGACGCAATAAACAGGAATATTGGCAATAAAAATTTTTTCATTTTGCTGTTCGATTATATTGTTTTTTTTACTCTTTAGCTCTTTTCACCAGTGTAAAACGAAGTGAAAATATATGAGTGTACAATGGGTTGGATTGATTGGCGAGGTTGCTGTACGCATAATCCAGCGTAACATTTTTTATTTTTACGCCGGCACCTAGACTAGGTTGGTAAATCCACACTTTTTTTTGATTAAGCGTGTCTCCATCAGATAGTGCTTTTTGAAAATTGGTAACGCCGGCCCTGATAAAAAAAACATCTTTAATATTGGCTTCCAGGCCAAGATGAGGATCAACACTGACCGGGTTACTGCTGATAACTGTATTTCGTTTACCATCAAATGTAAGATCTAAGTTAGCCTCAGCTAACAGGCTAAAGCCAGGACCGAATTGAAAGTCGTACCCACCGCCAATGGTTAAACGCGGCGATGTTAACTCGGTTGAACGAACGGGTATGTCATTTTTTGTAAGGTATAAAACCTGTTTCTCTTTATCTGTAAAAGTAAAAGCCCAGGCATTGAAAGTGGTTGTTAAATCTTTGGCTACAACACCCAGGTGCCATTGTTTGCCATGCACCTGCACACCGGCGTCTATACCAAAACCCCATGCAGTTGCAAACTGGCCAACTTTGCGATGTATTACTTTTGCATTCACACCAAAGCTGATTAGCTTGTCCTCTGTTTCCACTACTTTTTGGGCATATGAAAACAACATGGCATAATCGGCAGAAGAAAAACTTGTAATGCTTCCATAGTCTACGCTACCATCGGGTTGAACTAAAAATAATGTGTTGGGAATATCATCTACAGCAAAACGCAGCAGGGAAACGCCGAGCGTTCGTTTATTATCCTGAACAGGAATGGCAACGGACCCAAAATCGTATTTACCAATTCCGGCAAAATATTCAGCATGCATTAAATTTACTTCCGGATGATCTTTTACACCTGCCAGGCCGGCCGGGTTCCAGTAACCAGCGGTACCATCTTGTACCGAAGCCACCTGGGCACTGCCCATTGCCAGGCCTCTTGCGCCGGCACCTATATTGAGAAATTCATTGGAATATTTTCTGAATTGAGAAAACGAAGCAATCGGGAATAACACTATGCTTAGTAAAAAAGTGGCCAGTTTTGAACTCATAAATAGTTAATTTCCGGTTTAATGCGCTTGGATTTTAATGCTTATTTCTACAAAACGCAATTGCATCAAGTAAATTGTGCTGTTAATTCATTAAAAACTAATAGTATTAAATGTAAAAACCCACAATACCCACACAGCTTGCTGACTGGTACGAACCCCGAAATATATTTGCAGAGAAGATGCCTTTTCAGGTGAAAAAGTTGCTTTAAAAAATTGCCTTAACAAATGTCTTTTGGGGGATTTTGCTCGTAAATTTTTTATTATAACAGCTGCAGTAAAGGTCGGATAAAATAATTTATAATATGCAGAAACTGGTGAACAGTATAAAAATTGGAACCGTTGAAAGTTCTGTATCCTGTTTTCAATTTTTCTCAGCACTTTTGCAAAACTTTTCTTTTTGAGAAAAAATTCTACAAATCAAAACGTAATATGACGAATTTAATACAGGAATTACAGTGGAGAGGTATGGTTCAGGACATTATGCCTGGCACTGAAGAACAGTTGATGAAAGAAATAACCATCGGCTATATTGGTTTTGACCCTACCGCCGATAGCCTGCACATTGGCAGCCTTGTTCCGATTTTATTGCTTAAACATTTACAAAACAGTGGGCACAAACCCATTGCTTTAGTGGGCGGAGCTACCGGCATGGTGGGCGACCCCAGTGGTAAAAGTGAAGAGAGAAATTTATTGAGCGAAGAAGTATTGAACCATAATGTGGTGTGCGTAAAAGCACAACTGGAAAAATTCTTAGACTTTACTGCTACCCAACCCAATGCAGCAGAAATGGCCAATAATTACGATTGGTTTAAAGACTTTACTTTTTTGAATTTTATTAAAGAAGTAGGCAAATACATCACCGTGAATTACATGATGAGCAAAGACAGTGTGCGCAAGCGCCTGGAAGGCGATAACGGGATGAGCTTTACCGAATTTACCTACCAGTTGGTACAGGGCTACGATTTTTACTGGCTTAATAAAAACAAAGGCTGCAAACTGCAAATGGGCGGCAGCGATCAATGGGGTAATATTGTAACGGGTACGGAGATCATTCGCAAAAAAAGTGGTGGTGAGGCTTTTGCTTTTACCTGCCCTTTGTTAACTAAAGCTGACGGAGGTAAATTTGGAAAGACGGAAAAAGGCAATATATGGCTTGATCCTAAAAAAACTTCTCCTTACCAGTTCTATCAATTTTGGCTCAATGCAGCGGATGTGGACGCAGAAAAATACATCAAAATATTTACTTTATTAAGCCGGGAAGCGATTGACAGTTTATTGGATCAGCATAAAGGAAACGAGCACCAGCGCATGTTACAGAAAAAATTAGCGGAAGAAGTTACCTGTTTTGTTCATAGCAGGGCAGACTATGATTTTGCGGTGAAAGCGTCTGAAATTTTATTTAATAATGACACGGCAGAAATTTTACAGCAGTTAACAGAAGAACAGTTATTGCAGGTGATGGAAGGTGTGCCGACGGTTGAATTTCCTAAAACAACTGCAGAAGCTGGTGTTGATATTGTAAGTTTTTTGGCAGATACAAAAATATTTCCCAGTAAAGGCGAAGCCCGCAAAATGGTGCAGGGCGGCGGTGTGAGCATCAATAAGATTAAAGCAGATTCTATTGAAACTGCAATCACCACTGGTGGTTTACTGCATGAAAAATACCTGCTGGTGCAAAAAGGTAAAAAGAATTACTACCTGGTAACAATACAATAAACGCTTTAGTAAAAATATTGCCAACATTAATTATAAAATGATTTTGGCTGTTTTACACTCAAACCCTAAATTTGCAGTCCCAAACAAAAATTGGGACGTTGATTGGGTTATGGTGTAATGGTAACACAACAGATTTTGATTCTGTCTTTCTAGGTTCGAATCCTAGTAACCCAACAAAACAGGACAAATTGGTTTACTGCCATTTGTCCTGTTTTTATTTTCGCTGAACCCCTCTCCCACATTACATATCATTCGGATAACTTCATTAATTCGGTTAGTTCAAAAAGTAAATCCATCAAATTTTAGTTTTTTCTGTATCCATCGAACAAATTAGAAAACCCGTGCGGAGGCTTTAATCTGGCTTTCTGTAAAAATCAACTTTTTCAGCTTGAAGCGGTTGCTTTCCTAAAATGATATCGGCGGCTTTTTCTGCGATCATCATAATCGGCGCATACAGGTTACCATTCGTTACGTACGGCATCACACTTCCATCTACTACTCTTAATCCATCAATGCCATGCACCCGCAAGGTGAGTGGATCTACAACAGACATACTGTCCGTACCCATGCGACAGGTGCAGGATGGATGCAAGGCAGTTTCTGCATCCCGGCGCACCCAGTCCAGTATCTGTTCATCGGTATCTACTGCAGGTCCGGGTGAAAGTTCGCCTCCATTAAATTCATCCATCGCTGACTGGTTCAGAATTTTTCGGGCACAGCGGATGGCTTCCACCCATTCTTTTTTATCCTGGTCTGTAGACAAATAATTAAATTGAATGGCGGGTTTTTCTTTTGGATCCGATGACTTAATTTTTATTGATCCACGGGCATCAGAATTCATTGGGCCAACATGTACCTGGTAGCCGTGCCCTCCTGATGGTGACGTACCATCATATCGTATAGCCACCGGCAAAAAATGAAACTGAAGATTAGGGTAGGCCACTGTTTCGTTGCTTCTAATAAATCCTCCTCCTTCAAAATGATTGGTTGACGCTGGTCCCTTTTTAAACAACACCCATTGAAGGCCCACCCAGGGTTTGTTATACCATTTCAATGCCGGGTATACGCTCACTGGTTTCTTGCAGCTATACTGGATATATACCTCCAGGTGATCCTGTAAATTCTCTCCTACGCCAGGAAGGTCATGCAGCACTTCAACCCCCGCAGCTTTCAACGTTTCAGGATTGCCGATACCTGATAGTTGCAACACCTGGGGAGAATTAATGGCGCCTCCGCAGCAAATAATTTCACCTGCTGTAACCCTGTGCAAATTATTTCCTTTTAAATATTCTACCCCGACGGCACGCTTACCCGAGAACAAAATTTTGGTTGTAAGCGCTCCGCAGATTACTTCCAGATTTTTTCGTTTTCCGAGCACAGGATGCAGGTATGCATCTGAAGCAGACCAACGCTTTCCGTTTTTTATGTTTCGGTCAAACTTGCCAAAACCTTCCTGTTGGAAACCATTGACATCGTCAGTAAGCGGATAACCTGCTTGTTTTGCGGAATCAAAAAAACCTTTAAACAAGGGGTTGGTAGCAGGTCCGGTCTCAAGGTGCAGCGGACCGCCAGCACCCCGAAAGGAATTTACTCCTGCGGTTCTGTTTTCAGATTTTTTGAAATAGGGGAGACAATGGGCATAGTCCCATGTTTCCATTCCCGGATCCTTCGCCCACTTATCATAGTCCATTGCATTACCACGAATAAAAATCATTCCGTTAATGGAACTGGAACCTCCCAATATTTTTCCACGGGCATGATATACCCGCCGGTTATTCATGAACGGCTCTGACTCCGATTGGTATTTCCAGTCATAAAATTTACTGCCAATTGGGTAGGTGAGCGCTGCAGGCATATGAACGAAAATATCCCACCAGGCATCTGTTCTTCCCGCCTCCAGCACCAACACTTTATGATCCGGATTTTCACTCAGCCGGTTTGCCAGTACACAGCCTGCAGACCCGCCGCCGATAATGATTGTATCAAAAATTTTATCCATTGCTATTTATACATTTAATAAGGAGCATCTACATTTCCTAATTCTACATAAACACTTTTTAGCTGGGTATACTGTTGAATAGCAGCAAGGCTGTTCTCCCGGCCCATGCCTGATTGTTTATACCCGCCAAAAGGAAGTTCAATAGGTGTTATGTTGTAATTATTAATCCAGCAGGTACCTGCCTGTAATTGATGAATTACCCGGTGGCCGCGTTTGATGTCGTTTGTAAATACACCTGCTGCAAGACCGTAAGCGGAGTCATTCGCCCTTGCGATCACCTCCTCTTCTGAGTCAAAGCAAAGAATACAAAGCACCGGACCAAAAATTTCTTCTTTGCAAATTTCCATTGCATCATCGCAATCCGTAAAAATTGCCGGAGCCAGGAAATTGCCGGAACTAATGTCCCGTCCTTTAAAATCTTTTTCAGGTCTGACGCCACCGGTTAATAAAGTTGCACCTGCTGCCTTTCCTGCCTCTATAAAACGCATTACTTTTTCCAGGTGCGCCTTACTGATTAATGCACCCATCTGGGTATCGGGATCTGCTGGCTCGCCCACTCTTATTTTTTCAGTCCGCCCCCTAAGCTGCGTCAAAAAGCTGTCAAAAATTGTACGTTGTACAAATACTCTTGTACCATTCGAACAAACTTCACCCTGCGTATAAAAATTGGCCAGCAAGGCTGCTGATACCGCATTATGGATATCTGCATCTTCAAAAACAATTAAGGGAGATTTCCCCCCTAATTCAAGCGTTACCTTTTTAAGTTGGCTTGCGGCGCCGGCAAATATTTTTTTACCTGTTGCCACTGAACCTGTCAAGGAAATTTTTGCGATACCTGGATGAGCAGTTAACATGGCGCCCACCCTGCCGTCACCCTGCAACACATTAAACAAGCCAGCCGGGGCACCGGCGTCCATAAATGCAGCAGCCAATTCAAGTGCTGTGGCCGGGGTAAGTTCGGATGGTTTAAAAATCATTGCATTGCCGCAAGCCAGCGCCGGAGCAGCTTTCCAGGCTGCAATCTGGATGGGGTAATTCCATGCACCGATGCCGGCGCAAATACCCAACGGCTCAGGGCGAGTGTATCCAAAAGCATTCTTTAAATCAACAAAATCCCCATGAATGGTAGCAGCCATTCCGCCAAAATATTCAAGGGCATCTGCAGCGGAACTAACATCCACGGCCAGTGATTCCGACAGCGGCTTTCCTACATCCTGCGTTTCCAGCAAGGCAATTTTCTCCAGTCGAGATCTTAATATTTCGGCTGTTTTTACCAACACCCGGCCACGTTCTGCCCCGGTTTTATTACGCCAGATCTGGAAGGCTTTTTCTGATGAAGCTACAGCCGCTTCAACATCCTCCTCATTGGCCTGGAAAACTTCGCCCAAGGGCGTATTATCAGCCGGGTTATAGTTTATCCAGGATTCCCTGCCTGCACTTGTAGTTAATGCGCCATTTATAAACTGAGTGTACACCATATTCTTGTTAAGCGATTCTTTTTCTTTTAATCGATTTATAATAATAAATGAAGACGCCCAGGCCAACCAAAGTGACGGTATAAATCCACGCTGCGTACTGGTTATACCAGCCCTCGCCATAGGTTGCCGTTCGGGGCCACGACACATTGATCACCATAAAACTGCTCCAGATGAGTGCCAGGATATTAACGGGGAATCCCCATTTGCCTAAACTAAATCTTGCGTCGGCATCTCCTCCATTCCGGGACAATTTAAACCTGTTTTTCAGTTGAAGTGCAACTACTATCCAATACGCCAGGTTAGCCCACAATATGGCGATGGAAGTTACCAGTTCAAATACTTTTGGAAATTGAAGATTCATCGTCAAAATAAGTATTGCTCCCAATCCGCAAAGCAGCGTAGCTAAAACAGGCGTTTGGGTTTTATGAGAAACTGCGGATACTGATTTACTAAAGGGCAGGCACTTGTCACGCCCCATAGCGAACATTAATCTTACTGATCCTGACTGAACTGCAAATGTGCACACAATGATGGCAAAAATAACAATACAAAGAAAAAGGCTGCCCGCAGTTTCACCCAACACAGATTTCACCAACATAGGCAACCCTCCGCGAATATTTCCCAAGTCTGGCATATCCAAATCGGGTACTGCCATCAAGGCAAAAAGTAGTACCAGTAATCCGGCAAATCCAGCGGCCAACAAAGCCTGCAAAATAGCCCGGGGCGCTTTTTTACGTGGATCATGTGTTTCTTCGGCTAATGTGCCGGCTGTATCGAATCCATAAAGAACGTAAGAGGCTGTCAGGGCGGTAGCCGCCATAAAAATCGTCAGATCCGGGAACGAGGTGACCACGGCCCCCGCATGTTTAATGTGAACGACTGCGTCGGCCGGTGATCTTACTCTTCTTAAAAACAGTAGCACAATCAGCACTACAATTCCAATCAGTTCAGTAAACACACCGATGTTATTAATCACAGCCAGCAGCTTAATACCCCTGGCATTGACAATGGTACTTATAACTATTAGAATTGAACCCAGCAAAATTGCATTAATAGCAATGGATTTAGGGTCACTGGATGTTCCGATTATTTGGAAGGAAGCTGAAATTTGGGGCAGACTAACCTGCAGTGCCATGGCCACGGCAGCAAGTGTCACTATAAGACAAGCCAGGTAAATCCACCCGGTCATCCATCCGAGAAAAGGGGTTCCGGTAAACTTTGCCCATTGATACACCCCACCGGATAATGGAAACCTGGAAGCCAGTTCTGCAAAGCAAAGTGCCACCAGCAATTGACCCGCCAACACAAATGGCCAGGTCCAGAAAAATGCAGGGCCCGCAACGCCATAACCCAAATAAAACATCTGAAAAAGACCAGTAAGAATAGAGATGTAAGAAAAGCCTGCAGCAAAACTTGAGAAGCTACCCATGGAACGCTTTAGTTCCTGGCGATAACCAAAACTGGCCAGGTCGTTATTATCGTTAGCTGGGGAATCCTTCATACTTGAATTATAGGTTATTGGTCTTGCTTAATTAATTAAATCAGCTGAAAGGTTTTGCCCGGTGAAAATTTCTCCAGTCCACCCAGAGGTTTTTCCGACTGTCCATTCCATGAAATATTGAATTCCCTCTTACAATTGTACTTTGAATTTATAATTAGATCTGACTCCAATTTATAAAAAAATCATCATCTTCCCTTTATTTTTTAATTTAGTTAATGAATTTGACTCCAAAGCATAAAAAATGTCACCATCTTATCTTTATTTTTTAATTTAGTTGTGAGCTGACTTTAAATTATAAAAATTCGACTATGTCCTTAACCGGTATTGATCCAAACTTTACTTTACCTGCACAGTTCTACACCAGTACTGACATTTTTGAGGAGGAGCTGGAGAAAATTTTCTATAGCCGGTGGATTTATGTAGCCTGTGAGGCGGACGTTCCGAAACCAGGGGATTACGTTGCCTTAAAAATCGGGAAGCGGTCTTTTTTTCTGCAGCGGGCAGATGACGGGGAAGTGCGTGGGTTTTACAATGTCTGCCGCCATCGTGGCCATGAGCTGGTTACCGGCGAGAAAGGAAACTGCAGGCGGATCATTTGCCCCTACCACAACTGGACGTACAGCCTCGACGGAAAATTGCAGCATGCCCGTGGTATGGAGCCAGGCTTTCCTGTCGAAGATTTCGGACTTAACCCGATAGAAGTGAGCGTGATCGGTGGCCTTATTTATGTGTGCCTTACCTCGCCTGCACCTGCTGATATAGAAACTGTTCGTGCCAGGCTTACCCCTTATCTTGCTCCATACGAAGTAACTAAAACCAAGATTGCCTGCCAGAAAGATATTATTGAAGCCTGTAACTGGAAGCTGGTGATTGAAAATAACAGAGAGTGCCTGCATTGTTCCAGTAATCATCCTGAGCTGCTGGTGCCATTGTACAGCTCTGGTTTTGGCAAGGGCCTGGACAAGGAAAATGTGCAGGCCGATGAACGACGTTTCCAGGAAGCACTGCAGCAAAAAGAAAGAGAGTGGGAAAGCCTTGGCCTTCCCTTTGAATTGATAGAGTTCCCCGAGGGATTGTGGTTCCGCACGGTTCGGCTACCACTTGCCAACCAATGCATATCCCACACCTTAAAACCTGAACATGCCTGCAAAAAATTGCTGGGCAATTTCAAGCGTCCGGAAGGAAGCGGCCTTTCTTTGTGGACGCACCCGAATTCATGGAACCATTTTTTGACCGATCACATCGTCACCTTTTCTGTCTTTCCGCTTTCGGTAGACAAGACGTTGGTACGCACCAAGTGGCTCGTTGCAGCCGATGCAGTAGAAGGTGTTGACTACGATCTTGACAACCTGACCAAAGTGTGGACCGAGACCAACGCCCAGGATCAAAGCCTTGCAGAAGGCACTTATCGCGGTATTTGTTCCGGCGGTTATAAATCCGGTCCATTGGCCGGCGAAGAATACCTTGTGAGCCAGTTTCTCTCCTGGTACAGCGATCAACTCACAGAAAACTCAGTACACTGATGCCAACAATTGTAATAATAGGAGCCGGTATAGTAGGTTGTTCATTGGCCGACGAACTCACAGAACGTGGGTATTGCGATGTAACCGTAATTGAAAAAGGTAAACTCTGGACCCCTGGCGGGTCAACCTCACATGCCCCGGGAGTTGTTTTCCAAACCAATTCGTCCCGAACCATGGCGCAGTTTGCCCGGCAGACAGTTGAAAAACTGCACGGGCTTCAGCATAGCGGCGACACCTGTTTTCTTAAAGTGGGTAGCCTGGAGATGGCTACCACACCGGACCGCCTGGCCGATCTTCACCGCAGGGCGGGACTGGCCATGTCTGCCGGAATCAATGCCCGTGTCGTGTCTCCGCAGGAGGCGCTACAATTACATCCGCTCATTAATAAAGAAAAATTGCTGGGTGCATTGTATGTGCCGGATGATGGAATTGCCCGGGCTAAACTGGCTGACGAAGTGATGGGTGAGCGGGCCATCAGTCGCGGTGCAAAATTCATTGCATCCTGTGAAGTGCTTGCCATCGATCAGCAAGATGGAAGGGTAACCGGTGTTCAAACAACACAAGGATTATTTCCGGCGGATATTGTAGTATCCTGCGCCGGGATTTGGGCAACTAAAATTGGAGCGATGGTGGGCATGGCCAAGGCTTTACAGCCACTGGCTCACCAGCTTTGTTATACAGCCCCGATGGCTGAACTGGCTGCTTATAAAGGAGAGGCTGAACTGCCCGTTCTCCGTCACCAGGGTGCTGATCTTTATTTCAGGCAAAGAGGACAAAGTATGGGGGTTGGCTGGTATGGACACCGGCCGCTACCTGTGAAGGCTGAAGATATTTTGCCTTGTGACATCGCTGAAATAATGCCCAGCCAGATGCCATTTACTCCGGCGGAGTGGGAAGGTGCTATGGAGGGTGCGATCGAAGTGATTCCGGCACTAAAGGTTAAAGAAATGGCAGAATCAATGAACGGTTTATTTTCCTTTACCGTAGACAATTTCCCGTTGATGGGTGAATGGTCGGGATTGAAAGGCTTCTGGGTTGCTGAAGCTGTATGGGTAACACATGGCTGTGGTGTGGCAAGAGCAATGGCTGAGTGGATAGTGGATGGTCATCCAACATTGGCGGTGCATGAATGCGATGTTAACCGGTTTGAGGCCCACCAGTTGGGTGCATTACATATTGAAACCCGTGGTACCCAAAACTACATTGAGGTGTACGATTTGTTGCACCCGTTGCAGCCAATGGAGTCGCCACGGCCACTGCGGACTACCGGTTTCTACCAACGCCAGCAGGAACTTGGTGGCTTTTTCCTCGAAGCTTCCGGCTATGAGCGGCCGCAATGGTATGAAGCCAACGCCGGTCTTGTTGACCGTTACAAAAGTCCGCCACGGGATGAATGGAGTGCAAAATTCTGGTCGCCAATTATAGGTGCGGAGGTCGGTGCGGTGAGGGAAGCTGTTGGCCTGTTTGATATCACAACACTTAAACGCATCGAAGTAACCGGCAAAGGAGCATTGGAGTTTCTAGAGCGGATGACAACCGGTAACCTGCGTAAAAAGCCGGGCTCCATCACTTATTGCCTGCTGTTGAACGAAAGGGCCGGCATCCTGAGTGACATTACTGTTATGCGTCGTGGTGAGCACGACTTTTTCATCGGCGTAAACAGTAATGCGGATATCAATTACCTGGCAGAGGAGGCACCAGACACAGTGCATGTAAAAGATATTACTGCCGGTACCGTTGGCCTCGGGCTCTTCGGACCTTTGTCGAGGCAACTTGCCCAGTCTTTAAGCAGGGACGATTTGAGTAATGAAGCACTTTCCTACTTCAAGCTAAAAAGCACCTATCTCGGCCATGTGCCTGTGATGCTGGCCAGGCTCTCTTACGTGGGTGAGTTGGGTTATGAAATTTATACCACGGCTGATTTTGCGTTGAAATTATGGAATACTTTGTGGGAGGCCGGGAAGCCATTCGGATTAATTGCTGCCGGTCGAGGGGCATTCAATTCCATGCGGCTTGAAAAAGGATACCGCAGTTACGGCACAGACATGAACAGCGAGCACAATCCGCATGAGGCAGGGCTGGCCTTTGCAGTCCGCAAAAGTGGAGGCTATAAAGGAGCAGAGGCCTTTACCTTACTGGATCCAACTGCACTGAGCAGGCGGCTGGTGTGCCTTGTTCTTGACAACCCTCAGCATGTAGTGTTGGGTAAGGAGCCCGTACTACACCACGGCAAGGCGGTGGGTTATGTCACCAGTGCCTACTTTGGCCATACCATTGGCAAGCAACTGGCTTATGCCTGGGTGCCTGCAGCATTGAGTCCACTGGGCACAGGCCTTTCTATCCGGTATTTCGACCAGGATTATCAGGCCACCGTTGGACAGGATCCACAATACGATCCACAAATGACAAGATTAAAATCATGATGAACACGAACGATACATTGGCACCCGGCACAATTGGACGAAGGCGGGCAGCCGCTTTACCTGAGCAGCCTCCACAACTGTGGA
>JBBQWL010000016.1:0-120239 GCA_038210625.1 Chitinophagales bacterium | reverse complement strand
TGCATTGCTGGTGGTAGTTGCAATGGTTTGTTCCTCCGCCGCAATGGTATCGTTTATAAAACGCAACAGGTTTTCCTTTGCTGCATCCGGCAATTGAATCGTCGGCGACGGCATCGTGCCATCAAAAGAAATTTGCCCCGCTTCTTTTACATTGTTGAAGAAGCTAAACAACTCGTAATAATTTTTTTGCGACACAGGGTCAAACTTATGATCGTGGCAACGGGCGCAACCCACTGTCAACCCCATGATGCCCACGCCGGTGGTGTTCACCCTGTCCACCACATACTCCGCTTTAAACTCTTCTTCAATAATACCGCCTTCCAGGTTTTGCTGGTGCATGCGGTTAAAGGCCGTGGCAATCAGCATGTCTTTGGTAGGGTGCGGCATCAGGTCGCCGGCCAGTTGCCATTGTATAAATTTATCGTACGCAAAATTATTGTTGAACGCATTGATCACCCAATCGCGGTAAGGCGATACATCCCTCACCGCATCCACGGTATAGCCGTGGCTGTCCGCATAGCGGGCCAGGTCCAGCCAGTCCACCGCCATTTTTTCGCCATAGTGGGGCGATTGCAACAGGCGGTCCACCTGCTTTTCATAGGCATTGGGCGAGGCATCATTTGCAAACGCATCCAGCTCTTCCGGCGTGGGCGGCAGGCCTGTCAGGTCGAGCGACAGCCTTCTTAACAACAGCGCTTTATCAGCTTCTTTTGCCGGTTGCATTTTTTCCTGCTGCAGTTGTTGCGCCACAAAATTATCAATCGGGTTCCTCACCCAATCTGCATTGTTCACCGAAGGCAGGGCAGGTTTTTCGGGCGCCACAAAAGCCCAGTGCGGTTTGTACACGGCACCCTGTTCAATCCATTTTACCAGGATGGCTTTTTCTTTAGCCGACAAACTTAAATGCGATTTTTGCGAAGGCATTTTGTATTCCGGATCATCCGACACAATGCGGTGATACAGTTCACTGCCTTCCAGGCTGCCGGGCTCAACGGCCACTTTACCCGGACTTTCGGGCAAAGCCGCATAAGCAAAAGAAGCAATGTCCAGCCGCAGCCCCGCTTTTTGTTTGGCCTTATCCGGCCCATGACAACTAAAACATTTATCAGACAGTACCGGCTTTACATGCAGGTTATAATCAATCTTATCCGGCAGGGAAGCATAAGCCACCGCCACATCCTTCGGCAAATCCGGCGAGCAGGAAATCAGCAGGCTTGCGGCCAGCAACAACAATAATAGTGGCTTATTAAAACAAGGCATTCGTACAAAAATTAAGCAAGGAAATTTAGCTTGTCTAAGGTAGGAACTTAAATTTATAAATGGAGGGATGGTAACGGCATTGCGTTTATAGAAATAAACTTTTTGTGTTAACTATGTTTTTTATTTTGGGCCGGGCTAAGGAGCTATGTGCGGCTTCATTGGCGTCGCACTCTTTTACGATATAACTGTATTGAACTTTTATTGATGCGGATATAAAGAGATAGGATTTGAATTTAAACAAGTAGTAATTCTGCATGGTCTTGGGTGATGTGCCTAGCCACGATCCTCAAAGCAAACGTTGCTAAGAATAAGATTTAAAATATAGCAGCCGGTATATTTTCGCTACTTTTTATTTTCCGCATTTTCCTGAGTAACTGATTAATTTATAAGGTAATAAAAATATTATTTTCTTTAAAAAGTAGCGTACTTTAGCTATGATACAACTGTTGTGGGTAATGGCGGATGCGTTATCAAGAAAGCTGTTATTAGCAATTGCTTTAACGACAAAGTATTTGAGCAACCTACAGAAGTTTAACCAATAAATTTGATAAAATGAAGTTTAATTATCTTCCAGTTAGTTTAACATATAATTCTTTCAACGAACTAAATGTCGAAGCTCTTTTTGCAAAAATGGCAAAGGAAACAATAAGTAATTTGGGAACATTGTCAACCATAGACTTTAATTTAACAAGTGGTTTTGAAACCTTTATTTTTAAAAAAGGGTCCTCGATTTCAAACCAACTTTTAGCTAATCCCCAAGCGGTTATATCACTAGATTTATTGGATTTTAAGTTGGGTACTTTAAATTTGGAAAATGGGTCACAACCAGTTTATTATCATTTGGACATATTTAAAGAAATAATTGCGGATAATTTCCAGAAGAATTTTAAACTTATGGGAACAATATTTTATTCAACCCATTGTCGGGTATGTTTGGCCCAAACAGATATGGTTAACAAACTAGAAAGGGATGAATTAGGTTTTGAAAAGCATTTAAGTCATTATTCGATTTGGAAATTTGTAAATTTTAAAAAAATACAGCCTTGTCGCTGTGGCGCAAAAAACTTTGAAATTAAGTTTGGGAAATTTTCAAATGGCATTATAATTCCTTACTTCGAAAAATCTTTTTTGGAATTCGAAGACGATTCCCAAAAGGGATTTCTTGAGATAACAAGTGTTAAAAGAGACAATAAAATGGAGCTTGAAATCAACAAAAGCACTTCAGTAACAAATTCGATTTTTAGAAAATTACTAGATACAGTTGATAAGTCAACAAGGTTTCTCGATGCCGCGTTAGACTATCGCTCAAATGATACTCTTAAGGACGATGGACACTATTATGTGTTAGTAACGTTTGAATTGAAAGAGACGAGTTCAGGTGAAAATAACAAAGTAAAAACAATATCTTCCAGGGTTGAAGAACTAAGTTATTTGGGGTTTGATCTTTATGGTATCAGGATTGCGAATCATGATATTTTTAAGTTTCATTTAGACAGCCAGATTTAGTTTTCTTAAATGATAATCCATGTACCCATCTGGCGCAAGACTCAGTCCATAAGTGTTCTCTTCCAAGCAACGTCTCCTCAAGGGCAGCGTGAGTTGGCCAGGCACGTTGCGTACTACGGAGCGGAATTTCAGTCCACAAGCCAGGCACATTTAGTGTTGTCAGTAAGACTCACCAGGCGCAGGAATGAGGCGATGCCTCGGGCGACGGCCTTCCTGTGTCGGTCGAATTGCCGAGGTCTATCAATATGCAGATCTTTAAACCTTTATCAATTTAAGGCAAAAGCGAACTAGGCGGATTAAGAATTGTTCGAAAAGAGACTACGTAAATATTTCGAATGACAAATCAACTTATATAATATTACTAGGTATTTTTCTTCTTTTTAAAATATCGTTTCTTCTTTTTTGTATCTTTTTTTCTGCCATCAGCGATTTCCGAATTGCTCCAATTTCTTGCAAAGATGATTTGATCATTTTTTATAAAATAATGCGACTTACATTCAAAATTCCAGTTGCCAATTGATGGACTCAATGAAACACTTTTGCCATCAAAAGTAAGCTGCCAGTCTGTTGGGGTAATTGGTGTAACTACTTTACTGCCGCAACCACATACACACAAATGGACAGCAGTTCTATACTCCATACTAATATAAAGGATTCCATTTTCAAGTTCACTGGGAACATACTCTACAAACTTAGGCAGGATTGTTTTCATTTAAAATCTTATTAGTATTGATAAAAAACAAAGTGTTATGCTCATGCTTTATGTCTTGGTAAAATCCAGTAAGTTTTTTCCACTTAATAACAGCAAGTATTGCGTTCATACAATTTAGGTCAGCAATTTGAATGTTATTAGCATATTCGTTTTCTTCAAATTCATGCGACCCAATACGACTGTCCAAATGACTATTCATTGAATTTGTCCCTACAGTTACACGAATTGTTCCAATCAAACTATCATCAACTTTATTCACTCCTAAACCTACATCAATGAATGTAACTCCCATTGACAATAGTGCTTGAGTAATATTGTATCTGGCCTCATTTTTATCAACACTTATGAAAACATAATTAAACCCATTCAATTCATGAATGTTTTGAGAAGTAACATAATTTTCATGAGGAACAATTCTATTGTGCATTTTGGAATATAATCTATAGTAGTAATTAACTTTTTTTAACTCAATTTCAGCTTCCAATTCCTGAGTCGAAATGGCACCAGGCGAACGAAATGCGTTGTGAAGTTGGAAAATATCTCCATCAAAAATGTGAATTTCCTTGACTGGAGTTTTTGCGATTTGATCGAGAATGTAAGAGCCAGTGCCTCCCATTCCAATAATTGCAATTTTTTGATTTTCAAATTTGCGATTAATGTATTCAATTTTGGCACGGGAAGAATTTGTGTCGGGATATTTGAAAATATTATCTTCTTTTATTTCTGTTTTCATTTTTTCTTATTTGGTTTAGTGGTTACTGAATTATCAAAGAATTTTGCATGAATACTCAATATCTCAGCATATGTCCGAATTTTCTCAAAATAGTTTGGATAATTACCTGATAACGGTCTACTTGAAAAATAATGATTGACTAAAATATCAACCGTAAGTTGTTGTTGTTGACTATTATTAATAATTGAGCTCAATGGAGCACCATCAGAATTACATGGAGTTTCACCAACAAAGTAAATAGTATGGTCAGCTGGGGGCGAAATCTTACTTGGGCTTGCATAAGTTAAAACACAAACTAAAGTTCCGTAATTTATCTGTTTCGAAAGGGTAACATAGGGTATATGGTGGACAAGTAAATATCCACCATTTACCACTAAGTCGTAACCTTCAACAAATAATTGATTTAAATCTGAATTAAGACTTATCAGTTGCTGTTGCATGGAATACCATTTTATTTTTTACAAAAACTTCCTGTCCAACAAACATCGAACCCTCAGGGTTTTGCTTTGGACCATCCTCATAAGCAACTGTATAAACCATTGTAGGTTTGTCAATATACTGCCCATAAGCAAGTATGATTATTTCTTTAAAGTTAACTTTTGCCCTTTCCCATTTGTGAGGAGTTCCGTTAACGATAATGACAATCTCTTTTTGCTTTGAATAGAAGTGTTCAATTTCTGGTCGGGCAAGGTTAACCTGCTTTTCGTTACGAATGGGTTCATCTTCCCATGGCTTTTTGATTGCTAGAAAAATTTCATCCTCTGACGGGATGTTGCCCAATTTCCTGATTTCAGCTCCTGTAATGTATTCCAGAGACCATTCGAACTCTTTACCATTAATAACAAGCGGAAGAACTTTTTTTCCGTGTTCTTCATTCGGATTTGATTTTTTTTCCATTTTTTTAAATTTTATAATGCAAATATAAACGCTTGCTTGATATATCAAGCAATGCTACGTTTTTACTTTTCCACATTTAGCATTGCTTGTGTTAATAAGCACGTTTTTAATTTACCTTTGGAATTAACTTCAAAACATAAAATCATGGCAGACTCTAAAAACGATTCTCTCGGCAGTGTATTGAGGCAATCGAGAGACTTAAAGAAACTAGCCCTGCGGACAGTTGAGGAAATGACAGGTATCTCAAATGCCTATTTAAGCCAACTTGAAAATGATAAAATCAAAAAGCCTTCTGCTGACATCCTTCATAAGTTAGCGACTACTTACAAGCTTGATTTTAATTACCTGCTTCACATTTCTGGGCTTGTTGAAAAAAGTTCATCTGAAAATGTTTCATTCGGAAAATTTGTTTTTGCAAAAGACAACCTAACTAAAGAAGAGGAAGAAGAATTAATTAGCTACTTGCAGCATATAAGACGAAAGAAAAAAAAATAATTCTGCATGGATAACCTCCACTCAAAAAAAGAGATTGATAATCTAATATTTGAAATACTCAAAAGTAGCAAGGCGCTTGATGTGTTTCCTACACCAGTAGATAAAATTGTGGAATATTGTGAGTTAAACCTTAGCAATAAAAATGAATTCCATATTCCAAATAACTACATACCAAAAAAAATTGATGCATTTAATAGAATGCTGAAAAAAGTGCTTGGTGCATTTGACCGTGAAGAGAAGGTAATTTACATTGATCCATCTCTGCCTCCTGTTAAGCAAAATTTCATAAAACTTCATGAAACCGGGCACGGAGCCATACCTTGGCAAAAGGAAATTAAATATGAGGATAATGAAGACACACTTAGCCACGCCGTAAAAGAAATATTTGAGGCGGAAGCAAATTATTTTGCATCAGCTGGTTTGTTTCAACTACAAAGATTTGACGATGAAATGAATAAACTTCCATTAGAAATTGGAAGTCCGATGGCACTGGCAAAAAAGTTTGGAGGTTCAAATCATGCTGCTATAAGACGCTATGCGGAAGCTTCTAGAAAACGTTGTTGCTTACTCGTTTTAGAAGATAAAAATTGCAGCAAAGATTCTCTTGATTTGAGAAACAGTTTCCAATCCTCTTCTTTCACAAAAGAATTTGGAGAACTAACATGGCCGAAAATTTTTAATTCGGACTTCCCTTTTATATTAGATTATACAAGGAAAAGGAAATTTCATAAAGATGGTACAATCCAATTGCTCATACACGGAGAATTTACAGAATTCAGTTATCACTATTTCAATAATAGATACAATGTTTTTGTATTGATTATCCCCATAGGAGAAAGGAATAAATCCAGAACAAAAATTTACCTAGCGTCTTAATCATATACCCATCAGTCGCATTCTTCCCAGCAACGTCTCCTCACAGGCATTGTGTGTTGGCCAGGGACGTTGCGTACTACGGAGCGGAATTTCAGTCCACAAGCCAGGCACATTTAGTGTTGTCAGCAAGCCACTATGAAATATTTAAACCATAATGTATCTTTATTGCATGCCAGTTAAGCAAAACATCATCAGCTCTGCAAGGTTTTATCTTACCGGTGTACAGGGTAATTATCCTGTTACTAATTTTATGGAAATGGAAGAGTTGAATTTCAATTTAAATAACCAGTAGTTATACTTCACGCAACCTGTCCGGCTATGCTTCAATGCTTGTTGAGAGACGTTGCTGGGAATAAAAAATAAAATTATGAAATTAATACTTCTAATTCCGATGTTATTTGCTTCAATATCATCCCCCAAATCAAAAATAAAGATCCCGGATGTTTCATTAACCTTAGTCACTATCGAGCAAGGTACTTCAATCGTAGATGGGGTTGACACGAATAGAATTTTTGTTGTTACAATAGCTATCAAGAACCTTGAAAAAAAACAATTATTACTTCCTTCTTCAATTTACTACGGATTTAAAAAGGACGTATTTTCTGATATGGTTTTTGAATTAAACGAAGTGATCGGGCAATCCGTTGTAGAAATTGAGCCCTCTGGTGATTATCATAATCTGGAAAATGAATTTGGCAAAAGGTACGATACATTAAAAAAGGGAGAAGAAAAAAGACATAGGTTTAGCTTAAGTTCATTTTATGATTTCGGCATCAAACACTATAAGATTAGGGCGAGATTTACAATACCCAAAATAAACAAGTTAGGATATAAATTTATTTACTCTCCTTGGCTTTTTTTTAATGTAGAAAGTTCAAGCGTAGTCTTACCGAAAAAATGAAGGATTTCTTCCACTCCAAGCCTACCCAGAAATTTCCCAGGCGAGTCTCTGCACAAATCGCTGAAGTCCGTAACCAGCATTAGTTGCAGGACCCGCCGACTGACAGCGTGAACTACACGAAAGATCATCCGCGGCAATTTGATACTGCCTTCCTAACAGGGCGGTGTCCTGCGGCTTTTAAAAAATTGTAAGACATCACGACCAGCGCAGAGACTCGCCTGGGAATAAACACTATCCTTCTGCACAGCCCAATTTGATATACTTTGATTTCTGCACGGCTCTAATATAAAGGGGTTTTAAATGCTATATTTACAGTGCTACAGCAATTTTTTAACTTTCACCTTACGCTATGGAAGAAGATATTTTAACACTGGTTCCTGAAGGAAAGATTTTCAAAAAGAAAACTATTTTAATATGCACAATACTTACGGGACCTTTAGTTGCAGGCTATATGATAGCAGAAAATTTTAAGGCGCTTGGCGAAAAATCAAACCAGGTCCGCACATTCGTAATTGCATCAATTTTTACAATTGGCTCGATGGTATCTATCATTGATTTACCGCAACTGGAAAAAATACCAAACTTTATTTTCTCTATCTTTTACATAATAACTGCCTCCGCCTGTGTTCAATTTCTACAGGTGGACAAGATAAGATTGTATATTTCCAATGGCGGCACATTTCATGGACCGGAAAGGGCAATAGTAGCCAGTGTACTATGCCTTATTGTTACGATTGCTATTGCCGTTGTGATCATAGTTATCACAAGCTTGTTGCAGCTGTAACAACGCCTTTGTTGCTTCTTCCACTCGGAGTCTACCAGAAATTCGGTCCCGGCGAGTTTCTGCACAACCCGCTGAAGTCCGCAACCAGCATCAGTTGCAGTACTTGCCGACTGGCAGCGTGAAATACACAAAAGATCAACCGGGCAATTTGATACTGCCTTCCTGACAGGGCGGGGAATCCTGCGGCTTGTAAAAAATTGTAACACATTACGACCAGCGCAGAGACTGCCTGGGAAGTTGCTAAATCGCAGGGCTGGCAGCCAGCGCTTTTACAAAGAAAATCCCCGTCTGGCGCAGGACTCGTCCTGCTGCCTTTCGTTTCCCATGCTGGTGTTCCACCTCTCAACCTAAATGCAACGTCGCACCCCGTGCGCCGCCGTTGCGTCTTATTAACCAACGGCCGAAGTGTTAACCAGCAAGCTATTCGTAAAGAGTGCATACAATACGTCCGGTTTTATTATCTTACGCACATGGAAGAATATCCATTCTACTGGCCTCCCTTTCATACCGCTACCATATTGACCGAAGAGTGAGTCGTCAGCGTGGGCTAAACCGTGCATTGGCACCGGGCAGTACCAGCAAGAAATCCCCCCCTTCGCAAACACTCAAACGTTATGGGCAACATATCAGACCGAATAAATGACAACATACACAATAATGAAAATAGCAATATTAACAATGGGAACACAAGGGGACGTTCAACCCTTTGCCATTTTAGGACAAGGCCTTAAACAGCGTGGACACCAGGTAACTTTATCTACTGCAAAAAACTTTGAAGCATTAGTAAAGTCATACGACATTGACTTTCTCCCTATTGAAGCTGACTTCCAGGAATTTTTAAATTCGGACGAAGGAAAGAAAATGATGAAAAATCCGTTTAGGGCAAAAAAGAATTTAAGCATTTGGATTTATCCCATGATTTATAGTTCAATGAGAGCATTTTACAAGTTATCCAAAGAAAGTGATAGGGTGATTTTTCACGTAAAAACGATGGGCGACTATTTTGCAGACCAGTTTCCGGAAAAAATGATAAAGGCCAATGTTATTCCTGTAATTGAATATACAAAGGAGTTTGTCAATCCCGTTTTCAGTGCCTTACCTATTCCTTTTTTTCTAAACGGACTAAGCTATAAACTATCAGACCTTGGAATAAGTATGATGATGAAACCAGTAAACGAATTTAGAAGAGACGAAGGTCTTCCGCTAAAATTTAAGAAACCAGCACTTCCTTCCATTTATGGAATTAGTGAACACTATCTCACAAAACCAATAGACTATTCTGCCAATACTCATTTTACAGGTTTCTGGACAACACCATCAAAAACAGCACTGGATAAAGACCTCCTTGACTTTCTTGATAAAGGTTCAGCACCACTTTTAATTACATTTGGGAGTATGACATTTGAAACTAAAATGGATTTGCCAAAAGCGATAGAAAAACTATCTAATGAACTTACTACAAGAGTAATTGTAGTGAAAGGTTGGGGCTTTAACGACACAAAAAAGTTAGATCAAAACCCAAACATAAAAGTAATAAAGTCCGCGCCGTACGACAAACTTTTCCCCTACATAAAAGCTGTAATTCATCACGGTGGAATTGGAACTATATCAGCTTGCCTGATTGCCGGAAAACCATTTTTTACTTGCCCGGTGCTGTATCCACTTGGTGACCAATATTTCTGGGGCAGCATTGGCTTCAAAAAAGGAATTGCCTTAAAGCCCATAGCCTTAAAAAATTTGACAGAAAAGCTTTTAATTGACAAAGCAAGAGCATTACTTTCAACAGCAATACTTTACCAAAATAGTATTGCTCTTTCGGAGCAAATTAAGGACGAAAATGGCGTTGAAAAAGCAATAGAACTAATTGAAGCAAACCAACGATAAAATGACTGGTGTTGTTAACGACAGAAAAATGCCAGCCGATAGCAGTGGTTTGGCAAAAGTGGCAGTTCAGTGCTCCGCAGATTCATTTATAGTTAATCAAACATTGGTTACAGGCATTAATTCCAACCGATATCAGGATGGCAAAAATGGACAACTTCGCCAACCCGAAAAACGCTTCCTGCAATAGCAAATGGACATTTATCAAATATAGAAATATTGGACCGACGCCGAAGAAAAGCTTTACACATATAAGCTTTCACAATTGGCCCATCCAAGGCTTTCGCCATTGTTGGTGTCCACCTCTCAACCTAAATGCAACGTCGAACCCAGTGAGCCGCCTTTTTTCCGCCAACTCTCACCGGGCATTGCAGCAAAGCCGGGGACGTTGTGTACTACGGAGCAAAATTTCAGTTTATACTCGCAACGGATTTGTTGTTCTTATAATTTAGATTCTTGTCAAACGTATTAGTAAATGGCCGGCACAGGAAACTTGCCACACCTAACCTTTCCAACCTTACTGCGCCGGGACTATCTTGCGAACTACAAAGCAATATCCGCAAGTTCGCAAGTTTTCTCCACCCGGGCATGCAGCGCAATCTGTTACTGCTTTCATTAAACAATGGCTTTCAAATCATACTTTTTGGCTATTGTAATTTGAAGATTCTTTAGGACACCGGTTCAATAATAAAGTAAATAATGTGGTAACTGCCACTATCACGCTAATTTCTGTATCTGTTGTGTGCGCAGTTATTCCCTGCATACAATTGCCCTGAAAACCTCACGAAGTATTGAAAATGTACTGCGAAAAATAAGTACCGCTCCCCAAAAAATAAATGGTGGTTATAATTGAACGGCGGGAAACCTATGTTTAGGCGACAAAACAATATTTACACCAATTTAAAATTTATAGCATGCACCGGTTCCATTGTTTTACCCTCATTTTAATCATTGTATTGTCTATCCATGCAGCTTCAGCGCAAACCGGCAGGCGGCCAGTTATTGCTGATTCCTCCGGCTTTAACTATGCCGTAAATGCTATCGTTGTACAACGTGATGGAAAAATGATTGTTGGCGGCGCTTTTTCTTCTTATAATAAATTACCTGCAAGGGGCATTGTAAGGTTGAACGGCAATGGAAGTATGGATACTACTTTCCTGGCAGGTAACGGTCTTGACGGCGAAGTGAATGCCATTGTGGTGCAGCCTGATGGAAAAATTATCGCTGGTGGAAAATTTACGGGTTAAAATAACAGGGCGGCATCCTGCAACAGGATAGTAAGATTGCATAGCGATGGCAGTATTGATAATTCTTTTGTTATCAACCTGGGTTTTAAAGGCGAAGTAAATGCACTGGCTTTACAAGGGGATGGAAAAATTTTAGTTGGCGGGATGCTGGCCAATTATAATGGTGTGGCATGTGATGGGTTAGTTCGTTTAAATGCCAATGGTTCTTTGGACCAAAACTTTGTTTATGTAAAAGGAATATCAGGTTATATACACTGCATTAATATATTGCCTGGCGGCAAAATAATGGCTGGTGGATATTTCGGGCATTTTGATAAAGCACCTGCTTATGGTATTGTGAGGCTACACAATAACGGCAGTCTCGACACTTCTTTTAATTCAAAAAAAGGATTTTTTACAGGTACCGTTTACACCATGGTGCCATTGGCTGATGGCAGGGTAATAGCAGGTGGCGATTTTACCACCTATAACGGCATTCCCTGCAATGATATAGTCCGCATTAATAATGATGGCAGCTTCGACAATAGTTTTGCTGCCGGGGCAAAACCCACTAAAGAATATTCTGGTTATGGGGTACACATAATGGTACCACAGGGCGATGGAAAAATTTTAACAGGTGGCAGATTTGATTATTACAACACCACATTAAAGCAAGGTATTTTAAGGTTGAATAGCAATGGCAGTTTAGACGAAAGCTTTGGTAGCCAAAACGGTTTTGATAATATGGGCCACGGTGCAGGTACCGTAAATACAATTGCTTTAACAGCAGATGGAAAGATAATAGCAGGGGGTGCTTATAAACGATATGACAGCGAATTGCGCAACAACATTGCCGCGGTGGATAGAACTGGTAAAATAGAACCGGTGATGTTTAAAGTAGCAGGCAGATAATACTTACTGAAATAAAAAAACAACATCAATTAAAATAAAAATCATGAAAAAGATAGTAACTATTGTAAGCATTGGTTTTTTATTCACCCTGTTTATTTTACCTGCAAAAGCGCAAAAAAACGCCAGCAACAAATCATCACCCGATTTAAACAAAACAGATAAAATACAAGCTGATGCGGATAAATATATTAAAGCCGCACAAGATGCAAAGGGTAAGATGAAAAGTATATTTCCCTCAAAGGGAGATACGGTGTATGCGGTAATTGCAGGTATTACTTACTCGGACCCTAATCTTAAGTTATTAAAAAAAGAGATGGAGGCCATAAAAAAAACCAGCCATCTTACCTGCAGTTATAAAAATGGCAATGCCATTGTAAAAGTATTATACAAAGGCGATGCTTCTACTATGTACGATCAGTTTAGCAATGAATTGAAAGCGCTGTTTCTTCCTGATGATATGGAAGGTACAAGGATGATATTAACTTATACCCAGGCAAAACCAGTAGCGGCACCTGCTAACCAATAATGTTATACAATAAAAACTTTAAATTTTAAACCCGGTTAAAAATGATGAAACGATATAATTTATTGCTGATAGCCGTTTTTGCAATTGTAATTACACAACCCGTTTCGGCACAATTAAAACCAGGCGATTTGGCGCCCAATGCAAAAGTGATTGATGCAACTGAAATGCTACCTTTTAACAATGGAGCAGCAATTATAAAAAAAGGCAGCGAAACTGCTCTTATTGATAAAGAAGGGAACCTGGTTGCACCATATCACAAATACAATCTTAGCAGCCCGGCAGACTTTGGACGGGTTGGATTATTTAGAGCAGTTGAAGGCTACATTACTACCAGCGGTAAAATAATTGCAGATATGTCGTGGGGGGTTACCAGGGATGGTAAATTATTAGTAAAATCCAATCCAACTGATAAAAGTGCCACCTATATGGATGTATCGGGGAAAACATATTTTTTGAAAGGTCCATTAAGTGGTGATGCATATCAACCATTGTTAGAGTTTAGTGAAGAATGCGGGCAGATACTTAACCGAACCACCAACAAAATAGGATTTAAAAATTTAAAAGGGGAATGGATTTGCCAACCCATCTATGATTGGGCCCGCCCATTTTCTGATGGGATAGCCATTGTTGGGAAAAGAGATGCTTTTGGCGAAATGAAATATGGATATATTAATAAAACAGGTAAAGAAATTTTTCCTGTAGTGCTTTCAAATACTCCCGGAAATTTTTACGCCGGCGTTGCACGCATTGAACCTAAAGATAAAAATGAATTTGACCACGCCTTTATTGATAAGGAAGGGAAAATAATTTTAAAAATTACAAAAGACATGAAGCGAATAAGTGGAGATTTTCCTTTTATGCCTATGGGAAATCAATTGCTTTACAGTGCTGCAACAAAATCAATAATGAATTCGAAAGCTGAAATAAAAAGTGAGGTTGATTTTCTGAATGACCTGGGCGTTAAGCTGCGGCCAGGCTTTGATAAAGGCGTTTTTTTATACCCCAATCATGGTATGATACAAGGGGAAATAACAGATGATAGAAAGATCAGGTTTCGTCGCGTATTGGCAGTGCAAAATTTTAACTCAATAGTTATAGGATTTGTGGATCTTGATTCAAAAAAAATAGTGGAGGCAGTGTTTAAAGATATCTGGCCATTTGATCCGGTTTGCCGCCTTGCTTATGCGACACTTAATTTGGGAAAAGATAAGCTGGGAAATTACATTTACAGGGAAGGATTTATAAATGAACAAGGCATCTTTGTTATTGTTAAAGGCGAAGCGTCTAAATGGTAATTTCTGTCCCGGCGGGGTTTTCACAGCAAGCACTAACAGTAATAAAACAGCGTCCGTGAAACCCCGACGCTGAATACGCTACATCTACATAAGCCGCCACTCTGCCGATGGCAATAGCTTTACAAATCCAAATAGTGCAAAGGCTGGTGATGTCTTACCAATTGTATTTCATAAAATGAAGCGCTGCTATGTTCATATTCAACGAAATCTTTTGCCAACATCCACTTACCGCTAACCGGATTGTTATGGATGTAGTTAATTTTCTGTATCAGAAAAGCGTGTGTAATAATTGCTTTGCCATCAAAAGAATCTTTAAAAACTTTGTGCAACTGGCCCTTTTTTCTTTCCCTTTCTGTAACTAATTTTTCCAGCCTTGAAAGCAGGCTAATATTCGCTGCCTGCTCCAGCCTGTTAATTATTTCGTAGGCAATAAACCTTTTACCGTTTGCAACAATGGTATTCAAATTAAAATGTTCGTCGTGAAAATGCAGGATAACATGCAGGTGATTGGGCATGATTACATAAGCAACCACCTCCGCATTGTGCTCCTTTTTTAAAATATCAAACCACAGATACACCATGTCATACCCATTTACTATTTCAAATAAAGAAATCCATTCTACACAAGTGAATGTTACAAAATAGGTAGAAAAGGTATCGCTGTGTTTTAATTTTATTGCCATAAGATAAAGCTAACAAAAACGAAGAACGGGTGCAAGTGAATTGTATATTTGCTCAGCGTCGGGGTTTCACGGAAAACACATTCTAATTGTTGATGCAAGCTTCTTCCGCTCCGAGTCTCCCCCAGAAATTTCTTAGAAGTCTCTGCACAAGTCGCTGAAGTCCGCAACCAGCATCTGTTGCACGAAATGAATATTTATGTTTACTTTTAGTGACTGGTACCAAACGAAATAACTATTATTTCCTGCGCAAATACCACACGTTAGCTTGTTCAATATTAAAACTTACACATGCATCCTGTTACTGAATCAAACCCGCACGCCGATAGCCTGGAAGAGTTTGACCGCCCGAAAATCTATTCGAAAAAAGTAATCTACGTATTCTCATTTTTAATGAGCACGATCTTCGGTGGAATTTTATTAATGCAGAACCTGAGAGACCTCGGCAGAAAAAAAGAAGCCAATATTGTACTGATCATTTCAATCGCCATTACGTTCACAATTGTTGCATTGGCCGAAATGTTGAATATGAAATCCGGCGGATTGACCATTGGGCTCAATGTTGCCGGCGGTGCACTGCTAAGTGAATATTTCTTTAAGAAATATATTCCGGATGAAAGCGACTATGAAAAAAAGCCCATCTGGAAACCGCTGATTATAGCAGGGGTTATTTTGCTTTGCCTCCTTATATTATTTGTTGCTGCAAGCAAAATTCAATAATAATCGCAACTTCTTCCGCTCCGGGTATCCTCCCGGAAATTTCTCAGGCGAGTCTATGCACAAGTTGCTGAAGTCCGCAACAGCATCAGTTGCAGGACTCGACGACTGGTTCTATTCCAAACCCAGTTCTGCCAATTGCCTTTCTTCCCAGCCACGTCTTTTCAAGGGCAAAGTGCGTTGGCCAGGGACGTTGCGTACCACGGAGCGGAATCTCAGTCCACAAGCCAAACTCATTTAGTGTTGACAGAAAGAAAGTATGAAATATTTAAACGCTAATGTATCTTTATTGCATGCCAGTTAAGCATAGCATCATCAGCTCTGCAAGGTTTTATGTTACAGGTGTACAGGGTATTTATCGGGTCACTAATTTTATGGAAATGGAAGAAGTGAATTTCAATTTAAACAGGCAGTAGTTATACTTGACGCAACGTCCCCGGCTATGCTTCAATGCCCGTTGAGACGTTGCTGGGAATAAAATACAAACGTTGTGGTCATGCTATTGGGCACTTCCTCCTACTAAAACCATTTGACTGAGAGCTTGTTTTTTCGTAAATTCGTAAAGTGAAAAAATGAGCAAAAATAGCACTTGATTTTGAGGTCGATAACCTTACAAATTCAATCCAAAATACCATTTCAGGAGACAGTTTTCCGACTGAAGTTAGTCGTTTGACAAAAACGGATTTAAAACAGGTTACAAAGAAAAATGGTTGGGCTTTTAATTGGAAAACAGAACTTGACGATAATACAAAAGAAGTTTACAAATTGACAATCAGTAATAACCCAAATATCATTCAGGGTATTTTAAGTGTTACTATTGAGCCTGACCATGTTTATATGGATCTTTTGGAAAGTGCTCCCTTTAATAGAGGAAAAAATAAATTGTACGAAGGCGTTGCTGGAAACTTAGTTGCATATGCTTGCAAGGTTTCGTTTCAAAATGGTTTTGAAGGTTACCTTTCTTTCACCGCAAAAACCAAACTTATTGACCACTATGTTAAAACTTTAGGAGCATATCATTTTGGCGGACACTTAATGATAATAACCACTATTTCAGCAAATAAACTTATTGACCAATATTTTAAAAGCATATAAAATGGGACACATTAAAGAACCGGATGGCGTTGACTTTATAATTAATGGAAAACCTTTGACAGACAAAGAAAGAAAAGCGATCAGCGAATTTATTAAGGCAGACAAAGAAAAAATCGCAAGACAAAAGCTTCGCAAAGTAAAGTCTGCTAACAGTAAAAAGTTGGTGACAGCTTAATTTTTTTCTTCCCAGCAAAGTCTCCTTAAGGGCAACCTTCTTCCGCTCCGAGTCTCCCCAGAAATTTCCCAGGCGAGTCTCTGCACAAGTCGCTGAAGTCCCCAACCAGCAACAGTTGCAGGACTGGCCGACTGACAGCGTGAAATACACGAAATATCATCCGGGGGCAATTTGATAATGCGTTCCTAACAGGGCGGTGGGTACTGCGGCTTGTAAAAAATTGTAAGACATCACGACCAGCGCAGAATCTCGCCTGGGAATTAATGATTTTGAGATGCTTACCCATTGCTAAGCGCACAAAGGTTAACACTTCGGATGTTGGTCCAAAAAGACACAACATCGGCTTCCGTTAAACGTAGTTTATTATAAGCGAAGAGTGAATTACCAGGATGGGCTAAAAACCAATGACCCTCTATATTTTATTTGAGTCGTTTAATTTTGATATTCCTGAAATATACTTTGTCGCCATCATGATCTGTTAGCATAATATGGCCAGCTGGTAATTCGCCATAGTGATCATAACTGTTGAATTTGGTAGCTGAAATTCGATCCCGGAAATCCTTACTTCCTCTTTCGCAACTAACCACTTTTACTCCGTTCAGCCAATGCTCTATATGCCTGCCTTTGGCAACTATCCGGCCGCTGTTCCACTCACCAACCGGAAACAGTTTTTTATTTTCCGGAGCATAAATAAGATACAATGCGGCAGTAGCACCTTCCGGATGTTGATTGTCTTTTACAAAAGGATGATTGTAATCATCAATAATCTGGTATTCCGGCCCGTTCCACAGCATCGTACCGGAAGCATTGTCTTTAATGTTGGCCACAAAATACTTAATACCGCTATTGGCTCCATAGGTGAACTTAAAATCAAACATTAAATCGAAATCAGCATACTCTTCGCGGGTAATAATATCTGCACCTTTTGCATGGTTGTCGACAGACAACGTGCCCGCTTCCACTTTCCACGCAGCTGACGGAAAACTATCGCTATGTAAACTCTTCCATTTAGCTGTGTTTTTTCCATCAAACAACATTTCCCACCGGCTGGCTTTATTTTGGTTGCCGGAACTTGTATCTGCATCTGGCAATAAATCACCTGTATTCAATGTGGCTATCACTGCCAGTGGCGTGTTATTTATTGGAGCACTCACAACACTTTGTTTTGTGCCCATAGCATACAGCAAAGAAGCTGCACAAAGCATACAGACAAACATTACTTTTGTTGCTTTCATAAAATTAATAGTTTTTAAAATTTAGTTTTACAGTTATTACATCGTTAAAAAGATTGTCCTGTTCATTCGGCTATATGGTAAACTTCCCCAAAAAAAGTACGGTTTAAAAGTAACAAATTATTCAGTGCCGGCGGGTTTTCACATCAGGCACAAAAATAATAACGCAGCTTCCGTAAAGCCCCGGCGTTGAACATATCTTTCCATACGGTAGCCCAGCTGCAGCCTGTGGTGATTGCATAGTTTTATTGCCCGGTAAACCAGTTTTGAATGTTCCTTTAAATTGGTTAATTGAAAAAATGCCAGAGGTATATTGTTGTGCAAACAAAAAAATGCTTTACTTTCCGGTATAATTTGCCATACATGAAAAAAGATCAAACTGCTGCCTGCAACCGCAGAAAATTTGTAACTACTTCTGCAAAAGCCCTTGTTGCCTTTACCATTTTACCCCGCTTTGTGTTGGGAGGAAAAAGGCCGGATGGTTCAATGTACATCGCTCCCAGCGACATGATTAACCTTGGCTTTATTGGCACGGGTAAACAAGGCAGGGGCTTAACCGAAGCTTTCCTTAAAACCGGGGAAATCCGGATAGCCGCCATCAGCGAAGTGTATAAAGACAAAGCCGAACTCACCATCAATACCATTAAAAATTTTTATGCGGCAAATGCTGCGGCTGGCACCTATGCTGAGATACCGGTTTACAACGACCTGAGGGAGTTGCTATCCCGTAAGGATGTGGATGCAGTGGTAATCGCCACACCCGATCACTGGCATGCAGCAGCCGCCATTAGAGCCGCCGAAGCAGGCAAGGATATATATTGTGAAAAGCCTTTGGCACTTACCATCAAAGAAGGCCGGGCAATGGTGAATGCCACCCGGAAAAACAAAAGGGTATTTCAAACCGGAAGTATGCAGCGCTCCTGGCCCGAGTTCAGGCAGGCAGTAGAACTGGTTCGCAACGGTTACATAGGTGAGGTAAAATCAGTGAAAGTAAATGTAGGACCACCACCTCAACAGTACAACCTGCCTGCAGAGCCAATACCTGCCGGCCTGGATTGGACAACATGGCTGGGGCCAAATGAGCCCGCTGCATTTAATACGGAACTGGCACCACCGGTTTCAAAAGATGTGTTCCCTAACTGGCGCAACTACAGAGAATTTGGCGGTGGTATGGTAACAGATTGGGGTGCACACATGTTTGATATTGCACAATGGGCGCTTGATATGGACAACAGCGGACCCGTTGAGATTATTGCACCTGATGGCGGCGAACATCCCAACCTAACCTTCCGGTATAAAAACGGCATCATCATGACGCATGAAAAATGGGAATGGGATGGCGCCGTACTATTTACAGGAACGGAAGGAGAGCTAAGAATAAAGCGGGGTAAAATTGAGACAACACCTGCTTCGCTTGCAACAAGGGTTATTGGTGAAACTGAAAAGCATGTGTATAAAAGTGAAAATCATTACAAAGATTTTTTACATGCCATTCGTACCCGTACCAAGCCCATCTGCGATGTAGAAACCGGTCACCGCACAGCGTCAGTATGTAACCTGGCCAATATGGCTTACCGGCTAAACCGGCGCCTGCAATGGGATCCGAAAAAAGAAACATTTAAAAATGACGCAGAAGCAACTGCTTTGCTTGGCAGGCCCATGCGGAACGAATGGGCAATAAAATTGTAATGACTTTTGTACCGTCGGGGTTTTCACAGCAAACACTAAAAATAATAACGCAACCTACGTGACGCACCGCTGGTGCGGAAATGGCAATTGAAATTTACTTAAACGCAGGAGTTTGAGTGGTATTTTGTCTTATCTTGTATAAGGTTGCTACCTAAAACCAGGTGCCAACTGCATTTGATTTTTTCACTGCTATGCCCAGGCAACTACCATTTAACGATCGCTCTTTCTTAAAATTAAGCTTATGAATTGTATCCGTTTTGTATGCCTCAGTTTTTCTCTTTGCTTTTTTAACAGTACGCTAGTTGCGCAGGATAGCACACAAACCTGCAAGGTGGATCTTCCGGCGCTGGCAGGAAAATACACTGGAGATTGTAAAAACGGTTATGCCAATGGCAAAGGCGATGCAACAGGTTTGCACCACTATGTCGGCATGTTTAAAAATGGCCTGCCTCATGGCGCCGGTGTTTACTATTACAATGACGGCACCTATTATTCAGGCAATTTCCAGGATGGTAATTTGGAAGGAAAAGGTGAAATGCACTACCTGCGGAAAGATTTGCCAGACAGCGTAGTAAAAGGTTTTTGGAGCGGCAATGAATACAGGGGCGGAAAATATATTACTTATAACCTGAGCGGCACTTCTTATTTTGATAATGTTGAAGTAATACCTTCAAAAGAAAGTGGTCACACTTTAAAAATAGAAATTTCAACTACCAGTGGGTCGCCCGATGGTGTCAGCCCTGTTAAAGGCTTTGTGCTGACACTTGCCGAGTTAACGCCGTCAAACAGTGTCTTTGCTACAAAAATATCTTCTTTTGCAACCAACACTAAATCATCTGTTAGCTATCAACTCAGTAAGTTTCCTGCCCATTTTTTTGCCACGCTTTCCAATGGGCAAACATTTAGCCTGGAGCTGTATAAACCCGCCAACTGGACCATAAGATTGTACCGAAACCAGTAAGGCTAGCCAACTCCGCATAACACAATAAGAATGCTTAGCGGACAGCATTACCAACGTTGCCTATTTGCGAAGTGGCACAAGGCTTTGTTTATAGTTTACCAATGGCTTTACACCGTGGCCGGAATGAAGCGTTAGCGCGGGCGACGGCCTTTTTTTGCCAGCCGATTTGCCGGAGTCTATCATAAGCAAATTTTGATTGCGTCTTTGCCTGCCAATGGTTGTGCTGTTGTCACAATTTACATTCTTACCCAATACCTTAATAAGCACCTTTCACAGGAAACCTGCCATGGCATTGCCTGCACCGCCGGTACCAACCTGCGCAAGTACAAGACGTTGCAGGATGCGCAAAATAATTTTCTTAGGCTACCAATAATAAGCGTATACTTCACGGATGTATTGCTTCAATTGCTTTTTAGAGGCTCTTAACAGCGACAAAAACATATCTTTTGTAAGGGTAGAAAAAAACAGCTCATTATTCACCTGGTCTTTCAAATTAGCGGGCATAAACTCCTTCATATTGAGGGAATACAGGTAAATGGTATGGTATCCTTCAATGGCAACTGACCCCATACCTGGCATCTGGATATTGTGAAACTTACCAAGCAGAAAAATAATGAATTCCTTCTCTTTATCAGCAATGCCATTTCCGTTAACTGTGATATTTTCGGGATAGCCGTTGTCGCCAATCCTAAATTCAATGCTGCCGTCAATTTCTTTTTGCTGGTAGTCCAACCGCTTCCTGTTATTTTCCAGTGTGTGAATCACGAACAACAATGCCTTTTCAAAAGTGCTGTCTTTTACAATTATCTCTGCAGCTTTGCGGTTAATCAGGTACTTTTTTACCTGCACTGCACTGGTTGAATCGTCTTCACGACGAAAAAATTTATCATACGCCATCCGTTCGGTAACATAAATTTTAATGGGCTCAAAGTTATAGTCTGTATAAAGAGTATACGGGTCCCTCGAAGTTTGATTGCCAGATAGATAGTAGTCCCCCGACACAAAGGTTTTTTTATACTTACCGTCGGCATCATATTTTTCTTTGAATAAAAACAAATCCAACCGATCCTTGTTTACCTGGTAATACTTCCAGGTTCCTGATCTTTTTCCATTTAAAAAAGAACCATTTACTTTGAAGCCTGCACGGCTTACAACTTTTGAACTGGTATACCACTCAAAATCACCGGTTCCATTTTGCAGCGTATTTTTTCCCTCCCTGGTAGTAAACTGGTTAAATTTAAAATCCGGACTATCACCGTCAAGGTTAATGATAGCCCTTATATTGCCATTGTCATAGTACCATTGCCAGGGCCCCCGCATAGTATCGTTTTCATACCTGCCCGTCAGTTTCGGTTTGCCATCAGGAAAATAAAATTTGAACAGCCCTGTTTTGTAACCGTATGCTGTATACTGCCCTTCCATCAGCAAGGTACCAGCCATACTGTAATCCTTTACCGTACCCGTAAAAAACCAAAAAGAGTCCACCGCAAGCGTACCTATTCTGTAATTTGTTGCAATTGATTTTTCACAGATCTGCCAGCTGTTGTTATAAAAAATGGTATCTGTTATTTTCTGAGCAAAAATGGCAACAGGCAGAGCGGTGCAAATAAAAATGATTAGGAAAGGGCGGAATAGGCCGTTCTTAATTTTCATAGACAAATACTTTAGACTTTGCTAAAGTAATAAAAAAGTCAATATGCTTATGATGCACACACCCGCCTGCAAACCTTTTTTTTCAGCAGCGTCCTCATCAGGTATGAAAGCAAAGCCGGGTACGTTGTGTACTACGAAACAGTATTTCCAATTTATTCACACAACGGCTTTGTTGCTATAATTTATATTCTTATCAAATACCTTAGTAAGCGTCCGACACATGAAACCTACGGCTCCCCGCCTGCCCCATTCCTTTGCCTGTGATAGATTTTTCCAGCAACAAATTCCTTTCACTTTGTGTTATTAAATTATTTTACCTTGCAATAAAGGATCCGTAAAAAACGTCTATACCCTACTCACCTTCTGTCCGCAAACTATAAATGAAAATTATGTCCAAATTCAATGCTGCCTTTATCTTGTTGATTGTTTTCGCATCTGTAATTTCCTGTAGCAAGGAAACTAATGAATTACCTGCCGGCTCCTTAAAAGAAATTATTTCTTTTGATTTAAAAATGGCAAACGGGACGTCTTTCACCGGTGGAACTGTAGTGGTGAGCATTCAAGGCGATAGCATTGATATCACCATACCGGATAATATAAACTTAAGCCAGTTAATTCCTTACATCGCGATAAAAGGAAAATCTATTTCGCCTGCCAGTGAAGTTCCCCAAAATTTTGACGTACCATTAATTTATACAGTCACTGCTGCTGATGGCAGTACAGTGCAATATACAGTAACCGTTCATTCGGCCAGGGCCGTTATACCAACAGTATACGTTGGAAACGGAAATGATTTTTATGCCCTGAATGCATTGACAGGAATGCTCATCTGGAAGTACGCAGGTACTGCTTCATTTGCCTATTCAAGTGCAACTTATGATAGCGGAATTATTTATGTTGGGGGTATTGACAATTACGTATATGCCTTTGATGCCGTTACTGGAAATATCAAATGGAAAAACTTAATCGCTTCTACAGGTATCGAATCAGACGCTGTGTATGTTAACGGCACTGTATATGTTGGTACAAACGATGATTACCTGTATGCGCTGGAGGCCGCTACAGGACAAATTAAGTGGCGATTTCTTACCGGGGGCAACGTAAGCGCCAGTCCCACAGTTTTAAACAACGTAGTTTATTTTGGAAGTTCTGACGGCAGTTTATACGCCTTGAATGCGAACACCGGTGACCCGAAATGGCAATTTCAAACCGGGGCAATGATTAATCAGTCAGGGCCGGCACTTGTAAACGGTGTGGTATATGTCGGCAGTAGAGATAGTTACTTGTACGCTGTTGATGCCAATACTGGAGCACTGGTCTGGAAATATTATGCAGATGGCATTTCTCTTGAACAATCAAGCCCGACAGTTGCTAATGGTATTGTTTATATTGGCGGTTGGTACAACCTTTCTACCAATGCAAAAGGCAGCCTTTATGCGTTGAATGCAATTACAGGAGAGCTATTGTGGAAAAAATTGGAAACCGGCATTAGCTCAAGTCCATGTGTTGCTAATGGTAAAGTATATATTACCTGCGATGACCTTAAGATTCATGCATTAAATGCCACAACAGGTGACAATATTTGGGAGAAGGAAATTCTACCCAATTCTGCAAATCCGGCTGTTTCAAATGGCACCGTTTATGTGGGTGGTGGCGGCATGAGATATTTTTATGCATTGGATAGCGAAACAGGAGATGAGAAATGGAGATTTCCCACTCCATCAGGATTAATGACGTCAAGCCCGTTAATAATAAATGCATCCGGGACAGCGTATTATTCAGGCAGTTCAGGATTGATGCAATAAAGACTGAAAGTAAACTTGCCAAATTTTGTTCAGCAGCTATTGCAATAGATTTTTCTTCCCAACGCTAACAATCCTGAACTTCACAGAAACCTTTGCAGCAATGATGAGGATGCCACTCTTTTTGATACTGTTATTTATATTTGGTTGTAAACACAAGTCAAAAACCGCGACAATACCTGATCGCTCAAACAGCATAGTAATATACGATTCAGGATTAAGCATTTCCAATCAGGATTCGCTTATATTAAAAACGTCAAGACATAGAGATTTTCTTTCGCAAATTGCAGATTCTTCAAACAGTTTTTGTAAAATCAATAAGGATACCCAACTTTTTTTTATAAATACAGGCAGGTATGAAGGCGCCTATTTTTTAGATATCAAAATAATTAAAGACACCCCACTCGTTACCTTTAAACTTTTTGATCATTATAGTAAATACGTTTATCCGATCCCCAAGTTCACAATAACTCTTGATAGGAAAACCATAATACCTGGTGATTACATCACTGCGAAAATATTTTATAGCAGTATTGGCAAATTAAACGACGGTCATCAATTTCAATACGACACAGTTGCCTTTTCAGGAAAGATTAGATTGAAAGTTAGGGATAACAAGTTTACTGCTGGTGATTTAATGGAAGAAGATTTTAAAAATAGATTCTACACTGAGGTAAGCCAACGGCCCGATACCATTAAAAAGCTGTTTTTATATACAAGCAAATGGATGTCAGAAATCCCCAAAATAATTATGCGATACACTAATTTAGAAGAGCTCTATTTGGAAGGAACTGATCTGAGTAAAGCAGACCTAAGCCCTTTATGTAATTTATCTCACCTGAAACATCTGGCCCTGGGTGACTGTAATTTATCGGAAATCCCGCCCTGTTTTAATTCTTTAAAAAATCTCGAGGAACTTGATGTGCATTTAAATCATTTACGTAACATTCCTGATTGTATTTATGAATTATCAAATCTTAAGGATCTAGACATAGAATCAAACAATATATCGACGTTATCGCCAAACATAAAAAGATTAAGGAAATTGGAGTCTCTTGGACTCGAAAAAACAAATATTTCTCGTTTGCCCGACGAAATGGTTTCTTTGAGCAGATTAAGAGAAATATACACTAACGATACAATGGAATACATCCCAAGACTATTATTGAGATATCTGCAAAATGAATATCACATTCAAAAATAAAAGTTGAAAACCTCTGTCGCGGGATCTTTACAACAAGCACTAAAAATGCTATCGCAGCTTCCTAAAATCCTGCCCGGACAAAATAATATAACTTTAAACTTATTCCATTTTCAGTCCTTCAACAGGATTCTCTTGCACTGTCTTAAAAGTGTGGGAACCGGTTACGAGCAGGATCAGCAACAACACGGATAAGCCTGGGATAATAAAAATCCAGGCACTGATGCCAGCCCTATAAGCAAAAGCGCTCAGCCAATGGTTTGCTAATAACCAGGCCAGGCAAATTGATACAAAAAAGGCCATTGCTGTTAAATAAACAAAGTCTTTTAACACGTGCCAGACAATTCTACTTTTTGAAGCACCGAGTATTTTACGGATGCTTATTTCTTTTGTATGCCTGATACTATAGAAGAGCGACAAACTAAAAAGGCCAAGAGATGCTAAAAAAATGGAAATGATCAGGAACAGCAACAGGATTTTAGCAAACCTGATGTCATTCAGATAGGCCGCATTAAAACTATCATCTGCAAAACGATAATTAAAAAATTCTCCGGGGAAATAAGATTTAAACTCCTGCTTTATTTTTTTCAGCGAGCCAGCGATATCCTGCGTGTTCAATTTGATTGAAAACTTCCAAAGCGGCTCTCCTCCGGGAAATAAAACAATGGGTTGGATGGGATAATAATAGGACTGTTGATGGAAATTATTTACAACGCCTATAACGGTGCAATCTTTATTACCTATCGTGATTGATTTACCCAGTGATTCAACAGGTGACTTTAGATGTAGATAACTCACGGCCTTTTCATTGATGAGTACATTGCATACGCTATCGCTGGAAGTCGTGCAATCTACCTGGTTGAAACTTCTTCCTGCATTTAATTTCATGCCATAAGTTTCTACAAATTTTTCATTCACCTTGTTAGACTTCAATATGAGCCCGCTATCTCCAGGTGAATTATTTATCCTGACGCCGGTTTGAATATCCATATCACCCCCTGGCACATATCGTGAAGATGCAACTCCGTTTACTTTTGGGAATTCCCTCAATCTTTCCATGAAGGAGTTTTGATTACTATAGGTGCATTTCGGGATATTAACTATCAACATCTGACTCATATCATAGCCCAGGTTGGCCTGGCTAACATAACGCAATTGGCGATAGCCCATCAGGCTGACCAACACCAATGCCATTGTAATTGTCAACTGAATCGCTACCAGCAACTTTCGATATAATCCAACTGATATTAGTTCAGAATATTTTCCTTTAAGAGCAAGTATGGGTTTGATTTTTGTCAAAATAAAAGCCGGGTACACCGCTGATGCCGAAACGCCTGCCAAGAAGACCAACAAAAAAAATAGCGTGAATTGTATTGATACCGGATCCAGGAAAAGAGTGATACCAAGATCTTGTTGGATGAGTTCGTTGAAACTTTTTTGAATTAGCACCAGGCCGGCGATAGCTATAATTAAGGCAGACAAATTTACTAAAAGTGATTCCAAAAAAAATATTCTTATCAACTCAAGCGAAGTGGCTCCCGAAATTCTTCTAATGCTCACTTCCTTTACCCTTTCCAGCGACTTGGCTATTGCTGTGTTAATGTAATTAATCCAGGCAATAGTTAGTAAGAATAACCCGATAGCAAATAACCCCCACACAGTGGTTTTATTAGACGTTTTGAATGCCTCCTCCTCCAGTTGAGTATTGAAGTGCATTTGTTCAAATGGCTGCAGGTTAAATATATCTTCGTTTCCGGAATTGCCCGCTTCTTTAAACATGTCATGGATTAAGGATGTTAATTTCAGCTGTGTCGTTTTGTAATCTGATTCAGCTGCTAGCTGAACAAAACACATAAAGTCCAGGTTAGAAAAACCGTAGTCGATTTCGGATACCCCTCCAGGTGTTAAATCATATAAAGTGCGATAACTGCCAAGCACGTCAAATTGAATGGATGAATTTTCAGGTGGAGATTTGCATACACCTGTAACCTGTTCAACGCTTGTTCCCAAATTAATCGACTTGCCAATGATGGTTGAGTAATCTTTCAACTCACCGAATATTTTTCCCGCTAACTGATCGGTCAATATTACTGAATAAGTATTTTGAAGGGCTGTTTGTTTATTACCAGCTAACAAATCATAACCAAACATCGAAAGAAATGATGAATCTACTGACATGAATCTTAGCTTGTTAAATTCCTTGTCTTCATAGGATAACATAAAGCCGTTCGAATACAATACTCTTGTTTGCCCGATAACCCCCGGCAAATTATCCTGCATTAATTTCCCGATTCCAGAACAGGTTTTTGCTGTATGCTGAACGAGTTTATGATCACGATATCTATCTGTTGTTACCCTATACAGGCTACGGATGTTTTTATTAAAATGATCATAGCTATTTTCAAATGCCACGTATTCCATTATTAACAAAAAGGCGATCATGCCAATTGAAAGGCCAAGAATATTCGTCACGGAAACAATTGGGGTTGACCACAGTTTTCTCCACCCAATTTTAAAATGATTTTTATTCAAGTTATTTTTTTATTTCAAGAAATTTAATTCTTATCGAAAGCCTTTGTGTATCAAATCTATTAAAAATTAGCACCGATATTTTATACAATAATATCGGAAATTGCTATACCAAGATGTAGATTTTACATTTGGCCGGGTTTTCAATATTCAGGTAGTTATACTCATAACAGCAAATAATTCAGTTTATTCCTGTGGCTTACATAACATAGGTTTGCGGGACACGATTTGCGACCCTGATGTTGACGTAAACGAATCGGCCGATTTAGTCAGAATTTTTATTTGCTATCAACTTTTTGAAAAACCACAAATTAAACCCGGGCAAACATTTAGCAAAGATGCAGCATCACCTGTCTTCAGAATTATTGAAGAAGATTGTAAAACCTATGATGTCAGCGACTCCTTTTTCAATCCTTTCGGTATGTATCATTTGCGGCCAATTTAAAAAAGCCTGACGCTGAAAATGTATTTCCGCAGGTGTGGGCTTAACATTGTAACTTCAGCAATAGTTTGCTCAGCTTTGGTTTGGAGATTGATTCATCCTAAAAAGTATTTCGACAATTTTATAATTACATCTCTTTTCATCCTTGCCACTGGTCACCCGGTTTTAAAACCCACTCCTGCATAGATGCATAACGTTGTATAAAATTATCATTGGTATTCCCTAAAATTGAAATTAAAATACCCATTTATTAAATCAAACGCACCATATGTTTAAAAAATCATTCTCATTTAAAGGACGTATTAGAAGAACTGAATATGGTATAAGTTTTATAATTTATGTAGTTGGACTTGCAATTTTAGAAATACCTTTTACAAATGAGGCGAATCCAGGTGATGTATCTCCCATATTTTTCATTTTAGCTATCCCCGCAATTTGGTTTATGATTGCCCAAGGAGCAAAGAGATGTCATGATAGAGGAAATTCAGGATGGTATCAACTTATTCCCTTTTATGAATGTTGGATGTTATTTGCAGATAGCGACAATGGGAACAATGCATACGGCCCAAATCCAAAAGGAATTGGGAACATTGATGAAATTGATGAGATAGGCCAGCATCTGACTCAATAATTTCAGTCTCTATCGATTTTAACCGCAAGCATTAAATATAATAACGCAGCTTACGTGAAACCCGCCGTTTGAATACAATGGAACAATATAAGCGGCTACTTTTTAAACCGCGTAGAATTTACAAATACAAATAATGAAATCTTCGGTAATGCATTACCAATTGTATTTAATATAAGGAAACACTGCTGTGATCGTATTGCTCAAGTGCTATCTTTTACAAGTAGTATTATCCATTCATTTCTTCTAATAAAAAAACCGGGCAAATCAGCCTTCAGCCAATTTGCCCGGTTACGTGGAGAATACCGGATTCGAACCGGTGACCTCTTGCATGCCATGCAAGCGCTCTACCAACTGAGCTAATTCCCCTTTTTTTTTGTTACGTTCAATCTCCTGGTAACCTTCCCGACACCTTGTCGGGACGCTCTACCAACTGAGTTAATTCCCCAATTTTTTAAACACCTGGATCCAGACCCGGTTACTTCAGCATCCCCAGCCATCCCTTTAACTATCGGAAGAGCTAATTCCCCAAATGGATTGCAAATATATATGCATTGTCAGTTGCTTCAAAATCATTTTTTCAGGTATAGATAAATTGTACAGGTGTACGAAGCTGGGCTGGTCAATTTTTGTCGCCACGAAAAAAACCAGTAGGTTTGAACCCAATTAGAAAAGATGATAACAGAAGAAAAAAAGACCGCTGTAAAAGCAGAGATTAAATTTTTGGCAGGACCTCAAAACCGGTGGAAAGAACTACAATTTGCGATAAACGTATTGTTTGAATTTATAAAAGGATTCCGGGCCCTGCATTTTGTTGGCCCCTGTGTTACCATCTTTGGTTCGGCCCGTTTTAAAGATGGCCATCCCTATTTTGAAAAAACAGAAGAACTGGCGGCCCGCATAGCGCAACTGGGTTTTACCATTATGACGGGTGGCGGGCCGGGCATTATGGAAGCAGCCAACAAAGGGGCCAAAGATGCCGGTGGGCGCAGTGTAGGCTGCAACATTGTACTGCCGCACGAGCAACAACACAATGCTTACCTGGATAAGTGGGTGAACATCAAATACTTTTTTGTACGTAAAACCCTGCTGCTAAAATACTCTTATGCTTTTGTAGTAATGCCCGGTGGCTTCGGCACCATGGATGAATATTTTGAAGCGCTAACCCTGATACAAACCAGGATGATCAGTGAATTTCCGATCGTTATTTTTGATACGAAGTTTCATGCCAGCCTGATTGAGCAGATTAATTTAATGAAAAGAGAACTGACCATTTCGCCAGAAGATACCGATCTCTTTTTGGTGACGGATTCCGTAGATGAGGCGGTAGCTTACATCCAAAAAAACAGCATTGCCAAATTTAACCTTCGGCCTGAAAAGCCCAAAAAGCCATTCAGCTGGCTTGGTGAAAGGGCCTGAAGGGAGCGGTGTTGGAGTGGTCAATGGTGAATAGTGAGTGGTGAATGGTCAATCAGGGTCGTTTACTTAAACAGTTTGTATCAAAGGTTTATTGATTCCTGCAAACTCTATTTTCTTTTTTTCTTGATAAAAAAAATAAACAAAAAAATCAAGCCCGCCCGGCTAACGCCAGTCGGACGGGGCTGCGAATAAAAAGGCTTAAACTTTTATTTAAGGCCGCAAATTACCTGGAGTGCCGTATAATGTTTGATTTTAATAGTAATCAATAATGATCATGCATTTCTTAAGTAAACGACATTGAATGGGCAATCGTGAATGCTGAATCGGAACTGATCAGTGAGCATGAAACCTCAGTACTGGCAACGAATCCCTACATATTAACGATTCACCATTGACAATTGACAATTGACAATTCACCACTCACCACTCACCACTCACCACTCACCACTCACCACCATTGTCCATGACAACGATCATGTCATTTTTGATCGATATCACCTTCTTCAAAAAAAACTTAAGCCAATTTTGTAGCGTTCATTTTTTAACACGCTGAATACAAAAAAGTATAAAAACGAAAACCAATATAACGGTAAGCTGCTTCCATTGCGGGGAACAATGTGAAGAAATTATAGAAGCCGATAATAAATCGTTTTGCTGCGAGGGATGCAAACAAGTGTACCTGCTGCTGAATGAAAACAATCTCTGTACGTATTATAATTTCGACAAAAACCCCGGCATAAAAGCCAAAGGCAAATTTGTGAGTGCACGTTTTGCTTACCTGGATGACGTGCCAACAGCAAACAAACTGGTACAGTTTAGCAGTCATACGCAAACCAACACAACCTTCAGCCTGCCGCAAATGCATTGTTCCAGCTGTGTTTTTTTACTGGAAAACCTGCACCGAATTGAGCCTGGCGTTATTAAATCGCAGGTTAATTTTCAACGCAAGGAAGTATTTATCATTTTTGACCCCACAAAAATTTCACTGCGTAAAGTTGTGGAACTGCTGGCTTTTATTGGCTATGAACCGGATATCAGCTTAAAAGACAGTACACAAAAAAAAGCAGTCACGTATAATAAAAAACAAATTTATCACATTGGCATTGCCGGGTTTTGTTTTGCCAATATCATGATGCTGAGTTTTCCCGAATATTTTTCTTCGGGCAATATAGAACAGGCAGGATTGAAAGCCACTTTTACCTGGCTCAACTTATTTTTATCCTTACCTGTACTGCTGTTCAGCGCTTCCACTATTTTCATTTCCGCCTGGAAAGGGCTGCGGCAACAATTTTTAAACATTGATGCGCCGATTGCATTGGCCATCATCGTTACGTTCAGCAGAAGCTATTATGAAATCATTACAGGGCATGGTGCAGGCTACCTGGATTCCGGCACCGGCATTGTATTTTTTATGTTGGTGGGCAGGTGGTTTCAAAATAAAACCTACGATTCTTTTTCATTTGACAGGGATTACAAATCTTATTTTCCGCTGGGTGTTACTGTGATACAAAATGGTATCGAAAAAAATATACCGGTTACCGGCTTAAAAAAAGAAGACCGTATCATTATCCGCAGCGGAGAAATGATACCGGCGGATGCCATTCTTTTAAAAGGAGATGCGAGCGTGGACTATAGCTTTGTAAGTGGCGAAAGCACCCCTATACAAAAGCAAATGGGTGAATTAATTTACGCAGGAGGCAAACAATGTGGTGCAGCTATCGAATTACAAATTATCAACGAAGTATCGCAAAGCTATATTACGCAGCTATGGAACAACGATATTTTTAAACATAAAAAAAATAAGGAACAATCCTTTATTCATCCCTGGAGCCGCTATTTTACGCTGGCACTTTTTTCGGTTGCTTTTGTTACGGCTATTTATTGGTCCATTGCAGATACCGCTAAGCTATTGCCTGCCGTAACCGCGGTGTTGATTGTTGCCTGCCCCTGCTCGCTTTTACTTTCCGCTACTTTTACTTATGGCAACATGCTGCGCATATTTGGCAAAAATAAACTCTACCTCAAAAATGCGGCTGTTATAGAAAGCATGGCAAAAGCCGACACACTTATTTTTGATAAAACAGGCACCATCACACAAAATCACGCATCTGCTTTGCAATACACCGGTACGCCTCTTAGCAAAAAAGAGCTGGCTACAGTGCAGGCGCTTACCCGTCAATCGGCCCATCCTTTAAGTAAAATTATTACAGACAACCTGGGGAACGTAAATGACGGGCAGCTGCTAACGGTAAATGGATTTAAAGAATTTGCTGGTAAGGGCATCGAAGCGGTGGTGAATGATATGCCGGTTAAAATAGGTTCTGCTGCCTTTGTAGATGAATTGTACAACACGGATAGTTATGTGGGCGGATCTCACATTCATGTGCAGTTTAACAAGGTACACATGGGTGCTTTTACCATCAGCAACCAGTACCGGTCCGGCATTAAGCAGGCTGTTACTCACTTACGGCAAAAAGGATACGAACTGCACCTGTTGTCAGGCGATAATGATACAGAAAAAAATAACCTTACTAAACTGTTTGGGAAAGGGGCCGATATCCGGTTCAATCAATCGCCCCAAAACAAACTTGATACGGTACAGCAATTACAATCGCTACATAAAAACGTACTGATGTTTGGCGATGGCCTGAATGACGCCGGTGCGTTGATGCAAAGTGATACAGGCATTGCTGTAAGTGACAACACCACCCAATTTTCACCTGCCTGCGATGCCATTATTGATGGCAGTAAAATCGGGCTGGCACCTCAATTCCTGGCCTATGCCAAAGCAGGTAAAAAAATTGTAGCCGCCAGTTTTATCCTTTCTGTCATCTACAATTTTGTGGGCTTATCATTTGCCGTACAAGGCACCCTGGCCCCCATTGTAGCCGCCATACTGATGCCTGCCAGCAGCATCAGCATTGTGTTACTGGTAACCCTGCTTTCATCCGCGGTTGCAAAAAAAATCGGGTTAAAATAAATAGCCGTCATTTAATTTCCTAACTGCCAAGCCTACCTCTTTCATTTTTTACATACGGTTTATAGCCAAAATACAGGCGGTTTTTGGCAGATTCAGCAGCCCTTGCTATTGAGTTGTACTGCCTTATGACGAATATCACCCTACCCTTGTGGCTGCATCATATATTTTGGTACCCCGCCATAATAAATTTGCTCCAAATAAATTATAACACCATTGAGTGCACTATTTGTATTAATCGGAATCAGCATCATTGTAGCAGGTAGCTTTTTAGCTGCCTTTTTGTGGAGCGTTAATAAGGGGCAGTTTGATGACGACTATACGCCATCTGTAAGAATGCTTTTTGATGACGAGCTTAAAACTGCTGCAACAACAGAAACTCCAATAAAAAAATAAATCAAAACAAATAAAACAATCATATGCAGGTAGAAAAATTTTATTATGACAACAGAACTGTAAAAAACTTTGCATACGCCACCATTTTATGGGGAGTGGTAGGGATGCTTGCAGGATTGTATGTGGCACTTGAACTGGTGTTTCCGGCACTCAACTTTACCCAGTACGGATCCTTCGGCAGGCTGCGTCCGTTGCATACCAATGCTGTAATTTTTGCCTTTGTTGGCAACGGCATGTTTATGGGTATTTACTATTCTTTACAGCGCTTGTGTAAAGCACGTATGTTTAGCGATACCTTAAGTAAAATACATTTCTGGGGTTGGCAACTGATTATTGTTGCTGCCGCTGTTACGCTGCCAATGGGTATTACAGCCAGTAAAGAATATGCTGAGCTGGAGTGGCCAATTGATATTGCCATCACTTTGATTTGGGTGGTATTTGGCATTAACATGTTTGGTACCATCATTAAAAGAAGGGAAAAACATTTGTATGTTGCCATCTGGTTTTACATTGCCACATTTGTTACGGTAGCGGTACTGCACATTGTAAATTCAATGGAATTGCCTATCAGTTTAACAAAGAGCTATTCTTTATATGCAGGCGTACAAGATGCGCTGGTGCAATGGTGGTATGGTCATAACGCGGTGGCTTTCTTTTTAACCACGCCTTACCTGGGTTTGATGTATTACTTTATGCCGAAGGCTGCTAACCGCCCTGTATATTCTTACAAACTATCTATTATACATTTTTGGGCTTTGATATTTTTATACATCTGGGCCGGTCCTCACCATCTTTTATACACTGCCTTACCTAACTGGGCGCAATCATTGGGTGTTGTATTTAGCGCCATGCTTATTTTCCCAAGCTGGGGCGGTATGATCAATGGTTTGCTTACACTGCGTGGTGCATGGGATAAAGTAAGAGACGATGTTATTTTAAAATTCATGGTAGTAGCTGTTACCGCTTATGGTATGGCTACGTTTGAAGGCCCCCTGTTATCGCTTAAAAGTATTAGTGCCATCAGCCACTACACCGACTGGATTGTTGCGCACGTACACGTAGGTGCATTGGGCTGGAACGGTATGTTAACTTTTGGTATTTTATACTGGTTAATACCAAGAATTTTTGATACGCCATTGTATTCAAAAAAATTAGCCAACCGTCACTTTTGGTTGGGCACTTTAGGTATTGTGTTTTACGCTGTGCCTATGTACTGGGCTGGTTTTACACAAAGCAGCATGTGGAAACAATTTACAGATGCAGGACAGTTAAAATATACCTTCCTTGAAACTGTAACTTATATGAAACCATTTTACGCCATGCGTTCTTTGGGCGGTACATTGTATTTAATTGGTGCATTGCTTATGGTGTACAACATTTACAAAACCGTACAGGCAGGAAAGCTGGTTGCTGATGAAGCTGCAGAAGCTGCACCGCTGGAAAAAGAATATGTTGCCCACAAAGGCGAACACTGGCACAGAGCCTTTGAAAGAAAGCCTGTACAATTTATGATTATTAGCCTGGTAGTAATACTGATTGGTGGTGCTGTGGAAATGATCCCTACATTCATGATCAAATCAAACGTACCTACCATTGCCTCTGTTAAACCTTATACTCCGCTTGAGTTACAGGGTCGTGACATCTACGTTAGAGAAGGCTGTTACCTGTGTCACTCTCAAATGATTCGTCCTTTCCGCAGTGAAACAGAACGGTATGGTGAATACTCAAAAGCCGGCGAATTTATTTATGATCATCCTTTTCAATGGGGCAGTAAAAGAACAGGTCCGGATTTAGCAAGAGAAGGAACAGGTAATCTTAAAAAAACAAATGGCTGGCACTTCCGTCACTTCAGGGAACCCTCTTCTATGAGTGAAGGATCTATTATGCCGCCTTACGCCTTTATGCTGGAACAGAATCTCGACACCTCTACCACGAGGGCAAAAATAAATGCCATGATCACGCTGGGTGTGCCGTATGAAAAAGGATTTGCAGACGTGGCCAATGCCAACCTGATGGAACAGGCAAAAGGTATCGCTGATAATCTGAAGACAGACAGCATCCGGGTATCGCCCAACAAAGAAGTGATCGCCCTTATCTCTTACATACAGCGCCTTGGAAAGGATATTAGCAACGAACCAAAAAATAAATAAGCCATGTTCAAATTCCTAAAACAGTATGCCGAAAAAATAGATCATGCATCTATTTACCCGATGATTTCCTTGCTTATTTTTTTCTTATTCTTTATAGTACTGCTGGTATTGGTTAAAAAGATGGATAAGGAAAGAATTAACGTGTTATCGAACATACCATTAGACGACGAGGCAGAAACAACAACATCAACCATTTAAAAAACACCGTATGTTTTTACAAAATTTTAAATATAAAAAACTGGGCGCTACTACACTGTTTATTACTGCCAGCCTTAGCATATTGGCGCAGGATGCTGCTGCAACTAAAACCGTTCCTTCAGAAAATAATTTGCTGGCTATATTATTATCGGCTACCGCCATTGTATTGGCTTTCGTTATCTGGGGTATGGGCCAGGCACTGATAGCGCTATCCCACCAATTAATGGAGAAAAATAAAACCAATAAGGTTACAGCCGCGATATCAATAATGGTTGTATTGTCATTGCTATCGCAGACTGTGCTGGCACAAACAGATGCCACTGTTGAAAATGTAAAAGTTGTTACCAATTATGGAGGCATATCTCCCCATACTTTTTATTTATTTCTTGGCGTATTGGCAACAGAAGTAGCCGCTATCTTATTTCTCGTATTTTCTATCAGGAGAATTTACAGCGAGCTGATTCCTGAAAAATCTGCTGCTGCTGTAAAAGAATCCAGGCTGGCTGCTATCTGGGCAAATCTTGATAAAAAATTATTTACCAAAGCCATACCGGTTGAGCAGGAAGCTGATCATTTGCTGGATCATAATTATGATGGCATCCAGGAACTGGACAATGCGCTGCCACCATGGTGGAAATATGGGTTCATCATTACCATTGGTTTTGCATTTGTTTACCTGTTAAATTTTCATGTATTGGGCAACGGTAAAAATCCTACTGAAGAATACCAGGCGGAAATGGAAAATGCCCAGCTTGCAAAAGAAACGTACGAAGCAAAAAATAAAGACAGGATAGACGAAGCACATGTGCCAATGGCAAGTGCTGCCGGTATACAAAATGGTAAAACCAACTTTTTAACCAACTGCGTAGCCTGCCATGGAGCCAATGGAGAAGGTGGCGTAGGACCAAATCTAACCGATGATTACTGGCTGCACAAAGGATCTTTAAATGATGTATATAACACTATCAAAAAAGGATATCCTGATAAAGGAATGCAATCATGGGCAACAAAATTTAATCCTAAGGAAATGAGTGAGCTCGCAAGTTTTGTAAAAACATTACAGGGCACTAAACCTGCCAACGGCAAAGCGCCACAAGGAGATGTATTTTCTGAAACAGCCGCCGGCAGCGACTCTTCAAAAACAACTTTGCCAGACAGTACTATTATTAAAAAATAACAATGTCATCTGTACTCAATACAACGCCCGTGCTTGATGAATCCTTCAGGGATTCTGTAGCCACGATTAGCAAAGAGGGAAAACGGAATTACATCCATCCTAAAAAACCAAAAGGGAAATTATATAATTTACGCACCTGGTTCAGTATTTTTTACCTCGTGGTATTTTTTACCCTACCATTTATTAAGGTAAATGGCGGGCCATTTTTAATGATCAACATTCTTGAACGCAAATTCATTTTGTTCGGTCTTATTTTTTGGCCGCAGGACTTTTTTATTTTCGGTATCGGCATGGTAACGTTTATTGTTTTTGTGATTTTATTTACGGTCGTGTTTGGAAGAATTTTTTGCGGCTGGGCTTGTCCGCAAACGATTTTTATGGAGATGGTTTTCAGGAAAATTGAATACTGGATTGATGGAGATGCGGCGCAGCAGAAGCAACTTGCAGCAAGTACGTGGAACGGAAAAAAAATCAGGAAAAGGGTTTTTAAATTCATTATGTTCTTTTTAATTTCTTTTCTGATTGCGAATTTTTTCCTGGCCTACCTCATCAGTATGGATGAACTGATTGCGAATATCACCAACCCGGCCGCCCACGTAGGTACACTAATTTCTTTATTGACATTTACTACCGTATTCTTTTTTGTGTACTGGTGGTTTAGAGAACAGGCTTGTATTGTTGTTTGTCCCTATGGCCGTTTACAGGGCGTATTGCTCGACAGGAATTCAATTGTTGTCGCCTATGATCGTTTAAGAGGTGAGCCACGCGGCAAACATTCCAAACACAAAGAGGAGCAAAAAGCCGCACATGAAACATGTGATAGTTGCAAAAGTGGTGGCACCTGTAACACTGCGCCTGAAGTAGTTGTGCCGGCAGTAACAGCGGATTGTATTGATTGCTTTGCCTGTGTAAGGGTTTGCCCTACCGGTATAGATATCCGCAACGGTACGCAACTGGAATGTATCAACTGTACGGCGTGTATAGATGCCTGCGATGCCATCATGACTAGCATCAACAGGCCAACAGGTTTGGTAAGATACGCTTCTGAAAACAGCATTACCGAAGGCGTACAACTAAAATTTAGCAGCAGGATAAAAGCATACACGGCAGTACTCGCCCTGCTGATATCGTTGCTGGTATTTTTACTGGCCAGCAGAACAGACCTGGATGCAAGACTAATGCGTACCTCCGGTATGACATACACACCCTTACCGGATGGGCGTATTGAAAACCTGTACAGTTTAAAACTTGCCAATAAAACACACAAGGATATCGCCATCAGTTTAAAACTGGAAAACCTTGTTGGAGACATTACCATGGTTGGCAGCAGCACCCTGGTGGTAAAACATGAAGACTACAGCAACGTGCAATTTTTTGTACGCCTGACAAGAGCCCAGGTAAAAAACTGGAAAACACCTGTGCAGATTGGATTGTATGAGGGAGATAAAAAAATAAAAACAATCACTGCAAAATTCATCGGACCAGAAGTATACGAATAAAAAGCAGTTTAAATAAAATAAATAACATTACTCAAAAAAAACTACACATGAACTGGGGACATAAAATAATAATAGTGTATGCAGTATTTGTTGCGGGAATGTTATTTCTTGCCTTCAAATCATCCAAACAAAATACCGACCTGGTAACCGAAGATTACTATGCAAAAGAATTGGTGTACCAGCAAAAGATTGATGAAATAAAACGCACTTCATTATTATCCGCACCTGTAACGGTGTTGGTTGCCAATCATGAAATTGCAATCACTTTTCCAAAAGATTTTGCGGCAAAAAAAATTACAGGACAGGCTGAATTGTACTGTCCTTCTGACGAAAAGAAAGACAAAAACCAGGTTTTTTCGGTAACTGACAGCACCGTAAAAATCGCTTTACCTAATAGCTATCACGGCCTGCACTATGTGAAAATAAACTGGACTGTGGAAGGTGTAAATTATTATTACGAAGAGAAAATATTTATTTAAATGGCAACAGTATTTTTTGCAGCACTTACACTCGGCATGATAGGAAGCTTTCATTGCATCGGCATGTGCGGACCGCTGGCATTTTCACTACCGTTAAAAAACGACAACGATTTTGCAAAATTTACAGGATCGCTCTTATATAACAGCGGAAGAATACTAACCTACAGCTGCCTGGGCATGCTGTTTGGCCTGGCCGGTAAAAGTTTTTCTCTTTTTGGTTTTCAACAATGGTTATCTGTCATAGTAGGCATTACCATTTTATTTTTTCTTGTAGCTCCTAAAAAATGGATCGCTGCAAAAAGTACGGACACCCTTTTTGCAAAATACAATTATAAAATACGCTCTGTATTAGGACAACTCTTTTTCAAAAAAAATTATGCTTCCCTTTTCGCTATTGGGATGCTAAATGGTCTGTTGCCGTGCGGTTTAATTTATATGGCCATAGCCGGAGCCATTGCATATGCCTCCCCTTTTGAAAGCGCTTTTTTTATGGCTTCATTTGGCCTTGGTACGTTACCCGTAATGTGGAGTGTTAGTTTTTTTGGAAATTATATTGGTATTGAAATTCGTAAAAAAATACGGAGTGCCTACCCTGTGCTGATGGCAATGATGGCTTGCCTGTTGATTTTGCGGGGAATGGGGTTGGGGATACCTTATGTGAGTCCATCGGCAAATAATAAAGATCACGAGGTGCAAATGTGTTACCCGGCAAAAGATGGCACAACTGCCACCATAAAATAAGTACTAGTGTTAAGCGTAATTAATTATAAAAAAGAAATGATGACGGGGTCTAAGAAAACAGAGCAATTTTTACATGAAAATATAACGTGGAAACGTTTGCTCGATTTTTTTATCCAGGAAAACAGCTTTCTAAAAACCAGGTTGAGCGAAGTTGTGGACAAGGAAACAGACAAATCGCTGATAGCTGAGGCAGAACATTTTCAAACTGAATTTATTTTAAAAGACGAGTACATACACGATATTGAGCACGACATAAAAGAACAGGAAAAAACCCTGAAGGCAACGCTTACACAAAAAACAGTTCCGGATTATAAAACCTGTAAAAAGCAGGACAAGCTGCGCAATGAAATGACTTACCTGGAAAAAGAATTTTCGCAACTGAAGACGCAGTTTAATAAATACCTGCTTTCGCTTGTATAGCGGTTAGTTCAATAATGCAGCCAGTCGCTTTTCATCCAGGATCACAATGGCTCCTTCCTTAATATCAATTAATTTTTCGCTTTTAAAATCACTGAGGGTGCGGATGATGGACTCTGTAGCCGTACCGGCTATATGGGCAAGATCTTCTCTTGAAATGTACATTGAAAAATGTCCGTGATCGTCTTTGGTATATTTCTTTTGTAACAGCACCAGTGCTTCGGCAACCCGCTTTCGCAATGAATTATATGCAATACCCACCAGCTGTTCTTCCCGGTCGGTAACACTCTGGGCCAGCATTTGAATAAACTGCCGGGCTACTTCCTTATTGGCCCTTAACAACTTTTCAAAATCTTCCCGGTCTATGATGGCCAGGGTGGCATCTTCTATTACTTCAGCAGCTTCTTTATAAATACCTCCTTCCAAAATAGCGGTGTAACCTACATAATCACCTTCTCCGAAAAGCCCCACCGTTAGCTCTTTACCATCGTCATTGGTTTTAAAAGTTTTTACTTTTCCCTTTTGGATGTAAAACAATTTTACCGGGTGATTACCCTCATCGTAAATCAATCTTTTTTTCTTGTAAATATTAACAGCGCTGCTACTCACCAGTTCATCCAGCGCTTGAAGGGTACCTGTTTCTTCCACCACGGGTTGCATTGCTGCACCATCAAATTTCTTATGCAGCAGGGCTGCTTTTTTCAGGCGGCTTTCAATAGCCGTTAACAATTCTATATCGCTGAAAGGCTTTGTAATATAATCATCAGCTCCCATTTCCATCCCTTTTCTAAAATCGCCCCGCTCAGATTTGGCAGTTAAAAATATAAAAGGAATATTTTTTAAACTCTCATTTTTACGTAATAAATGCAGTACACCATAGCCATCCAGTACCGGCATCATAATATCACAGATGATCAGGTCTGGAATATTTTCCAACGCCATTTCAACACCTTGTTTGCCATTACCCGCAGTATCTACCTTATAGTTTGCCAGCTCAAGAATCTCGGCTGTATTTTCCCTTATCTCGTCGTTGTCTTCTATCAGTAATACTCGGCGCATAGTAAATTAGAATTTAGTAAATGCAAGATAAAGAGTTATGACATATTTGCAGCATTGACGTCAAAAGAAATGCAAAAGGAAGTCCCTTTTTCCAACTGACTTTTACATTCAATATTGCCATTCATCAATTCAACATACTTTTCAACAATATGTAGCCCCAACCCTGTTCCCTGTATATTGGTTACATTGGTTCCCCTGAAGAAACGTTCAAATAAATGCTTTTTATCTTCTTCCGAAATGCCAATGCCGCTATCTGTAACTTCCAGCAATAGCTGAATTTCAGTCAGTTCACTGTTTACCCTGATAATGCCTTTTTCAGGTGTAAATTTGATGGCATTGGATAGTAAATTAATCAGCACATTGCGCAACAGGGAAGGGTCCAGCACCAGTGTTTCTTTACCCTGGTGTTGGTAAATAATCTGCTGACCTGTTTTTACGATGCCCCGCATTTCTCCGCAGATAGAGCCGATAAGATCTTTAATATTAAATTCAGAAAAATGTGCGGCCAGTTTGCCATCTTCAATTTTACCTATGGAAAGGAAATCATTCAGGATATCAGTAAGGTTGCTTACTGCCGATTTAATCCGGTTAATATGTTTGTCCCGCTTATCCTGTTCATCTTCCTTTACATATTTTGATACCAGCGATGCGGAAGAAAGAATTGTGCTGAGTGGCGTACGAAATTCATGTGAGGCCATGGATACAAACCTGCTTTTAAGATCGCCCAACTCTTTTTCCTTGCTAAGCGATTTCATTAATTCTTCTTTCGAAACTTCCAGTTCATTCAAGGTTTCCTGCAACTGGCTTGTACGTAATACTACCTGCTTTTCCAGGTCGTTGTTAAATTCTTCTATCTTTTTATTGATGAGTGCCAGTTGTTCTTTTTGGTGAATGGTAGCATTTTCAATTTCTTTTCTTTTTGTAATATCGCTGATGAATGCAATTACAAAAGACTCTCCACCGGCCTCATAATTATTTAAACTTACCTCTACCGGAAATTCCGATCCATCCTTTCTTGCTGCAAATAAATCCATACCAATTCCCATTGGTCTTCTTTCAGGCTGTGCTATATATTCATTCCTGTCGTGCACATGCCTGGCGTGAAAACGCTTTGGGATAAGAATTTCCATCGTTTTACCTACCACTTCCGCGGGGCCACTATAACCAAATTGTGAAAGGAGGAACGTATTGGCAAGGATGATTTCTCCTCGCTGGTTTACCACCAATATGCCAAGGGAGGCATATTCAAACAATGCTTCAAACTTAATTTTTTCTACTGCTAATTTAAGGTCATCAACGGCCATGGAACTGATTATTTGTGCAAAATTAATCTATCCTGTTTTCTCTGGCTTAGAAAATAAAAATGCATGGATTATAATCCGGAATAATAATCATATCCCCTTTCATACCAGTAATCTTTCGGTTTGCTATTACTGAAAAAGATAGTACCGATTCTTTTTAAATGTTTGATACCATACTTTACAGGAATAATTAAACGCAGCGGGTAACCCTGGTTCATAGGTAGTGGCTTGCCATTCATTTCATAACAGAGTATCGTTTGCGGATGTAAAATGCTCTTTGTGTCAATGCCTACATAATATTTTTTATCAGGCGTATTAAGGCCTACATACTTCATAGCGCCCTCGTTGGACAAGTTGTACTTTTTTATAAAATCGCTGAATTTTACGCCACCCCAGTGCGTTACCTGGCTCCAGCCTTCAATGCATTTAAAATCAAAAATGATATCTGTTTTAGGCATTGCCTTTATTTCATCCAGCGTAATAAATAACGTATCACCAGGGTTTTTCACCACCTGCAATTTCCAGGCCGCGGCATCAAAATCATCGCCCAGACCATCATCTCCATTCACCCTTACTTTTGGCGCCGCATAAAAAGGTGAATACGTTTTACTGGTATTGGTGGGGCTGTAAATAAAATTGGTGAACAGTTTTTCATTGCCATTCAGCACGGCCCTTAAAGGTGAAGGTATACTATTGTCTTCGGGTTGGTGGTTGAGCCAACGCCAGCCGGCAAACGTTGCAACTATCAAAAAAATGAAAACAGCAAAAGCTGCAATGGTTTTGTTGCGAACATATTTAGCCGAAACTATACGCTCGTTTTTGTTTACCATAAACTTAAATATTTTGTGGTGTAATGAGTGCCTGATCTACAAATTGCTCTTCTGCTATTACGGGTGGTGTTGCATCCCCCACCACTTCAAAGCCCGTTACCATCGACCGGAAATTATTCCAGCCTGCAAGTAACACCTGCACTATGTGCACCACAAAAAAAAGTGTAAATAAAATGGTGAGGGTAAAGTGTTCTATCCGTGCCCACTCGTATCCACCCAGCATAGCACAAAGGGTTTTAAACTGAACAGGTTTATAAATTGCCAAACCGGTAAGCAGCGAGCCAAGGCCCATAAAAATAACCGCTGTATAAGCAATCCGCTGGGCTGCGTTGTATTTCTTTTGTACAGGTAATCCTTTTCGAATATGTAAATCGTGCAGAACTACCTGCCAGCCTTCTTTCAGTGATTTTTTATTGGGGAAGATGAGTTTCCACTCGCCGGAAAAAAACAGGTAGCACATGTACAACAGGCCGTTAATGGCAAACAGCCACATAAAAACAAAATGAAAACTCATCCCCTCTGCGAGGCGAAATGGAATGTTGAGCGCTTTATTAAATGAATCCGGAAAAAACTTGAGTACGGTTGTGTTGCCCCACCCGAGGCGATAAATATCATTGGCCCAGTAAATTAATAAGCCACTCCAGATCATAACAGCCAGCACCGGAAAATTAATCCAGTGAAACCAGCGGATGGCCAGCGGATGCTTTGGTAGAATTCTTTTCATCTATACAATGTAATAAATTTCCGCGATTAATTGATTCGCCGGTAAGGCGTTTAAACCTTTTGACATAATAAAAAATTTTAGAAACATCTTCACGCCTCAACGGAAATTCTTGCTACCTATTTTTTTGTAAAATTTAGTGCGACAGAATTGATGCAGTAGCGTAAACCCGTAGGTTTGGGCCCATCGTTAAACACATGCCCTAAATGTGCGCCGCACCTGCTGCAGGTAACTTTTGTACGATCCATTCCATAGGTATTATCCGACTCATCCAAAATAGACGTTTTGCTAATTGGCTGATAAAAGCTCGGCCAGCCGGTACCACTTTCAAACTTGGTATCGCTGCTAAAAAGTTCCTGTCCGCAACATATACAAGTATAAGTTCCTTTCTCATGATTGTCCCAGTATTTTCCGGTAAAGGCCTGTTCGGTACCTTCCCTTCGTGTTATGGCATAAGCGGTGGTACTCAATTGCTTCTTCCATTCCTCATCTGTTTTTGTAACAGCAAATTTTTTACCTGCGGGTGCATTGTTTGTTTTTGTTTGGGCATTGCAAGAGGTAAATAAAAATACGATGGCAACAATAAATAGGTTCTTCATAATAAATGTTTATAAATTTATAAAAGATACGCAAGAACCGCCGTAATGGTTGACGGTAAAACAAACGTTTAACATTTTTAACAAAATAAAGTTTCAAATGTTATTATCACAACTAAACTTATAACTATGGGAGTGTGGAACCAGGTGGCGCAGTATTTATACCTGAAAAAAAAAGATCCGGATGCGCCAAAAAATTTTTCGGTAAAATTTATGCATGGTATCAACCGGATATCTATATTACTGTTTTTGCTTGGGATGATTATACTGGCCTTTAAATTATTGCGCCATTAAAAAAGAATAAATACTTTTAGCCGCATTGGCCGAAGCGTTACCGCCTTTACTCAGCAAGGCTTTCAGCGCCCTGTAGTCTTGCTGCAACTGTTGTTTTTTTGCGGTGTCAGATAAAATCTTTTTTAATTCGGTCTTTATGTTTGTCGCTGTCATTTCATTCTGAATCAGTTCTTTTACAACCTCCTTGTCCATGATCAGGTTTACCAGGCAGATGTATTTTATTTTGACTAGCCATTTTGCAATTTGAAAAGAAACGGCGCTGCCTTTATAACAAACTACTTCCGGCACTTCAAACAAAGCGGTTTCTAATGTTGCGGTTCCGCTGGTAACCAATGCTGCTTTTGCTACGCTCAGCAACTCATACGTTTTATTGACTACAGATGATACATTTTTATAAGGCGCTAGCAATTCATGATAAAAATTATCTTCCAAACCCGGTGCCTTGGCCACCACAAAATGATAATCGGGAAAATCGGCCGCAACCTGCAGCATAACAGGCAGTTTTTTCAGAATTTCCTGCTGTCTGCTACCCGGTAAAAGCGCAATGATATTAACCCCTTTATTGGGAAACGAGGCTATTTTATAAACACTGGCCTCCCCTGCCTGTTGCATTTTAAACTCATCAATTACCTGCACCAGCGGGTGACCTATATACTCAACATCATACTGCCATTTTTTATAGAATTCTTTTTCAAAAGGTAAAATCACCAGCATCTTATCTACTGATTTTTTAATGCCTTTTACCCTGCTCTCTTTCCAGGCCCATACCTGTGGTGAAATATAATAAATCACTTTAATACCTCGCTTCTTTGCCCATTCGGCAATGCGTAAATTAAAACCAGGATAATCAATCAATATCAATGCATCTGGTTTAAAAGCAATGATATCTTTTTTGCAAAAGTCTAAATTTTTAAAAATGGTGGGCAGGTTTTTTATCACTTCTGCAAATCCCATAAATGCCAGATCGCGGTAATGTTTTACCAGGGTTGCTCCTGCCGCTTCCATTTTATTGCCACCCCAGCAACGGATATCTGCCCTGCTATCCAGCACCTGTAATTCTTTTACCAGGTTACTGCCATGCAGATCGCCGCTCGCTTCTCCCGCTATAATGTAATATTGCATAATTGTAAAATTCTGTTGCAAATTAACCTTTAGCCTTTTATAAAAAAACTGATTCCTTAATTCAGTAACAATATTTTATGCACCTTATTTTTCAAGTAGATAAATCATTTCCTAAGCACAAAAAAACCCGGTCACAAAAGTGATCCGGGTCATTTACGATTGCTTGCCAGCTATGTTATCAATCTTCTTCTTTTAAAAAGAAAGATTTAAGTGATTATCTTAAAAACAACATCTCCCTGTACTTAGGCAGTAACCAGTGAGCGTCATCTACCAGCAACTCTAACTTATCAACATGGTAACGGATGTCATCAAAGTATTTTCCTTTAATGTTATCGCAGTATGCAATTGCTTTTTCCCTTGTGTCAGTTATTTTATTAGCTGTTTTTCTTTCTTCAATCATGCTTCTAACACCTGTGCTCATTGCATTGATGTGATTGCTGATTTCGCTTAAAATACTTAACTGGTTGGAATAGGCTGCATCAGTAAGACCAGCAGCTTTTAACCCGTTGATATTTGTAATGAGAATATTCTGGTATTTTACCGAAGAAGGCAAAATAATTGAAGTAGCTAATTCGCCAATAATTCTTGCTTCAATCTGTACTTTTTTAATGTACGCTTCCAGCATGATTTCATGACGTGCTTCCAATTCAGCGTGCGTGTATATTTCATTGCTTGCAAACAAATGTTTCGACAAGTCAGACAGGTAAGCATCCAAAGCTAAAGGCGTGGTTTTTACATTTGGTAAACCTCTTTTTTCTGCTTCTGCAGCCCATTCTTCGCTATAGCCGTCGCCTTCAAACAATACGGTTTTGCTTTCAACAATGTATTTCTGAATTACCTGCATAATAGCGATTTCTTTCTTGTCGCCTTTTTCAATGTGCGCATCAACATCTTTTTTAAATTGCTTCAATGTTTCAGCAACAATTGAATTTAAAACAGTCATTGCGTTGGCACAGTTGGCCGCAGAACCTACCGCACGGAACTCGAACTTGTTACCGGTAAAGGCAAAAGGAGACGTACGGTTTCTGTCGGTATTATCTAACATTAATTCCGGAATGGTTTTATGAATATCCAGTTTCAGCATCGCTTCATCCTGTTCATCAAACTTACCACCAACGCGGGTTTCAACCTGGTTCAATACTTCTGAAAGGTATTTACCAATAAAGATGGAAATGATTGCAGGCGGCGCTTCGTTGGCACCCAAACGGTGATCGTTACCAGCACTTGCAATGGAGGCTCTCAATAAAGCAGCATAATCATGCACCGCCTTGATGGTGTTAACGAAGAACGTCAAAAACATCAGGTTGGTTTTTGGAGTTTTACCAGGCGCTAATAAGTTAACACCGGTATCAGTTGCGATACTCCAGTTATTATGTTTACCACTACCGTTGATACCGGCAAATGGCTTTTCGTGCAACAATACAATCAGGCCATGACGCTTAGCTACCCTGGTCATCACATCCATCAATAACGTGTTGTGATCAACCGCCAGGTTGGCTTCTTCAAAAATAGGCGCACATTCAAATTGTGAAGGTGCTACCTCATTGTGGCGGGTACGTAAAGGAATACCCAGTTTGTAAGACTCCTGTTCGTAATCTCTCATAAAAGCATAAATCCTTTCAGGAATTGCGCCAAAATAATGATCTTCCAGCTGTTGTCCTTTAGCAGGTGCATGTCCGAAAACAGTGCGGCCAGTCATCAGGATATCAGGACGGGCATTTACCATGCCTGCATCTATTACAAAATATTCCTGCTCCCATCCTAAGGTAGCAGTTACCTTAGTTACGTTTTTATCAAAATACTGACAAACGTCAACAGCAGCTTTATCCAACGCTACCAATGCTTTAATCAACGGTGTTTTAGCATCCAGTGATTCGCCGGTATAACTAACAAAAATGGTAGGGATACACAATGTTTTACCATTGCCAATTTCCATGATGAATGGTGGTGAAGATGGATCCCATGCGGTATAACCGCGTGCTTCAAAAGTTGCCCTTAAACCACCTGATGGAAAAGAAGATGCATCAGGCTCCTGCTGAATTAAAGCGGCGCCTTCAAATTCTTCGATTGGTGTACCATCTCCTTTTAATGTAAAGAAGGAGTCATGCTTTTCTGCGGAAAGATCTGTTAACGGCTGAAACCAGTGGGTGTAGTGCGTAACACCTTTACTTTCTGCCCAGGCCCTTAAACCATTCGCAATCTGGCTGCCCATATTGCGATCGATTTTTTTACCGCTCTTGATAGAAGCAAGTAAGCTTTTATATGCTTCATCACTCAAAAACTGGCGGGCAGTTTTGTGAGTAAATACATTTTCACCGAAAATTCCGGTAATTTTTGTAGATGCTTTTACAGTAACATCCTGACTGGTTGCCAAATTGTCAATTGCTTTAAAACGAAGTGATTGCATTACTTTTTAGATTTAGAACCTGCAAAATAGACTTTAAATTCGAAATACGTGAAGTAAATCTCAAAAAATTTAGATTTTTTCTTAAAAAAACGTCAAAAACAAAATATGTAATTATTTTTTTATCTTAAAGGAAGTTTTTATTTTATTCCAGTTGATAGCGCAGATAAAAGGTGTTAATACAAAGGGAAGAAAGATGGACCGGTAACGCACAATGGCGCCTATTACCGGAATGGTGTAACCAATAATTAGTAAAACAGTAAAGGCAAAAAAATACCCAAATAGAATAAAGGGATTGATAGCGACGGCTTTATCTCTATAAAAAATAAATGCCAGTAACAGTAACTGGTAACAAAAAAGCTCTATTACCAGCGGAATTAAAGACGGGGATAAATGGATATCTGAAAAAGCGGGCCTTAGCAGCACATGGTTTAATGCCTGTGGGCTGTTTTGTACAAAGCCCATAAAATTGGGTGACAACGAGTCTACCTTAATATAAGTAGCTGGTGTAGGCAAATGATTAAAGGCCCATTGCTTATTAGTTACCTTTTCCGGCAAATTTAAAGCTGGTGATAGCAGACCAGCAGTAAAAAAGAGGAGAGCTCCAATTATATAAGTAACAATAAAGGTTTTAAGCGGCGGGTATTTTTTAACTATGCACAGTATCCAGGCAAATGCTGCTGGCAAAAAAGCCAGCAAAACATAATTGCGCTGCAGAAACATTAGCACAAGGGCAAAAACAATATATACCACTCTTTTTAATGTAAAGCCGGAAACATGTATTGCCTGGTAAATATTAAAAACGGCTACACCAATAGTGGCCAGTATAATACCGTCTTTGTGAATGGTGCTGCTAAAAAATAACAGGGAGGGTAATAAAAAACAGGTAGCAATTAGTAAATATTGCCTGCCGGGATAAACAGCCTGAAATACGCGGTATAACCCTATTGCGCCAAAAAAGATAGTGGCATTATAAAAAATTACATTTACATAGTAGTGACCAAAACTAAAAATATCGCAGACAGACAAGAATTTAATAATCAGGTTGCTGGTTAAATCATTCCAGTAAGAATTGGTTGAGCTAAACAAGCCATCATACCCGGTGCTATAACCCGACTGAAACAGGTTAGTAAAATATTCGCCGGGATGAGTAAAAAGCAAGTGATATTCTGCCAGGCCTTCTTTGTGAAATATAGCGGTATCGGGCACACTGCTTACACGCAACAGTATCCATGCATGTAAACAACCGGTTAGCACTTTAATAATAAATAAGGAGATAATAATTTTAGGAGCAAGACCTGCATTCATTACAAACCGGCTTTTGGTTAACAGCCATGAAAAAAGCAACAGGTAAATTAAAAATAAAACATAGCTCAACCCTTCAATTTTTTTAATGTGGGAAGTTAGTTAAAATAATAAATATTCATTGTAAGCTGAAAAAGAAATACTGGTTGTACTTTCGCACTTTCTACAACAATTATGGAAATAACAGTTTCAACCGCCAACGAACTTCGCCTTACGGCAGAAGAATTTGAACTGATCAAACAAAAGATCGGTCGTACTCCAAACTTTAATGAGCTATGTTGCTTTAGCGCAATGTGGAGCGAACATTGCAGTTATAAAAACTCCATTAAGTGGTTAAAAACATTGCCCCGCGACGGTGAAAAAATGCTTGTAAAAGCAGGGGAAGAAAATGCGGGCCTGATGGATATTGGCGATGGTTACGGTGTAGTATTTAAAATTGAAAGTCACAATCACCCCAGTGCCATTGAACCTTTTCAAGGTGCGGCGACTGGCGTGGGCGGTATTCACCGCGATATTTTTACTATGGGTGCAAGGCCCATCGCTTCTTTAAATTCATTGAGGTTCGGCAATTTAGCGGAAGCTAAAACGCAGCACTTATTGGCGGGCGTGGTGCATGGTATTGGGCATTACGGTAACTGCTTTGGCGTACCTACTGTGGGTGGCGAAATTTATTTTGAAGATTGTTATCACACCAATCCATTGGTAAACGCCATGAGTGTGGGTATATTAAAGAATGGTACTACTATTTCCGCAACCGCGGAAGGAAAAGGCAATCCTGTTTTTTTTGTAGGCAGCGCCACAGGTAAAGACGGCATTGGCGGAGCATCCTTTGCATCGGCGAATATTACGGCTGATAGTGCAGAAGATTTGCCCGCGGTACAGGTTGGAGATCCTTTCCAGGAAAAAAAGCTGCTCGAAGCTTGTTTGGAAGTAATAAAAACCGGCGCTATTGTAGGTATGCAGGATATGGGGGCCGCAGGTATTATTTGCTCTACCGCAGAAATGAGTGCCAAAGGCAATTCTGGTATGCGGATAGATTTGGATAAAGTGCCGATGCGCCAGCAAAACATGAAAACATGGGAACTGCTCTTAAGCGAAAGCCAGGAACGCATGTTGATGGTAGTACAAAAAGGCAAAGAAGCAGCCGTGCTGGAAGTATTTGAAAAATGGGATTTGCCTTGCAGCGAAATTGGTGAAGTAACGGATGACGGCTTGCTGAAGTTTTATATGAATGGCATGTTGGAAGCGGAATTACCAGCCCAGGAATTGGTGTTGGGAGGCGGTGCACCGCAATATGAAAGAGAATATAAAGAGCCGGAATACCTGCAAAAAGTGAATGCTTTTGATGCTGGTTCCATTGCTGTGCCAGCTGATTTAAAAGCCGTGGCAGAGCAACTGATTCAAATCCCCAACATTGCAAGCAAACGCTGGATTTATACCCAGTATGATAGCATGGTGGGTGCTGGTACCGCCAGTACCAATGCACCGAGTGATGCTGCGATAGTAGTGGCAAAGCCAACCAACAAAGCGTTGGCATTGACGACGGATTGCAACAGCCGGTACACATTTGCCGATCCTTACAAAGGCGCCATGATAGCCGTTGCTGAAGCGGCCCGCAATATTGTATGCAGTGGCGGTGAACCGCTGGGTGTTACCAACTGCCTAAACTTTGGTAACCCTTATAACCCGGAAGTATATTACCAGTTTGTGAATGCCATTAAAGGCATGGGAGCTGCCTGTATAAAATTTAATACTCCTGTTACTGGTGGTAATGTAAGTTTTTATAACCAGGCTCCTGAAGGACCTGTATACCCTACTCCTACAATCGGTATGGTGGGTGTGTTAGAAAGCGTGCATGATAAAATGACCATGAATTTCAAAGCCGCTGGTGATGTAATTTATTTGATTGGTGTTAGCCGTGATGATATTAATTCTTCCGAATATCTCCATAAAATTCATGGAGTAGAATTTAGCCCGGCGCCACATTTTGAGCTGGATGAAGAGTTTGCATTACAACAAACTATTCAGCAATTGATAAAAGAAAAATTGATTTTGTCTGCTCACGATATCAGCGAAGGTGGATTGTTTGTAACCCTTACCGAAAGCGGCTTTACCAACAATCTTGGGTATAGCATTGCTACAAAAGCCGGCATTCGTTCCGATGCTTATCTTTTTGGCGAAGCACAGAGCCGTGTAATAGTTTCTGTTGGTGCGGACAAATCAGTTGTCCTTGAATCTTTATTAGCTGGTGCGGCAATTACTTTTGAAAAACTTGGAACGGTAACCAGCGGAGATATAATAATTGACGGAGCAAACTGGGGAAGCATCACCAGTTGGAAAGATAAATACGATAACGCCATCGGTAATCTGCTGGCGGGTCATGAAAGCGAACAGGCTTTAACTGCTTTATAAAATAAATTCCATGAGCAAAAAAATTGCCATCATCGGCGGAGGAAATTTAGGAACGGCTATCGCCGAAGGGTTGATAAAAAGTAAATTTTGTAAACCTGCGGATATCACCATTACAAAGAGAAACCTGGCTACTTTAAAAGAACTGGAAGGTAAAGGGGTACACGTTACCAGTGATAACGCAGCAGCGGTTCGCAGCAGTGAGCTGGTCATTCTCGCCATTAAACCTTTCCAGGTGAGCGATGTAGTGAACGGCTTTAAGAAAGAACTCACCGCCAAACACATGCTGGTATCGGTTGTAACCGGTGTGCTTACCAGCGATATTGAAAGCATCATAAAAAAGAAATTACCAGTCTTCAGGGCCATGCCCAATACTGCCATTGCCATACAGGAAAGCATCACCTGCATTAGTGTTAGTAATGCTACAGATGCACAGGCCGCTTATGTAAAAGAGCTGTTTACCAACCTCGGTAAAGTAGCCATGATTGATGAAAAATTAATGGACGCAGCCACCGTATTGGGCGCTTGCGGCACCGCCTTTGCCATGCGGTACATTCGTGCCAATATACAGGGTGGTATTGAAATTGGTTTTGATGCGGTAACAGCCAACCTGATTGCTGCACAAACGGTAAAAGGAGCGGCAGAATTATTGCTGCAAAAAGGTACTCATCCAGAGCAGGAAATTGATAAGGTGACTACGCCAAAAGGCTGCACCATCGCCGGTTTAAACGAAATGGAACACCAGGGTTTCAGCTCCTCTTTAATAAAAGGCATCGCCACCAGTTATAATAAAATTGTAAAGGGATAGGGCTACTTTCACATCGCCGAAACTTAACAAATACTGACAAAATTTAACCTGTATTAACACATTCCCACCGCATGCAAAAGTAGCAAAGCATTTATTTGCCACTGGCAATAATGCTTTCAATACGAGAAACAGTTCCACGCTAAAATCTATTACTACCTGGCCCCAACCCATGGCCGACTGGTTAACCGATAATGGATTTTTAACCGGGAAATAAAAAGCCCCTTCCAACCATTTACAGGCAACTGTTGTTTCATTTGTAGCGTACATTAATACAAGACGATTGTATTACTCACCGCTATTGATTACCACAACTAATTTACACTGGAAATGATGAGCAGGCTTTTAAAAAAAATAAGAAAACGCAATTATGTGATGCTGCTAATACTGGCGGTAATTTATTGCAGCAACATAATGTTTACCACCTTGTCTTCCCCTTTAAAAATAGCCCGGCAGCAAGCAGACAATCAAAAATTTGCAGATTCAGCAACCTGCGCCGGTTGCCACAAAGAGATTTACGAAAGCCACATTAAAACTGCGCATTACCTTGATTCCCGGCCCGCAGCAAAACAATTTATAAAGGGGAGTTTTACCGAAGGAAAAAATTCATTTACCTACAATAAGTGGGCTGCTGTTAAACTTGAAGAAATGGGCAATTCTTTTTTTCAAACGGCCATGGTCAATGGTGTTGAATCTCAAAGTGAAGCTTTTGACATAGTGATTGGCTCAGGTAGAAAAGGCCAGACGTATTTATACTGGAATGGGAATAATTTATTTCAGCTGCCAGTCAGTTATTATACTCCTTTAAATGCCTGGTGCAACAGCCCGGGTTATTCAGCAAATTATCCCAGGTTCGACCGCATTATACCTGCACAATGCCTGGAATGCCATGGCACATATGCTACATCAGCAAACGATGAAAACAACAGACCTTATTTTGATAAGACAGCAATTATTTATGGCATAGATTGCGAAAGATGTCATGGCGCCGCTGCAGATCACGTTGCATTTCAAAGTGCCAACCCGCAGGTAAAAACCGCCAAATTTATAGTGAATGCAAAACTCCTCAGCCGGCAGCAGCGGCTGGATGCATGCGCACTTTGCCACTCAGGTTTTCGCGATGCAATACAACCCGCTTTTTCATTTAATGTTGGTGACAGGCTTGATGAATTTTCGCATGCACGTTACAATTCAGACAGCATTTCCACGCTGGATGTACACGGAAATCAATATGGTTTGCTCACGTCCAGCAAGTGTTTTATTGTTTCACAAATGGATTGTTCAAGCTGCCACAATGTGCACGATAACGAGGCAAATAATACAGCGCTGTATGCGCAAAGATGCATTGCATGCCACACAAACACAACACATGAAAACATCAATCTGCCGGCAGATAAAAAAGAAATTCTCAACGCCAAATGTACAGCGTGTCACATGCCCATGTTGCCGTCAAAAAAAATTGTGCTGGATGTTGCCAGCACAGATAAATCAGTTCCAGACCTTGTACGAACCCATCGCATCAGTATTTACCCCGAACAAACCAGGATTTTTTTGGAGAAAATCAGGTCGAAAAAACGGTAGCTATTGTTTAAATAATTTCCGTTAACAAATGAAAGCTTACAGAATATTTTTTGTCCGGGCGAAAGACAACAGCCCTGGTCATCATCCTTGCGTCGCCCTCTTTTACTGTATACCTTTTTGGTACACTTCTTCTTGCACCCCTAAAAATTTTTGATTTATAAGGAGTGGGAGCCAGCAGCAAAAATGCTTCTACTGTTCCAGTAGCAATAGCTCGTAAAATATTGGGGATTACCGTGCCGCCCTGCGGTAAAGATAATAGGCAATAAAGCCGAAGATTAAATTTGGCACCCAGGCAGCCAGCAATGGCGTAAAATTTCCCTTGGTGGCAAACACCAGCGCAAAGCGCCCAAATAAAATATATAAAACGCTCAATAAAACGCCTACGGCTATATGAAAGCCACTACCGCCCCGCACTTTGCGGGATGAAAGCGATACGCCTATAACTGTTAAAATAATCACCGAAGCCGGAATCGCATCCCGGCTATATCGTTCCACAAGCAAGGCATTAATATCTTCAGATCCCCTGATTTTTTCCATTTTTATCATGTGGTCGAGTTCGGGGGTAGCCAAACGGTCTTTTAGATATTCATCCCGTCGCAGGTCCATGGGTTTAAAATTATACCCTACCAAAAGAGATTTATTGTGTCTTAAACTTTCTTTATCCCCGTTAAAAGTTCGCTGCTCTACATTGGTAAGTTTCCATTTTCGTGAAGCCGTATCCCAGCTGATATTTTCGCAACGCAGGTTATACACCAATTCATTTTTCTTAAACTCCTGTATAAAAAAATTAGAACCGGTTTTACTCGTTGTATCGTAACTGCGCAAACCTGCGTAGGTATTGGCATCCATGCGAAAATAAAAGTTTTGCATAAACGCTTTATTTTCATTTCCGCCAAAATTAACGTCAATATATTTTGCCTGGAACACCCCCCATTTGGTATTGGCATTTGGCAACACAAACTGGTATCCAAGCCATAAAATAGCAGCCAGCAAAAAACTTCCAATCCAATAGGGAACTAAAAAACGCCTGAAACTTACACCGCTGCTAAGGATGGCAATCACCTCCGAACGTTCGGCCATTTTTGCGGTAAAAAATATCACCGCAATAAAAACAAATAATGGAAACAGCATGGCGTCGATGCGGGGAATAAAACCAAAATGATAGTCTCGGATGATAACCCAAAGCGGCAACCCCGATTTATGAAAATCGTCCGTTTTTTCGCTGGTGTCAATCACCACCACAATTACCGTAAACAGTATGAGGCAAAAAACAAAAGTGGTTAAAAAATTTTTTAGTATAAACTTATCTATCTTTTTCATTTCGGTTGGCGCAAAACTAACTTAAAACACGCAGGCAGTAAAATGCGGGTAGTAAAGTTTTGTGAAATATGTGCGGCAAAAAAAAGGAACGGCAAAAAAAAGCCGCTCCTTTTTAGAAATTCATCATTCATCATTCATTACTCAATTATTTTCACTTCAGTACGGCGGTTCAAAGCTCTTCCTTCAGCGGTTGTATTTTCCGCGATGGGTGCCGTCATGCCATAACCCTTGGCAGTAACTCTTTCCGGGGCTATGCCTTTCATTAACAGGTAAGCCCGCACAGTGTTTGCACGGTTATCAGATAAAATCATATTGGCATCCGGCTTTCCAACATTGTCAGTATGTCCTCCTACTTCAATTTTTTCATCGTCTTTCCTTTTAAGGTATTCCACCAATTCATCCACCACACTATAAGCTTCGGGTTGCAATGTGGCTTTGCCTGTTTCAAACGTACAATTGTCTAACACAAAAGACTTCGGCGCTTCAAATTGTATATCTACGTTAAAAGGATTTTTGTAATACTGGTTATCTTTTAGTGCAGGTATATCAAGCACGTTGTAACTGGTTGAATCATGAAATCCTAAAATATAGATATCATATTTACTTCCGTTGGGAAGCCGCAACGAAAATTTACCTGTTGAATCTGACAGCCCCTGAAACTCGGTTCCGTTGGCGCGGCTTTTAAAAACCACAATTTCATTAGCCAGCAGGTTACCACTCTTTGCATCTGAAATAGTAACATTTACCGGTGCATCTTTAGGCAAATTCATTGGTGCCGTCACCGACTGAGCCTTTACAGCAAAAGGCATTACCACCATCATTGCTATCATTAAATAATAAAATTGTTTTGCCATGCTGAAGATTAATTTAATTATCCTTTAAAGATAATTTTTTTGGTATACGCTTCCAAAAACTCAATTATTGTGTAAACGGCCCTGTTTTTTTACAACTCAATTGCAATTTTTTGGTCCGGGCTAAAAGCAAACAGGTGCATCTTTGCCCGCCCGTACCGGAACGGGTGGGCGTCGCCCTCTTGTACCGCATTGCTAATATGATCTTTTATTGAAGCGGTTTTGGCAACTATAACCGTTGCTGTAATTGTACTACCATGGCTGCTTTCCAGCTTTTAAAATCACCCACTGCAATATGGTTACGGGCCTCCGTTACCAGCCACAGATAAAACGCCAGGTTGTGAACACTTGCAATTGTAAGACCAAGATATTCTTTCGATTTCATTAAATGTCTTAAATAACTTTTACTGTAGTAATTGCTCATTACGCAGTCAATGCCATCGTCTATCGGAGAAAAATCTTTTTCCCATTTTTTATTGTCGATATTAATAATGCCTTTGCTTGTAAACAACATGGCATTGCGTCCGTTGCGGGTAGGCATTACGCAGTCAAACATATCTACCCCAAGCGCAATGCATTCCAATATATTCCAGGGCGTGCCCACGCCCATCAGGTAGCGGGGCTTCTGCACAGGTAAAATATCGCAGCAATGCTCAGTAAATTCATACATCATTTCCATTGGTTCGCCAACGCTCAGTCCGCCAATAGCATTGCCTGTTGCATTTTGCGAAGCCACAAATTCTGCAGATGCCGTGCGCAAATCTTTAAAAGTACTGCCCTGTATAATCGGGAATAAATTCTGCGTGTAACCGTACCTGTCGGGTGTTTCGTTAAAGCGGGTAAAACATCTTTGCAGCCAGCGGTGTGTCAATTCCATACTCTTTTTTGCATAGCCATATTCACTTGGGTAAGGTGGACATTCATCAAAAGCCATAATAATATCTCCACCGATGATGCGCTGGATGTCCATGACTTTTTCGGGGCTAAACAAATGCTTGCTGCCATCAATATGACTTTGAAACAAGGCGCCTTCTTCAGTAAGTTTCCTGTTATTGGCCAGCGAAAACACCTGGTAGCCGCCACTGTCGGTTAAGATGGGTTTATGCCAACCGTTGAACTGATGCAATCCGCCGGCAGCTTCCAATATTTCCAGGCCCGGCCGCAGGTATAAATGGTACGTGTTGCCCAAAATAATTTGCGCTTTTACTTCATTGTTCAATTGCTGCTGGGTTACTGCTTTTACACTGCCTGCGGTGCCAACCGGCATAAAGATGGGCGTTAAAATTTCTCCATGGTCTGTTGTTATCTTTCCTGTTCTCGCTTTTGTCGCGGTATCTGTGTGCTGTAATTCAAATTGGAGTGCTGCCATAAAAAAGCCATTTTGCCGTAACCGGATGGCAGGCAAAATTATTGCTTATTGCTACATTAAATACACTAGCTGAAAATACCCGCTGTTTATAAGTACGGTGTTTATCAGTGTTGTTATACTTTTTCCAATGCAATAATTCTCCAGGCAAAATATTGAAGCAATTATTTATAACTACCGGCCATGTTTCAACAACTTATTTTAGTATTACTTTTGCGCTTATGAACCTTAACCAACTGTTAATGCACTGGCAAAGCATTATTTTTATTATTCTTTGTGTCGTTGTTTTTATTCAGCTATTTTATTACCTTTTTTTCTTCACCAGGCTGGCATCCTACAAACCAGGCGAAGGACAGTACATTCAAAAAAATCCGGTATCTGTAATTATTTGTGCCAGGGATGAAGCTGCCAATCTTGCTAAAAATCTTCCCGGAGCGCTGGTACAAAAATACCCCGTCAATCATGAAGTGATTGTTGTAGATGATAACTCTTTTGACGACAGCAGGTACTTGCTGGAGGAATTTGAAAAAACCTTTCAACAATTGCATGTTATTCAGCTGAAACAGGAAGCTAAGATGATTACCGGAAAAAAATTTCCGCTGAGCATTGGCATTAAAACTGCCAAGCATGAGATTGTTTTACTAACAGATGCGGACTGTGTACCTGCTACTGAAAACTGGATTGATGGAATGCAGCAAACCTATGACGACGGCACTGAAATTGTATTGGGTTATGGCGCCTATAACAAAAAAAAGGGGTTTTTAAATAAACTGGTTCGATGGGAAACATTTCATACCGCCCTTCAATATTTTACTTATGCACTGGCAGGCGTTCCTTACATGGGTGTGGGTAGAAATTTAAGTTATAAAAAAACAATTTTTTTCAGGCACAAGGGCTTTTCGTCGCATAATAATGTACCCAGCGGCGATGATGATCTTTTCGTAAATATTGCCGCAAACAAATTCAATACAAAAATTAATATTGACCCGGAAACTTTTACTTTAAGTGAGCCTGTTAATACATGGGCTAAGTGGATAAAACAAAAAAACCGCCATTACACCACGGGCAAATACTACAAGCCATTGCACAAATTTTTACTTGGCCTTTATTCGTTTACACATTTTGTATTTTTTCCGTTGCTGGTAATCAGCTGTATCGTTTTTAGCTGGAAGCTGGGTCTGCTGGTATTTGCTTTTCGATTTATAATACAATCAATTGTATTTTATCCAGCTATGAAAAAATTACAGGAGCAGGACCTTTATCGCTGGTTACTATGCTTTGATGTATGGATGTTTTTCCATTACCTCATATTCTCGGTTGCCTTAATAAAAAAACCAAAACAAGCCTGGAATTAAGTAGCATAGTACAGTTTTAAAAATTCAGAACACCAATCGCATTAATAATGGATACAATCACCCACTACTTCGCTGATTTTTCAGATGAGCAATTGCGGCAATACGCCGCTTTGAAAGATTTGTACAAAGAATGGAACGAAAAAATCAATGTAATTTCCCGAAAAGACATTGATAATTTTTACGAGCATCATGTGTTGCATTCCCTTGCAATAGCAACGCAGTTTGAATTTAAGGCTGGTACAGAAATAATGGATCTCGGCAGCGGTGGCGGTTTCCCAGGCATACCACTCGCCATTTTTTTTCCTGACACTCAATTTCATTTGGTAGACAGCATCAATAAAAAATTGAAGGTAGCTGGCGAAATTGCCGCTGCCATCGGTCTTAAAAATTTGTCAACACAACATACCAGGGCCGAAGACATTAAGAACAGAAAATTTGATGTAGTAGTGTCGCGGGCAGTGGCTCCTTTAAAAGATTTATGGTGGTGGGCAAAACCATTGTTAAAAAAGGGCGTATCGCCCAATGGGCTTATTTGCCTTAAGGGAGGGGACCTTACGAAAGAGATATCTGAAAGCCGATGCAGGCCAAGGGTATGGGAGCTTGATAAAATTTTTACAGAACCTTTTTTTAAAGAAAAATTTTTGCTGCACGTTCCTCTTTAGTGGCTGGGCGCATTTACTTACCAGATACAAATTTTGCAAATAGCGGAAATAGGCTGCAGCGATAAAAAAACTACCACTTTAGGGTATTGAATTCTTTGATTTTTTAGTCACCTTTGTGAACGATGAATATATCTGTGGCAATAGTGGAAGATAACAGTGATATCCGGCAGGCGCTGGAACAAATCATTACTATGGCAGAAGGATGCACCTTAGCAGGCTCCTGCGTTAATGGCGAAGAAGCCATGGTTAAAATACCCATCTTAAACCCGGAAATTGTATTGATGGATATTAACCTGGGTGGAATGAGTGGAATAGAATGCGTGAAGATTTTAAAAGAATCTTACCCGCAAATTCTTTTTATGATGTGTACGGTATATGAAGAAGACGAAAAAATTTTTGAAGCTTTGAGCGCCGGAGCAAGTGGCTATGTACTGAAAAAAACCACCCCGGATAAGTTACTGAATGCCATTAAAGAGTTGAGTGAAGGTGGCGCCCCAATGAGCAGCCAGATTGCAAGTAAAGTTGTTGCCGCATTTAAGAATAAACCTACAGTGGCTGTATCAAACGATTCCCTGGATACGCTTTCAAAACGAGAGGTAGAAATATTAATTGCTTTATCTAAAGGCCTGCTCTATAAAGAAATTGGAGAAGAATTATTTATCAGTTCTCAAACGGTGCGCAAGCATGTTTATCATATTTACGAAAAGCTGCACGTGGGCAACCGCATACAAGCTGTAAACAAATACTTTGGGCGATAAACAAATTCACAAGCCCTCTACAACCAGTTGAACCTCCGTAACAGGAGGTTTTTTATGGCAAAAATTTCCAGAACCATTTATCTGTTTGAGGGGTATTGCCGATAGGGAAATCATGTATCTGCCCTGAGTTCACAAAGCCATATTTACCATAAAAATTTTGCGCTCTCATGTTGTACTCCCAAACGCCCAACCATAAACACTTATATTGATTTTTGGTTGCGTAATCAAGATAATAATCCATCAACTGCTGAGCTATTTTTTTTCCGTGAAACTCCTTTATAACATACAGTCTTTTTAACTCAAGCGATTTCCATTGCTTTACTTCAGGCCAACCGCTGTAATCTTCCATAAAACGAATATAGCCAACAGGCTCACCGTTTACTTCGGCAAAAAAGTACATATCTTTTTCATCACTCAGTTCCGATTGTACCTGTGGAAGATTATAATATTGTTCCAGGTACTGCTGCATATCTTCTTCTGTACAGGTGCCGGTAAAAGTATCATAAAATGTTTGCTTCGAAATTTGGGCCAGTACCGGTGCATCCTGCAATAAAATCCTCCTGATAGTTATTTCCATAATAAAAAGTCTGCTTAAAATTTACCAGTGCAATTCCAACATATTGTTCCGCTGATCTACATCCGCCATTCTTTTAGTGGGATCTATCTCTATCTTTTTTATATCCATCAACCGGCGTTTAAATTCAATTGTATATGTTGGATGTGTCCACCGCCATTCTTCATCTACTATTCTTGGGGCCTTGTCTTCGGCGGGCTTTTCACCATACATCAGGTTAAGCGGAATATAGTGTTGCTCGGTTGTTTCATCCTTAAAGGTGAGCTGTACATCAATGGGCATCGGCATTTGGCCAATGCGGCGCAACCTGATTTTAGAAACGCCGTTTTCCTCCCATAAACTATCGATTGAATAATCAATTTTTTTGGTGGTACTGCACCAATATTCTTTGTACCAATCCAGTTTAAGGCCGCTTACATCCTCTGCTATTTTAATAAAATCTGCCGCGTTAGGATGTTTAAACCGCCATTGTTTATAATACTCAAGTAATATTTTATCCCTTGTTGCTGCGCCCGTAATATAACCCAGTTGTTCAAGAAACACAGCCCCTTTACTGTAAGCCGCATTGCTGTAGCCTACATTGGTATTAAAGTGATCAGCATGTGTGGTGAGTGGCTCTTCCCAGTCGCTTTTAGCAATAAAATAATAGGCTCTGTAATTGTTATAATGTTCCAACGGCAGCAGGGCTGCCGCAGAATCAAGCGATTTTATAAAGGCTGGATTAGACGCATTTTTTACCCTGGTAACCTTCTCCCGGTAGTAACCTTCAACCAGGTCGCTGGCAAACTCTGTAAAGCCTTCATCCATCCCGGCATACAGGCTTTCATTGGTACCCAGCATCATTTGATACCAGCTGTGCATCCATTCATGAAAAACGGTACCCAGCCCCGGACCCACCAACAAAGTGGCCATTGGATATTCCATACCACCATCACCACCATGTATAAATGAATACTGTGGGTAAGGGTACTTACCAAATTTACGTTCCATAAAAGGCAATACTGTTACAGCTGCATTGGCAACTGTTTCCCAGGCAGCATCGTTGGCCGGATCATTTTCTTTATTCTTATAAATAACGTTGAGTACCGGCCCTCCGTTTGGCATTTTACGTACCAAATGCTTGTACTCCGGATCAGCAGCCCACATAAAATCATGCACATTGCTGGCAACAAAATGCCAGCTGCGTTTGGGCTTTGCCGACGGTTTCAATTCTGAGCCGGCAACATCATATCCCCATCCTATTTCCGCGGCATTTACTAATACACCGGTACCACCTAATTTGTAGTTTTTATCAATATTAATTGTTACATCAAAATCTCCCCAAACCCCATAAAATTCTCTGGCAACATATGGCGTAGGATGCCAGCCTTCATAATCATACTCACACAGTTTCGGATACCACTGGCTCATGCTGTACCGCACGCCTGTCGTTGGATTATCTCTCCCACTTCTTCGCACCTGTAAAGGAACCTGCGCCTCAAATTCCATATCAAAAACTACGGTGCTTTTAGCCGCAATTGGCTTTGTGAGGTTTACTTCTAAAATCGTTTCATGGTATTTAAAAGGCTGGGCAACACCGTTCATTTTTAGAGATATAATTTTCTGGTACCCAATTTCACCGGGCGTTAATTTACTGATGCGATCTTTTACCCTGCCATCCCAATCAGGTCTTCCATTTATAAGCGTTTTACCTAACTCCCGGCTGCGCACATCCATGCTGCTGTTAGGCTGAAAGGCATTGAAATAAAGATGATAAAATACTTTCTTCAACATCTCGGGAGAGTTATTGGTGTATACCAGTTTTTGTTTACCGGTAAACTGGTTGCTGACATCATCCACATCAACATTCATTGTGTATTTAACACGCTGTTGCCATCTGTCAGCTTGTGCAACCAGGGTTATACTACCCGACATACTCAGCAAGAGTAAAACAAAAACTTTCTTCATACTACCTACATTTGATTTTAAAGTAAATATCTACAGACGACGTTCACACTGCTTTCGTCAGGCACCCTGCACTACAATAACTATTTCTCCCTTTACCGGTTTGCTGTTAAAGTGATCGTGAACTTCCTGTAGCGTTCCTCTTTTATTTTCTTCAAATTTTTTGGTGAGTTCCCGGCTTACACAGCAAAGCCGATCGGGACCAAAATATTCAATAAAGTCGTTCAAGGTTTTTACTAAACGCATGGGGCTTTCGTAAAAAACCATCGTACGTTCTTCCAATGCCATCTTTTTTAAAAATGTTTGCCTTCCTTTTTTCAAAGGTAAAAATCCCTCAAAACAAAAACTGTTGATGGGCAAACCACTGTTTACCAATGCTGGCACAAAGGCCGTTGCACCTGGTAAACATTCTACTTTTATATCTTGCTTTACACATTCCCTAACAAGCAAAAAAGCAGGATCGCTTATGCCAGGCGTACCTGCATCTGTAAGCAGGGCCATTGTTTTGCCTCCCTGTAATTGCTCCGCCAGGTGAAGAATAATTTTATGCTCATTATGCTGATGGTAGGGTGTAAGTGGCTTATGAATCTGGTAATGCTGTAACAGTACCGAGGAGGTTCGGGTATCTTCTGCCAGTATTAAGTCAACCGATTTTAAAACCTCAATTGCCCGGAAAGTAATATCAGAAAGGTTACCGATAGGTGTGGGAACGATGTAGAGCATAATTCGAAAATTTGAAAATTCTACAATTAGCTAACTACCACTTCAAACATTTCCATTACCTGGTTGGACAATAATTTTTTTGCAGCTTCTTCAGCTATTTGTGCAGCAGCCTCAGCGCTGTCAGCTTCCACCTGGAGCGTAATATTTTTACCAATGCGAACATCCTTGATGCCGTTGAGACCAAGATTAGCGAGACCGCCCATTACGGCTTTTCCCTGCGGATCTAACAATTCTTTTAGCGGCATTACTTTTACCTGTGCAGTGAAGATCATGTTGTAGTTTTATTTTTGAGTGCCAAAGATAAAATAATGTAAGCAATGAAAATAACTGGTACTGCAAGCCATTTCAACAAAACAGCAGAAATCACGGTAATTGCTATCAATATTATTTTAGGCATGTTATTTTTTAGGGAGTAATCTTTAAACTTCATGGCCATTATGGGCAGTTTACTTACCATCAGCCAACTTAGCAGAATTGTGAGCGCATATAAAAACCATTTATTTAATATCAGGTTATATACTACATCTGAATTGCTATACCAGTATATTAAAGGTAATGATGCTACTACTAAACCAGCAGCAGGTATCGGCACCCCTTTAAATCCATAGGCCTGCGATGTGTCAATATTGAATCTTGCCAGCCTGTAGGCTCCGGCACAGGTAAAAATAAAAGCAGGCAGTAAAAATAAAATCGGGGCTTCTATTCCATCTGCCTCTTTTATATATCCCATCCGCAAAAATTGATATAATATAATGCCGGGCGCAACGCCAAAACTTGCCATATCTGCCAACGAATCCAATTGCTTTCCCATCTCGGAACAAATATTAAGTGCACGGGCAACAAAGCCATCTAAAAAATCCACTACAGCCGCAATCGCGATAAACAAAGAGGCTAAACAGATATTCTCTTTTAATTTTATAAACTGCTCCCCTTCTTTTGTATACACAACATCTATCCCGTTTTGCAGGGCAAAGACAATTGCTATACAACCAAAAAATAAATTGAGCAGGGTGAATAAATTGGAAATGTGTCTTTTCATTACTGGTTATCGCTTTTTCATCAATGATTCAATCTCATCAACGGTTATTGGAATATTTTTCATCAGGTCTTTATTGCCATTTTTTGTAATCCAGAAATTGTTCTCAATCCGCACTCCCATCTGTTCTTCCTCAATATAAATACCGGGCTCAATTGTAAATACCATTCCGGCTTTTATTGGTGCAGTTCGCGTACCAAGGTCGTGCACGTCTATGCCCAGGTGATGTGAAATGCCATGATACAAATACTTGCGGTAAGCCCTGTTATCGGTGTCTTCATTTTTAATATCTGATTTTTTTAGCAGGCCAATTTTTTGAAATTGTATCGTTGCTTCTGCTCCTACTTTTTCTGTATAATCAACAATGCTGATGCCTGGCTTTAAAATCGACGCTGCATATTGATGTAAATGCAAACAAGTGTTGTACACTGCTTTTTGTCTTTTTGTAAACTTCCCGTTTACAGGTACCGTCCTCGTTAGGTCAGCGCAATAATTTCCGTAGCCTGCACCAAAATCCATCAATATCATTTCTCCGTCTTTACATTCCTTATTATTTTCTACATAATGCAACGTTCTCGCCCTGTCGCCGCTTGCTATAATTGAAGAATAAGCTTCGCCGGAAGCACGCTGAGATAAAAATGAGTGAACAATTTCTGCTTCAATTTCATATTCCATAACCCCGGGTCTTATAAAACTTAGCAAACGTCTAAAGGCTACTTCTGTAATATCAATTGCTTTTTGTATAACCTCTACTTCGAGTACAGTTTTAACCGCCCTTAAGTCTTTTAATATAACAGCACTTCGTTTATATTGATGTAACGGGTAACGCGACCGCATCATTTCAGCATACCGGTAATCCCTTACCGGCACCAGGTTGGCTTTACGATCGTTCTCATTTGTATTCAGGTAAATCGTATCTGCTAAATGGATCCAGGGTTGCAGTGCTGCGTCCAATGCATCTAACCAAACAATGGTTGTAATTCCCGAGATGGCAGTTGCTTCTTTTACCCTCAATCTGTGTCCATCCCATTTTTCTTTTATTTCATTTGGCCGTACCAACACCAATACTTCCCGGTATTTAGGATCCGGGTTACCAGGAAATAAAATAAGCATTGTATCCTCCTGCTCAATACCAGTCAACCAAACCAGGTCAGCATTTTGTTTGAACCGGTGAATAGCATCGCCATTGTAAGGCAGTTCATCATTGCTGTTAAAAATTGCGATGGCATTTTTGTCCATTCTTTCCACAAAACGCTTTCTGTTTTGAATAAATATGCCGGCATTTAAAGGAAGATATTTCATGAAATATTTTTTACCGTTTGCAATATACATTTTTAAAGCCTTGCGTAAAAAACAGGTTTAATGTATAGTATTTAGTCAACAGAAAAATAGCGAATAATGGAAGTATATTTTTATTGAAGGGAAAACTATTTTCGGATCTTGTCACAATTGTATTTCCGGTATTTCATGATCAACAATAAGCCTGCCTGCAGTTTTGGCAATGATTTGCTCAACGCTTACACCAGGCGCTCTTTCCAATAATCTGAAGCCAGCTTCGGTTATATCCAATACTGCAAGATCCGTTACGATTTTTTTTACGCAGCCAATGCCTGTAAGCGGCAAAACACAATGTGTTAATAATTTCGATTCTCCTTTTGGATTGGTATGCATCATGGCCACAATAATATTTTTTGCGCTCGCTACCAGGTCCATGGCGCCGCCCATTCCTTTTACCATCTTTCCGGGTATTTTCCAATTGGCGATGTCACCGGTATCACTTACTTCCATCGCACCCAAAATAGTGAGGTCTACCTTGCCTGCCCTTATCATCCCAAAGCTCATGGCACTGTCGAAAAAAGAAGACCCTGGCACAGTGGTTATTGTTTGCTTGCCTGCATTGATCAAATCCGGGTCTTCTTCTCCTTCAAATGGAAAAGGCCCCATCCCCAGCAATCCGTTTTCGCTTTGTAATACTACTTTTATATCTTTCGGAATATAATTGGAAACCAACGTAGGGATACCAATGCCAAGATTAACATAGTAGCCGTCTTTCAATTCTTTTGCCAGTCTTTGCGCTATCTGATTTTTATCAAGCATACAACTAATTTGCTGTTGAAGAAATATATAAGTGTCAGGCTAATTTTCTTACTGTGCGTTGTTCTATTCTTTTTTCATAATTAACCCCTTTAAAAATACGGTGTACATAAATTCCGGGAGTATGAACCTGGTTTGGATCCAGTTCACCTGCGGGTAATAATTCCTCCACTTCTGCGATGGTTATTTTGCCGGCCATAGCCATAAGCGGATTAAAATTACGGGCGGTCTCTTTAAATATCAGGTTACCTTCTGTATCTCCTTTCCAGGCCTTTACAAAAGCAAAGTCTGCATCAAAAGCATATTCAAGTAAATATTCTTTGTTATTAAAAGTTCTTACTTCTTTTCCAATGGCCACTTCGGTACCAACTCCGGCTGGCGTAAATATAGCCGGCATGCCATAACCTGCCGCCATACACCTGGTAGCTAGTGTACCCTGCGGTATTAATTCAACTTCCAGCTCTCCGCTGAGCAGTTGTCGCTCAAACTCTGCATTTTCACCCACATAGGAAGATATCATTTTTTTTACCTGATTTCTTTGCAGCAACAATCCAATACCGAAATCATCTACTCCCGCATTGTTGGCAATACAGGTTAAATTTTTGGTACCCTTTTGCACAAGGGCTGCAATACAATTTTCCGGAATACCACATAACCCAAATCCACCAAACATGGCTGTTGCTCCATCAAAAATATCATGAAGGGCTTCGGCTGCACTGGCATAAACTTTTTTCATTACAATAATTTATTGGGATTACTTTATTGGGACAGGTCGAAAAATATGGGTTTTTGTTTGCACTGAATCAGAAACCGGAGCGGTCGAAAATTTTACCCCGGGTATGGGAACTATAGGCGGAGGTGGCGGCAATGGTATTAATGAAAAAGGTTCTTCAGCCGGCCGTTTGGCATACAGAGTTGAGTACTTTTCTCTTTCGCCCCTTAAGGTAATGCTATCGAGCAGTACACCCATTAATTGGGTGTGCGTATTATAATACTGGTAGCTATCGTAAAAATCTTTTTCTGTTATATGGTGTGCGGCAAAAACCTGTTGCTGAAGTTTTGCGTTTTCAAGGGCCGCATTTTTCAGGCTATCTTTTTTTATAAATTGGGTGGTGTATGTTTCGGCCCGGATCACATCCCAAAATACGTCCCGCATTTTATCAGGTGTAAGAATCCCGGATGGTAGTCCCCCATTGTTACTGCAGGCGGCAAACCAAATCGTCAATAATATCAGTACCGCTCTTTTCATTATTTCAGTTCATCTTTATACCTGGCTGCATTGGTCATGTCCATTTTTTGCAATAGCTCAGACGCCCTGGCCTTATCCTGCGGCGGTGCTTTTGCAAAAATTTTAATCAGTTCATTTGCCTTTCCCTGGAAAAAAAACTGGTTAATCATAGTGGTGGAATTGTCAGCATTAAAACTACTTAGCAGGTTTAATACATTCAGCATTTCTGAACGGGCTATTGCTTCATTTTCAACCATTTTATCTGCCGCCTTTCTATAGTAACCATAATAGATATCATGCATGATAGCATAGCGGCTGTTCTCCATATTTTCAACAAGCCAATACCTATTGCGGCGGCCATCAAAGGCTTTCCAGCCAGAAATGCCCCTGGCTTCCGGAGCGTTATTCACGATATTTTGTGCCTTTAAAAAATAGGGAGAACCACCACGCAACGCATAAGAATCATAGTCAAATCCTAAAATCATATTGGCATAATAAGCAAATACAGCAGTGAGATTTGACACTAAACCATCAGATCCGGACACCCTGTTTTCATTAAACTCCAATTGCTGAAACTCTACATATTTAAAAGTAATATCCGCATCCTGGTAATTAATTATGGGCGACAGGTAAGAAGAGTTAAAAACTGGTCTGCCTGCCTGGATAGTTAGTGAAGCGGTATAAACGTTCGCATCTGTGCCCGGTTGCAGGTTTAATAAAAAGTTACAATCGATTTTTTCATTCACTAAAAAATTATCTCCCGTCCATTTATGGTTGTTTAGAAAGGTATTCAGTGCGGTCTGCAAAGTTTGAAATGTGCTTTTATTTACGTTGGTACCTACCCTGCTGCTATTAACGGTGACTTTTGCATTCAATTCCTGAGCTCCGGCGAAATACCCCGTAAGCATAAAAAACACCAGTAATTTTATTTTGTTATTAAGCATAGTACAAATGAATAATGGTATTTACAATATCAACAGCTACTGCCTTCTTGGGCTTGGTTTCAAAATACTGTTCTCCGCCATTTTTATCAAAAATAGCTATTTTGTTAGTGTCGCCACCAAACCCGGCACCACTGTCATTCAGAGAATTTAGAACGATCAAATCTGCATTTTTCTCTGCTAATTTTTTTAAAGCATTCTTTCTTTCATCGTTTGTCTCCAGCGCAAATCCGGCGAGTAATTGTCCTTCCCTTTTTATGGTACCTAAATGTCTTAATATGTCTTTTGTCTTCTTCAATTCAATGGAAAACAAATTCTCCGCTTTTTTTATTTTATCGGTCGCCACGTTGACAGGTGTATAATCCGCTACTGCCGCACTCATAACGGCAATATCTGTAGTATCAAAAACAGCTGTACAGGCATTAAACATTTCTTCTGCAGATGTCACCCGCACAACATTTAAGTTGGCTGGAATTTCCTCATCTGATGGCCCTAAAATAAGGTGTACGATTGCGCCTCTCTTTACAAACTCACCAGCGATAGCAATCCCCATTTTGCCGGAAGAATGATTGCCGATAAACCGAACAGGGTCCAGTGCTTCATAAGTGGGCCCGGCAGTTACCAATATTTTTTTTCCCGAAAGCCGGCGATCTTCAAAAAAAAAATCCTCCAGTTTCTTCAAAATGGCCTCCGGCTCTGCCATTCTTCCGTCACCTGTCAAACCGCTTGCAAGTTCTCCATTATCAACAGGTATTACTTCGTTACCCGCCCGCTGAATTATTTGCAGGTTATTTTTGGTGGCAGCGTGATGCCACATGTCCTCATCCATAGCAGGGGCTACAACAACGGGACAAGTTGCAGAAAGATAAACGGCAGTGAATAGGTTGTCGCAAATACCGTGGGCCATTTTTGCAAGCGTATTGCAGCTTAGTGGCGCAACGAGCATCACATCTGCCCATCGACCCAACATAACATGATTACTCCAGGAATTATTCTCTGCCAAGTCTGATAATACCGGGTTTTTAGACAAGGTTGATAGAGTAAGTGCAGAAACAAATTCACGGGCTGCCGGTGTCATTACAATTTTCACCTCGGCGCCAGCTTTCACTAACAACCGCACCAAGGCAGCCGTTTTATAGGCGGCAATACTGCCCGATATACCCAACAATATTTTTTTATTTTTCAACATAAAAAAAAGACGGCTGTTGCCGTCCTTAAAAATAAAACTTCTTATTTAACATTGATAAATAAAGCCAAAAATTAACTAAATAAATCCTCCTCATTTTTACGGAAGTAAATTTTGTCTTCCATAAACTCTTGCGACGCAAGTAACGCAGGGTTAGGCATTCTTTCGTACGCCTTTGAAATTTCTATTTGCTCCTTATTTTCATGAATTTCTTCCAAACTATCTGTATGGCTAGCAAATTCTTCCAGTTTATTATGCAATTCTTCTTTGATAGAAATATTGATTTGATTGGCACGTTTTGCAATAATGGCAATAGACTCATAGAGATTACCTGTTTTTTGCTTAATGTCAAACAAGTTCTTTGGTTCAACCACATTGCTTGTGCTTGAACTGAGCTGGCGTCTTAGTTTACTCATTTTTTATTTCTTTAATTTTATTTAAACTTAAATTGTTGTATTCCTGAGCTTCCTTCAGGTGAGCACTTTGAGGAAAACGATCCGCAAAATCTTGGTATTCAGTTACTACTTTTTCGAATCTTTCCGTTTGCTTATCAATTACACTCAATTTAGCGAATTTGTAATAGCACATTAAAGATTTCAATTTATATAAATCACCGCTTTGAGATTCAGGATAATCACCAAGCAAATTGCTGTAGCAAATAGCTGCAGCCCTAAACTGTCCTAATTTATTATACAATTCAGCTGCCCTTAATTCCTTTTGCTCCAGTTTTATCCTGTTTTTGTCTATTATTTCGGAGGCCTCTTTTACTCTTGCAGATCCAGGGTGCGAATTAATAAACGATTGCATTACGCCAATTGACTTAGAGGTATTGGTTTGATCCAATTCAATTTTTGCAACCTGTTTGTAGAAACAAAGGGCATGCATAAAATCAACCTCTTCAGATTTACTGCTATTGGGAAACACTTCTAAAAATCCCTTAAAAAAATTCTCTGCGTCTTTGTATTCTTTTAAATAATAGAAACAGTAAGCATCTTTATAATATAACTCTTCAAATTTATCCGTGCCTTTATAAACCGGGTACAACTCCTCATATAATTGCTGGGCAATACGGTATTTTTTTTCTGAATAATAGGTATCAGCCATTTTCAGTTTATAATCAGTGTCTTTACTTTTCAGCACTTTTCCATACTTATTGCATGAAGAAAAGAACGTTACCAACAAGAGGGATGTAATAAATACTTTAATAAAATTCATAAAGAAGTGCGAAATTAATGATTTTAGATCAAAAATCCCTTGTAATTATTGTATAGCAAAAAAGAACCCGTTAAGGTTTTGGTAAACCAAGTGAAGGGTATCACATTCGCAAAAAAAGAGCCCTCCAAACAAGAAGGGCTCTTTAAATGAAAAGTATGATTTATCTAGTTTGATTTAATATCAATCGTATTGGAATCACCGCCTCCAATTACTTTGTCAACCAAGACCCTGTCTGGGCTAATACCTAATTTTTCAACAAGATAATTTTTAACCGCATCCAGTTTTTTGTCAGCCAAAGACTGTTCTTTCTTAGAAGCCGCAGGATAAGCGGTTAATGTAATTGTACAATTAGGTTTCTCTTTCAATTTATTGGCAACTGTTGCAAGCAATGCTTTTGTATCAGCTTTTAATGTAGCTGACTTAACTGAAAGACTTGGATAATCAGAAGCACAAGCATTAGCGCTGTCTAATTTCGCATTAATAGCAGTACAGCAAGCAGGATCAGGACATTTACCAACACCATCTGCATCAACTGGTTGACACTCAGTAGGAGTAATCAATTGCTTATCCTTGCAATCAGGAACACCATCACCATCTGTATCTCTTGTTACACCATGAGAATCAACAGGGCAACCTGCCGGGGTATTTGGTTCTCTATCAAGTTGGTCTGTAACACCATCGCCATCAGTATCATCTAAAATTGGCTTAGGTAACTTCATGTGTTTAGGATTGTTGATTTCGCTGTAAGCGTAATCCAACGGATTTAACCACCACAATGGTTCTACCGCCTTGGCTCCTAAATTAAAGTTAATACCAAGTGATAAATAGTTGTAAGAATCGTAATCAGGAGTTAAAGCGGCATCAAGTCCTGCGGGATGTTCTTGCCATCTTTGTCCGTCTAACAAATCTGATTTAACAAAAGTATGTCTATCTTCTAATGCAATATTCACCCTATTACTCAGCTTGACGGCGACCCCAGCGAGGATAGTGCCAGACGGTCTCAAAGTATTCTTTCCTAACTTAGGACGACGGCTTCCTTCAGATTCGCCAGGCGTCTCATAGGTGTTGTCCATACCATTCTTCAATCTTTTAAGTATATTTTTTCGATTAGAGTAAGTAATATCTCCTCCACTCGCAATACTGTTATAAAGACTTGCATAATTATTTCCAGATGCATCAAGTGCATTTACCATTACATTATACCAGGTTGCACCAACTCCTCCACCAGCGTAAACCGTAAAACCGGTTTTTTGCTTATGAAAACGAACATTATTTAAGGTAAAAATACCCTGAATTCCCAAATCCTGAACATGCGTTTTATAATTGTAAAAAACAGGATCAACATTGGGCGTATACCCCTTACCTGCAGGAAGATTACCACTTGGGCCACTAACCAATGCATCGTTATTGGCATAGTTATAAGAAGGTTGCCAGTTCATTCCTTTCGGTGATCCATTTATATACTGCGCCCTTAATGAAAAAATATATCCCAATGCCTTCCTAACATGCGCTTCGAATCCTAGCCTTGGTACTCTGCCAGCTACATCTCCCATTACAACAATGTTTCCAACTGATACACCTACTTCAACCATGTTACGGGGCTTGGCTGGAAAGTTATAAGTATTGTTCATGAATTCATTCTGCTGCGGTAATTTTTTAGCCGGAATTACAGAAGAATCAAAAACACTATAACCAGAACCCATTTGGGCAAAAGATGTAGTTGTTATCAGGGCAAAAAACCCTATTATTAATTTGTACTTTTTGTTTGCCATAACTTATTGATTATTAAAATTCTAAAATTTAAGAGTTTTCACATACAAAATTAGATAATGAGAGTTAATAACCAAATTTTTTTAAGATTTATTTAGCTTAACTCCTTAATTCTGCCTTGTTTAATTTGCAAATTAAGATTATATTATTTACAATTTCGCTGCTTTCGGTGAAAACTTGTTGTTTTTTGATACAATTTAAAACGGATAGAAAAAATAAATTACTTTGAACCCGTTTTTTCCTGCACTATATTGCCGTCTTTTTAGAAATGGAATTTATAAAAAATATAATAGGTGAAGAGCTGAATACTTTTGAAAAGAAGTTCGCTGAATCAGTAAAAAGTCAAACTCCGCTTCTTGACAGAATTATGAAATACATCATCAAGCGCAAGGGTAAACAATTGCGGCCGATGTTTGTATTTTTAAGTGCCAAACTGCATGGGCCAATTAATGAAAGTACTTATAGGGCAGCTGCTTTGGTTGAACTATTGCATACCGCCACACTGGTTCATGATGATGTAGTGGATGAATCGCTTGAAAGGCGTGGTTATTTTTCCATAAATGCCATCTGGAAAAATAAGATTGCTGTTTTGGTGGGTGATTATCTTTTATCAAAAGGCCTCCTCCTATCTACGGATAACAAAGATTTTGAACATCTGCAAATCTTGTCGCAGGCAGTAAAACAAATGAGCGAGGGCGAATTACTGCAAATAGAGAAATCCCGGAATCTTAATTTAAAAGAAGATATTTATTTTGAAATTATCCGGAATAAAACAGCCTCTCTGTTGTCATCTGCATGCGCTGTGGGTGCCTGGAGCACCTGTAAAAATGAAGCGATAAGTAATAAAATGAAACTGTTTGGCGAAAAGGTGGGCATTGCCTTCCAGATAAAAGATGACCTTTTTGACTATGGAAAAGAGGATGTAGGCAAACCTACGGGAAATGATATAAAAGAAAAAAAATTAACCCTGCCCCTCATTTATACATTAAATAAGATAAGCGCTCCAAAGAGAAGGGAGCTTATTTACATCATTAAAAACGAAAATAAGAATACCCAAAAGGTCAGGCAGGTTATTGATACAGTTGTTGCATCGGGTGGAATTGAGTATGCAGCAGAAAAAATGACCAATTACAGGGATGAAGCGCTGGCGATACTTCACGAATTTGAAGATAATGAAGTCAGAAAAGCATTGGAAGAACTCGTACGCTACACTACTGACAGAAAATACTAGCTACACCTTCACAGAAGATTTTCATTCAAAATGGAAAAAAGATGGCACATATTGGAAGCTGACAAAAGTGGCACTGCTGCATTGCAGTCTGCTTTAAAAATAAACAATAGTTTATGCAGTATCCTTGTGAACCGGGGTATCGATAGTTTTGAAAAAGCCAGGGCCTGGTTTCGTCCGTCACTTACTTCCTTGCATGACCCTTACCTGATGAAGGACATGCACAAGGCGGTTGCAAGAATTATTGCTGCCATTGAGGCCAATGAGAAAATACTGGTATTTGGTGATTACGATGTAGACGGCACTACTTCTGTCGCACTGATGTACCAGTTTATTTGCAAAATTTACAATGCGGAACTGGTTGAATTTTATATCCCTGACCGTTATAAGGAAGGCTATGGTATCAGTAAGGCGGGAATTGATTATGCTGCTGAAAATAACTTCACACTCATCATATCGCTGGATTGCGGAATAAAATCTGTAGCATTAATTGCCTATGCGAAAACAAGGGGCGTAGATTTTATTGTATGCGATCATCATTTACCGGATGACATTTTACCAGATGCCGTTGCCATTTTAAATGCCAAACAAAAAGACTGCAATTACCCGTATAAAGAATTGTGCGGTTGTGGCGTTGGGTTTAAGTTAGTGACCGCACTGGCCCAACGGTATGGTATTGACGAGGAACACTACCTTTGTTATCTAGACCTGGTGGCAACCGCTATTGCAGCCGATATTGTACCGATGACGGGCGAGAACAGGATACTTGCCTATTATGGTTTGCAGCAAATCAACACGTCTCCGTGTGCAGGTATTAAAGCGCTGATCCAGTTAGGTGGCATTCAAAAAAAGCTATCCATTACCAATGTTGTTTTTGTTATTGCACCCAGAATAAACGCGGCCGGCCGTATGGATGATGCAAAAAAAGCAGTTCAGTTATTTGTTGAAAAAGATGTTACCAAGGCAATGGAATTGGCTAAGTTACTGCACAGTGATAATACCGACCGAAAAGAAGCTGACAGCAGTATAACAGCCGAGGCGCTTGCGTTAATTGATAACAATGCAGAACTGATTAACCGTAAATCAACCGTGGTTTACCAGGAACACTGGCATAAAGGGGTGGTGGGAATTGTGGCAAGCAGACTAACAGAAAAGTATTACCGCCCAACCATTGTACTTACCCGTAACGGAGATATTGTTGCGGGTAGTGCGAGAAGTGTGGTTGGCTATAATTTGTACGAAGCAGTGCACGCCTGCAGGGAACATTTATTGGGATATGGCGGCCATTTTGCCGCGGCAGGTCTTTCAATGTTACCTGAAAATGTAATGGCATTTGCTGATAAGTTTGAGGCCGTGGTAGCAGGTTCTATAGCACCACATTTACTGATACCGGAAATTGTAATTGACAGTGTTATTTCTTTCAATGAAATAAATCAATCGTTATACAATATCATTTGCCAGATGGAACCTTTTGGCCCGGAAAATATGCGGCCGGTATTTGTCGCAAAAAATATAACTGATACCGGTTACTCAAAAATTGTTAAAGAGTTACATGTACGTTTTGTTGTAAAACAAAATGGTATAACGTTTACTGGCATTGGCTTTAATCTTGCTGATAAATTTTCAATACTTGAGACAAAAAAGCCTTTTGACCTTGTTTTTACAATTGATGAAAATGAATGGAACGGCGAAACAAATTTGCAGCTTAAGATAATAGATCTGCAGTTATCCCGTTCCTGATAACATATACTCCTAATAAAAAAAAATTGAAACTATTCACTTACCTGCACTATTTTTTTTACGTTGGTTTTAACTGGAACTTTCGTATTGCGCTCAATATTATTAAGCAGGAAATAAAAGGCGAAAAAAAATATAATATTTTAACAACCGGCGCCGACGAACTAAAAGATCTTTCAAAAAAAGGAATAGACACTTCGCATGCTACCATGTACATGCCTATTAGTTACACGCTGCTGGAGCACCAGTTTAAACAATTACCTGTTACAGCAAACAGGCATTTTTTAGACATTGGTTGCGGAAAGGGAAGGGCGATGTGTGTAGCTGCTTACAATGGATATACAAAGATTACCGGCATTGATTTTTCTGAAAAGTTTTGTGAAGATGCACGCCATAACCTGGATAACGTAAAAAAAACGTTTCCCAAAATACATTATACAGTTTATGCTGCAGATGCAATGAATTATGATATTCCTGCTACTGCCGACTGCCTGTTTTTATTTAACCCTTTTGACGTGGTAGTAATGACTGCAGTGGTATTTAATATCATGGAAAGCGCCCGGATGCATCCGCGGGAAATTTTTGTAGTGTACGCGAATCCACTTTATGAAGATTTGTTTGTAGAGGAAGGTTTCAAAGAAATTTTTCATACAAAAGAAATGAAATACCTTGAGGCCGCTATACTAAAACTTCCGGCATTGTTACAACACCGGAAGCCCTGATTAACTATAATAAAATTGTATTTTTTTAATTACTTCCCATCATCTCTACACTTCGGTTGATAAAATTGGTAAGCGTATTTCCTTTTAATAATCCCTGTGATAACAATGCAAGATCCGCCAGGTTATGAACCAGTTTTTCCTGTTTGTTTTTGTCGCTTTCTGCAAGCACATTTTTATACAGCGGATGGTTACCATTTACCGTCAGTGTAACTTCATCCGGCATGCTTGCATAGAATGCGCCCATACCGCCCTGCATAGCGGCCATGTCTTTCATACGACGCATAAACTCTGGCCTGGTTGCTGTTACGGGCGGTGCATCAACACTTAACCCTTTCAATTCAACGGTTACATTTAATTCAGGGATTTTTACACCAAATAAATCTTTTAGTGTAGTTTCTTCATCTTTACTCAGTACGCTTTCTCCGCCTTCCTGTTTGTCTATCAGGTTGTCAGTAATATCACTGTCAACTCTTACAAACTGAACATTTTCCCATTTCATCTCCATCTGGTTTACAAAGCCGTTATCGATGATGGTTTCCATCTTAATCACCTTGTATCCCTTTGCTACTGCCTGCTGTATAAATGCATCCTGCTGCACCGGATCTGTAGTATACAGAATCACCTGCTTACCTTCTTTATTTTTTTGTAGTGTTTCGGTTGCTATTTTGTATTCATCAAAAGTAAAAAACTTGCCTTCTGTATCCTGAAGTATCAAAAACCTGTTGGCCTTTTCCAAAAACTTGTCGTCAGTCATCATACCGTACTTCACAAACAATCCCAAACTCTCCCACTTTTCTTCAAAAGATGCCCTGTCATTTTTAAATATTTCATCTAACTTATCGGCTACTTTTTTTGTGATGTGTGCATTTATCTTGCGCACATTGGGATCGCCCTGCAAATAGCTTCGGCTAACATTTAATGGAATATCAGGAGAATCAATTACACCTTGTAACAACATCAAAAATTCCGGTACAATATCTTTTACCTCATCTGTTACAAAAACCTGGTTGCTGTATAATTGTATTTTATCTTTTTGAATTTCATAAGACTGTTTAATCTTAGGGAAGTACAAAATACCGGTAAGGTTAAATGGATAATCAACATTTAAATGAATCCAGAATAGAGGCGCTTCGTTGAACGGATATAACTCTTTATAAAAATTCTGGTAATCTTCTGTTGTAAGTTCTGAAGGCTTTTTTGTCCAGGCCGGAGTTGGATTATTAATTTGCTTGTCCTCAAAGAAAATAGGCACTGGTAAAAACCGGCAAAACTTCTCAAGTACTGTTTTAATTCTATGAGGTTCTAAAAATTCCTGGCTTTCTTCATTTAGGTACATCACAATGTCTGTTCCCCTGCCTTCCTTTTGGGTATCTTCTAAAGTAAATTCAGGGCTGCCATCACATTCCCATCTTACTGCAGCCGCATCTTCCCTGAATGATTTGGTAATTACTTCCACCTTTTCACTTACCATGAAAGAGGAATAAAAACCCAGTCCAAAATGACCAATGATGTTGTTTTCATTCTGCCCTTTATACTTATCTAAAAATTCTTCCGCACCGCTAAAGGCAACCTGGTTAAGGTATTTGTCAACCTCTTCACCTGTCATTCCAATACCCCTGTCAGAGATCGTGACCGTCTTTTTTTCAGCATCGATTTTTATCTCAATTTTCAGTTCACCCAACTCGCCTTTTGCTTCACCGATTGAAGAAAGGGTTTTTATTTTTTGGGTCGCATCTACCGCATTACTTACCAGCTCTCTTATAAAAATATCGTGTTCACTGTATAAGAATTTTTTAATAACCGGAAATATATTTTCCGTTTGTACCCGTATGTTTCCTTTTTGCATGATGAAAGATTTTCGAAGTACCTGTCAAAGAAAATACCAAATATTAAAAAGTGACAAGATGACAACGACTACAGACTGAAATACAAGATCATTTAATCATCTTTTTTCACGTTGGCAACGCCACTTGTTTTTTGGGAAACACTGGCAGCACCTTTATAATAGATATTAGCAGCACCAGATGCATCCGCAGTTAACTTAACACTTGCATAAACATGAATGGATGCTGCGCCAGAAGCGTCCGCTGTAGTAGTCTCGCTCATCAAATCCTCCGTCTTAACTGTTCCGCTGCCTGAGGCCTCAGCATGGTATTCTCTAGTTCTTCCGCTCACTTTGATAGTGGAAGCCCCGGTAGCCTCGGTTGATACTTCGGGAGCATCTATTTCACCATTAATATTAGCGGCACCCGATGCTTCGAGTTGCAGTTTGTCATTGGTCTTCAGCACATTTTTTATTGTTATATCAGCAGCACCGGAACTATGAACACTTGTAATTTCAGGAGCGGTAACATATACTTTATAGTGACCATTATTAAAATTAACTCCGTCCCTTGTCTGTATATGTAATGTATGTCCGGACACTGTTGTTTCAATATCTTTAATCAGGTTATCATCAGCCTCCACTTTAACCTCTGTTGTAGAGCCGTTTTTTAATTCTACTTCATAAGCGCCGCCGGCTTCAATACCTCTAAAATCTCCGGTGTTCCTGGTTTCTGTCACAATATTACCACTTCCCTGTATCTGCGTGCAGGCGCTGAATACCAATATGCTTAATCCCAATAATCCTAACTGTTTCATTTTTTATTTTTTTACAAAGATTTAAAATAAAAGCCTGTTTTGCAAACCTTCTGTAGGGTAATTGTTACCCCTTGTAACTGATTATATCAGAAATATAATTTAAAAACCTGTAATTGATTCATAAAAAATTGTTATCCCAGTGTATCAATGGGTCGATAGTTTTATATTTGCCCACTTATAATTAACTTCTATATGAATTTTAAACGTGTTAATGACATTTCAGGATGGATAATCTGTATCATTGCCTGTACTGTTTACATTATGACCATGGAAGCGACCGGCAGTTTTTGGGACTGTGGTGAGTTTGCTTCCAGTGCGTATAAATTACAAATTCCCCATCCACCAGGAGCGCCGCTTTTTGTATTAATCGGCCGTTTGTTTATGGCTCCGTTTGATCCAAAACATGCTGCCACAGGTATTAACCTGATGAGTGCCCTTGCGAGCGGATTTACCATTTTATTTTTATATTGGACCATTACGCATTATGCAAAAAAACTGGTACAAAAGGGCGAAGAAGAATTAAACAGCGCTCAATTATTCAGCATAGTAGCAGCAGGTACAGTTGGTGCATTGGCTTACTGCTTTTCTGATTCTTTCTGGTACAGCGCTGTAGAAGGCGAAGTATATGCTTTATCCTCATTTTTTACCGCCATTGTTTTTTGGGCCATGGTAAAATGGGAATCTGCAGTTACAGAAGAAAATAAAAAAGGTATTACCGGGCATTTTACCGGTGCAGACAGGTGGCTTATTTTGATTTTTTACCTCATGGGACTTTCAATTGGTGTGCATTTGCTAAACCTGCTTACCATCCCGGCCATGGTGATGATTTATTATTTTAAAAGATATAAAACAACCAACTGGGGAATTTTCTTTGCGTTTATAATCGGATGTGCCATTACAGGTATCATTCAAAAAGCAGTTATACAATGGACCATTAAAGGCGCCGGCAACTTTGATATCTTATTTGTAAATGATTTTGGCCTGCCCTTTTTTAGTGGATTCGCTTTTTTCTTTGTGCTGCTGGGTGTGCTCATTTATTTCGCTTTGCGTACTGCCAACAAAAAAAACTGGAACTTTTTAAAACTGGGGTTGTGGAGTTTTACTTTTATGCTGCTGGGATATAGCAGTTATTTTACTACGTTAATACGCAGCAATGCAGATACCGCCATAGACATGTACAACGTTGATAACCCGGTAAACCTGGTAGGTTACCTGGCACGTGAGCAGTATGGTGATTTTCCCCTAGTAATAGGACAGGATTTTACGGCACAACCTACCGACCAGCAATATGTAGACACCTATATTAAGGGAAAAGATAAATATGTAAAGAATGGCCGAAAAATAGAAACAACCTGGGCGGATGAAGACATGCATGTTTTTCCAAGAATGTGGGATCAAAGCAATGACCAGGGCCATGCTGATTACTATGCAGGTTTTGCAGGCATCGGCAAAGATCCCAAAACCGGCGAATGGAGCGGCAAGCCTACCATGGCAGACAATATTAGCTTCTTTATGCAATACCAGGTTGGCTGGATGTACATGCGTTATTTTATGTGGAATTTCGCCGGCAAGCAAGATGATGTGCAGGGCGTTTCTATGGGGAATGTACGGGATGGCAACTGGAAAACAGGCATCTCTCTCTGGGACAATGCCCGGTTAGGTAACCAGTCTGTTATGCCGGATAGCATGAAACACAATAAAGCGAACAATAGTCTTTTTGCACTGCCTTTAATATTGGGTTTATTAGGGTTGTTTTATCATTATCAAAAAAATAAACGCGATGGCCTGGTAGTTGGCCTGCTTTTTTTCTTTACCGGTTTTGCCATTGTTATTTATTTAAATATGCCCGGCAATCAGCCTAGGGAAAGAGATTATGCATTTGTAGGATCCTTTTACGCCTTTGCCATCTGGATAGGTATTGGCGTTTTATACGTAAAAGAATTATTGCAAAAAGCGATGAACGCGAATGTAGCCAATTATGTTGCTGCGGGCATTTGTACTTTAGCAGTTCCGGTACTGATGGCCAGCCAGGAATGGGATGACCACGACAGGGGCAAGAAAGTATTGGCAAGAGACCTGGCAATTGATTACCTGGAAAGTTGCGCCCCCAATGCTATTTTGGTTTCCTTTGGCGACAATGATACTTACCCTTTATGGTATGCTCAGGAAGTAGAAGGCATACGGCGTGACGTACGTGTTATTAACAGCAGTTTGCTGGGTACTGATGCCTACATCAATCAATTACGGTACAAAATAAACCAGAGCGATCCTATTGACCCAATCTGGACAGCCGATCAGATAGAGGGAGCCAAGAGAGATTATATTTATTATGCGCCAAAAGCAGGTGTTGATCCAAACGTGTATATGGATTTGTACACCATGATGAAAGATTATGCGGGCAGTGATGACCCGGCAAAAGTGGAACAGGCCAGAGATGGCAGCACGCTGAATGTTTTCCCCACCCGTAAAGTAAAAGTGCCTGTTGATATCAATGTGGTAAAAGCCAATGGTACAGTCAATGCCAATGACAGTGTGGTGAGTGAAGTAAAGTTTGATATACCTGCAAGATCAGGCTTACAAAAAGGAGAAACTGCAATTTTGAATATTATTGCCGCAAACAAATGGAAACGCCCAATTTATTTTACCAACGAGTACAATGAACTTGGTTTCGGTAACTATCTGCGCCAGGATGGCCTTACATACCGTTTGGTTCCGGTACTGAATAAAGAAGTAAACGACAATTGGGTATACGATAAAATGATGGGCAAATTTGTGTTTGGCAATGCCAATGTTAAAGGCGTTTATTTTGATGAAGAAAACCGCCGGCATCTTAACAGCATTCGTTTAGCTTATGCTAAAGCAGCTGGCAACTTGGCTGAAAATGGTAAAAAGGAAGAAGCTAAAAAAATGCTGGAAAAATGTGATGCAGGTATGCTGGAAGAAAATATGAGCTATGGCATGGTGTCCCGCTACCAGCAACATGATTATGTATCTTATCAATTTCTGGACGCCTGTTACAAAGCCGGTGACACGGCACTCGCTGAAAAAGTTACCCGCAGTTTAAAGAAGGATCTGGAACAGCAAATGACTTATTACAATAGCTTGAATGAGACCCGCCTTGGCCAGTTTGACCAGGAAAGAGGCGACATGCCAATTGCTGCCAACCTCCTGAAAGGACTACAGCAAATGGAGCAGTTTTATAAAAACCCTAAGCAGTTAGAGGTACCGGCTATCATTAACAATAACATTGCTCCTGCAAAGAAACCAGATAGCGCAAAAAAATAATATTTTTCTTTTAAAAAATCCTTTCATCAGCAATGGTGAAAGGATTTTTTTATTTAACAAACGAACCAACCGGGTGAAATGATTGTTTCGTAAATTGTGTGTAGTCGTAGCAGCTCATAATTATCTTTTATTGGAAAGAGTTAGTGTTAACAAGTGTAAGGCTGTTTTAGAAAAATGATGTGGGTATTTGTCTTAAAGATCACTCTTATTTTTACCTGAGGTTTAAATCGATTTTTGGAGCGTGCGACATGTGGAATTAATTAAACTATTATGATCATGAAAGGATATAATTTTTCAAAATACGACCCCAACGAAAACAGTAAAAGTCGTTTTGAACAATTGCTGGATATTTTTATGCAGTTACTTACTTACACCAATGGCGATGTAGGCGAAGCGATGCAATGGATGAATGAGCTGGATAATGAATACAAGCTTACTGATAGTGAATATGGCATGGGGGATTTTTACGAAGACCTGAAAGACAAAGGCTATATTGACGAAAAGAAAGGCAAAGGCGAAATAAAAATTACTCCTAAAACAGAACAGGGCATTCGCAAAAAAAGCCTGGAAGAAATTTTTGGCAAGCTGAAGAAAACAAAGCAGGGAAATCACAGTACTTTTAAACCCGGCGGCGGTGACGAAATCAATCCTGAATCAAGACCCTTTCAATTTGGCGATACACTCGAGCAAATTGATTTTACGGCATCCATCCGCAATGCACAAATTAACCATGGAGCAGAAAGTTTCCGGTTGCATGAAGATGACCTGGAAATAAGGGAAACTGATTTTAAGAGCCAAACGTCTACGGTGCTGATGATTGATATTTCTCACTCAATGATTTTATATGGTGAGGATAGAATTACGCCTGCAAAAAAAGTGGCCATGGCGTTGAGTGAACTGATTCAAACAAAATATCCAAAAGATACATTGGACATTGTTGTATTTGGCAACGATGCCTGGACTATTGAAGTAAAAGACCTGCCCTATTTGCAGGTTGGCCCATACCATACCAATACTGTTGCGGGGCTTGAACTGGCGATGGATTTGCTGCGCAAAAGAAGAAATCCCAACAAGCAAATTTTTATGATCACAGACGGCAAACCTACCTGTTTAAAAGTGGGCGCCAAATATTATAAAAACAGTTTTGGGGTTGACAGAAAAATCTTAAACCGTTGCATGAGCCTGGCAACGCAATGTAAAAAATTAAAGATTCCCATCACAACATTTATGATTGCATCTGACCCCTACCTGCAAAAATTTGTACAGGAGTTTACCGAAACCAACAATGGCAAAGCGTTCTTCGCATCACTGGATAAACTGGGTGCATTTATCTTTAAAGACTTTGAAAGCGGTAAAAGAAAAACCGTTTATTAATTTAGCAGCTAAGAAATTTTGCCGTTGAGACGTTTAGGCGTTTTTTAATTTTTTGTCAATAGGCTTAACAACAAAAAATTGACACGACAAAACAGTAAAACAGCAAAAGAATTAATAAAATGTACCAGTTAACAGATGAGGAGGAATGGTTGTGCCAGCAGATAAAAGATGCGGCATTCGCTGTTCATAAAACTCTTGGCCCTGGTTTGCTCGAGCAGGTATATGAAGTTTGTTTTTGTCATGAGCTAAATAAAAGAAATGTTGATAACGGGCGGCAGATAAAGCTTCCCATTCAATATGATGGAATAATTTTCGATGAAGGTTTGCGCCTGGATGTGCTGGTCAATCATCAGATAATTTGTGAATTAAAAGCTGTTGACACGGTAAACCCGATTTGGCAGGCGCAAATTTTAAGTCATTTAAAATTGACCGGTTTGCATGTAGGTTTTATCATCAATTTTAATACTACATTATTAAAAGACGGTATCCGGAGATTTTGTGTAGAATAATTCAAAACGTCTAAACGACTTAACGGCAAAAAAATCAAAAACGCCTTTACGGGCAATACAAAATATGAATAAAATAAAAACACTCGGTGAACTTAAAAAAAGTGGGTACGTTTCCAGGAGCATTAAAGATGAAATCCGGGAGAACCTGATTAAAAAAATAAAAGCAAAAGAAAATGCGTTTCCCGGTATTTTAGGATACGAAGATTCTGTGATCCCAGATACGGAAAGGGCACTCCTTAGCCGTCACAACATCTTATTTCTTGGTTTACGTGGACAGGCAAAAACCCGTATGGCCAGGCAAATGACAGAATTACTGGATGAATATATCCCGGTTGTTGCTGGCAGTGAAATCAACGATGATCCGTTACAGCCTATCTCCCGCTACGCGGTAGACTTAATTGAGACAAAAGGGGATGATACGCCCATTAGCTGGTTGCACCGCAGCCAGCGGTATGGTGAAAAACTGGCCACACCAGATGTAAGCGTTGCAGATTTGATTGGTGATATTGATCCAATAAAAGCGGCCAATTTAAAATTGAGTTTTGCAGATGAACGCGTATTGCATTACGGCATTATACCCCGCAGCAACAGGAGCATTTTTGTAATTAACGAATTACCGGATCTGCAGGCAAGAATACAGGTTTCACTATTTAATATTTTAGAAGAAGGTGACTTACAGATACGTGGTTTTAAGCTGCGTTTACCCCTCGACGTTATGTTTGTGTTTACTGCCAACCCCGAGGATTATACCAACAGGGGAAGTATTGTAACCCCATTAAAAGACAGGATAGAAAGCCAGATTTTAACTCACTATCCCAAATCATTAGAAACCTCCCTGGCCATCACCGAACAGGAAGCCAATATAAATGAGGACCAGTCTAACAGGGTTACAGTAAGTGATCTTGTAAAACGCCTGATAGAGCAGGTTGCGTTTGAAGCAAGGGGTAGTGAATTTGTAGACAAGAAAAGTGGTGTAAGTGCAAGGCTTACCATTGCAGCCTACGAAAACGCAGTGAGTGCCGCGGAACGTCGTGCCATCATCAACAACGAAAAGCAAACACAAGTTTGGATCAGCGATATGGTGGGCATCATTCCCTCCATTACCGGCAAAATTGAACTGGTATACGAAGGCGAGCAGGAAGGTCCCTACCAGGTGGCATTTAATTTATTAGAGAAAGCGATCCGCACACAGTTCACCTTGTATTTCCCTAACCCCGATACGCTAAAAAAGAAAAGGGGTAAAGATCTTTCGGTGGAAGAAAATCCTTACCGCTCCATTACCCGCTGGTTTGATAGTGGCAACCACCTGGATGTATTTTTTGATACCAAGGACGAGGACAAAACACAGCTGCTGTATAAAGTAGATGGCCTGCATGCACTGGTAAAAAAGCATTATAAAGCAGCCAACGAAAAAGAGCTTACTTTATTAATGGAATTTGTGTTGCATGGCCTGGCTGCCTTTTCGCTTATAAGCAAGAAAGTAGTAGAAGGAAAAATAGAGTTTAAAGATTTAATGGGGAGTATGCTCAATATGGGCAGCCGTTCGTTTGGCGAAGAAGATTTTAATGACAACGATTTTAATTGAATCTTGTAAAAGAAAAAGAAAGCCGCTAACAAAATAGCGGCTTTTTTATTGAATTAAAATTTGTAACCAAAAGATATACCGGCGTAATATGGAATAAAAAAGCCTTTACCAAATATAGGTACCATAGCTGCCCTGAAAACGAAACCATTTGCAGCTGGCTGGTACCTGTAACCAAAACTTGTAAAACCGAATACGGCAGTATTGTCCGAATTATCAGACCCAATTGAAAAATCAGTAGCATTTACAAAGGTTGCGCCTCCTCCAATTTCAAAGTAATGTTTTGTCTCTTTTCCTATTAAGTAATTTAATCCCACAGGTACAAAAAGTGCACCTTCTCCATCAATCGAAAAGCCGCCAACACCCACTCTAAAACCGAGTCCATCTTGTGTTTTTTGAAAACGCATATCATAATTTACTGAGGCAAAACCTGGACCACCCAATTCAAAGTACATAGACTTACCTGGCGATTGGGCACTCGCCGAGATAGAAATGAATAAAAAAAGAATGGTAAGGGGAAATAAGTGTTGCTTTCTCATACTGGCGCAGTTTTATTAAGTGTAGTGCAATATAATCTCCATTATTAATATCTCAAATAATATTTACTTCCCTTTCTAACAACACTTCAAATTTTTGTTTCACACTGTATATAATTGCTTCGCTTAACTTCAAAATTTCATCCCCTGTTGCATTGCCATAATTTACCAATACCAATGCTTGCTTTGCATGACAACCTGCATCGCCTTTGCGGTATCCCTTCCACCCACACTGTTCAATTAGCCAACCTGCGGCCAGCTTTACCTTTCCATTGTTTAGCGCATAGCCAACCACGTTAGGAAAAGACTTTTTAAGCTCTTCAAATTGTTGCTGATCTATTTCAGGATTTTTAAAAAAACTACCTGCATTACCAATCACCGCAGGGTCTGGCAGTTTGCTGCGCCTGATATTAATTACTGCCTGAGAAACAGCTTGTATACTCAGCGTTTGAATCCCCATCGCCTGCAGTTCCTGTTCAATTGCTCCATAGCTGGTATTAAAACGCGGTACCTTACTTAAGCGATACGTAACATTGGTGATAACAAATTGATTTTTCAACTTTCTTTTAAACACACTTTCCCGGTATCCAAACTGGCAATCGTCCAGTTTAAATTTTACCAGTTTCTTTTCATTCAAATGAAACGCCTCCAGTTCATAAAAAACATCTTTCAGCTCTACCCCATATGCACCAATGTTCTGCATAGGCGAAGCACCTACGTTGCCGGGTATCAGCGAAAGGTTTTCCATGCCTGCAAAATTATTATTGATGCAATACATCACCATCTGATGCCAGTTCTCCCCTGCCCCGGCTTTTATGAAAACATCTTCTCCATCCGCACCAATTTTATCAATTCCCTTTATTTCATTTTTTAAAACAAGCCCATCCACATTTTTTGTCAAAAGAATATTACTACCACCGCCCAATATGAAGGGGTTAACGATGGTATTATCCGTGATAGTATTTTTAAATTCAAGCAATTCCTCCAGTTGTTCAACAGAATTAAACGTTGAAAAATATTGTGCCGATGCATCAATGCCAAAGGTGTTGAATTGCTTAAGTGAAAAATTTTCTGCTATCATAATAAAACGTCCTTAATCAATTATTGAAATCGTTCACCCCGGCCAATCGCCCGTCCGCACTCAATTGGCATCCACATCCGCAATCATCACAACACCTTTAAACTGCTTTTCTGCAAGCAGCAAATTAAATTCATTGCGAATGATTTGTTTGTATAACTGAATTTGTTTTGTATCCAGCGGCAATTTTATCAGCAATTCCATCAGATACAGGTTGCGTACCCGCGCTACCACCGGTGCAGCCGGACCAACAACAAAATTGTTCATATTTTTTTGCAAAGCTGCGGCTAATTTATTGGCTGCTTCATCTACCACCTCTTTCAACTTATGCTTCATGGTAATTTCAATAATCCTGCTAAAAGGCGGATAAAAAAAATGCTGGCGGTTGGTAATTTCAAACGCGTACAATTTTTTATAATCGTGGTCTTTTACAAATTGTAACACAGGGTGATTAATCTGCGTTGCCTGTATCAACACATTCCCTTGTGATTCTTTACGCCCCGCACGGCCACTTACCTGCTCCATTAACTGAAAGGCCCGTTCATTCACCCTAAAATCTGCGAAGCTTAGTAAACCATCGGCGTCTAAAATACCCACCAGGCTTACCTTTTCAAAATCGAGCCCTTTAACAACCATTTGCGTGCCTACCAACACATCTATCCGTTGCTGTTCAAATAATTTAATCAGGCTATCATGTGCCGATTTACCTCTCACCGAATCCACATCCATTCTCGCTACTTTTAAAGAAGGAAATTCATCTTCAATCATCTCCTCTATCTTTTCCGTACCAAAATTTTTCTCTATCCAGTTAACAGATCCGCAAGCCGGGCAGGCTGTTATTTTGGGATAAGTAGTACCACAATAATGGCAATGCAACTTGTTGGAATATTTATGCAGCGTTAGGGTTACATCACAGTTTTTGCACTGTGGCAAATACCCACAGGTACCACAAATTAAATAAGGAGAATACCCTCTCCGGTTTTGAAAAAGAATCACCTGTCTTCCTGCAGCAACTGTTTTTTCAATCGCTTCCTTTAACTGCGGTGATAACATTACTTTACCTTTTTGCGCCACCTGCCGGGTATTAATAATTTCTATCGTTGGTAAATGAATGCCGCCAAAACGTTCATTCAATTCAACCAGGCCATATTTTCCTTTCTGTGCGTTATAATAAGTTTCAATAGACGGAGTAGCGCTGCCCAATAATATTTTTGCATTGAATAAAGCACCATAATAAACGGCGGCATCTCTTGCATTGTACCTTGGGGCCGGATCCTGCTGTTTAAAAGATGGATCGTGCTCTTCATCCACTACAATCAATCCAAGGTCTTTAAAGGGCAGAAACAGGGCACTGCGTGCACCCAATACAATCCGCACTTCCCCGGTTTTAATTTTATTCCACAGTTCTACCCTTTCGTTGTTATTAAATTTGGAGTGATAGATGGCGATGTTACCACCAAAATGAAATTGCAGCCGGCGTATCATTTGCGCAGTCAATGCTATCTCAGGCAAAAGATATAATACTTGTTTCCCTTGTTTATAGTATGCTTCAATCAGCTTAATGTAAAGCTGTGTTTTACCACTGCTGGTTACGCCGTGTAGCAGGCATACATTTTTTGTTGTAAAATTGTGTTGTAATTCCAACAAACATATTTCTTGTGCAGCGCTTAAATCAAACGCCACTTCCATTGCTTTGGGTAAGGCTTTTATCCTGTCAACCGACCGTTTCTCAATCAGCAATATTTTTTTTTCTGCAAGACCATTGAGTTGGGCCGCAGTAGCCCCACTCTTTTTCAACAATTCAACCTGTGTTACCTCTCCTGTTGTTTTTATTAAATGCAGGTAGCTCAGCAACAGTTCCATTTGCTTGGGTGCTTTCGTCCAGTTGTTCAGCAATTCACTCATTGCTGCATCGGTGTCGTATTGTGGATTCAGCAATACAAAATTTTCCTTCTTGCTTTTATATCGTTCACTCAGCGCTTCCCAAACAACGCATACTTTTTTATCAATCAGTTTTTTTATTACCGGGTACACATGTGTTACATCCAACACCTGCTGCACTTCGGTAAGGTTCAATTGCTTTTTTATCAGCAGTGCTTCGGCCACCAGGTATTCTTCGTTATTTAAATTGCTGAAATCATCTCCATAGTCTTCATTAAACAATAAAATTGTTTCACTGCTTAATTTAAAATGTGCGGGTAAGGCCGCTGCCATTACTTCGCCTTCGCTGCACATATAGTATTGGCTCATCCAGTTCCATAACTGCAGTTGTTGTGCATACAATACCGGTTCATCATCCAATACATTTAAAATTTGTTTGGTAGTATATGCCGGCGCTACCGGAGTAATCAATTTAATGATGCCAGCGTAGCGTTTGTTTTTTCCCAGCACTACTTCAACCCTGCAACCAGGTTTTATCTTGTCAGCAAAAATTGCCGGTACTGCATAAGTATATGTTGTGGGTAAAGCCAACGGCAATATCACTTCTGCATACAAATTTATTTTTTGTGGTGCTGTAGTGTCAAATACTATTTCGTTGTTGTTATCCAATACGCTTGTTTAAATTTATTTGGCTAAAATGCCTTTTTTTGAACACCATCATTTACTATCAATTAAACGGCAGCCCCGCTTTCCGTTACAAGTCCTCCGTAACCGCTGCCGGGGTTTGCAACCGCCGCCAACGTTTACTCCGGGCTTTCCACTACAATCGGGTGTAGGCATTCAGCCGAATTGCAGCCAGCAACATTTACAATGCGAAACAGTGAACGCAACGGTAAACATTCTTCAACATAGTGCCGTCATTCTTCCCCGCAAAACAATTGTATATGTGTTTATTCGTCAAGGCGGGCGGATGCCATCCGATGGCTATCGGATGATGCACCACATCACTTCTGGCCCACACAATTATTTATCTTCACTATCATTCAGCTTTGGCTGATTTCATACCAGCAGGCTTTGTTATCCACGAAGCATTATAATAAATCAACTTCTCTTCCATTAACTGGTATACTTTTTCTTTCAGGCTGTTTACATCTTGTAGTGTTAAACCTGTCACCGGTATTTCCTGCAGGTAAATTACCCTTGACCTTCCTGGTGTAAGTGATAATACTGAGGTATAGCTCATGCGATCATAGGTGTCCAAAAACAACATGGGTTTAATAGGTGTTTGTGTTTCTATAGCCACCCTGAATGCCCCATCATAAAATGATTTCAACGGATGGTGTGTTGTGTTAAAAGTTCCTTCGGGTGCAATCACTACTGATATCCCTTTTTTAATCACACTCTTTAACTGCATTACACTTCTTGCTCTTTTTTGTGCGTTCGATCTGTCGACCATTACAACTGCCTTCCTGTAAAGAAAACCGAATACAGGAATCTTTTCCATTTCAGCTTTTCCTAAAATTCTAAAATGCTGTCCCCGGATGGCCATCATTAAAACGGGAATATCCATGTAGGATAAGTGATTAAATATAAATACATATTGTTTGCTTCGGTCATGTGGCACTTCATAGTAGGTCGTGTGACGAACACCCCATAACACAAAAGCGATATCGGCCCACAATTGGCATAGCCTGTATATAATATTGCCGCCGTTTACTTTTCCGAAAAAAGAGGCCAGCACCACAAATGGAAAAAGCAGCAGCATGATGAAAATAAAAACCACAAAACCATACACCGAAAAAACTGCTTTCAAAAGAATTTTTACATATTGCATATCAGAAAGCGAATATAATGCCTTTCTGTTTTACCTAAATAACCGGCTGTTTTTAAGCTATTTTAACTGTAAATCAGCTATAAAACGAGTCAAACAGGCTTATATCGGCTGTTTTAGTAAAAATCCTTGTCATAATATCGCCAGATTAATTGTATTTCCCTTACCTTTGCCGTCCTAAATTTTGGTATTATGTTAGCAGTAGTAAAAATAGCTGGTCAGCAATTTAAAGTTAAAGCAGGCGACAGCCTGTATGTGCCGCACATTGAAGGTAAAAGTGGTGATAAAGTAGAATTTTCAGAAGTACTTCTGACAGATAATGCTGGTTCACTTGCAATTGGCACTGGCGTAAAAGCCGTAGTAAAAGCAGAAATTTTAAGCGACCTTATACAAGGTGATAAAGTGATTGCTTTTAAAATGAAAAGAAGAAAAGGCTTCCGTAAAAAACACGGACATCGTACGCACTACACGCACATTAAAGTGACGGAAATTGCTTAATAAAAAAGTGATAAGTTGTAAGTAATAAGTTGTAAGTTTTTTTACAAAAACTACTTACCCAAACTTTAGCATTATAACATAGAACTTAAAACAAAAAATTAAAAAAAATGGCACATAAAAAAGGTGAAGGTTCGGTTAAGAACGGCCGCGATTCGCAAAGCAAAAGATTAGGTGTAAAAATTTATGGCGGGCAACCAGCTACTGCAGGAAACATCATCGTTCGTCAACGTGGTACGGTGTATCACCCAGGCAAAAATGTTGGTGTTGGAAAAGACTTTACCATCTTTGCATTAACCGATGGTGTGGTAGAATTTAGAAAAGGAAAGGGCGATAAAAGTTATATTTCAGTGAATGCTGTTGAAGCAGTTGCATAAAAAAAATAAAGTTTTTTTTGGCAGGTAAAAAAATGTTTTTACTTTTAAGTATTATTTACTAACCAATTAAATTTTAAAAACATGGCCACTGCAAAAAAAGCTGCTCCTAAAAAAGCCGCTCCTGCAAAAAAAGCTGCTCCTAAAAAAGCTGCTCCTGCAAAAAAAGCTGCTCCTGCAAAGAAAGCTGCTCCAGCTAAAAAAGCTGCTCCTGCAAAAAAAGCTGCTCCTAAAAAAGCTGCTCCTGCAAAGAAAGCTGCTAAGAAGTAGAACTACTTTTTTAAAAGCGAAATTAATAAGAAAGTCCTGGCAAGTTGCCGGGACTTTTTGTTTACCGCCCCTGCATATCATCTTCACTTCATTCTCTTTTAATTTTAGTCGGGCTACTTTATTCAATACCCAATTTTACCACTACTTTTGTTGAATGGACAATTACCAGATAGCAGACTCCTTCTCACTCTTAGCCAAATTGAGTGACATACATGGCGAGAATAGTTTTAAAGCCAAATCGTATGCAACGGCTGCTTTTACAATTGAAAAACTCCCTTTACAACTAAGCGAAACGCCACATGAAAAAATATTTTCTATCAAAGGAATTGGTGACTCAACAGGTAAAAAAATAATAGAAATATTAACGACGGGATCGCTTAAAGCATTGGAAGAAATCATTGAAAAAACACCAACAGGTGTAATGGAATTATTAAACATCAAAGGCATCGGCCCAAAAAAAATTGCTACCATCTGGAAAGAGATGGAGATAGAAAGTGTGGGTGAATTATTGTATGCCTGTAAAGAAAATCGCTTAAAATTATTCAAAGGATTTGGCGAAAAAACACAACACAACGTTAGTGAAACAATCGAATTTTATTTAAAAAGCAAAGGCAGTTTTCTTTTTTCTCAAATTAATTTGATAGCAAATGAGGTAAAAATCTTTTTTGAAAAAATATTTTTTGCAAATAAAATCGCCTTTACCGGAGCCTATGCAAGACAGCTGGAAATTATACATGAACTACAATTGGTAATTGATGATACTACTGCTAACATCAAAAATAAATTAGCTTCGGTTGCCGACTTTGAGCTGATAGAAAAGAACCAGCACGACTTGTTATACCAGGCTGCAGTTGGCATAAAAATAAGGGTGTATGGCTGCGACAAAACACCGTTTATGCAGCAGGTTTTTTTAACCAGTTGCAGTGAAGAATTTGCCACATCATTTGCTCAACAATTCAATACAATAAACTATGCTGAATGTGAAAATGAAGCAGCTGTTTTTACAAGTGCGGGGATTAATTATATATCACCCTTTCAAAGAGAGTTTATACATGTTATTGATAAAGCAAAGCAGGCTCCCTTACCACCACTACTACAGGTAAACGATATCAAAGGAATTATACATAGTCATAGTAACTGGAGTGATGGCGGTTACACCATTGAAGAGATGGCAAAAGCTGCAATTGGCAAAGGTTTTGAATACCTGGTGATCAGCGACCACAGCAAAAGCGCTTTTTACGCCAATGGCCTGCAGGAAGAACGGATTAAAGAGCAGCATTTGTATATAGACCAGCTCAATGAGCAGCTGGCGCCGTTTAAAATATTTAAAAGTATTGAAAGCGATATCCTGAATGATGGCAGCCTTGATTATAGCAACGCCATTTTATCGACGTTCGACCTTGTAATTGCTTCTGTACACTCCAATTTAAAAATGAGTGAGGATAAAGCGATGCTGCGTTTAATAACCGCCATTGAAAATCCATACACCACCATCCTGGGCCACATGACGGGAAGACTCTTATTAAGCCGTAAAGGCTATCCTGTTGACCATAAAAAAATTATTGATGCCTGTGCCGCCAATCATGTAGTAATAGAACTGAATGCACACCCCAGCCGCCTGGATATAGATTGGCGATACATTGAGTACGCCCTGGAAAAAAATGTATTGATTTCTATCGACCCCGACGCTCACTCGCTGGATGGATTTAATGATATTCAATACGGCGTGCTGGCCGCACAAAAGGCCATGGTGCGTAAAGAAAATAATTTAAGCAGCTTCGGCCTGCAGGAGCTGGAAACATTTTTAGTAAAAAAGAAATTGGTAAACAAAATTTAGTATGATTGCAATTGGAGACTGTACTTGTAAAAGACGATATGGCTAACAGCAAGCATGATCATAGGCGTTCATTGTAAAGTAGCCTTATGCGCCATCCTCATTTACTACTGGCAGCTTTACATAAAACATGGTGCCGATGCCTTCCCTTGTTTCAAACCATATATCCCCTTTACTTTGTTCAACAATGCCTTTACACATTGCCAGGCCCAAACCTGTACCCGAAGTTTTGGTAGTAAAATTGGGTGTAAATATTTTTGACCTTACATCTTCGGGAATACCATTGCCATTGTCGCGAATGGTTATCAGTATATGATGATCCTGCAGGGTTTCATCAATTTGTATGTGCGCATTTCTATCTTCGGGCACGGCCTGCATGGCGTTTTGAATCAGGTTGGTAAATAACCGGTTGATGTGGGTTTTATCCGCATTTACCAACACGGTATCGGTTACGGGATGCCATTCAAGTGCGGTATTTTCTTCCAGTGAATGCAGTTGTATGGTCATCTTGAGAGATTCATTCAAATCAAAAATTTCGTTTTTAGGATTGCCGATATTTGCAAACTGCGAAAACTGCCCGGCTATCTGGCTCAGGTGATCTATTTGTTCTACAAGGGTTGTTGCCACACTGCGACTCAACGCGTTTACATTGCCCGTATTATTATCAATCGCTTTTTGCAGGTATTGTAAACTCAGTTTCATTGGTGTAAGCGGGTTCTTAATTTCGTGCGCCACTTGTCTCGCCATTTCTCTCCAGGCTCCTTCTCTTTCACTTTTAGCGAGGGCTGCGGCACTGCTATTAAGTTTAGCCACCATCTTATTGTATTCTTTTACCAGCTCGCCAATTTCATCATTTCGTTTCCATCGGATGGCCGCATTTTCTTTACCCAGGTTAACTTCCTTCATCTTGTTACTAATGAAAGAAAAAGAGCGGGTAATGCGATTGGTTATAAAAAAGGCTACGATGCCGGCAATCAAAAATATAAAGGCATTCAGGTTAATAATGGCCACCAAAAAGTTGGATATCTCCTGGCGTAATTTTGATTGCGATGTAAAATAAGGGATGTTTAAATAAACGTATTCTTTACCCGTTTCATCAATTACAGGAACATAGTTACTGAGATACGATAAACTGCCAATAGCCTCTTCTTTAAAAAACTGTATTTCCTTTAAGCGGTTTAAATGATAGTACGCCAAAGGGTCCATCTTACTGCCAACAATGCCTTTGTTATATGGCAATGGAAGTGAAGATACTTTCAGGTTGCCTTTTAGATCATAAATGTTTACATCTACTGCATGCACTTCGGATATACGGGCGATGGTTTTTTCAAGGCTTGCTTTAAAAACATCGTCGGATATTTTTATAACATCGTCAAACATGATCAGGTCGCTGATAGAATTGCGTACTTCATTTTGCATTACGTTAATTGTACGGCTTAATTTTTCCCGGTTGTTATTGTGGTAGCGGTTTATAAAAAACAGTATGGTGGATACACCCACTACAATAAACGAAAGCAGGCTTATAAAAATAATGGTGGCATGTACCTGGTTACGGATGCTCATTTGCCAATGCGTACGCATTTTACTCCATCGTAAACGGGAACGGACAAGGGCATTAAAGAACCAGAAAATACCTGTCACAAATAAAAAGGCACAAAACAGGTAGCTGAATAGGGTGATGGATTCTATAAAAAAATTATCTTCTTTAGCAATGATCACCACTTTATCGGCGCCTGCTTTATACCACAATTCATAATAACCCTGTCTTCTAAAAGTGGCGAAGTCGGATTTAGGCACCTGGTCGGGCGTTAGCTGCCATGGAAAGGCATAATCATTGTGATTGTTGATGAGCTGAAGTTTGTTATAGATAGCATACGAATACACTGCTGAATTCTCGATAGAATTATTGTATCCCCTCAAAAACAATTCAGGATACAGGGCGTCTGTTTTATATTTTTTTGGCGTGGCCAGAATAAACACATAGCCCAGCACTTTTTTTGCTGTATCGGTAACATCTATTTTACTGATGTAGGTAAAGCGATCGAACGATACATCATAGTAAAATAAATTAGGAATCGCTGTAGCTTTTCCCTGGGTTTTTAAAATGGTGTTTAGCGTGTTATAGTTGGTAGAATCCTGGTTATAGAGTGGCTTTTCCTTATCATCAAAGGTGAAAATGTGTGTATCATATTTATTGAGGTAACCGCTAAAATTACCGCTCAGTAAGCTATCTTTTATCGTCTTGTTTTTATCTTCAATCTTAAATAAATCGAATAAAGGTGCCAGTGCTTCCTTTCTAAAATCGGTGAGTACGGTATTCATCAAATGCTCGCTTGCAGGATCTGCCTTTGACGCCAGCGTCTCTGCATAATATTTTCGTTGCTCCAATTCCTTTTTATCATTTTGGATGATGATAATTGCCGCGATAGACAAAGAGAAAAAGAACAGCCAGAATATGAAACGGGAAGAAATGATTTGTGATGCCAGCAGAAACAACTGGTCGTTATTGAGCAACAGCAGGTAAACAAGTAACCAAATCAACAGGTATAATTCAAAAATAATATTGGGGTGGTTGGTACGAAAGCTTAAAACCGCCAGTCCAATCACTGTAACATACACCAGCATCACCAAAATGTTTTTAGGCAACAGTGGCTGTATTAAATAAATAATTACCTGCGATAAAAAGAAATAGCCAATGCAAACACACCCCAGCACCACAAAACCAACAATGCTGTATACAACGCTGGATATATTTAAGGTAAAAAAGTTAATCACATCAAATGAAATCTGTGAATCGGCCACCATGGAAAAAATAATGTGCCCGCACACCAGTGTACTACCCAATAATACAACCACACCTGAAATAACAGCCGCCCATTTTATAAACGGCTGTGTTGTTTTTATGATGATATTTTTTTCCTGTATGTAAAATCTTACGAAAAGAATAACCCAAATAAATAACAGGGCGTTGATAAGCAGATCACCCAATGAACGTGATATGGCGCTACTGCCATAGATAGAAGGATCAAACAACTCAAACTGGCGCAGGTTTAAGGGGATAGGCAGAAAATAACTGGCGCCTCTTACAATTAAAATAAATGCTATTAAAAAAATACTTCCCTGGTAAAAATTTCTTTTAACCAAATAAGTGGCCATCAGGTGTGCCATCAGCAAAATAACCAATGCGGCCAGCAGCCTGAAAATAGACGCCAGCAAGGTATTTTGTGGAATGGTAATCTCTGCATTCTGTACCAAAGAAAACAGGAAAACACCTTCTTTACTTTTGATTGAATTACTGTTTGGTTCATTTGAAATACTGTATTTATTACCCAGCTGGTTTTCGATGACAAATGAATTGACAAGGTATTCGTTGGTGATGGCGTAATTCCATTTAACAGGAATCAGGGCCAGGGTAGTAATATCGCCTGCCACTTTTTTGCGCCACACATAAAAGCCGTTGGGAAATTGAATAAACCCACTTTGCCCCTGCATATTAATTACCTGCGCAGTAGGATCTATAACCTGTGTATTCCAGAATAACAAATTGTAGTTGTCGCTGGTATCTTTTGCCAGGATAAACACAAAGTAATTTTTACCAGCTAACCGTTGCAGTAAACTTTCACTGTACGTTTTATCACCCAACTTGCGAATGTCGGCGGTATCCTTTGTAAAGGCATCAAAATCGCTTTCCTGCCGCGTAATATATGCACTGATCTTTTTTTGAAAAGCCTCTGGCGAAGAGCTGCCCGACCAATAATTATCTATGATAAAAGATATGGTCAGCAGCCACGCAGCTGTTATCAGCAGGTAACCATTTTTGAATAAACGCTTTTTAAAGGAATTTTCTTTTTGCAAGTACAATTTATTTTACTGCCATTGAAGCAGATAAAAAATGATGGTTATTGTTTTTTTATTTTATTCCAAAGGGTATCCATTTCTTCCAGCGTCATGTCCTGCAGGGCTCTTCCTTCATTACTTGCAGCTTCCTCCATTTTGGTAAAGCGGTGTATAAATTTTTTGTTAGTTCGCTCCAGGGCATTTTCAGCATCTAACTGCAAAAACCTTGCAAAGTTTATCAATGAAAAAAATACGTCTCCCAACTCATCTTCCATGTCTTCCCGGTTGCCGGATGCAATGGCTTCAAATAATTCGTTCTTTTCTTCTTCTACCTTTTCCCAAACCTGTTCTTTATTTTCCCATTCAAAACCAACCTGTTTTGCTTTTTCCTGCAAACGCATGGCTTTGATGGTGGCAGGTAAGGCCTTCGGCATCCCGCTTAGCACTGATTTTTTTCCTTCTTTTAATTTCAATTTTTCCCAGTTGCGCTTTACATCTTCCTCATCATTGACTACCACGTCGCCATAAATATGAGGATGCCTGAAAATCAGTTTTTCACACACGCCGTTGATTACTTCATCCAGGGTAAACTGGTTTTGTTCAGCGCCAATTTTTGCATAAAAAACAATGTGTAACAATATGTCTCCCAACTCTTCCTTTATGCCTTTCCAGTCATTGTCTGTAATGGCATCGGTGAGCTCATACGTTTCTTCTATCGTGAGCTGGCGAAGGGTTTGGATGGTTTGCTTTTTATCCCAGGGACATTTCTCCCGTAAATCATTCATGATATTTACCAATCGGTCAAATGCTGAATTGTGCGGCATACTAAAATTAAAATAAGCTGAAAAAGAGTACAGCGGGCAAAAAACCATCTTCAATTGACGCCATCCAATACCGCTGTTATTAGTTCAATGATAACTGCTTGTCATCAATAAATTTTGTTAAAAATACTCAAAAAAAGAATGATGAAATACGATAAGATAAACAACCGGCCGGTTAAAAAAATATATTAGCTTACTTTTACGGCTTTAAATTCAGTACATGATCAAAAAAGCAGGATTTATTTTTGTATCCCTTTCGGGGATTGCTTTTCAGGCGATGAGCCAATATTATTATAAAGACCTTGTAAGCAACCAGCAGGCACAAGTAGAAAAGGCTGTTTTACAGGAGCAAAAAATCAGGACAATTGTGGTGCATAGTTTTGAAGGGGATAAAACGCCGAGTGAAGGCTTTTTCTGTGAAAAACAAATCAGCAAAAATTTTCGCAAGATGGAAACCTACACCCGCAGTTATACCACCGGGAAATCTTTGCTTACTACCAATTACAATGAATCAGGACAGCTGATGCAATCGACGGACAGTTCTGAAATTACCGTTGCCACATCCGTATATTCGTACAATAGCGATGGCACTATTTTCAATATCGTATCCAACTCCCGCTCGGCCGACGAAGACTTTAATACTGCACTGCAGGAAGTACACCAATACAAATACAACGACAAAAAGCAACCGGTACAAATGCTGCGGATAAAAAACGGTAAAGATTCTGTGCTGATAGATTTTATACTGGATGAAGCGGGCAACGTGACGGATGAAATTGAACCTGGAAAAAATGGACGTCATTACTATTATTATTACGACACTAAAAACAGGTTGACCGATATTGTAAAATTTAATGTGGTGTTGGGTAAATTGCTGCCGGATTTTACGTTTGAATATAACAGCGCCAACAAAGTAACACAGATGGTGGCGGTTGATGAAGGTGTGAACCGCAATTACTACACCTGGAAGTATGTGTACAATGATGGACTGAAAATTATTGAAAAATGTTTTTCAAAGGAAGGTGATTTGCTGGGGTATTTTGAATATGAATACAAATGATGTCGGATGTCGGGTGTCTGATTTTTTGATGTCTGATTTATTTCGATTTACCAGAAGCTGATTTTATTGCATACCCTCATAATTTTAAATTCTGTAGGCCCACGCTGCAGTGTGGAATGCAAGACACAATCAAATTGCAAAACATAATAAAAGCTCAATAGAATTTAATTTGCACAAGAGTGCGACGCCAACGAAGCTGCACATGGCTGCTGTATTTGCCCGGCCAATAAATTTAAAATTACTCTAAAACAAAAATCCCCTTTCGGGGATTTTGTGGTTATTATGATTGAGTAGTTTAACGGGTTGACGGATGGCTGCTATTATTTTATTCTTTTTGATTCGCTGTCGAGGCCGGTTTTTCTTTCCCTTGAACTTTTTATCTGGTTGCTTCCAAACCTATAACTAAAGTTTACCCGAAACGTTTGGCTTTCCCATGATCCGGCGGAATTAATCTTCAGCCCGCCAAAATCGCTGGTTGCTTTCCAGGATGAAGTGTGAAAAATATCAGTGGCTGAAATTTTAACGGTAGCATTTTTATGCAGTAACAATTTCTGCAGTCCAATATCAAGACCTCCTTGCGGTTTGGTTTTCCAGGTAGCAGCCCATACACTTGGACCACTGAACCAGCCGCTCATTTCCGCAGTATAATTTTTACCCAATACAAATGTTTGTTGCAGGTAAGCGCCATAGCCGGGGATATTTATTTTGAGTGCCTTGGTGCCAATGGCGCCGTCGAACATTTGATAATTGTACCAGATGTTGGCATAACCGCTCCACCATTTATTGATGGGTAATGAAGAACCAATATTAACGTTGAGAATATTTTGAGTTGCCAGGTTTTGTTGTTGTACATAGGTAGCATTGTTGGTAGTATCGGTTACCTGGGTAGCATAATCTTTTACATGACTATAACCTACAGTAGTGTTGATGATGCCCATAAAAGTGTGCGTCAATTCTATATTATCGGTGTATTGAGGCCTGAGAAACGCATTGCCTTTTTCATACGTCAGTTCATCCAGCTTGTTTTCAAAAGGATTTAAATCCTGGTAAGTCGGCCTGTCAATTCTGCGGCTGTAAGTAAGGTTGAGTGTATGATTTTTATGCAGGTTCCACGTAACTGCTGCGCTTGGAAAAAGATCTACATAACTTTTTTTAACAGTGTTATCCGGTTGAACAATTCCATCTTCTCTCGACAAGTCGCCTTCGCTGTTTGTTTGCTCTACTCTAAGTCCTGTTTGAATACTCCATTTTGTACTGAGCTGCCGGTGGTAATTGCCGTAAGCGGCATTTACATTTTCAGTATATTTAAACCGGTTACTTCTATCCAATATTTTTACTGGAATTCCTTCGCTGTTGTCAACAAAAAAACCGAATGAATTTTTTGTGGTTACAAAAGATGTTTTAGCACCGTAACCCAATTTAGCTTTGCCTAGTTTTTGTTCCACATCTACCTTGGCAGTATATATATCAATGTCTGTTGGAGTAATATTTCTATTGATAACGCTGTAAATTAAATCGTTGTTATCTCCGTAATAATAATTGGGCTGGTAGCTGTGACTACGTCCCCTGAACAATCCATAATCCGCATCAAAATTTATTTCTGTTCCGCTGGTATCCACATAACGATAGTTTACATTAAAGTTAGCGTTGGTGCGGTTTCCCGGAACAACATTGAGCGCCTGCAGATTTTTCACAAACTTACCGGTTGGGTTATAAAATATGGGCGTGTTGGTATTGCTGGACCATTGATTGTTGCCAATATTAGTGGTTGCTAAAACACCAATGGTATTTTTATTGTCGATAAAATAATCGGCACCTGCTTTTACATTGATGTTTTTATTGTCGCTGGTATTGATGCTGTTTTGATTGTAAGCGGTATCTTTTTGTATGCGAAACAGTTTAAGCGTATTGCGGTATTGACCGATATTGGCGCCTATATTGCTGAACAGGTTTATTTTTTTATCCCGGTAATTCAAGGCCACAGAGCCATTGCCTTTTGGCGTAACACCTTGTACCAAACCCAGGTTGGCACTGCCATTGGTGCCGAATTTTTTATTCTTTTTCAAACGGATATTTACGATGCCCGCATTACCGCTGGCATCATATTTTGCACTTGGGTTGCTGATCATTTCAATGGCTTCTACATCATCGCTGTTGATACTTTTTAAATAAGCGGCCAAATCTTTTGTATCCAGTTGCATCATTTTGCCATCCACATACACCTTAACGCCCGACTTTCCCTTCATACTGATATTGTCGTTATTATCAACCTGCATGCCGGGACTTTTTTGTAATAATTCCAACGCATTGCTACCGGTTGCGTTGATGCTGGCCTCTACATTAAATACGGTTTTATCGGCCTTAATTTCTATCATCGGCTTTTTTGAAACGATTGTAACACCTTGTAATTTATTGGTGGCCGCAACAAGCTGTACATTTTTTACGGTGTAGGTTTCTCCATCTTTTACATAAAAAGAGTCGGCGTATTTATTTTCGAAACCTACCATCGCATAACTGACAATATAACTGCCAGCCTTTTTGGTTGTAAATTCAAACGCACCATCATTGCCGGAAACGGCGGCTTTTACCAGGCTGCTATCTTTTGATTGCAATAGTGACACGGTTACTGACTGCAGGGGTTTGTTGTTATTATCAGCAACTTTGCCCGAAATTTTTCCCGGGGATTGAGCCATTGCGGTAGATGTAATAAACAACACCGCGGCTAAAAAAATAGAAGTTAGTTTTTTCATTATAATAATTTTTGATTGATCTGACTGAGTTGATTGAACGCAAAGCAATCTAAAAAGTTACAGCAATGAAAGACTATTTGGATGAATTGAGGTTTTTGTAAGATGAATGGTGATGCGGGTTACAGCGAATTGTGATGAAAGGAAACCTGGGTGGATGGGTGAAATTTTTGTTAAAGAAATCTAAAAATTCACAAGACACTCCCAAGATTTTTATAGTGGTAAGTGAAAGATTATTGATAGAAGAAATATTGCTTTGGAGAATCGTAAGTGCACAGAAAAAAAATCAATCTTTTCGATTTTACCCTGGCTTCGGAGTGTGGCAATTAATTTTACATTGTTGCGCTGGTCATGTACAGATGTGCTGAATTTCCAGGGCCCAAATTTTTTTGACAGGAAAAAATAATGTCCATTATGCTGACAAAGTATAATCCCCACATTTATTTTGTAACCGTTCGCATCATCAATAACCGAACAGTTGTAGCCAGGTTTGAATTAGAGCCACCCAGCCTAACCTACATATAGGTCTTTATAATCAGCACCAAAACCAATTATATTATTGTACTGTTCAAAGTCTTCTTTGGGATGTGTTGTTGTTAATACGAATGTTTGCATACCTGCATTCAGAGCGCTTTCCACGCCTTTGGGTGCATCTTCAAATACGATACAATCTTTTGGATCTACATTCAGTGCATCAGCACATTGTAAAAATGTTTCAGGATGAGGTTTACTGATGTTGACATCATGCGCACTAACAACAACTGGAAAATATTCCCGTAAGTTGAGATTGTCTAACACGAAATCAATATTAAAAGGAATGGCTGCAGAACCGATCGCCATTTTTATGCCGGCAGCTTTTGCCATTGCTAAAAATTCTTTCAGGCCATCAATTAAAGCCAGTTTAGGAAGGTACGCTTCCTGGTATCGCTTTTCTTTTTCAATTGATAATTCATTCATCCGTTCCATGGTAAAATAGCCTTCGCCAAAAAAGCGGGTCAGTACCTCTTCATTTTTACCATACATCTGCACCTTTACTTCTTCTTTTGTAAAGTTTGCTCCAAGATCGTTATTTAAAATGTTACGCCAGGCTTCTGCATGGTAGGGCATGTCATCAATGATGGTTCCGTTCAAATCAAATAAAAATGCTGTTGCTTTGATGTTCATTTTAAAATATAATTTTCGGGAAATCCCTCTTCGGAATCATTCCCCTTATATGCACAATAAATTTTTCAGGATGCAAAAATAAGTTTAGCAATGCGATTCTACCTGTTTTTATTCAGCAATAATTACCAGGTAAATTTTAACAGGGCTACACCCTGGCCAGCTAAGGGCAACTGATAATTGATGGCACCTTTTGCAATCTTAACCGGCTTTCCCGTTTCAATTGTTTGCAGTTTTCCTGCTTTTTCTAATTGACTGAATTGTACTGCGTTAACTTCCTGAGGTGAACCAAGTTCTTTCCAAAGGGTGTACGAATTGCTATGCGTTTCATCAATCAAATAACTGCTTACAATAGCGTTATCGGCAGGTATGTGTTGAAGCGCCAGGTTTATCAATGCCGTTGATTTTTTACTGTCGTCATCATGGTAATTCCAAAGCATAATGTACAATTCGTTTTTACTTAAAGTGGCCAACGCATTCACATAAGGCTGGTCACCATGCACGCTGCTGTCAACAATTTGTTGCAACGAAAGCGTGTTCGGATTATTTACTTCCAGCATTTTTCCTTTCATCATGCCAAACATTCTGAAAACGTTGAGCACCGGCTTATCAACACCATTGGTAGCCAGGTCACGAAAACCTGCAAACCAGGGCTGGTCTTCAAATTCAAATGACCAGCTTACTGCACCCTGCAGGTTTACATCATACTTTTTTGCCAGCGCATATAATTGAGCAAACGAAGCCGCGGTATAACTTGAATACATTGTGCCATTGCGGTACGCATTCTGCGGATTGAACTTAACGGAGCAAGCGGCACAACCTTCCGGATCAAACTCTCCAATAATAATGGGTAATTTTTTAAGCGAAGGAAAGCTATGAACGATTTCAAAACCTCTTGTAACATCCTGTAACTGTACGGCCATATTCATCCTTACCTGGTTGTTTACAACAGTTGGATTTCCTTTGGCATGAAAAGAAATGTAATCCAGTGGTGCACCGGTTTTACCGGTAGCGTTATTTTTACCATCCACACAATGCTGTAAAAATGCTTTCAAAAAATCACCCGCTTTATCCCACCGCGGACCAGTAGAAGTGGGGCCGCCAATGATGGCACCAGGACACGCCCTTTTCACCGCATCAGCCGCATAATCATATAAGGCAAAGTATTCTTCCATTGTGCCCTTCCAGTAACCGATATTGGGTTCGTTCCATACTTCCCAGCACCATGTTTTTACTTCTTTTTCACCATACTTTTCTTTACAATGTTTTACCCATTGGTACACCAGTTCGCCCCATTTTTTATAATCGGAAGGCGGATATGCCCAGCCGGTAAAGACCGAATCGTAGGGCACGCCAGGCTGCCAGTGATGCTGGTATGGTTGTGGTTTGATTGATAAGGCTTCTGGCATAAAACCGATCTCTGCAATGGGCTTCATACCACGTTGTATCATCACATCAAAAATGGCGTCCACACCCTTCCAGTCGTATATAGGTTTGCCATCTTTATCCTCTGTGTATGCATTGGTGCTGCTCCATTTCAACGCCACTTTTCCATCACCGGTGTTTAGTAAATTATGCACCCTGACATAGACCGGGTTTTTACTAAGCACGGCTAATTCAGACAGCAATTTCTTGCCGTCTTTCATGGTGGTGTAATTGGCCTCATCGTACCCGAAATAGCTCCAGACCGGATCAAACGGACCGGTTACTTTTTTGGCGTCAATCGTAATGTTGCTGGTAAGCTGCTGCGCAAAGACCGGCTGATAAATTTCAGCACAGGCTATAGCAAAAATGCAACTACCGGCGATTAAACCGGTAGTTGCATTTTTTAAATTTTTTAAAATCATCTTTATAATTGTAGTATTATTTTACTGAAAGCTTGTACACCGTAACACTGTGAAACTGTTGGCCTGGTAATAACAATGTAGTTGGAAATTTGGGTTCGTTGGGTGAATCAGGAAAGTGCTGTGTTTCCAGGCACATCGCTGCATGCTGATTGATTTTTTTTCCCGCCGAAGTGGAAATTGTTCCATCTAAAAAGTTACCGGTATAAAACTGCACACCGGGTTGTGTTGTGAAAACTTCCAAGGTTCTGCCTGAAATGCTATCTTTTACTTCAACAATTTTTGACAGGGAAGAATCTTTTTTATTCAATACAAAGTTGTGATCATACCCACCGCTCACAGCACCAATTTCAAGACCGATTTTTTTTGCTTTTGTAAAATCAAACGGCGTTCCTTTAACGGATTTAATTTCTCCTGTCGGTATCAGGGTAGTATCAACCGGTGTATAATTATCTGCCTCAATCATCAGCGTATGATCAAGTATGGTATTGCTTACATCACCTGTCAAGTTAAAATAACTGTGGTTGGTAAGATTTAATACGGTTGCTTTATCTGTTGTAGCACTGTACTCAATCTTTAATTCATTATCATCCGTTAAAGTGTAGCGAACGGTTGCTTTTAAATTGCCGGGATAGCCTTCTTCGCCATCCTTGCTCAAATAACTCAGTTCTAAACTTGCAGTAGAATCACTTGCAGGGGTTGCATCCCACACTTGCTTATCAAAACCTTTCAATCCGCCATGCAGCGCATTCTGGCCATTGTTGGTAGCAAGTGTGTAATGAGCAGTATCAATTTTAAATTTGCCTTTTGCAATGCGGTTGCCATAACGGCCCACTACTGCGCCAAAATAAGGAGGCTTTGCAAGATAGCCGCTTAAACTGTCAAAGCCCAGTACAATACTTGAAGGTTTGTTATTTTTATCCGGCGATACCCAGGAAGTAACCGTAGCACCATAGTTGGATATTTTTACCTGTACGCCTTTTGCGTTCGTCAGCGTATATAAAAATACTTCTTTGCCATCGGTAGTGCCCCAGGCTGATTTTGTTACGCCTGATTTTGTTTCCATTTTTTCGGTAGTGCTTGTTTGATTGTTGGTGCTGTTGTTACAAGATGTAATAAATATTGCAAAAGTAATTGCAATGCTAAAAAATGTTGATTTTTTCATATGTTTTTTTTGCTTCTGCCTCCTTCGGGGCGAAGTGTTGTTGGTAATAAAAACTAAATTTATGACAATAATTCTGAGGCTGACAATTAATATTACTGCTGTGTTATCAGCGTCTTCTTTCAACCGATGGCCAATCGTTGAACCAGCCTATTTTTTCAATCCGCAATTTACTTCTTCCATTGTCTGCAGCATCGTATCCATGAAAAATAAGATAGTCTGTACCATTAAAATTGGCTACGGCATTGTGCCCCACACCATGCCAGTTTGTATCTCCTTCAAGCACCGTACTGCCACCACCCAGGTTCATTGGTACGCCATCCCTGTCCGCATAAGGGCCCATCACTTTTTCGCTTCTGCCCACCATCATTTTATAGGTACTTTTTTCGCCGCGGCAACAATAATCAAAGGATACAAAAAGATAAAAATACTTTCCATGGCGGTAGATAAAGGGCGCTTCAATCGCGGCATCGCCTGCAACTGAATCAGGCAGAATGAAATCTCTTTTGCGTGATGCTACGGTGTACCATTCTTCCGGCTGAGCAACAGCGGTTAATGCGCTATCTAATTTCACCAGCTTCATTCCATTCCAAAAAGAGCCAAATACAAGCCAGGGCGTGCTGTCTTCATCCATGATAAGATTGGGATCAATCGCATTCCACATGTCTCTTCCCGGAACAGATTGTATTACTTTACCATGATCAACCCATTTAAAATTTTTAGAAGAAGGGTCCAATGTTTTGTTGGTTGCCAGTCCTATACAGGAAGTATTTTTACCAAAAGCAGATACTGCATAGTACAAATAAAATTGGCCATTGTGATAGCTAATATCCGGCGCCCAGATATGGCCTCTAAAAGATGGAATGGCGTCCACAGCCCATTGTGGCGCTTTATCAAAAACCGGTTTCAATTGTTTCCAGTGTTTCATATCCGGTGATGAAAAAGCGGTAATACCCTGACCCGTGCAGAATATATAATACGTACTATCCTGCCGGATGATCACCGGATCATGAACGGAAATAAGCGTATCATTTACTGTTGGCTTAGTTTGGGCAAACCCATTACCAGATGCAAACAGTAACAATGCAAAAAGAATATTTTTCATACATTTTATTTCATGCCAATGCGATACACGCTAAAGGAATGGGCCGGTAAAGCAGCAGCCATTTTATTACCCTTTAACTGAATACTTGAGGCAACCGGGCTAACTGTTGCAGGTGCAGCAAAACTGTTTACATCCAGCACCGAATTGCTTTTTAAAACTGTGACAGTGGCACCGGGTGTTAACTTTTTTGCACCGTTAATCGTGATCATTTTGTTAATAGCATTGGCTGATGCATTCACTACTTTAATGATGACATCGTTTGTATTTTTATCAATTACGGCAGATACATAAATGCTGTCTTGTCCTGATACGGATTTGCCATCCATTAAAGCCGGTACCACATTGGTTCCTTTGTTGGTACTGTATAATTTCTGTACATAGTAATTGGGTGTACCATAAGACTGCAGGTTGTTCACCCAAATCAAATCGGGTGTCCACTGCCATCCATCAATGTGTGCAAACAAGGGTGCATAAGACGCCATATTTACCACCGCTGCATTGCGTTCCAGGCCGGTCATAAAAGCGGCTTCCGCAATGGCGGTTTCTGTATTGTTCCTGTTATCAATACTTACCGTATGATCACTTTGTGCGGCGTATTCACCGGCAAATATTTTCGATGCATTTCTTGGATAGTTATCATAACGTGCGGCATTGGCTAAAAACCATTCCGGCCTGCGGTAATAATGCTCATCAATAATATCAGCATTCATTTTTCTCAACTCGTCGTTCAGGTAATCGAAACGCTCACCGTTAGGATCGGTGCCAGAGCTGTTCACCAATTTAAAATCCGGGTACCTTGCCTTGATAGCCTTGCTGAATATTTTTAAACGTTCCACATATTGCGGGCCCCAGTTTTCATTGCCTACACCCATCATCTTTAAATTAAATGGCGCCGGGTGTCCCATTTGTACTCTTACCTTACCCCACTGCGTAGTGGCATCTCCGTTGGCAAATTCTATCAGGTCCAATGCGTCCTGTACGTATGGATCCAATTGATCAATAGGTATTACTTCTGCTGTATTAAACTGGCATGCCATACCGCAATTTAAAATGGGCAACGGTGCTGCGCCAATGTCTTCTGCCAGTTGAAAATATTCAAAGAAACCAAGTCCGAATGTTTGAAAATAATCCGGTGTTGGCCGGTGTGCAAATTCACTGTTCCAGCGGTTGATACTTAGCTGGCGTTCCTCTACCGGCCCGATTGTTTTTTTCCATTGATACCTGGTTGAAAGCTCATGTCCTTCCACGATGCAGCCACCCGGGAAACGGATAAAACCTGGCTTCATATCGGCCAGTAATTGTATCATATCTGCCCGCATGCCGCCGGGTCTTTTTTTCCAGGTATCTTCCGGAAATAAAGAGATCATATCAAGGTCAATTTTTCCGGTTCCTTCAAACCAAATATTGAATGTTGCTTTTAATGAAGTATCGGTGGAATTAAAGCTGACAGCTGCTTTTGACCATTCCGTATTTCCAGTGGCGGATGGTTGCAACGTAGCACCGCCGATTACCTTTCCTGCGGTGCTTACCAGTTCAACATGCAGTGTTAAACCGGCTGTTTGCTGACGGTACAATACAGAAAAATCATAGCGCAAGCCTTTCTTAATACCCATGCCGCGAAACCCTTCATTTGTAATGCCGAGCGTATCTGCAGCGGTTTCTTTTGTTACGCGTATAAAACGTGGATTGGCGGTATTTTTTTCTTCCCTGTTCATCACCAGCACACTGCCTTCGTTGAATTTATTTTGTGTTACTTTCCAACCCATCAACGGCTGATAAAATTCAAAGGAGCGGTTCTTTACCAGTTCGGCATAAATACCTCCATCGGCACCCAGGTTAATGTCTTCAAAAAATACACCCCACATGGTAGGTTGTACATCTGCTATGGGCTTATTTACCTGAACGGCTATTACACTATTATTTTGTGCCTGCATCCATGAAGGCAGCAACAACCCTGTTGTGAACGAAACGGCAACAAGCCACTTTTTAATACACATGCTTTTATTTTTTTAATTATAGCGATTCAAAACTGTTTATCTTTTTATTCTTTTACATGCCGCGGACTAAACTATTAAACAACATCGCAACGCAGCAATGAGCTGTGCTCCGGAATTTGAATTGCCCTTACATTTATTTTAATTTTCCTAACCAGCTTTATTTTAGCGTTACTACAATAACCGCTGTAGGTGGTATTGTAATGGTCAATATATTTTTGTTTAGAGTAAGGTCTTTAAAAACAGTTGGCTTTATTTTTTCAGGCTCTGTGAATGAATTATAATCCTGCAATTTTTTTGAAGTAAGAATTTTTGCTGTTACATTTTTTACTTTTTCGTTGCCGATATTGATGTCTATTTTTTGTGCATGGGCCGGATCAATATTTACCACTGAAATATGAATAGCTCCGGTACTGTCTTTAGATGCAGAAGCGGAAACTGCCGGTAATTTTTGTCCGTTAAAAGTATAGTCGTTTCCTGCAACCGTTAGTGGCAGCAACGTTGCGTTCTGGTGCACATTGTACATTTCCATCACATGGTAGGTAGGCGTAAGGATCATTTTTTCCTTGTTGGTAAGAATAACAGCCTGCAATACATTCACACATTGCGCCAGGTTAGCAATACGTACCCTGTCGGCATGATTGTTAAAGATGTTCAGTGTAACGCCCGCAATCATCGCATCGCGGATGGTATTTTGCTGGTATAAAAAACCAGGGTTAGTTCCTTTCTCTACATCGTACCATCCGCCCCATTCATCAACCACCAATGCAATCTTTTTCGCCGGATCGTATTTATCCATTATGGCGGCGTGTTTAGTTACCAACTCATCCATCAGCAACGCCTGCTTCATAATACCAAAATATTGTTCTTCTGAAAACTCAACAGCAGGTCCCTTTTTGCTCCAGTCAAGTACAGAGTAATGGTGCATGGCTACACCACCGAGCATGTTCAATGGAATGTTTTTCATCAGGGTTTCTGTCCAGTTGTAATCGGCATCGCTTGCACCGGATGCAATGCGCAATAAGCCGCCGGTATTTTCCCAATCAGAAATAAAAGTGGCGTACTTGCGGTATTCATCTGCATAATATTCTGGTTTCATGTTACCACCGCAGCCCCAGGCTTCGTTTCCAATGCCCCAGAGTTTTACCTTCCAGGGCTCTGATCTGCCGTTTTGAGTACGCAGATCACTCATGGGGCTTTTGCCTTTAAAGTTGGTGTACTGCACCCAATCTGCCAACTCCTGTACAGTGCCACTGCCTACATTGCCGGAGAGGTAAGGCTCTGCACCCAACAGTTCGCACATGTTTAAAAAATCATGTGTGCCAAAGCTGTTATCTTCTGTAACGCCGCCCCACCATTTGTTTACCATAGCAGGTCGTTTATCCTTCGGACCAATACCGTCTTTCCAATGGTAGGTATCTGCAAAACAACCACCCGGCCAACGCAGGTTGGGAATCTTTAATTTTTTCAGCGCATCAATGATGTCGTTGCGCACGCCATTTGTGTTGGGTATTTTAGAAGTATCTCCTACATAAAAACCATCGTAAATACAATGCCCCAAATGTTCTGCAAAATGACCGTAAATATTTTTACTGATAGTAACCTTCGCTCCGGCTGAATTGATGGCAATCGTGTTTTGCTGGGCAAGTCCCAATTTTGATGCTGCCACCAATACCAATAACAGCAGTGCACATTTCTTTTTCATACTTTTTGTTTTTATACATTTAATCATAACAATCCAACCGAAGTTATATAAATGTGCCTTGTTATTGCAGGTTAAATTTTAAACACAACAATTACCGTAATTTTTTTGCCCAAACAGATACGCCAGATGGTGTAAGACCGGCGTAAGTCAAAGTAACTTTTCTTGTTGCTGCTTCCCAATCCCAGGCATCTGTTACAATATATTTGTTGCCATTAATGTTCAATAATTTGGTGGTCGCATCAAACGACCATCCGCCGGTAACGCCGCCACTTACTTTCTTATCAGCACTCAATGTAACACTCACAGCATGTTGTATTACCCGGTACTGATATTGTAAAGTGATCTGTTCCCAGTTGCCCACCAGTGATTGCTCAGTGATAGTAGATTTAGGAACCGCCGCATATCGTTCAGGCATCACTACCGGCCAGCCGTCTTCCGTCCATTGGATACTTCTCACCTGCCCCATCATTAAAGCATTGGATGCATTCACGCCGGGAACATCTTTTGGCAAGCGTCCCTGCGACGCATAAAACCATTCTTTGGTATCCGGATTTTGAAATACGGCACAATGGGAAATACCCACCCAGCCAGTGTGATTGTTGAAGGCATACGGATGTGTTACAATCGGCCAGCACTCTGCACCAGTTGTTACGTTACCTCCATCCATGCCCATATAGGGACCTGTGATATTTCTTGATCTTGCAACACGGGTATTGTAGGCAACAGACAATTCATCGTACGCCATAAACAAATAGTAGTAGCCTGTAGTTTCATTGTAAATTATTTCAGGTGCTTCCAATGCCTGCCAGCGGTTATTACTGATGTTACCACGGCCTGCAATGCGGACGCCATAATCGTTGATTGTCTCCAACTTATCTGGCTTGCCGGTAGTGGCATTTAATTTAAGTGCCGCGATGCCGGTATGCCATGAACCATAAATCAGCCAGTGTTCACCTTCAGGTGTAATAATAAAGCTTGGATCGATTGCATTGAATTTAAAATAAGCGTTCCAGTCTGCTGCGCCATTCCTGTTATAGCTTTCTATGCCATCCGGTTCGGAACAGACTACCATTCCTTTATCCGTCCATACGTTGGTGGCCAAATCATCTGATTCTGCAAGACCAATGAACGCCCTCTCAGACCAGGAAGTATTGTAATCTGTACCCACAATTGGATCCAACACTACTACACAATAATACAGGCGATATTTGCTGCCCACTTTTCTGATGCAGGGCGCCCAGTAACCGTAGTTTGGATTTTGTATTGCAGGGAGTGCCGGCACCATCCGCGCCCTTTTATTATTTAAAGAATCTTTTACCCATGCAGGCACGCTGGTAAAAGCGGTGCCCATAAAGTCCCATTTTACCAAATCTTTGGAACGCCGGTAAGGATAATGACCATGACCATCCGTTGCATTTCCATAAGAAGCATCTGTTTGGTACATGTAATAATAATCACCACATTTTGTCACCGTAGGATCATGCACATTGGCCAGGTTCCATTGTGAGCGGCTTTCCCAGCCGGATATAGGGATATAATTATCTGCATAAGTTGGCCCTGGAAAAGTATCTGTTACCGGCGGCACCACCACCGGTGGAACAACAGGAGGAACAGGCGTGGGGGTACTTGTTTTACCACAACCTGAAACAACAATCAGCAAAGCTGCTGCGATTACAAAAGATAAATATTTCATGTTGTTGTTTTTAAAATTATTGTTCGCTGCATCTTTATTAACCTGGTTATTGATTGGATGAATTCAATGCAAACGTTTTCAGCTTGCTATCATTTGGCGCTGCTATTAATAATTTACCCTTATTTTTTGTGTGAAGCAGTTTCATATCTTTTACATCGCCATCAATAATTAATCCACTGTTAAACATATTAACCGGTGTAAAATCCCCCTTGCCATTTCCCATCAGTGCAAGGCCATAAGAGGCATCATAGCGACCGGTACTTAAAGCCATCTGGTATTCATTACCTGCCACAATTAAATCAACATTACCATCGCCGTTTATGTCATCAGCAACAATGCTATTAACAGGCGCAAACTGGGCTTCAACAGGCAATACATGCGTTTTAAATTTTCCGTTACCCAAATTTTCTATCCAGGCTGAGGCCGATGTTTCGCATTGTAATTTCATCCATCCATCGTCACCATAATCAGATGAAAATTGCTTCATTGTAATGCCTGCATAATCGGCATGCAGCAAATATTTTTTCTTTACAGATGGAATTTGTTCGGCCAGCTGGTTCCTGTCTAAAGCCGGAAATAAGTCGTATCGATCCGCTTTGTTTTTAATATAGTACGCAGGTATCAATTCATCAAAACCATTCTTGTCTACATCTTTTGCGTATAACATCATCGGCCTTTCCGCAGTGATATGAAACCGGTTATTGAGGCCCATGTTGCCAACAATATAATCCATGTCGCCATCCTTATCTACATCTGCCTGTTGCAGCGATCGCCATAAGCCGTTCATGTTTGTAAGCCCTGTTGCCGCTGTTACTTCAACCAGTTTGTTATTTACATTTTTAAAGAAGCGCACTGCAGTCCATTCGCCACAAATGATGAGATCTGTTTTTTTATCATTGTCAAAATCAGTGAATATTGCACCGGTGATCATCCCGGGAAATTGCAATGCGCTGCATACTTCATTGGTTACATCTGTAAATTTTCCATGGTTGTTTTGTAAAATATAACTGCGGGGAGATTGCGGGTATTTTTGTGGCAACAACCTGCCGCCGATGAAGACATCCATATCACCGTCGCCATCATAATCCGCCACTGAAACAGCATTGGTAATATCCGTTATTGCAGGTAATGCTGCGGCATCCAGCGCAAAATTACCTTTGCCATCATTGATGTATAAACGGGGTTGATTGTATTTTGCAACACTAAATTCAAAACTACCGCCGGTGATTAATAAGTCGAGGTCTTTGTCCCCATCAGCATCGAACAATACCGCACCTAGATCTTCTTCCGGTTTATTGCCTTCAATAAGGTTGGTTGACAAAAAGCCACCACCTGCGTTTTGAATAAACATCTTTCCAGATTGATTGGCCGCACCTCCAACAAAAAAATCTTCCAGTCCATCGCCATTTACATCGCCCGTTGCAATACAGGGGCCAAGTTGGGAATACTTTTGTGGTAAAGGCTGGTGATATCCAAAATCAAAATTCTGAGCTTCTGTATGTTTAAATCCAATCCCCTGCTGATCACTGATGTCAGTAAATAATTGGACAGGCGTTGGCGCTTTCTGTTGAACAACCGCTTCTTTTGCATCCGCATCATTAATAACCAACACCTGGTTGGCTTTTATATTTTTTATCAGTTGCGCTTTATCATCCGGCCATTGAATTTTTAAAGAATCAATTACCAAGGCGTTTCCAATTCCAAAATGAAGTCTTGCATCCACGCTGGATGAGAACCCTCTTACCGGAGACTGTTCGGCAAATTGAGTAGCTGCTTTATTAAAAACCGTGACTTTACTTCCGTAGCCAAAACGATTATTTGCAGCGCCATTCAACTGAATGGTTATAAAATTTTGTGTGCTGTCTTTTATTGATTTTCTTACTTCATTTCTCCATAAAAATGCAGGTTCATTCATGTTGTTCACCACCAGGTCCAGGTCGCCATCATTGTCCAGGTCGGCGTATGCCGCACCATTTGAAATAGAAGGCATGGCAAGCCCTGCCTGTTTTGTGATATCCGTAAAACTCAGATCACCATTATTGTGAAATAAATAATTATCCATTTTTACACTGCCGTATTGATCAATATTTTTACGCAGCGTTTGGATGGAGGATTTGTCCGGCGCTTTTTCCGGATTACCACTTCCGAACGTATAATTATTGGTATGAGTTTGCCCGTTTCTGAAAGCAGTATAATCATTGTTGGTTACATCTTTTCCCAGGCCATTGGTGATGTGAATGTCCTTCCATCCATCATTGTCAAAATCAGCCATCAACACACTCCAGCTCCAGTCTGTTTCTGCAATACCAGCCAGCTGACCTATCTCGCTGTAACGTGGTTGTTTTTTATTGTCAATTAACATACTGCCATTATTCAGCTGCAGCATGTTTCTTACATAAGAAGGTTGGTAGCCGAACCGCTGCTGCATATCAAATTTATCCTGGCTGGTGGCACTGGCCATCATCTTTTTTCTTTCGTTGGTTTCAGGCTGCATATCCAGTACAGCTATGTCGGGTAGTCCGTCATTGTTGATGTCTGCCGCATCTACCCCCATGCTATTGTAACTCTGGTGTTTTAAGGAAGCAGCAATAACATTGGAAAAAGTTCCGTCGTGGTTATTGAGCCACAAAATATCATTGGCGATATAATCGTTGGCCACATAAATATCCGGCCAGTTATCGTTGTTTACATCCGTAATTACAACACCCAAACCATAGCCATCTTCCTTAATACCGGCTTGTTTTGATATCTCATGAAACACAGGATGGGATTGACCCTGAGGTGTGCCATCATTGCGATACAACTTGTCCTGCGCAGGCGAATTGCCGCTGGTATCTTTTAGTTCCAGGTTGTTGGCGGTATGACTGTACAAGCGATGATTGAGCAAGTACATATCAAGGTCACCATCTTTATCAAAATCAAAAAAAGCAGCCTGTGTGCTGTACCCTGTATCGGCTAAACCATACGCTTCAGCCTGTTCTGTAAAATGTACTGCACCATTGGCAGCACCTGCAACTTTGTTAGAATTACCGTCGTTGATGAACAATAAGTTTTTTCTTTGTATTGCATCTTTTGAATGAGAAGCGCAAACATATATATCCGGAAACCCATCGTTGTTGACATCTGCAATGCTTACACCCGTGCACCATCTGTCCGTTGATACGCCTGCTGTTGCCGTAATATCTTCAAACTTAAAATTACCTTTATTAAGGTATAGTTTACTGCTGACCATACTGCCGCAAAAATAAATATCAGGTGAACCATCGTTGTTAAAATCTGCGATTCCTACACCCGATCCGTTGAACATGTATTCGTTGGTAAAGATGTTGATGGAGTCGCTTTCGGTTATTTTATTATCAAAACTAATATTGGTTTCACTGCTGTTCAATAATGTAAAATGAAAATTATCCGCGGCAGTATTATTTTTACAACCATCAATAAATAATGGCAGCAAAAAAAACAGCCGGTATATTTTCTTATTGATAAACATGGTTAATCGTAAGTCGGTTCAAGTTAAGCATTGTGAACAGCTGTCATTTTAAAAACAGCAATAAAAAGGCAACCATTTTTTAACTTCTCCATTCGAAAAATTCCTGCCCACATAATTTTATTTATATGAACAGGAATAATCGTTTACCAAAATTAGTTGGCGGAATTAGGTAACAGGTTTTTGTTTACATCCAGCTCCTGTTGAGGAATAGGAAGATATTCGTGGCCTGCTTTATAGGTGTTAAAATCAGCGTCGTGTGTTTTTAATTCTGCCAACTTTGAAGGATCGCTAAACCAACCCCAGCGAATCAGGTCATTGATGCGTTGTCCTTCTATTGCAAATTCAAGCGCTCTTTCATGCGATAGCTGATCACGCATTTGTGCCTGCGTCATACCTGGTTTGGTGGTTGCCAGGTCAGGCAGCTTGGCTCTTGATCTTACCTGTTGAATATAGGGGTAAGCTTCAGCAGTTTTATTGGTTTCGTTCAACACCTCAGCATACATCAATAAAATATCTGAATACCTTAGCACTCTATAGTTAATACCGGATTCTGCGGCACCTTCAAATGCTTTGCCATTGCCTACCCCATCATTGGTATATTTTCTTGGATAAATAGAAGTAATTGGGTTCCACCAGTCTCTTCCATAAGCTTTCGTTGAATTATCATCCGGCTCATAAGAAGCGATTGTAACGAGTAACCTCGGGTCACTTTTACCATCTACTGTTTTTTCTTTTTTGTATTCATCATATATCCATTGGGTAGGTAAATAATCAGAAAAACCGGCACCTTCCATTCCATAAGTTACGGAAATAGCCTGCACCTGTTTCCATGATCCGGCAGGGTCGCAACACCAGTTAATGTCTGTACCTGTTCCTTCAGTAAACTGAACTTCAAACAACGATTCTTTGTTGTTTTCATTCACGTCTTTAAAATTATCCCGGTAGTCTGGCATCAGGCCATACACATCTTTTAATGAACCGGAAAAGAATTTTTCAAATTGAGCTCCGGCCTTTGCATAATCCTTTCTATATAAATAGGCTTTACCCAATAAACCTGCGGCAGCACCTTTGGTAGCTCTTCCAATTTCACCATTATCCAAACCAGTTACATTGCTATAAGAGATAGGCAAATCTGTTTCAGCAGTTTGCAAGTCAGAATAAATCTGGTTCCATAACACATCTTCAGTAGCAGTAGCAGCAAAGTATTCGCTGGGGTTGGCTACCGGCTCTGTGATAACAGGCACCGCCTTAAAAGTAGTCGCCAGGTTGTAATAGGCCAACCCACGAAGAAAATAAGCTTGCCCTAATATCCTGTTTTTTTCATCAGCTGTTAAAACTGATTCATTGTAATTGCTAACATTTGCAATTACCTGGTTCGACCTGTTTACCACCAGGTAAAATTCTCTCCATGTCCAGAATACCGGTGCTGAAGTGGTGGGTATAATAAACTCGCCGGTCAAAACAAGATCCAGCCACGGACTGTCGCCTTTAAAGTCATCGCCACGACTATCGGTAAGACCTGGAAAAGAGCGCATGTAAGAACCGTCTACGGTTAATGCATTATAAATGGCAGTGCATCCTGCATAGGCCTGCTCCCTTGTTTTCCAGTAAGAGGATGTAGTTAATAAATTTGGGTTTACCATGTCCAGTTTTTTATCGCAGCCGCTATTAATAAAGCAGAAGCCGATAAAGAGGTATATTACTTTTTTCATAAATTTTTGTTTAATGATTTTGCAGTTTAAAATACCAGTTGTACGCCTAACATAAAGGTTCTTGGTTTTGGATAAGAGCCAAAATCAAAACCGGGATTAAATACGCCGGAGGTAAAATCAGGATTGTAGCCGGTGTACTTTTGGAAAGTGTACAAATTTTGAACTGTTGCGTAAAACCTTGATCTTGCTAACCCCTTGATCAAATTTTCAGGTAAAGTGTAACCAATAGAAACAGTATTAATTCTCAGGTAAGAACCATCCTGTAACCAGCCCGGGCGATTGGAATCTTTGAAGTTATTTACATCGTCATCATTCAATCTTGGTATGGTGGTATTGGTATTTGTTGGCGTCCAGCGGTTCAACATATCAACGCTATAATTCAAAGCGCCTGCTGAGTGATGCAGATCGCGGTACAGCCTGCTGTTGATTAAAAATTTGGCACTTCCAGAAGCGAAAACGGCCAGGTCAAATTTCTTATAGGCTGCAGAAAAACTAAAACCATAATTCAATTTCGGAATACTGCTACCCAACCGAACACGGTCATAAGCCTCGTCCACTACTCCATCAGGCTTTCCGTTTGGTCCGCTGATATCTTTATATTTTACATCACCGGGACCCAGTTTTGCACCGCCTGATTGTGTGGCATGTGCATCAATTTCAGCCTGGTTTTGAAAAAGTCCTTCTGAAATAAATCCGTATTGTTCCCCTACTTCACCACCAACCACTGTTCTTGAACCCACACCATAAATAGGTGCATCGGTTCCGCCCAGTGCCAGTACTTTATTTTTAACGGTAGATAAGTTGCCCGAAATATCGTATGT
>JBBQWL010000015.1:0-121698 GCA_038210625.1 Chitinophagales bacterium | reverse complement strand
GCCTATTGCAAGGGTTCGTTTCATATCGTTATTTGGATACGTGTTCAATCAGGTTGTTAATATGGGCTACTGCACTTAAAAATCGCTTGTCCCAATTGCCGTTAATTTCTTTAAATTTTATTTGATGCTCCTGCAATGTCTTCCGGTGCGAAAGATCCAATAAATTCCGGTCCGCTTCACTTAATCTTGTGCCGTCCTGAAAGTAGTCAACATCATTGTTGAGGTACAGGTACAGTTGTGCCTTATTTGACTCCATGATAGCGGTGCTTACTTCCAGTTGTTTTTCAAAAATGAAACCCGCGTACGATTTGGTGATGTAAATATCTGTATCCATGATGATCAATGCATGATTGCCTGCAACAGCCGTATCGATTCTTTTTGCATGCTCTTTTGCTACCAGGGTAAGATCTTCAAAACAAAATTCATTGGAGTCGTCAATGATATTCCTGCCTGCTTCCGAAACAATGCTGCATCCAAAATAGGAGCATAGTTTTTCTGTCAGCGTAGTTTTTCCGGTTGACTCAGTTCCCAACACCGCTACCTTTATTGCATAATAAGGTTTTACACTGGCTGGTAGATAGTTCCAGTTATCAATAAGATGATTGCGGATGGAAGTGGCGGAAACAGGAAATTGTTTTTTAGCCAGGTCGAATGGAATATGCTGAATGCCCATTTCATTTGCTACAAATGTTCCATACGGCTCGGAAGTAACTACCATTGAATAACCCGGAAATTGTAGTTTGAATATAGCAGCCCAAATGGCAGAAATACTTTCTGAACTTGCTGATGAATTGGGGAGTTCTTTTTCTGAATAGTCAAATACTTTTACTTCAAGTCTCGCCTCTTGCTGAAATGCTCTTTCAATCCATGATTTTCTAACTGCTCCCGGAATGTTTTCTGTATCACTTGCACAGACTAATACCGTGAGCCAATTGCAGTGCATCAATGCAAACTGTATCATTGCTTCATGACCCTTGTGAAACGGTAAAAACTTTCCAAAAACAAAAGCTTTAATCATTGCTGCATTTTTTAATTGTAAGCTGTTTGTTTTTCTATTATCCAACGGTAATATACTGAACGGGCACTTCATTCACCAGCCACACCTTGTTTTCTGAAAGATAAAACACAAATCCATCTTGTTGCATAGCCCTGGCGTTGATGTGCAAAATTAAAGGTTTGCCATGCCGGGTTCCAACAGCCTTTGCTGTTTCGGTATCCTTACTAAGATGAACATGTTGACGTTGTTGTTTTATAAGGCCTTCCTTTAAAATTTTATCCGCAAATATTTCAGCAGTACCATGGTATAAAATGGCCGGTGGTTCCGCGGCGTTTAAATTCAATTCCACCTCCAGGCTATGTCCCTGGTTGGCACGTACCATGGTTTTATCTTCGTTAAAGCTAAAACGTTTTTTATCGTTGGTTGCTACGACGGTGTTAATGGTCTCTATGCTGGTTTGCGTTCCGTTGGCATTCATTTTTTCGATCAGCTCCTGTACGTTGGCCCAGCCATTTTTGTCTAAGTGCAAACCAATGGCATCTGGCTGATGGCGGAGCACCAGGCTCATAAGTTTGCTGATATGTTTAAGTTGTTTTTCCATTTTTTTCCATTTTTGATTGATCTCTTACTTCCATTAACGCAAAGCCCAATAGGTTGGGGCCTTTCCATTTAAAAGGGTTGCTGGCTTCTGCCGCATCTTGTTGTAACCCGATGCCCCAGGTAAAATCTGCCGGGCTTGCTTCCACAATTATTTTGTTACCTGTATACAATAGAAATTGTTTTAAATCTTCGTGTTGCGAAAACTTATGCCTGTTGCCAGCTGTGACAATATCCATTGATTGGGCGGCCCATTTCTTTGCATCAAAATTTTTTACGGTGCGGCCGAGTTCTTTTGCTATAGCTGGTTTATTGGTCTGTAATATCAGATTGAAAGTTGCTTCATCTTCAAACAGCAATGCCTTCTTCGCCATCATCCAATGCTCCGCTGTTAGATAGGTTATTCCTCCAACAATAAAAGGTGATGGCCACCATTGGCTGAGGCAGGATTTATCTGGTGCACCTGCTGTTTTTTGAGTGTGCCCCCAAAAGAATAAGTAGTCGGGATGATAACCGTTTTCTATTTGTGTTTGCAGCCAGCTGAGTGAATAGTTCATTTTGTTATTCTTTTATATAATCGGTTGGATAAATCGCCAATATCTTCTTTTCTTGCAATCTCATTTACCCAAACCTGAAATATTTCATCATAGCCGTAAAGTAGTCCTGCCACGGCTCCGGTAACACATCCGGTTGTGTCGGTATCTCCACCTAAATTCACTGCTTTTAAAACGGCGTCTGCATAGTTGTCAGTATTTAGCAAACACCATAATGAAGCTTCCAGCGTATACAAAACATAGCCACTGGAATAAATTGCTTCCTCCGGAATTTCTTTAATGTTTTTATCTACAATCCTGGTAAACAGTTTCAACTCTTTGGGATTAAACTCATTTCTATTAGCAAACTCCTTTACAATTTGCTGCATATTAAAGTAGGCAACATTAACTGTGTTTCCATTTAATATTTGAAGTGCAAATTCCAAATAAATGAAACAACTAAATACCGAGCGGAAGTGAGCATGCGTAATAGCAGAGACTTCCTTTACTTTTTCATACCGTTCATTGATTGGTAAATCTTTAATATAGAAAAGCAAAGGAATTGTTCTCATTAAAGAGCCGTTTCCATTATCATCATCCAATGTACCGCCAGATAAAAGAGGCGAAGTGCCTTTTGTTAATCTCCCAATTGCAAACCTTGTTGCCTCGCCTATATCAAATACTTTATGATGAGCACCCCAGAAGCCATGTTGCATCCAGTTGATAAAATTTTGTGCGATATTATTCACGTCGTATCCGTTGCTAAGCGCTTCTGCCAAACAAAAAGATAAACTACTATCGTCGCTCCATGTGCCTGGAGGTTGATTCCAACTGCCATATCCAGTCATGCCTTTAATAGGAAATCGTTGTAAATATGCTCTGTCTTTAAATTCCACTGGTACGCCTAATGCGTCACCGACTGCCAATCCGAATAGTGTTCCTTTTATCTTAGTAATCATAATTACACAAATTTTTCTCCGAAGAATGATTTTACAATTCTTATTTCTCCCACAATATTATTATTAAACTCTTCCAGTTGTTCTGATTGTACCCAAAGCTCATTGTGCATTTCTCCACCTACATTTTGAACCGGGAATTGCTGTAAATAGTGTTCGGGTAAATCAAAAGCGGTTACATACCCGGCATATCCTGAGAACTCATCTTTTGTATTCCACTCCAATGCAATTTGCTCTGCATAGGCCTGGTTCATTACGGGATAGAAGATAGGTTGCCAATACAGCCTGGGTGGAAATTTTGTACACCCGGACGCTTTAATAAGGTCTAATTCTTTTTGACCCACCGGGCGGTATAATGTAATGAGTTTCATTTAGAATAATTGTTGAATATCCTTTGATAATTTCGCAAATCTTTTTCACCAAATACCACAAAAAATACTTTTTTAATTGAGTCGTTTTTGATTAAGAAACAATTAGTCGTTTCGATTGCAATCATTGCCGCTTTGTTAAAAGGAAAACGATAAGCGCCGGTACTGATGCAAGGAAAAGCAATGGAGGTAATATTATTTTCTACTGCCAGTTGCAAACAGTTTTCATAACACATTGCCAGTAGTTTTTCGTCATTGGCTGTACCATTATTCCAAACCGGGCCAACGGTATGAATTACAAATTTTGCCGGCAAGTTAAAGCCCGGTGTTATTTTAGCATGACCTGTTTCGCAACCCTTTAGTGTAATACAATAGTCTCTCAATTGTCCGCCTGCGGCCCTGTGTATGGCACCATCAACACCGCCTCCGCCTGTGAGTGAACTATTGGCAGCATTGACGATGGCATCTAATTGCAGGGTTGTAATGTCGGCATTAATAATTGCTATTTTCATCGTGTATGGGCTTTTTCAATTCCAATTCGCTTTTCTATCTGCACATCATTTAGTTCGATTACTTCTTCAAACGGAACATCTAATTCGCCAATATTTTGATCGACTACTTTCTGGTGCATTTCTTTTACAAAAGGAGTAATGTCTTCAATTTTTACAATCCATTCTGTAGCAAATTTTTTCAACAATACGCCTTTCATTCCCAACTGTATGGCTTTACGAAGTTGTTTGTTGCCAAACGGGTCGTGATCAGGATCCCATTGCAACCTTACTTCAGTTGTGTCCAATGCCTGCTGCCAGCTTTCCCTGGTGGCAAACAACTCTTTTTTATAAGAAGAAATGGTTGCCTGCTCCAGAATGGATTTGAAATGAACAATAGGTAGATGGATGGCAAGGATTTTCTCCTGCTGTTCCTTTGCTGCCCAACCTGCACGGTGCGTCATCCATAGAAAGCCTGGTTTGATCCAGCTCATACGGTTGAAGCTATATGCCGGTCCACCAAATTGTTGGTTGGTTACAGCATAAGCTGCAATGTGTAGATTGAATGCCTGGTAAACGATGATATTTTCTTTTTCGGTACTGGCAATAATTTGCTGGCCAGTTTCAGGTAGTCGTTTTAGTTGTTCTGTATATTTTTCTGTTTTCATTGTTAAGGATTAATTATTTTATCTCTTCGCTTTTAGGCAAACACGTTCCTTGAGTGGGCTGAAGCTCAATAGCAGCAACCCGTTGAACGGAGCGTCGCCACTGCTGTTCAATCAAGGCTATTGGCTGGTGAACAAAAATTTATTCTGCCAGCGTTGCCCTTATTTCAGCGAGTGTAAAATCTTTTACAATTTTGCCGTCTTTAAAAACGGTTTTTAATTCGCTGCGGGCTTCTTCTTCCCAACTTACTTTGTCGTACAAAACAAAATGGTTGTTTTCTTTTTGTACGTTCAGCAAACCGGTGGCAGATTTTTTTGTTCCATCATCTGTAATGGGGCTTTTAAATATTTCTCTTCCTTCGCCGTCGACTACAACATAGGTTGCCTTCATGGCGGTGCCGAATGTATCACGGGTGTTGTATTGATACGTATAGCTGCCGATGCCAAACACAACCTGTGTGGCGAAGCCTTTTGCCTTGAGGCCATCGCATATCTGCGCAGCCCTCTCCAGGTTGATGCTGTCGCCGTAGATGGCGCCGATGTGCGGATCAAGCAGCTTATATCCTTGTGCAGTGATGGTGCCACCAAATACATCCCACAATAATTCCACTACGCCTTTTTGTTCGGCTATCGTTTTTCCGTCGGGGTTGCCACAAATTATTTTTACCGGGTCGCCGCTATCGGGACGGATGACTACCTTGCCATCCCGGTTCAAAATATCAGCTTTTAATGCGGGAAGGTATTCGGTACAAACCTTCCACAAATCCCAGGTGTCGCTTACAATACTTACAATACCGGCGGGATAAACTTTTGTAATCAGCCGTTTAAAAGTTTCAAGCTCGCCATCTTTACTGCCGCTGCACATTACACTGTGTTCGGTTGCCGCTACGCTGCCGCCAATCAATTCTTTTTCTGCGTTGGCGTTGTAATATTGTTCCAGTCCATCAATGGCGGGGATGGTATCGGTACCCGTGAAACTCAGTAAATGCCCCATGCCACTGAGCATTGCAGTCTCCAGGGAGCTCATTCCACGGAAAGAAAAATCATGGCCCTGCCATTGCACAAAATCTGCCGGCACGCCGGTCTCTGCCGCATACTTGTCCAACAGTTTTCTATACGCATGGGCAATGGTGGCAGATGTACAGGGTTGCCAAACAATGGCACTGAGCAAGGTTTCTAAAAAATTGGTAAGCCAGTAAAACTCCGGCAAAGTATTTACCAGCGTAATGCAGGGCACTTTCATCGGTACTTTACTTCCTTCCGGCAGCGCTTTTATTTCTATGGGAAGGTAGCCGAGCCGGTGCAATTTTTCCAGGTGTTCATACGTGGGTAGTGCGCCAATAGAAGTGGCTATTCTTCTTTTGTAATTTTGCATCACAGCATCCAGCGGCTGATCAAAAAAGTTTTCGTTAAAGTAGCTGATTAAATATTCTTTGGTGAAATACTGTAGTCCGAAGAAGACCATTTCATTGATGTCTTTCAGGCGGCTGTTTCTTGGTGTTAGGTTACTATACACCAGTTCTGTTTTATCCGGGTATTGAAATACGTGACCTACTTTATAATAATCGGTTAATAAGAATGGGTTTGTTTTCATGTTTTGATTTATAGAAAATGGTGAAGGGTTTTTACAATGGGTGAGTCATAAGTTTTATACAAGCTATTAGATACGATGATTTGCTGAAAGGATTTTTCCAGCTGCTCAAAGCCTTTGGAAAAAATACCGTGTGTAACAATCAGCGTTAAATGTGCTGGTTTTATTTGCGCTGCAATGGCGAGAAAAGTGCCGCCACCATCGCACAAGTCGTCGATGATGATACAGTTTTTACCGGCGCACTCTTCCGGCTCCAATACTTCCAGTGTAAGTTCACCTGTAGAAAGATTCCTGTTTTTACTACAGTACACAATGCTTTTGATGTTGCTGTTCCAGGTAAAATATTTACCTACTTTTTTTGCAGCACCAGCGTCGGGACAAATCAATACGGCATCAGGCATATTGTATTCGGTTACTAAATTCTGGTTGGTAACAGCGATGGCATTTTTTATAAGCAGGGTAGCAGCATCTGAATGCACATCGTAGAGGTACACTTTTTCAAAGCCACACGTATTTACCAGTTCGGCAATTACTTTCAGGTCGATACTATCCCCGGCTACCATCAGCCTGTCGTAACGGGCAGCGAGTAAATAAGGTATTACCAGGATTTTCTTTTTGGCAAACAGGTTATCCAATGCATTGGCTGTTTCCAGCAACTGTAGCAGCTTGCTGGGATCTGTAATGGAGCAAATTACTTTTACCTCATCGGCTTCATTGATGCCCTGTATGTTTACGTGGGGCTGACTGTCGGGGAAGATGGTGATCTTAATTCCTTCGCTGGTATTCAGGTTGATTGTTTTCATTTTTGTATTTTGATAAAGCAAATATAGGATGATTTTTTATTTTGCGTCATTATTACGCAAAATATTTTAAAAATAAATTTACATAAGAGGGTAATCGATTATTTGGTTTGCTATAAACGATCAGTAGCCTGTATTGTTGCTTGGTATAGTTTACACTTCAAAAAAGATCCCATGCTTTACCAGCTCTTCATACCGCTTTTTATTGAACTGGTAAATTTTACTTGGCCTGCCTGCCCCTGCGGCAGGAGCCAGTTCACAAGTATCTTCCAGCAACCCGAAGGACAATATTTTTTTGGTAAAATTTCGCCGGTCGATGTTGCGGTCCAGCAGCGCCACATATAATTTCTCTAAATCGGCAAAGGGGAATTTTTTATCGAGCAGCTCAAAACCAATTGGCTGGTACCGGATTTTTGCACGTACCCTTTCAATGGCTGTTTGCAAAATTTGTTTATGGTCGAATGCAAGTGAAGGCAGTTTATTGATGCTGAACCACTGGGCTTCTGCCGCATCGGTGCTGGCTTTTAACTGTTGAAACTGGCTGCTCTTTACAAGGGCAAAATAGGCGATGGAAATGATACGTTGCCGCGGGTCTCTTTTTGGAGCGCCAAAGGTGTACAATTGTTCCAGGTAATTTACTTTGATACCTGTTTCTTCTGACAGTTCTCTTTTTACCGCCTCTTCCAGGCTTTCCTCGTGCAGGATAAAACCACCAGGTATGGCCCAGCTATCTTTATAAGGTGGATATTTTCTTTTGATCAATAATACAGACACACCTTCTGTTTTTGAATAGCCAAAAACAATGGCATCTACCGCTACTTTTATATCTGCTATTTTATCAGCCATACATTTTTGCAATTTATCTTTTACCTGTAGCGCAAAATTAGGACTATAGGTTTACTGAAATAATTTAACAGTGCCGCAGTCTAAAATATTCCTTTGAAGCAAATTATTTATTAAGCAGATTAGTGACTACAAAATGTTTACACCATATCCTTATAAAGTTTAGCCGTTGATAATATTGCAGGTTATTTTACTTCCAGTTTTTATTAGGCAACGGTCCCATTTCAAAAATAAATTGGTGGCCACTTAGAATGTTGGCGTGGCTGATGAACGGATGATCAACAGGCTTGCCATCCAGCTGTACACTTTGTATGTATTTGTTTTCAGCAGAAAGTTTGTTGGCAATAATGGTGAATGTTTTTGGCTGGTTATTGGCTTTATATTTCAACACCAATTTTGGAAACTGTGGAGCGCCAATAGCATAAATACCGGAGGCAGGTGTCACCGGATAAAAGCCCATTACCCCAAAAATATACCAGGCAGCCATTTGCCCGCAATCCTCGTTGCCATTGATGCCCAGCGGTTCATTGCGGTAATTTTCTGTGGTATGTTTTCTTATCAGCTCCTGTGTTTTCCAGGGCTCACCGCAATAATCATACAGGTAACTGTAGTGGTGGCCCGGCTCGTTATCGTGACGGTAATGATTGCCGTTAAAATTCTCATCCAGTTTAGCAATGAATTTTTTGTTGCCACCCATCATGTCAATCATGCCCGGAATATCCTGCATGGCACCAAACAAATACGTCCATTGATCGCCTTCTGTAAAACCATCCTGTCTGCCCAGTTTATTCTTTGGATTGAATTGTACAAATGTGCCATCCGCTAATTTGGGGATGAGGAAACCCGTTGTTGAATCATACAGGTTTTTATAGTTTTTGCTCCATGCCAAAATTTGATTATAATCACTTGCCTTGCCCATTGCTTTTGCCATTTGGGCCACCGAATAATTATCGGACGAATATTCAATGGTACGGGAAACAGACTCGGCAGTTTTTCCAAAAGGAACATAGCCAATGCTGTTGAAAGCGGTAAGACCAGCCCTTGCTTCGTAACCCGTCCACAAATCACGATCGTCGTAGGCTAGGCTGGTATCATCTAATGGTGGCACCATGGCATCTTTTAGCAACGCCTCGTATGCAAGCTTCGTATCATAGCCACGCACGCCTTTAACATAAGCATCCGCAATCACTGCATCAGCATGTGTGCTGATCATGATGTTGGTTTCAGCAGGGTTGGGCCACATGGGTAAGCGGCCACCTTCTTTATACATCTGCAGCATCGCGGTGATCATATCGTTGACACGATCCGGCTGCGTAAAGATCAGCAGGGGATGCAATGCCCGATAAGTATCCCACAAAGAATAATCAGTATAGGAACTTCCAGTGTGAATTTTGTCATCGAAGGCGCTGTAATATTTACCATATTCTGACATCTCTCTCGGAAACTGCATGGTATGAAAAAGCGCTGTGTAAAAAATAGCTTTTTGATCTTCTGTAATTCCCTCCGGCTGCATGCACTCCAGGTTTTTTTGCCACGTGTTGCGGGTGGAATTAGCCAACTGCGCAAAACTGCGGCCTGCAATTTCTTTAGCCATATTGATTCTTGCCTGCCCCAGGCTTATAAAAGAAGTGCCAATACGCAATTCAATTTTTTCGTTAGCTTTTGTTTTAAAATTGATATAGGCGCCCATTCTTGTACCCAGTTGTTCAAGGGAAGATGGGTTTATGCTGGCATTATCCCAGGTGCCAAAAGACGCAATTTTTTTATTGCACTGAATAACAAAATAACCTTTGAAGTTGGGCAGATCGGGTCCAATCTGTGCCGACATCCTGTCCGGGTTATAGCCCGTGATTTCATTTTTAGCAGTATCAATTTTTATATATCCTTTGATGGATTTCATCCTCGGGCCGTAATCGTTGGAAGGATCTGCCAGTTCGGGATTTAAATCAATGCCCTGGATAATAAAGCGAGCCTGGTCTGACGCGGGGAAAGTAAACTGAAAAATGCCGGCCCGTGATGCTGCAGCAATTTCTCCTTTTATTTTTTGATTGTTGCCCGCATTTAGCAAGACGGAATAATAATAAGGATGCGATACTTCGTCGCTGTGTTCAAATGGCAGGGCCCTTTCTTTGGGCAATAATTTTAACTCTCCAATTTGCGGCATTACAGAAACATAGCCATAGTCGCCCATCCATACCGTTGGCTGGTGCGAAGCAAGAAAACCCATAATGCTTTTTTCTTCGTACACGTAGGCATTGAGCCCCATTTTTGGTTCGGCGGTTTGCGCCAAAAAATTGGTCATGGCATAGGGCGTACCAACGGCAGGGACGGTACCGCCGCCATCTAACCCTTTTTTAAAACCGGCATAGGGCGTACCTATCAGCGGATTCACATAATCAATAGCCTGTTTGCTTTTTGACTGTTGCTGCGCCAATGCAGCATAGGAAATAATTAATAAAGACAAGGATAAAACACTAATTTTTTTCATATTGCTTTCTTAAAATAATTTGTTGGTTGGATGATGGCGTGCTACTGCAAGGATGGAATACTTCATTGAATAAATAATCTTTAAAGCGTATGGACCAGCAGCCGGCAACACAATCAGCTGCAATCATACGAAAAACCTTTTCCAAATCGCACATTTTGTATCATTCGTCGAAATAAACATACCCATTAATCGAAATATAAAAAATGCTGCAAGTATTTGATGCACTTTTACATCAGAAAGCAGGCAACCCACCAACTTTCATCACCGGTTTTAAATTTGAATATCCTAACGAACAAAACCTAATCCGAACAACCAGAACAACATCCATTATTTTAAAGAAAAAGCCAAGTCCTAAAAATCAACAACCGAATTACAATATCCTTAGTGAAAGAAACCAAACCAATTAACTAAAAAACCAACAAACCGATTATCCGATACCCTGATTAAAGACCAACATCCGATTAACCTTAAAAGACCAACGAGTATTTAATATCCTACTAAAAAAAGACCGCTGAATCCCGCCTTGAAAAATGCATTGTTAAACAATGTGAATAATCAAAACGGATCAAAAACCAACAACAATATATTTAAGAATGCCCTTTAATGAGAGGGTATTTTTTTTTACCACGGAGTAATGGAGTTAAAACCGCACAGAGTTAAAAGAGTTTCTGTGCAACTCCGTGCCTGAAAAATAATTAACCACAGAGGGAAAGGAGTTAAGGCAGCACAGAGTTAAAAGAGTAAAACTCCATTTACTCCGTGCAACAACTCCTCTAACTCTGTGGTTAATCCTCATTTCTTCAACACCAAATCCTCCTTCGCCGCCCACAGCCCCACATCCTGCTTGCTCAAAGCCGCTGCCATTAAATCCGGAAATTTATCCGGCGTACATGCAAAGACCGGGATGCCGAGATCGGATAAAAATTGTGCATTGCCATGATCATAAGAAGGAGCTCCATCATCATTGAGCGCCAGCAACACCACCACCTGCACACCCGCAGCAGCCAGCTCAGTAGCTCGTTTCCGCATGCCTGCTTCATCTCCACCTTCAAATAAATCGGTGATTAATACAAGCACCGTATCTGTTGGGCGGGTAATGATTTGCTGGCAGTAAGTGAGTGCTAAATTGATATCCGTTCCGCCACCCAGTTGTACGCCAAACAACAACTCTACCGGATCGGTGAGCTCTTCTGTTAAGTCTGCAACAGCAGTGTCAAACACCACCATCTTTGTTTTTACAGCGGGTATAGATGCCATCACCGAACCGAAGATGCCCGAGTAAACTACCGAGGTGCCCATCGAACCACTTTGATCCAGGCAGAGCACCACATCTTTCAGCGAACTTCTTTTTCTGCCATAACCAATTCTTGTTTCTGGTATGATGGTTTTGTATTCGGGCTGGTAATGTTTTAAGTTTTTTTGTATGGTAAGGTGCCAGTTGATTTCATTGTGTTTTGGGCGGCGGTTCCTGGCAGAACGGTTCAGGCTTCCAGTGATGGCTTGCTGTGTTGGCTGCGCCAGTTTTTTTACCAGTTCATCTACTACTTTACGCACCACCTGTCTTGCGGTGTCTTTTGTTTTATCGGGTATCACACGGCTCAGCGACATCAGTGTTGCCACCAGGTGAACATCCGCCTCCACGTTTTCCAGCATCTCTTTTTCAAACAACATCTGCGTCAGGTTCAGTCGTTTCAGCGCATCTTTCTGCATTACCTGCACCACCGTGTTGGGGAAAAACGAACGGATATCGCCCAGCCAGCGGCTCACATTGGGAGAGGATGGACCAAGCCCACCCTGGCGGTCGCCATCATACAAAGCGGACAAGGTTTTGTCCAACTGCATATCATGCTGGTCCAGCGTATAACCAGTGCCATCATTTTGATCAGCACCTAAAATCAACCGCCACTTGCGTATGTTTTGTTCTGTTGACATATTGTTTTTTTTACCACAGAGTTAACGGAGTTTTTTTCACGGAGTTAACGGAGTTTGTTTACTCCTATTCCTCTGTGGTTAATTTTTACCACCGAGTTACAGGAGTTTTTTCACGGAGTTTTAGGAGTTACTCTTTTACTCAGTGCCTAACCTCCTTTTCCTCTATGGTTAATTTTAACTCTGTGGTGAGTACCCCATCATCCGCATCACCACTTCAATTCCCTGCTTTGCTCTTTCACTATCAATCCCAATTTCTGTTTGTTTAATAACAACTCCGCTGCTGCCGGATTTTACTTTTTCACCCAGCTTTCTTCTTTCCGGTTTGGAAAAATTAGCAAAGGTTCTTCTCAGCAATGGCAGCACCTGTATAAATATATCATCCGTCAATTGTTCTACCCAGGTGTTCACCACATTCCATAAATCCTGGTCAATCAGTAAAATAGTTCCGCTGCCTTTTAAAAATCCTTCCAGCCATGCCGCAGCAATGGCCGGGGCTGTTGATGATGACATCGCATAATAAAATGCTTTTACCAAATCATCTCCAATAATGAGTTTAAAATCTGCCAGCAGCCTTGTGGCATAGCCCGCAATAACCGGCGCCGTATTTTTATTTGTTGAAATAAGTTGTAAGGTTTGTTGCCACAAATCAGTAATATCTTTTTCCTGCAACAGGTTTACCGCATCGTTCATCTTACCGAATAATTCCAGTAAATGTGCGGCAGCATCTTCATCAATGCCGGTGCAGGCAGCCGGCAGGCTTATACATATCCTGGTAATCATACTGTCCACGATACCCAGTACCAGTGCGGCATCTGTCTTGCGTACATTACCATACCTGCTCACATTCACCAGGGCCGGAATCACTTCCATTAACTGAACAACGTCTCCACTTGCCGCCGCCAGATTATTGATCTGGTGAATGAGTGATTCAACCGCCAAAGGCAACTCTGCAGGAATGGTTTCTTCCAATAGCCGGCAAACCTCTGGCAAAGCCTTTGCTTTTGCTGATAAATCAATTACATATTTTACAGCGGCTTCTTCCGTCGTATTTCCCCAGCTACCTTTTTCAATTACATCAATAGAAAATGCAGGATCCCATTGCAGCCGCCATTGTTCTTTAAACGTTCCCTTACCGCCAATGGCAGATTTGGTACCCCACTTAATCTCCAGCAACAGCAGGCGGTGTAAAAATACACTTCGCTCCAAATCATTTTCCTTTCTTAAGTCCAGCGTGTAGTCCTTCCAGTCAGCCGTTGGCGGAAGCCGCAATTTCTTTTGCAGTTTTTCTATATCCAGTTGTAGCGGAGGCTTGGGTATATCCACCGGCACTTCACCAATCCGGTTGCTCACAATTAATTCGTTTTGCAACAGGCTCATCATTGCCGGCTCGCCATTGCATAAAATACTCAGCGTTGCCTCGTTCAGTTCTTCCAGTCCGGCCTTGTTTAAATTGCGCAACGAAGCCAGGGATTCCGCCAGCCGCACCGCTTCAATTACATGCGCCACCGAGGTGTCCATTTGTTTGCTGCGAAATAGTTTGGCCACCTTCGCCATCCATCTTGTACCATCATCTGTTGGGTATTGCCATATATGTTCATACCACCCCGGCGATGCAATGCCTGCACCATAGCCGCTGTAAAAACTTAAGCGGTTATACGTCCACGGTATCCAGGTACATTCTACTTTAACCTTCGGTAAATTTTTCAGCAGTTCATTGTCATCTTTTTGTTTGCGCATATTGGTCAATGCAGGTGCATGCCATGCACCACAAATCACCGCGATGTTTTGAAACATTTCCTTCTCCGCCTGGCGAATGGTTTTACGCATGTGCGCTTCCCGCAGTTGTTCCAGCCGGTCATCTTTTGTCGGCAGCAATTCCCTTAGTACACCCATTGCCTCATTGACTGCTTCAAATATTGCTTCATTGTTGTGACGATGTTCAACAAAATGTTCCCACCATTTTTCGCCATCCGAATAACCTGCTGCCGCTGCCAGGCAAGAGATGGGATCCAGCCGGATGGCTTGCATATTTTCCACTTCCTCAACAATTATATCACCGGTTTGATTAGAAAATATTTTTTTATGAGCCGGGCTGCAAATACCTTGATTGAACTTCGGTGGCGTCGCACTCTTGTACGAAATGCCGCTGTTGAACAGTACAGCATTGTTTATTTTTTTATCGTCCGTAATATCATTCTGCTCATTTTTTTCAACTTCTTTTTCTGCGGCAGCCATGGCATCTTCGGCCGCTTTTCTTTTTTCCTGTTCTATGGCAAACTGGTTGCCTGATGGCAGGTCCATAAACCGCACATGAATGTTGTGGTGCTTTGCATAAATGATTGCCTGCCACTCCGGCGAAAATTCAGCGAACGGGTAAAAGCATGACTGCTGTGGGTTATCCGGCTGGTAACATAAAATGGCTACCGGCGGTTTTAGTTCTTTGTGAGTAGCCCATTGCAAAATACTATCCGCTTCCGGCGGACCTTCCACCAAAACAATATCCGGCTGCACCGCTTCCAAAAATGCTTTTACATTTCTGGCAGAACCAGGCCCATGATGTCGTATACCAAGAATATGTGTCGCCATGCTTAAATTTTTACCACAGAGTGATGGGAGTTATTTTTTTACCACGGAGTTAAGGGAGTTTATTTCACGGAGTAAATGGAGTAACTCTGTTAACTCTGTGCTTAACCTCCGAAAACTCTGTGGTTATGTTTTACCACGGAGTTAAAGGAGTTTTTTTCACGGAGTAATGGAGTTACACCTTTTACTCCGTGCTGTATTTACTCCTATTCCTCTGTGGTTAATCTTATTAAAGTATCATTCTTTTAATTCCGTTCTTCAATGATGCCACTTTAAAATTCAGTAGTAATCCAACCTTGCAATTACTCAACCGCATGTAGGTTAGTATTTGAGCAAGGTGTACGTCATTGAAAACTTCCACCGTTTTAATTTCTATCACCACTTTATTATTCACTAACAAGTCCAGCCGGTAACCAATATCTAATTTTACTTCTTCATATACCAGGGGCATGGGTTTTTCTTTCTCCACAAATAATCCATCCTTTATCATTTCATAGCAAAGACACTCCTTATAAGAAGACTCCAACAAACCCGGACCTAAAGCGCTATGTACTTTAAAAGCACATTTTAAAATACGTTCAGTGAGTTCGTTTTCAATCATGATATTTTTTTTACTGGTTATTTTACAACAGAGTTAATGGAGTTTGAGCACGGAGGTAAAGGAGTTTTTTTACTTTTTATTATTGTTCAACCTTCTTTAAAAGGAACTCCATTAACTCTGTGCTCAAACTCCATAAACTCTGTGGTTTAAAAATCTCTGCAAGCCCTGTAAATATCTTTCCACTCCTCTCTTGGTTTTACAACCGTTTCCAAATATTCCTGCCACACCAGTTTATCCTGCACCGGGTCTTTTACAATGGCGCCGATGATGCTGGAGGCAAGGTCATTTGCTTTGAGTTGTCCATCACCAAAATAAGCGGCCATGGCAAGACCATTGTTTACAACAGAAATAGCTTCCGCCGTACTCAATGTACCACTGGGCATTTTTACTTTTGTTTTTCCGTCGGTTGTAACACCACTTCGCAGTTCCCGAAAGATGGTTACAATTCTCCTGATCTCCTGCAATGCCGGTGGCTCCGCAGGAAGCTCCATTACTTTACTATAACTTTCCACCCTTCGTCTTACAATATCTATTTCTTCCTCCATCGAATCAGGCACGGGTAAAATCACGGTATTAAAACGGCGTTTTAATGCACTGCTCAATTCGTTCACACCCTTATCACGGTTGTTGGCAGTGGCAATAATATTAAAACCTCTAACGGCCTGCACTTCTGTATTTAACTCCGGTACCGGCAATGATTTTTCGGAAAGAATCGTAATCAATGCATCCTGCACATCGGCACCTATTCTTGTCAGCTCTTCTATCCTGGCAATCTTTCCGTCTTTCATTGCACGCATCACCGGAGTTTCTACAATGGCTTTTTCCGAAGGGCCTTCTGCCAGTAACCTGGCGTAGTTCCAGCCATAACGAATAGCTTCTTCACCGGTGCCGGCTGTGCCCTGCACTACCAGCGTGGAGTTGCCACTGATAGCTGCAGCTAAATGTTCGCTCACCCAGCTTTTGGCAGTGCCCGGCAATCCGTATAAAAGCAGTGCCCTGTCGGTGGTAAGTGTGGCAACGGCAATTTCCATCAGTCGCCTATTGCCAATGTATTTAGGCGAAACTTCAAACCCGTTTTTTAGTTTGCCACCCACCAAATATGTAACCACCGATTGAGGGGATAGATTCCAGTTGGTGGGTAATTTATCACTGTCCTGTTTTTTTAATTCTTCCAGTTCCTGCGCAAATAATTCTTCTGCATGCTGACGTAAGATGGTTGCCATAATATTTATTTAGTCGTTAAAAGCTTTGAGTGTTTCAATTTTTAATGATACCAGTTTGATAATATAAGCTGAAATATTGCTCCACATAGTTCGTAGGTGTTCTTCCGGCGGCGTACATTTTTCAAGCTCTGCCACAATGGGTGCCGGTATTAAATGTATGTACTGGCTAAAAAAGGAGCGGGTGTAATTGTAAGGATTTTTGGCAAGATGCCTGAATATGTTTTTGGTAAGCGCAATGCTCCATTCACTATCCCTTTGCACCGCATAATTGATAATGTTGTCGGCAAACTGCTCAAAAAACTGGTTGCTGTATTGTTCCTGCGCTTGTATGGGAAGCAATGGAATAATCTCTATGTAAAAAACCGAGCTGTGCTGCATTAATTGCAATGCCCAAGCTGCATTTTTAAATTTGGTGGTAGCAATTACCAGGGCCGGCATCATTTTTTTGCCGGTATCATCTTGCTGAAATTGTTCAATGATTGTCTTGGCGTCAGTTGACAAAAGGCTTTCCAAAAATGCAGGCGGCACCGATTGTATTAATTGAAAGATGATAAACTGATCGTCCGTAAATTCTTTATTGTTGCTTAATTTATCGATCCCGGTTTTGAAAATGCTTTCGTCAAGATCCGGCGGTAAATGAAATTGTAAAATCATTTTGCTGGATAAGCCAAGCATGGTTTTTTCCTTTTTCAATTCAACGCATTTTTGCAGTGCCTGCTGGTACAATTGCACCACCGGCGAGGCTGGAATTTGCTTTAGTAAACGGAGGGCTTCTTCCTTTACTTTCTTACTTTTTTCTGCAGACAGTGATGCTAAAAAAGGAATATCTGCTTCGCTGCTGTTAATGGAAAATATTTCCAGGAAAGTCGTTTTGGTATTGGCATCTTCCTGTGGCCAGGTTTGTTGCAGCCAGTTGCCTGCCAATGCAGGATCGCTTGCCCTGGTATCTTTAAAAATCGCTTTTCTTTGTTCCGGCGTGCCGGTTTGCCACAACTGTTCTGCCGTTTGGTTTTGCGAAAAATTCCATGCTTCATTAAAGCGGCTAAGCCATTCGCCTCTTTTACCACAGCAGGCTGCAATGACGGTTTGTAACTTTTTTTGTTGCAAACCCGCCTCCAGTAAAGCAGGAATTAATTCCGGTTGTACAAGCTGGTTTTTTGCTGCGCAATGCTGCAACCAAAACCGCAGTAACGGAATATTTTCTTCGGACTGAATATCTCTTAACGCCTGCATTGCGGCTGCATTACAATACAGTTTTTCTTCCGTCTCACATTGCAGCAACGTGATGGTTTCTTTATGCAGTGGCATTACACCTGCCTGGCGATAGTTAAAAGCCAGGGCGCTTACCTGTAAAAATTTTTCTTCTTTGTCAATTGCTTCGTTGGCAAAAATGACGGACGCAGAATCCTGCAGACCGGCAGGTAATTCTGCGGTGCCAATTGTTTTTTTATCGGTGCCAATCATGGCGGTGTTGATGATGTTGTTCCAGAATTCCATTTGCTTTTTTTTACCACGGAGTGAAAGGAGTTATTGCACGGAGTTAAAGGAGTTTATTTTACTCTGTGCAACTCCGTGCTCAAACTCCAAAAACTCTGTGGTTTCTTTTTTACCACGGAGTGAAAGGAGTTATTGCACGGAGTTAAAGGAGTTTATTTTTCTCTGTGCAACTCTGTGCTTAAACTCCAAAACTCTGTGGTTGATTTTTTTTACCACGGAGTGAAAGGAGTTATTGCACAGAGTCAAAGGAGTTTATTTTACTCTGTGCAACTCCGTGCTCAAACTCCAAAACTCTGTGGTTGATTTTTTTTACCACGGAGTGAAAGGAGTTATTGCACAGAGTTAAAGGAGTTTATTTTACTCTGTGTAACTCTGAGCTCAAACTCCAAAAACTCTGTGGTTAAACTAAAATTTTGTATTCATTTTTATACCACACCCCCACCGGCTCATATTTATCTTCCTTGCCTATTACTACCATATTCATTGCATCGCCGCCGCTGAGGGATAATATTTTCCAGATGGTTTTGTGTTCATTTTTTAACTGCATCATTTTTTGTTCCGCATCCTGCAACCACCATTGGTTATTGTATTGTACCGGTTTTAGCTGGTTAATTATAAACGGACGCTCCGCCCGTACGGGCATATTCCTGCTTAACAATGTATCGGATTCGCTTACCTGCTGCCAGCCAGTAAAACCTGCAATATTATTGACGGCATTGGTGGCAATCTGTCTTTTTACAATGGCCCGCAGGGGAGCAGCCGATGGATAAAATACCAGCTCAGCTTGCAGGAACATACCGGGAGTAAACGTAAGTGTGCCGCCCTGTCCACGCACAATAAACTGCAGCACCAGCGCATATTGGTTGCTGGCAGTGCCATACAGCCAGTTGCGTTCTGTAGTAATAGTATCTATCTCAATAGTTTGTTTGGAAAGTACGAGCCATGTATCGGTAACGCCTGTTTGCGTTTTTAGTTCTTCCTGGTTTTGGGTAAAGCCGATCCATGTTTTTATATCCTGCTGAAGATGGGCGTCGAGCGATTCGATATTGTTATAGCCGGCTGTTATTAAATAAATGGCAGCCAGTTGATCCATAAACCTGGTCTGCCAGCCCTCTGCATAAAAACCGGTTTCGCCAAGGTTTCTTATCATGTTAGCCAATCCCGGCGATTGCGCATCTACCATTCGCCTCGCCATATTTTCAAAGTAGGCAAAACCTTTATCGGGCATATTTAAAATGCCATTTCGTACAATATCTTTTATCCACAAACGAAGTTCCTCAATGCCATCGGCTACTTTGTTTTGCCTTGCCTGCTGGCGTTTTGCCTGAGCTGCTTCATCAACGGGCTTTTCTTCTTTGGTCGCTTTTTTTTCTTCCTTTTCTGTTCGTTTGCTTAGCCAGTCGGTTACCCATGCCGGTGCAGTAGTATCCGTAAATGCGTTTTGCTGCCGGGAATAAAAAAGCATTAAACCAAGTCCGTGTTTGCAGGGAAATTTGCGGCTGGGGCAACTGCATTTAAAAGCGATATTGCTAAGGTCAACCTGGGTTTGATAAGGCTTACTGCCACTGCCCTGGGCTTCGCCCCAAAGCGCCTGTTCATTGGCACCTTTGCTCACCCATTTGGAAGGGTTGGCTAAATCTTTCCCGGACTTTTTGGACGCTTCATCAGGGGCAAGGGTAAGTATCTGGTCTTCGGATAGTTGCACAGAATGATTATTATGAATTGAAGATAAATGTAGTTGTATTCAAAAAAAATTCTTTTTTGAAAAGGAGAAATTACAGCACTTGAACGTTTAAATGTTACGAAAAGAGCGTTCGCTAGTTTAATAACAACCACTTTAAATGCAATATCAGTGCTTTCAAAACGAACATTCCAGACTGTTCGTCGAAATAAACACACCCATTAATCGAAATATAAAAAATGCTGCAAGTATTTGATGCACTTTTACATAAGAAAGCGGGCAACGTACCAACTTTCATCACCGGTTTTAAATTTGAATATCCTAACGAACAAAACCTAATCCAAACAACCAGAACAACATCCATTATTTTAAAGAAAAGACCAAGTCCTAAAAACCAACAACCGAATTACAATATCCTTAGTGAAAGAACCCAAACCAATTAACTAAGAAAAACACAAACCGATTATCCGATACCCTGATTAAAGACTACCATCCGATTAACCTTACAAAGACCAACGAGTATTTAATATCCTACTAAAAAAAGACCATTGTCCCGCCTTGAAAATCGCATTGTAAGAAATGTGTGTTATCAAAACGGATCTAAAGCAACTGAAATATATTTGAAGGTGCCCTTTTTAAAGAGGGCATTTTTTTTGCCGATAACCAACCTGCCACTCCCCACCTTTAATTAACATTTCCCCTGCTTCCAAATGCATTTTGTGGTATGTGGTTTGTGCCAATATCTCATGTAAATTATCATACTGACTGGTTTGATAATGTTCTGTAGTTGACAAATAATCTCACTTTCTAAAATGCTTGCGATGAAAACAATAGTCCAACTTTCAACAAACGACGTGGTGGCAGACATGCAGTATCTTCCGGTAATTTCCCTGTTGATTCCATTCGATCCTAAAATGGTATTGAAGATCAAATTGCTTGAGAAATTGAGTAATGCAGCCTCCAGGGTGGAAGGGCAATTGTTGGAAAAGTACCATGGCGACACAGCCATGCTGATGATAGAGAAATTACGAACCATAATTGCAGGACTAAATTATAATACACATAAAAAAAGCGTCGCCATTTATTTATCGCCTGTATTGGAGAAAGTGATTTACATGGATATAACGGTGGAAGAAAAAATAACCATTGATGGGGCTTTTGATATCAGGGATTTGGTACAGCATAAAAAGCAGGAACATTCGTTTCTTGTTATGCTTGTTACCAACAAAGAAAGCCGCATTTATCTTGGTAGGGATGATCGTTTAATTAGAATTGTTACCACCACACCAAAACCTCTTTTTCCATATAATAAAAAAGAGCAGACGGACGGTTTGGATAGCCTTAAAAAATCGACGCTTGCTCATTTTTTGCAGCATGCAGACAATACGCTGGAAATTATATTGAAGGCTTATCCATTGCCTTTGTTTATTTGTGGTGATGAAGAATTGCTGGAACAATTTAAGGCAATATCCAAGGGCGGCCACGCTGTTGTTAATTACATATATTCGGATGTTGCGGACGCGACTGTTCATGAAATACAAAAAAAGATGGCAATGTACATTGCTGACTGGGCATCGGTTCAACAACAATATTTAGCTTGTCGCCTGCAAAAGGCCGCCAGGGACAAAAGACTCGTGACCGGCATAAAGGACGTTTGGCAAAAAGCCGTACATCATAAAGGCAGCTTGCTGCTGGTTGAAAAAAACTACCAGTATCCCGAAAAACAAAATACAGGTGATGAAATTCTTTATAATATCATGGATCCTTACCATCCATTTTCTTATATAAAAAATGTAGTGGGCGACATTATAGAAAAAGTGCTGGAGAATGGTGGTGATATTGAATACGCAGAGAATAATTTATTAGCAGATTACGGCCATATCGTACTGATGCAACCTGATTGAATTGGCAGAGCATGACCACACATCATGCTATTGAATTAAAATGTTTTTCTCAGTTGCAGTTGACCTATTGGTCACTCGCAACAGGTGTATGGTTGTCTGTCAGGATATGATTCTTGACCATATCCTTTACAATTAGCTGACCATATCCATGCCCTAAACTTTCTGAATTGCCCGGATCAAAAGACTGTGTTTGTACAGAATAAACTAATTTTTGAGTCGGCATATCATACAAATTGCTTTCCCAAAAGTCTTTGGTATCAACAACATAATAGCCGGGTTCGTAAATGCGGTTATACAATGCGCTTCGGTATCCCCAAAAACGGCTGTAATAAAATCCGTAGGGTGAGTAATACACACTGCCTGGAACATATTTTCTTTCTTTTCGTTTGTCAAGTAAAACGATTGTAATTACAGCGTCAACACCGGTATTTTTCAATTTATCAATGGCGGTATTTTCGTCCATTTTATCAAAAGCCTTTGGTCCATATTCCTGCAAAGATGAGAGGGCGTTGTACCCCAGGTGTTGCAAATCGCCAACCATGTGTTTTTCCATATTTTCCTGCAAGGTCCGGTCCTTTTCATTGATGAGAGCTAGCACCAGTATCTTATTATATTGCCTGGCCTGCATATCCGGAGCCTTCCACGAGCTGGTGATTTTTGATGTGGAAGAACAACCGGTCAGAAGCACGATCAGCACCAGGCTGATCCATCTATTTTTTTTCATGGCATCATTATTTATTCTTGCCTGCAAAGTAGGTATAAACCCAAGTCACAAAAATGACCTCTGTCAATACCCACCACAATTGTGGTCATATACACCAGTTGTGCATACTGGTATTATTATAAAATAAATACCCCGCCGGTTTAGTGGCGGGGTTTAATACAAGCTCAGCAATGATCAATTAACGTTAATGTGTTTTGCTGAAATCTTATTTGATTCTTGTCTGCGGGGCAGCGAAATTTTCAAAACGCCATCTTCATACTTTGCGGCAATCTTTTCCTGGTTAATTTCTTCGGGTAAGTTAAAACTGCGGCTGAAAGAGGAATAGCTGTATTCTTTACGGGTGCATTTTTCATCTTTCTCTTCTTTTTGTTCCTCTTTTTTGCTGCTGATGGTAAGCATGTTGCCATCTACATCAATTTTAAAATCATCTTTTTTTAAACCGGGTGCAGCCAGCGATACTTCATATTTATCTTTTTGTTCAACGATATTTACAGCGGGAACTTTCAGGGTTCTTCCCCAGGTATTACCACTATCAAACCATTCGTTCCAGGGTTTAAAGAAATCGTCAAAAAGTGAAGGCATGTCGTTATTGATTTTAGCCAATGTTTGCGTTGCCATAAAAACCTCCTTTTTTTTTAATTTTTATTGATTGTTTACCTGACAAAAATAGGCAGCGTACAAGGCAGAAGCAAAGACGATGGTCAGTGAAAATACTGAGTTTGGTCAGACGTTTAGCTTTTCAAACTCTGCCAGGCGTCAATTTGCGTATTGCTTATATTCAAATAGAATTTTTAAGCAAGTGACTTCGTTTACACCTGGTTTCATGAAGTATGGGGAAGCCGATTATTTGTTAAGCGGATGCAATCAGCCATTTTTGGAAAGGCTATAAAAAGTATATTTGTAGTTTAGCCTTAATTTTAGAGAGCAACTTTTCTTAACCAATTCAACAACTGTACTGATTTTATCCTAATAGTATCATCCATGTTTAATGTAAATGTTATCGAAAGCCAGGTATTAACGCGTTTAAAAAAAGAGCTCTCTACCCAACTTACGTATCACAATGTGGCGCATACCATGGATGTTATCAGGCAATGCCAGGCTATAGCAAAAGCAGAGGGAATTACAGATGAACAAACACTTACAGAATTGCATATTGCAGCAATTTATCATGATGCAGGTTTTTTATTTGTGTATAACGGTCACGAAGAAATGGGGTGTGCAATGGTAAGGGAACAATTGCCCGGTTTTGGTGTAAGTCAGCTTTCTATCGACAATATTTGTAGTTTGATTATGGCGACTAAAATGCCGCAGGCTCCGGATGGTATTTTACAAAAAATTATTTGTGATGCCGATTTGGATTATCTCGGAAGGGATGATTTTTTTTCAATCAGCAGCAATTTGTGCGACGAAGTACTGGCCTATAAAATTGCCAATGATAAAACAGAGTGGGAAGAGCGCCAGGTACTTTTTCTGCAATCGCACAACTATTTTACGAAGTCTTCAAGACAAACACGTACGCCTGTTCAACGGGCGCACATACAAAAACTTGTGTTTGATAAAAATACTAAATCGGATCAGTTTTAAGCTTTATTATGTCGAAACAAAATGGATATTGGTTAAATGCCCTCAACATAAGGCCGAACGAATGGTGGCTGGTAAAAAAACTTTTTATAATGGAGTTTATGCAGGGCGCCGGCATTGCTTTTTTCTTTACTGCTTCTTTTACCCTCTTTCTTCATGAAGTGGGTATAACAAAATTGCCGTATGTTTTTATTTATTCTTCGGTTTTGCTGTGGGCTACAGGATTTTTTTATTCCAAATTGGAACATAAATACGAGATTGGCAAATTGGCCATTATTGTTACGGTATTTATTGCAGTTTCTATGTTGCTTTTCAGGTTGGCTTTTGCTTATACCGATAGCCAATGGTTTTTATATGGTATGCTGGCCTGGTTTAATGTATTATACCTGTTGAATAACCTGGAGTTTTGGGGCCTGGCAGCAGTGCTGTTTGACGTACGCCAGAGTAAACGCCTGTTTAGCGTAATCAGCGCGGGCGACATACCTGCAAAATTTATCGGCTATACACTCGCATTGTTAACGGTTAAATACATCGGCACCATTAATTTATTGTGGGCAGGTGTATTGTGCATGCTCGGCTCTGTTCCCTTTTTAATCAGTATAAAAAAATCGGCTAACCTCGTTGAGCACAACCACGCTAACCATGGGCATCAAAAACATAGTGATCATAAAATAACCACACTGGCCGAAAACTTTGCCGGCAATACACTTATCCGTCGCCTGGCTATTATTACTATCATCGTTTCTGCCTGTTTTATTATTATTAATTATGCTTTTTATGCCGGTATAAAGGCAGCTTATAAAGATGATGTATCACTCGCCCGGTTCATTGCGCTTTTTATGGCTGTCAGCAGAATTATTGCCATGGGTGTAAAAATTGTGTTGACGGGTCGGTTGATCAGCAGGCTGGGCATTATTAAGTCGTTGATGATAACGCCTGTGATAATGATCCTGATGATTATTATGGTTTTAATTGTACGTACAATGCCTGGCAATGAAAAAATTATATTTTATTTATTTGGTGCTACGGCCATTGCAATAGACATTTTGCGATCAGCCATCAGCACGCCCGTTTTTATTACCATTATGCAGCCTTTGCCCACGCATGAAAGGCTTCGGGCACACAATATATTAAAGGGCATTATGGATCCCTTTGCTTCACTTTTTACCGGGCTGCTTTTGCTGGTACTAATACAATATCAGCCACATGCCGACTTAACCAATATTTATTATATCCTTCTTGCATTGGGCATTTTATGGATCATTGGTAATTACAGGGTAAATAAGGAATATCTTAAAACCATTATTAATACCATCAGCAGCAATTACTTTAACCTGCAAAATTTTACTATTGATGACAGCGATACCGTAAAATGGGTAAAAGAAAAAGTTGTTTCAGGTACCGAGATGGAAGTAATCAATATTTTAAAAATGCTTGATGCTACCAAAAGCGTATTGTTTGATGAACTGGTGGTGAGCTCACTGCAGCATCCTTCCGAAAAAATAAAGGCAGCTGCGATTCAGTTAATTCAGCAAAAAAATATTCCTGTCTCAAATGATATTTTATTGCAGGTGCTGGCTAATAATCGCGGTGATGTTAAAGCATCCGCCCTGCAAACGCTTTGTAAAACGGGTATGGATTATCAACTGGTATTACCTTACCTGAATGATGCTGATGCTCCAGTTAAAGCTGCGGCAATTACAGGGCTTATCAATTATGGAGATGGCACTGCTAAAGAAACTGCAGGGGCTTGCCTGCAACAATTGGTGCATTCAGCGCTGCCTGCGGAAAGAATAAATGCTGCAGGCATTTTAGCAACGTTGCATCAGTATAACAGCGGCTGGCGAATTTTGCAAATGCTTCCGGAAGCAAATGATGCAGTGCGTAAAGCTGTGTTGATGGCCGCTGGTAAAACCGGGGATTCTTTATTGCTGGATCAAGTTATTGCACACCTGGCAACAGATGAGCCGGTGGCATTACAGGCACTGTTTTTGGCTGGTGAAAATGCATTGCCTTTCATTAAATCTGCCATTGTAGATAAAAATACGTCACAACTACAGCAGGAAAAGCTGATTTACCTTGCAGGCCGAATCAGCGGCAGTAAAGCGCATGAATTGCTTATTGGGTTACTCACCAATAAAAAGGAAATGTATAAACCCATTGCGAAAGCATTGTTCAGGAGCCATTACAGCACGGAAAGAGGATCCAGAATTTACCTCGAAAGTGTTGCGAGGGACTTATTGGGGCATAGCGCTGCCATTGTATATATGCAAAATGTACTGCTGCTGAATAAAGATAAATACCAGGTATTGATCAATGCCATGCAAATAGAATTGTATGACCTGCGGGATGCGCTGCTCAATATTTTTGCCGTGCTGTACGACCGGGAAAAAATCAGCAAAGTAAGAACTGCCTATAACACGGGCAAGAAAATAAACATTTTGAATGCACTGGAAATTATTGAAATGCTTGTACGTAAAGATTTAGCCCTGCATTTTAATGTGATCAATGAACCAGGCGAGATTGCCAACAGGATGGCTGAGTTACATAAGTTATATCCCGATCCCTTTTTTAAAAAGGTAGAGCAGGTATTGATCAATATCCTGGCAGATGAAGCCTGGTCTTATCACTACTGGACAATGGCCTGCTCGCTTTACACAGCCAGGCAACAACAACACAATGTTGGTAAAACGCTGGTGGAGAAATATGCACTGGCAGAAAATATATTACTGCGTGAAACCGCTATGTATGTTAAACTAACTTTGTAATTTTATTAGTATATTTTTATAAATGAAAATTTAAATTTTATTGTATGTCAACATCTGCAGGCAGCCAGGGATTATTACTTATAGAAAAAGTATTGCTGTTGAAATCATTGAGTATTTTCAGTGAAACGCCTGAAACTATTTTGGCAGAACTGGCGCCGCTGATGCAACAGGAAGAAGTGGAAAAGGGAACACGGATTTTTGAGGAAGGGGAGACGGGTGATTGTATGTATATTATTTTCAGTGGCGAAATTGAAATTCATAAAGGGAAAACCAGCCTGGCTGTATTGCAGGAAAAGGAGGTGTTTGGCGAATTATCGTTGCTGGATGCGGAAACCAGGAGTGCTTCTGCAACTGCAAAAACAGATTGTCTTCTTTTTAAAATTGACCAGGAACCCTTTTACGAACTGATTGAAGCAAGACCTGAAGTTGCAATGGGCTTTATTAAAATTTTGTGCAAACGTTTGAGAGCCCTCAATGATAAAACTGCCTTACGCGGCAGTTAATTTTTACAGGTTTAATTGTAGTATCTCTTTATAAAACAGATTACCTTGCAGTATTTCCTGAACTACATTTCATTCAGTAAAATTACATATGTTATCCGCCAAATGAACATCGGAATTTAAACATACCTTTCCTTTTTATTCATCAATTAACAGCCATTTATTAAACACATGAAAAAACAATTATTGCTTCCCGTAACATTTTTACTTGCCTTTCTTTTACTGCTCAACAGCAGTTTTACACCTGCAGAAAAAGCGCCTGCCGGTGAATATTACCAGCTTACTACTTACCACTGTAAAACGGCAGAACAGCTTGCCGTAACGAGCGCTTATCTCAAAAGTACTTACCTGCCAGCCCTGCATAAAAGCGGATTAACCAATATTGGCGTATTTACCAATGTAAACAATGATACCGCTGCTGATAAACGTTTGTATGTACTGATACCATTTGCATCCTTACAGAAATACGAGGTACTTATGAACGCTTTGACAGCAGGGACACTCATAAAAAATGATACTTCTGCCTATACCAATGCGGCGCATGATAAAATGCCTTTTGAAAGAATGGAAACTGCCGTGCTGAAGGCTTTTAAAGATATGCTGCACATGAAAAAGCCGGCCTTGACAGCTCCATTAACTGAAAGAGTGTATGAACTGCGCAGCTACGAAGGCCCAACGGAAAGGTTGTATCGCCAAAAAGTAAAGATGTTTAACGATGGAGGCGAAGTAATACTTTTTGACCGGCTCAAGTTCAATGCTGTTTTTTATGCTGAAGTATTAAGCGGCAGCCACATGCCCAACCTGATGTACATGACTACATTCAACAACATGGCTGAAAGAGACGAGCATTGGAAAAACTTCGGCAGTGACAGTGTTTGGAAAAGAATTTCTGCAATGCCGGAGTACCTGAATACCGTTTCTAAAGCAGATATCTTTTTTCTTCACCCCACTGATTTTTCAGATTATTAACCACCATCGTTTTCAAGTTAATAAAAGTAACAACATTTAAAATTGCCACATGAAATTTAAAAAAACATTGATGCTGTTGAGTGCAGCAACCATTACAACGGTTTCGTTCGCACAACAGGGCGATCCAAAAGCGACTGAATTTTACAGTCCTGTTCCGAAGGTAGTTACACCGGGTAAAACCGCCGCTGATGCGCCTTCTGACGCCATCGTATTATTCAATGGCAAAAATCTGGATGAATGGACATCCACCAATGACACAACAAAAGCCGCCGCCTGGACGGTTGCGAAAAATATATTGACTGTTAAAAAAGGAACCGGTAATATTCAAACAAAAAAATCATTTACCGATTACCAGTTGCATATTGAGTGGCGTATACCAGCCAATATTACCGGCGAAGGGCAGGGTAGAGGAAACAGTGGCGTATTTTTAGCCAGCACCGGCCCCGGTGATGATGGATATGAAATCCAGGTATTGGATTGCTATAACAATTCCACTTATGTAAACGGGCAAACCGGCAGCATTTATAAGCAATCGATTCCGCTGGCGAATGCCTGCAAAAAGCCAGGTGAATGGCAGGTGTATGATATCATTTGGACTGCACCCCGCTTTAATGATGACGGAACAATAAAAACACCTGCCCGCGTTACAGCTATACATAATGGTGTATTGGTGCAAAACAATTATGAATTAAAAGGAGAGACCAGATATATCGGGGCTCCTTATTATAAAAAGCACGGCCCGGCACCAATTAAATTACAGGCGCATGGTGATAAAAGCGAGCCCATCAGTTTTAAAAATATCTGGGTAAGAGAATTGTAAGGGCAAAATATTGTTGCTAAAATAAAAAGAGGTAGCCTTTCGGACTACCTCTTTTTTATTGAATGAAATCTTTTATTTTGTACCCATAGCGTATTGAATACCGCCCAACAAATGTTGCAGGTACAAAGGATCACTGTATGATTCTATTGTATGACCTAATTCGGTATAAAAAACTCTTCCGCCTTCAAAATTCTGATACCATGCCATTGGATGATTGTCACCATTTTTACCACCAGTGTAACTTGTTTCATCAATCTTGATTAGCACTTTTACATCAGGGTTCATGTTTTTAAAATTATACCACTCATCTTTTCTAACCCACGTAGCTGGCAGGTGTTTGGTGGATGCATGTGTGTTATCTACCACTACCAGTTTGGCCTGTTGTTGCGCCGGGTGAGAAAGAAAGTTAGCGCCAATCATCTTGTCGTACCAGGCAAAATCATACTCGCAATCTGTTGCGGCATGTACGCCTACAAAGCCACCACCGTTGTGAATATAGTTTTGCAGGGCCTGTTCTTCAGGCTTGCCCAAAACTGTGCCGGTAGTGCATAAAAAAACAACAGCTTTGTACTTTTTAAAGTTTACATCATTGAGATAGGTCGAATCTTCTGTAGCATCTACATTGAAGTTGTTATCGGCGCCCAGTTTTTTTATCGCGGCGATACCGGCTTCAATGCTTTCATGCCGGTAGCCATTGGTTTTTGAAAAAATAAGTATGGTGTTTTTTTCAATTAATTCATGTGATGGCTGTTTTACTGTAAAAGAAACAGCAGCGATACCACACAGCAGAAAAAACAGGTTGCGGGCAATTTTAATGGCAGGCATAAGAAGATTTTTTATAGTTGTTTAATTTTAATGTTTCGGTACCAAACGGCATCTCCGTGATCCTGCAATGCAATTCTGCCCTTTTTAAAAGTGCCAAAATCGGGCATGTTTTTGAACTTGCTGCCTGCAATTAATTGTTTCCAGTTGTCATCCCACATGTTAGTGGTAACTACATTTGTGCCGTTTACAAATATCTGCAGCTTTCCATTATTATTGATAATCTCCACAGCGTTCCATTCGCCAGGTGCCTTAACAGGTTCTGAAGAACTCTTAATTAAATCGTATAAATCACCGGCACGGTGTTTTAAGATTTTTCCATCGGGATGGCCTTCATTGTCCAGCACCTGCACTTCAGGGCCAGAGTTATAGGTTTCCTTGTATTTGGATGGGTCTTCATGTACATTGAAAATGATTCCACTGTTACCATTTTTTGAAATTTTCCATTCCAGTTTCAAATCGTAATTTTCATATTCCTTATCTGTAACAAGGTCACCACCTTCTTTCACAGTGCTGTCAATGTACAGTGCACCATCTGCAATTTTCCATCTTTGATTAACGGAAGTTTTGCCATAAGTATGCCAGCCATTCGTGGTTTTTCCATCAAACAGATTTTTCCATCCATCCTGCTTATTGGAAGTATTGCTTTCATGGGAACTACCCATAAAAAAGCCAAGCAGGGAGATAAGTATTAGTTTCATGTATAGACGCTTTAATTATTTTTTAGCAATAAAACATATTTAGCCATCGCAGTCGCATCTTCTACAGATAATTTATCGTGAGCAGCCATTGGAATAGAGCCCCAATTGCCCTGGCCACCTTTAATAATTTTATGAGCCAGTGTATCCAATGTAGATGCAGTGTTTGGATATTTATTGGCAACATCCCTAAACGCCGGGCCAATTAATTTTTCATCTACTTTATGGCAGGTTTTACAATCATTGTTGTTAACCAGTTCAAGCCCTTTTACAAAATCAGGACTATCTGTAACATCTGCCTTGGCAGTAGTTTTAGTGTCAGCAGCAGGCTCAGTTGTTGTTGCTGCTGTACTCTTCTGTTCAGTTCCTCCGTTATTGCAGGCATAAAAGCCAGCAGTCAATAAGCAAATGGTGATAATTTTCTTCATGTTGATATTCTTTTTAATTAAAATTTTTGATTGATAAAATTACTACTCTAATCCTAAAACAGTGCGGTTAAATTTTTCGTTGCTGCCTGTATTGGCAAAATCGTCAAAAGCCCGTTCTGTAACCCGGATGATGTGGTCTTTGATAAACACCGATCCTTCCTTAGCACCGTCTTCGGGGTGCTTGATGGCGCATTCCCATTCCATTACTGCCCAGCCTTTGTAATCGTAGCCAGCCAGTTTGCTAAAGATGCCTTTAAAATCAACCTGTCCATCACCCAGAGAACGGAAACGTCCTGCACGGTCGATCCAGTTTTGGTATCCGCCATATACACCCTGTTTACCCGTTGGGTTAAACTCAGCATCTTTTACATGGAACATTTTTATGCGCTCGTGGTAGTAATCTATGTAAGTTAAATAATCAAGGCATTGCAAAACAAAATGAGATGGATCATACAACAGGCAAGCTCTTGAATGGTTATTTACTTTTTCGAGAAACATTTCATAACTAATACCATCGTGCAAATCTTCACCGGGGTGAATTTCATAACAAAGGTCAACACCCTGGTCATCAAAATGATTTAAAATCGGCAACCATCTTTTTGCCAATTCGTTGAAACCGGTTTCTACCAAACCCGCCGGGCGTTGCGGCCATGGGTATACCGTGTGCCATAATAATGCGCCGCTAAAAGTAGCGTGGGCATTCAGCCCTAAGTTTTTAGAGGCGATGGCGGCATATTTTAATTGTTGCACGGCCCATTCTGTTCTTGCTTTGGGATTGTTGCGATAGGCTTCCGGAGCGAAGCCATCAAACAGTGCATCGTACGCAGGATTCACAGCCACCAGCTGACCTTGTAAATGACTAGACAATTCGGTTATTTCCAACCCGCAGCTATTGACGATTCCTTTTATTTCATCGCAATAGGTTTTGCTTTCAGCGGCTTTCTGCAGATCAATCAGGCGACCATCCCAACTGGGTATTTGTACGCCCACGAAGCCAATACTTTTTGCCCATTTACAAATACTTTCCAGCGAATTAAAAGGAGCAACATCTCCCATAAATTGCGCCAAAAAAATTCCGGGGCCTTTTACTGTTGTCATAAATTATAATTGAGTTTTTTTATTTCACACAACGAGCGCTAAGAAGGCAAAGAAAACAATGGCATATTTTATTATTTTTCTTTGTGCACTTTGTATCCTTTGTTTCGTTGCGTGAAAAAAGATTTGTTTGCCTATTCAACTATGTGATCAAACCATTTTTTATCTGATTGGGAAGAAGCAACAACATTATCAATAAACGCCATACCCCTGATACCATCTTCTACAGAAGGAAAATCCAGTGCTTCTTTTGAAGGAGTTGTTCCATCAATTTTTGCAGATAAGGTTTGGGCAAAATTACGGTAGATATTGGCAAAGGCTTCCAGGTATCCTTCCGGATGCCCGCCTGGTGTGCGGCAACTATTTTTTGCAAAACTGGAAAGCCCCGGATAGTTACCGCCTGCCCTTAAAATCTGCGTGGGTTGATCCAGCCATTTTGCCAGCAAAGTATTGGGTTCGTGCTGGGCCCATTCTAAACCACCTTTTTCTCCATACACCCTTATTTTTAACGCATTCTCTTCGCCCGCTGCAACCTGCGATGCCATTAAAACACCCGCCGCACCGTTGCTGAATTTCAGCAGTACATTGCCATCATCATCCAGCGCACGGCCATCAACCAAAATACTTAAATCGGCACACAATTTTGTTATTTGTAAACCAGTGATATATTCAGCAAGATGGGCAGCATGTGTGCCGATATCGCCCATGCAACCACTTTTGCCACTCTTGGTTGGGTCTGTTCTCCAAGCAGCCTGTGCGTTGCCTTCCCGTTCGCTTAATTTACTCAGCCATCCCTGCGGATATTCTACCCAAACCTTCCTGATCTTTCCCAGTGCACCCTCGGCCACCATCGCCTTCGCTTGTTTTACCATTGGGTAACCAGAGTAAGTATGTGTGAGGCAAAGTGTAAGGCCGGTTGCTTCAACCTTGGCTTTTAATTGTTTTGCTTCATCCAGCGTAAATGCAATTGGTTTTTCAATTACTACGTGAAAGCCATGATCCAGCGCCATCATAGCTGGTGCAAAGTGCGCAAAGTTGGGGGTAACAATGGTTACAAAATCTATCCGCTTATCGGCGGGTAACTCGCTTTCCTTTTTTATCAGTTCATCATAAGTGAGGTAGGTTCTTTCTTTCGGCAAAAAAAGCATTTCGCCTGATTCGCGGGCAATATCCGGGTTAATACTCAGTGCACCGGCTGCAAGTTCTATCAGCCCGTCCATGTTTGAAGCAAGACGGTGTATAGCGCCGATAAAGGCATCCTTACCGCCACCGATCATACCCATCCGTAGTTTTCTGTTCATGTTGATTATAATTATAAGTGGTTGATTATTTTAAAGCATCGTTATCAAACAAATACATGGAGTAAAAAAGCAACACATACCGTTTTTTTCAGGAAGGCTAAATTATCATTTTATTTTAACAGATAACTAGCAGACTGAATTAAAAATAAAGTGATTTTGAGCTTTAAAGATAAAAGGCAATTGTGTAAAAATTCATCTTCTTAAAAATTAATTTTATACCGCCCGAAAATGTGTGGGACTGAAATTATAAAACACGGTTAAAAATCCCCAAACGATATATTTTTATTAGCGATTCGATTTTTTATTTAGATAAATTCATACCTTGTCAATTCATTGCTTAAAAAAAACCTAACGATTATGCCTGCCTCTATTCAGCGGAATAAATTATTTGTAGCCAGTTGTATGGCTTTGTTGGTAACCTCACTTTCTTTCGGCATAAGGGCCGGTTTATTAGACACCTGGAAACATAGTTTTGGACTTTCGCAGGAAGATGCAGGGATTATTACAAGTACAGCTTTTTGGGGCTTTCCTCTCGCTATTATTATAGGCGGATTTATAGTCGATGTTATTGGAATGAAAAAGTTATTGGTAGGTGCCGGGATATTTCATTTGGCCGGAATTTTATTGACGGTTTTCGCAACTGGCTTTTGGTCACTTTTTTTCTCCACCTTGTTAATAGGCCTTGGAAACGGACTGGTTGAAGCCGCCTGTAACCCACTGGTAGCAAGCCTTTACCCCGAAAATAAAACCACCCGGCTCAATTATTTTCACCTTTGGTTTCCCGGAGGAATTGTAATTGGAACATTGATCGTTCGGTTTTTTGGAGTACACATTCCAGAAACATTGTACATGGCCAATTGGCAAATATTGGTTGCGGTAATGCTTATTCCTACTGTTATTTATGGTTACTTGTTTAGTAAGCTGGAGTTTCCTGTTACGGAAAGGGTTTCAAGCGGAGTATCCACTTCAGAGATGTATGGCGCATTGATCAACCCATTATTTTTCCTGATGATCATTTTAATGTTTGGTACCGCTATTACCGAATTATTCACTGGTCAGTGGATTGATGTGTTGTTAAAAAATGTCAGCGATAACGCTTTACTTTTATTAACCATTGAAACAGGTGTAATGGTATTGGGACGTGCATTTGCAGGACCAGTTGTTCACCGTCTTTCGCCGTCTGGTGTATTATTATTTTCTGCCATTTTTGGCGCCTTGGGCCTATATCTTTTGGGGCATTCAACCGGCAATATGTTATTTGTTGGCGCATTGATATTTGGTATTGGCGTTTGTTATTTTTGGCCAACCATGCTGGGATTTGTTTCTGAAAATTTACCTAAAACCGGCGCTGTGGGCATGAACCTGATGGGGGGTGCGGGTATGTTTGCGGTTTCTGTTTATATGATTTTTATGGGTGGATATTATGACAGGCTGGTTGCTGAAAAATTACCAGCCGGTGCTTCTGTAGCGGCTTATTCTGCACCGGATGCAACACCCGCAATGGCCACTGCGCTCAACGATGCAAAAGCCGCCGCTGGTCCGGCTATTATCAATGTAACCCTGGTAATTCCTATTATATTAATTATCGCATTTGCGGGTCTGTTCTTTTACATGCGTTCAAAGAAAAAAGTTGCGGTTCAGCCTGCATATTAAATCACCTTATACAACTATCTTTATGTCAACACAAAACAGACGTGCAGTTATAAAAAATCTGCTGGCAGGTTCAGTGGCTGTGGGAGCGTCTTCTATATTAAATGCATGCGCTGCAGAAACTAAAAACGATACAGGCCTGATGAAATTAAAAGGAAATATCAACCACTCTGTTTGCCAATGGTGCTACGGATCTATTCCGCTGGATGAATTGTGCCAGGCAGTAAAAGAAATGGGCTTTGGTGCCATTGATTTGATTGGCCCTAAAGACTGGCCGACACTGCAGAAATATGGCTTGTACAGTTCCATGTGTTACCATGGAGGCAATGTTAGTTTAACCAATGGGTTCAATGATAAAAAGTTTCATGAACAATTGATTAAAGATTATACAGAAGTTATTCCTTTGATGAAGCAGGCAGGGTACAAAGACCTGATTTGTTTTAGCGGAAGCCGCAACGGTATGGATGATGAAACCGGCTTAAAAAATTGTGTGGAAGGATTGCAGAGAATTTTACCAATAGCAGAAAAAAATGGGGTAACCATCCAGATGGAATTGCTGAATAGTAAAATTGATCATAAAGATTACATGTGCGACAAATCTGCCTGGGGTGTAGAATTATGCAAACGCCTGGGAAGCGAAAACTTTAAGTTACTGTACGATATTTATCACATGCAGATTGATGAAGGAGATGTGATTCGTACCATACAGGATAATCACCAGTACTTTGGCCATTACCATACTGGTGGCGTGCCTGGCCGTCATGAAATTGATGAAAGCCAGGAACTATTTTATCCTGCTATTATGAAAGCGATTGTGGCAACTGGTTTTAAAGGATATACAGCGCAGGAATTTATTCCCGTAGCAAAAGAAAATAAAGACAAACTGGCCAGTTTGAAAAAGGCCATTCTGATTTGTGATGTATAATCCTTTTCAGACGCAGGATTAAAATTCAAAAACTCTGATAATTTTAGCGAAATGCCAAACAATACGTATGATGCGATAGTGGTAGGTTCGGGCATTAGTGGTGGTTGGGCTGCCAAGGAACTTACAGAAAAGGGATTGAAAGTATTAATGCTGGAACGTGGACGCGATATTGAACATGTGAAGGATTATGTAAACGCCAATAAAGAGGCATGGGATTATCCGCACCGTGGCGAACGTACCCAGCAAATGATCAAGGATTACCCTGTATTGAAACGGGATTATCCGTTAAATGAAACCAACCTGGATTATTGGGCAAGTGATAAAGACAGTCCTTATACAGAAATAAAACGTTTTGATTGGTTTAGAGGATATCATGTAGGCGGACGATCGTTGATGTGGGGCAGACAGAGTTACCGCTGGAGCGATTTTGATTTTGAAGCCAACCTGAAAGATGGAGTTGCCATTGACTGGCCTGTTAGATACAAAGACATTGCTCCCTGGTATGACTACGTAGAGAAATTTGCAGGCATCAGTGGTTCAAGAGACGGATTGCCACAACTACCCGACGGACAATTTATGCCGGCGATGGATATGAATATTGTGGAGAAGGATGTAAGTGAGCGCATGAACAAACACTACAACAGTAACAGGAAAATGATCATCGGCCGCACGGCCAATATTACAGAAAAATTGCCGGGCCGAACCAATTGCCAGTACAGGGATAAATGCTGGTTAGGATGCCCTTTCGGAGCCTACTTCAGTACACAATCTTCTACTTTACCTGCATCCCGGGCTACCGGAAATCTTACATTAAGGCCCTGGAGCATTGTTACCAAAATTTTATACGACAAAGATAAAAAAAGAGCAACGGGTGTAGAAGTGTTAGATGCAGAGGATAACAAAACCTACACGTACACAGCTAAAATAATCTTTCTAAATGCATCTACTTTAAACAGTGCCTGGATACTCATGAATTCTGCCACCGATGTTTGGGAGGGTGGTTTAGGAAGCAGCAGTGGCGAACTTGGCCACAATATTATGGACCATCACCTGGGCGTTGGTGCAAGCGGTACCGTAGAAGGCTTTGAAGATAAATATACTTTTGGCCGCAGGGCGAATGGAATTTATATTCCCAGGTACCGAAATTTATTTGGTGATAAAAGAGATTACCTGCGTGGGTTTGGTTACCAGGGTGGTGCAGGCCGCGATGGATGGGGAAGAAACATTCCGGAATTTACCATTGGTGGCGACTTTAAAGATGCTGTTGCCGAACCAGGTGGCTGGAGCATGGGCATGGGTGGTTTCGGGGAAACGCTGCCTTATCATGAAAATAAAATAACGCTGGACAAAACGAAAAAAGATAAATGGGGATTGAATGTACTGGCCATGGATATTGAGTACAAGGAGAATGAAAAAAAGATGCGCATTGATATGCAGAAAGATGCGGAAGAAATGCTCACCATAGCAGGCGTTAAAAATGTAACCAGTTACATGGGCGATGGAACGCTTGGTCGCGGTATTCATGAAATGGGGTCTGCACGCATGGGTAAAGATCCTAAAACATCTGTACTCAACGCATTTAACCAGGTATGGGATGCCCCTAATGTGTTTGTAACAGACGGCTCTTTTATGGCATCTGCCGCCTGCCAGAATCCTTCGCTCACCTATATGGCTTTCACAGCACGGGCAGCAGATCACGCAGTAAGCGAATTAAAAAAAATGAATTTATAATTTATAAACTGCTTCGGTAAAAACAACCGGGGACAAACAAAAAATAGATAATTATGCCACAGGATTCAACCAATGTGAACAACAAGGCAGTAACTCAAAATACGTATGATGCTATCGTGGTGGGTTCCGGCATCAGCGGTGGATGGGCTGCAAAAGAATTAACAGAAAAAGGATTGAAAGTGTTAATGCTGGAACGAGGTCGCGACATTGAACACGTTAAGGATTACGTAAATGCTAATAAGGAAGCATGGGATTACCCCCACCGTGGCAGGCGTACCCAGGAGATGATAAAAGATTATCCGGTGTTGAAAAGAGATTATCCTTTAAATGAAACCAACCTGGATTATTGGGCCAGTGATAAAGACAGTCCTTACACAGAAATAAAACGTTTCGACTGGTTTCGCGGCTACCATATGGGTGGCCGTTCATTGATGTGGGGAAGACAAAGTTATCGCTGGAGCGATTTTGACTTTGAAGCAAATTTAAAAGATGGGGTTGCTATAGATTGGCCTGTAAGATATAAGGACATAGCGCCCTGGTACGACTATGTTGAAAAATTTGCAGGCATCAGCGGATCAAGGGATGGCCTGGCTCAATTGCCCGATGGGCAGTTTATGCCTGCAATGGATATGACGATTGTAGAGAAAGATGTGGCTGCCAGAATTAAAGAACATTATAAGGGAAAACGTGCGATGATTATTGGCCGTACTGCAAATATTACCCAGCCATTACCTGGCCGTACCAACTGCCAGTACAGAAACAAATGTTGGCTGGGATGCCCTTTTGGTGCCTATTTTAGCACACAGTCTTCTACTTTGCCGGCGGCTAAAGCTACTGGAAATCTTACGGTTCGTCCATGGAGTATTGTTACAAAAGTGTTGTACGATAAAGATAAAAAGAAGGCAACAGGTGTGGAAGTGCTGGATGGCGAGAACAACAAGACTTACACATACAACGCAAAAATTATTTTCTTAAATGCTTCCACTTTAAACAGTGCCTGGGTATTGATGAATTCTGCCACCGATGTTTGGCAAGGCGGGTTGGGAAGCAGTAGCGGCGAGTTGGGCCATAATATTATGGACCATCACCTGGGCGTGGGCGCAGGCGGACAAGTAGAAGGATATGAAGATAAATATATTTTCGGCCGTCGTGCCAACGGTATTTATATTCCAAGGTACCAGAATTTATTCGGCGATAAAAGAGACTACCTGCGTGGCTTTGGTTACCAGGGAGGAGGCAGCAGGGAAGGTTACAGCAGATCTGCAGAAGAATTGTCTTTAGGCGCTGATTTAAAAGAGGCATTATCGGAACCAGGTTCATGGACAATGGGAATTGGTGGCTTTGGAGAAACATTGCCTTACCACGAAAATTTTGTAACGCTGGATAAAACGAAAAAAGATAAATGGGGATTGAACGTATTGGCGATGGATATTGAGTATAAAGAGAACGAGAAAAAAATGCGTAAAGACATGCTTGCTGACGCCATCGAAATGCTGGAAGCCGCAGGCGTAAAAAATGTAAAAGGTCGTGAAGGGGATGGTACTTTAGGAAGAGGTATTCACGAAATGGGTTCGGCACGTATGGGCAAGGATCCTAAAACATCTGTCCTCAACAACTTTAACCAAATATGGGATGCACCCAATGTTTTTGTAACAGACGGTTCATTTATGGTATCTGCAGCCTGTGTAAACCCATCTTTAACTTATATGGCGTTTACTGCAAGAGCAGCTGACCATGCGGTGAGTGAATTGAAAAAAGGAAACCTTTAGCGGTTATATGCTTTAGGTTATAAGTTACAAGTGTGTGTGCTCATAGGTTTGGAGCTCCTTTTTGAATTTTTATTTTTAATTTGTTAACATGCCCGGGGATTCAACCAACATAAATAATAAGGCCATGGCCCAAAATACTTACGACGCAATCGTGGTGGGTTCGGGTATTAGTGGCGGTTGGGCTGCCAAAGAATTGACAGAAAAAGGCTTAAAAGTGCTGATGCTGGAGCGTGGCCGGCCACACGAACATATTAAGGATTATAAAACAGCCAGTAAAGATCCACGGGAATTTGAGCATAGGGGTCATACCACATTACAACAACGGAAAGATTACCCCGTAATTCATCGCGGTTGGGCCGCCAGTGAACCTGTTATGGATTCCTGGGCCAGTGAAAAAGATTGCCCTTACACAGAAGTAAAACCATTTACGTGGTGGCGCAGTTACCAGTTAGGTGGCCGCTCCGTTTTATGGGGCAGGCAAAGCTACCGCTGGAGCGATTTTGATTTTGAAGCCAATGCCAAAGAAGGGGTGGCGATAGACTGGCCAATACGTTATAAAGACCTGGCACCGTGGTATGATTATGTTGAAAAATTTGCAGGTATCAGCGGTTCAATGGAAGGACTGGCGCATTTACCGGATGGACATTTTTTACCGCCAATGGATTTAAACATCGTAGAAAAAGATGTTGCTGCCAGAATAAAACAGCAGTTCAAAAACAGGTCCATGATTATTGGGCGCACAGCCAATTTAACAGCACCATTGCAGGCCAGAACGCAATGTCAGTATCGCAACCGTTGCTGGGAAGGCTGTCCTTTCGGCGGCTATTTCAGTACACAGTCATCTACATTGCCTGCTGCAAATGCTACGGGAAATATAACAGTGCGGCCATGGAGTATTGTTACTAAAATCATTTATGATAAGGACACGAAAAAAGCTAAGGGTGTAGAAGTACTGGATGCGGAAACCAATAAAACTTATGAGTTCTTCAGCAAGATTGTATTTTTAAATGCGTCTACTTTAAACTCCGCCTGGGTGTTGATGAATTCTGCAACAGATGTATGGACTGACGGATTGGGCAGCAGCAGCGGAGAACTTGGGCACAACATAATGGACCATCATTACAATTTAGGCGCTTCCGGTTCGGTAGAAGGGTATGAAAATGATACCACATTTGGCCGCCGCGCCAATGGCTTTTACATTACCCGCTTTGCGAATTTATATGGCGATAAAAGAGATTACCTGCGTGGCTTCGGTTACCAGGGCAGTGCTTCCCGCCAGGGCTGGAGCAGGGAAATAGCTGAGTTGAATATCGGTGGTAACTTTAAAGAAGCATTGACAGAACCTGGTGCCTGGACAATAGGCGCCACCGGCTTTGGAGAAATATTACCTTATCACGAGAATAAAATAACTTTGGATAAGGTAGTGAAAGACAAATGGGGATTGCCTGTACTGGCCATGGACGCAGAATTAAAAGAGAATGAATTAAAGATGCGCAAGGATATTTTGACAGACCTGGTAGCAATGTTTGAAGCCTCCGGCGTTAAAAATATAAAGACGCATGATACGGGGCACGCTATGGGGCATGGTATTCATGAAATGGGCACCGCAAGAATGGGAAAGGATCCCAAAACATCTGTTTTAAATAAAAACAACCAGCTCTGGGATTGCCTGAATGTATTTGTAACAGATGGTGCCTGCATGACTTCTTCTGCCTGCCAGAATCCATCTTTAACTTACATGGCACTCACTGCAAGGGCAGCGGATTTTGCGGTGAACGAATTAAAAAAAGGGAATTTATAACAATCATATAAAAACTATCAATATGGAAAGAAGAGAGTTATTAAAAATGATCGCAGCTTTAACAGGCGGTGCATTCATTGGTGGTGAATTGCTCACCAGTTGCAAAAGTGGGCCTATGGTTGGTGGTCCAACATTCGGCGAAGCGGATACCGCTTTTTTGGATGAAGTTGCTGAAACCATTTTACCTGCTACCAAAACACCTGGCGCAAAAGCAGCCAAAGTGGGCCAGTTTATGGTGGTAATGGTAAATGATACTTATGAAGATAAGGATCAAAAAATATTTCATGAAGGCATAGGTAAACTGGAGGCAGCAAGCAAAAAGGCCAACGGTAAATCTTTCCTGGAGGCGACTCCTGAGCAAAGAACAGCTTTACTAACCGGCCTTGATAAGGAAGCGAAAGATTATCAAAAAAGTAAAAAGCCGGAAGATCCCGCTCATTATTTTACCATGATGAAGCAATTGACTTTATTCGGATTCTTTACTTCCAAAGAAGGCGCTACACAGGCGTTACGTTATATTGCTGTACCGGGCCATTATGATGGAGCTTATCCTTATAAAAAAGGTGACAAAGCCTGGGCTACCTAGGATAGATATTTTGCCTACTAAACTAATTAACCATTTTGCCCAAAGAATTTTCTTTGGGCAAAATGATATGTACAGGATTTTATAAAAACGATGATGAAAAAAATTGCCTTTGCAGTATTCCTTTTTCATGTTGCCCCATTAATATTGATGTCGCAGACAACTATTCCACTTTACAACAGCAATATCCCTAACAGTAAGCCTGCGCCAGATGAAGAAAAATCAGAACAGCAAAATGGCATACTAATCATCAGCAAGGTATCCAAGCCTACGCTTACAATTTATCTTCCGCCAAAAGAAAAAGCAACCGGTGCTGCAGTGGTCATTTGCCCGGGCGGTGGTTATGCTGTATTAGCTGCCGGGCATGAGGGTGCAGATTTTGCAAAAAAATTTGTAGAGATGGGTGTGGCGGCCTTTGTTGTAAAGTATCGCATTCCTAATAGCGAAACAATGATAAATCCTGAAATTGGCCCTTTGCAGGATGCGCAACAAGCCATTAAAATTGTACGGGAAGGCGCACAAAAATGGAACATCAATCCTGCCAGTATTGGCATCATGGGTTTTTCTGCCGGCGGCCATCTTGCTTCAACAGCGGGAACTCATTTTGAAAAAGCTGTTATTGATAACCCAAACAATACAAGTCTTCGCCCCGACTTTATGTTACTGATTTATCCAGTGATTAGTTTTACGGATAGCCTTGCACACATGGGCTCACGCGAAAACCTGATTGGCAAAAATCCATCGGCTGAAAAAATTATTGAATACTCCAATGAGTTGCAGGTGACGACCCAAACTCCACCTGCTTTTTTGGTACATGCAAGTGACGATGGTGCAGTAAAGCCTCAAAATAGCATTGCATTTTACCTCGCCCTTTTAAAAAATCACGTAGATGCAGAAATGCATTTGTATGAAAAAGGTGGGCACGGATTTGGAATGCATTTGAAAAATAAAAATGAGCAATGGATAGATCGTTGCAAAAACTGGATGCAGAATCATGGCTGGGTTGCACCGTAAATATCGCTTGCTTTAAATCTTTAAAATTAAAATTACACACATGCTTACACGCAGAAAATTTATTCAGCAAAGTTCATTGCTTGCTGCAGGTTTAATGGTTAATACAAAAGAGTTGTTGAAAATGCATAAAGACCTGGGGTTACAACTGTATACAGTAAGGGATGAAGTGAAGGACTTAAAAAATGCGCTTCAAAAAATATCAGCGGCAGGATATACTAACCTGGAGTTATTTGGTTACAATAACCGTATGTATTTTGGTAATACTGTCGCACAGTTTTCCGCTATGTTAAAAGAAAATAATTTAATAACAGTGAGTGGGCATTACGGCTTATCGGATATGTTGCATGCGCCTGATTACAATTGGGACAGCTGGAAGTACCTGATTGAGGACGCTACGCTGCTTGGCCATAAATACGTTACTATTCCCTATTTGGATGACAAACACAGGACGGCCGATGACTTTAAAAGAATTGCGGAACGCCTCAACAAAGGCGGTGAATTAAGTGCAAAAGCTGGTATAACCACAGCTTATCACAATCATAATTTTGAGTTTGAAAAAGACGGCGATATTACCAAATACGAAATACTGCTGAATAATACTGATGCCAAACTGGTAAAGTTCGAAATGGATTTGTATTGGGTTGAAAATGCAGGGCAAAACCCGGTTGAGTGGTTCAAAAGATATCCGGGTCGTTTCCCGTTGTGGCATATCAAAGACATGGAAAAAGCAGGTGCGGATGGAAAGAAAGGGCAAACCTGCGAAGTAGGTAAAGGGGTGATTGACTGGAAAGCAATATTCGCTGAAAAGAAAATTGCCGGTTTGGATTATACTTTTGTAGAACAGGAACAATACAGGCAACCTGTGTTTGATTGCATTAAGGAAAGCGCAGATTACATGAAAAAGAATTTGCTTAAATAAGCGGCAACGTTTAAATTGAATGGTTGTATGGTGCAGAACTATACAACCATTTTTATATAAAGCAATGAACGATAAAGGTAACTTTCACACTGATCTTATTTACTACCGGGGCAATATCAATTATATTTACAGATGAAATAAAAAGTTGCAAACTTCCATTGCATTCTCCCATTAAAACAATCAGCGAAACAATTTTTTGCAATAATAATTTAATAAAATCTAACAATGAGTTACACACCTTCTTCTGCTAGATATGATACCATGACGTACAACCGCTGCGGTAAAAGCGGATTACTTTTACCGGCTATATCGCTGGGCTTATGGCATAATTTCGGCGGCGTAGATAATTTTGAAACCGGCCGTGCGATTATACGTGCCGCGTTTGATAGCGGTATTACGCACATAGATCTTGCAAATAATTATGGCCCGCCTCCTGGCTCCGCAGAAGAAAACTTTGGCAGTATTTTAAAAAAAGACTTTCCTGGTTATTTACGCGACGAACTGATTATTTCCAGTAAGGCAGGTTACAACATGTGGCCAGGTCCTTATGGCGAATGGGGGTCACGAAAATATTTAATTGCTAGTCTTAACCAAAGTTTGCAGCGCATGCAATTGGAGTACGTGGATATTTTTTATTCTCACCGTCCCGACCCCAACACCCCACTGGAAGAAACGATGAGGGCACTACATGATATAGTAAAGAGCGGCAAAGCATTGTATGTGGGATTATCTAACTATCGTTTGCCGGAAGCAAAGCAAGCCATCAAAATATTGGAAGAACTTGGTACGCCATGCCTCATCCATCAGCCAAAATATTCTATGTACGAACGATGGGTAGAAGATGGATTGTTGGACGAACTGGAAGCAAATGGCATTGGGTGTATACCATTTTCTCCATTAGCCCAGGGATTGCTATCTAATAAATACCTGCAGGGAAATATTCCCGAAGAATCAAGGGCGGCCAAAGCACATGGCGCACTGCAAGCAAATGCCATTACGCCACAGGTTGTATCACAGTTAAATGCGTTGAACAGCCTGGCTCAAAAACGTGGACAATCTCTTGCCCAAATGGCGTTGGCGTGGATATTAAAAGATAAAAGGGTGACAACAGTTTTAGTAGGCGTAAGTAGCATTGTGCAATTGCACGATAACCTGGCCACATTAAATAACCTGGCTTTTACCAATCAGGAATTGACTAAAATTGAAGAAATTTTGAAAGCAGGTTAATTGGTAAATTATGACAGCAAGGCACAATTTAAAATAAGTGCCCAACAATACCTTCCACTGCAGGCACTTTACAATGCCTGCTTTTGTTTTAATAATTATTCCGGGGGGTAGCAAAAATTAAACAAGGTTTTAAATCAATTTCCGCTATTTGCATTAACTTGTTTATAATATTTAATTCTTTTAAAAGGGGCGAATTTGTTAAAATATATTAACGGTAATTTTATAAACAGCACGGAATTTATCTTGCAAATAGTAAAAAATAATAGTTTTTTAGAACTAACCAATGAGTAACACTCAAGGATAGTTGTTATTCTTATTTTTAAAAATATTTGATCTTTACAAGAATATATCGTTAGTTTTGCGATAGTTTACTACGCAACTATTGATATATGGACTGTAAAGAATTGCCGGATACGCTTGGTTTTATGATTGTTCATACAGGTAAATTACTGTTGAAAACGATCAATGGAACCTTTTCTGGTATCACAAAAGACATCACCTTTGAGCAATTGGGGGTGTTGTACTATTTGTCACGCAGCACTTCTAAAGAGATGATACAACAGGATATTGCGACGGTGATGGACAAAACTAAGTCGGCCATACTACGATCAATTGACATTCTGGAGGAGAAGGGGTTCGTAAAAAGATTGCCGGTAGCAGGAGACAGAAGAAAAAATGTGATTGAACTTACAACCAACGGGAAATCAATTATAGACATTATGCACGGCAAATTTTTGGGGCAGGACGGAATTTTAAAAGAAGGGATCAATGAAAAAGATGTGGAGACTTGCATGGATGTCCTTGCAAAAATTCAGGAAAAATGTAAATAAAAAGTTCAACATTGTTTAGAAATACCAATATTTTTTGTAATTATATCGCTTAAGGAAACATTTTAAAACACTGCAATGACTAATAAAACCTTGCTAGAGAAAGTAACCGCTTTCAAAACTGCTGAAAATTTAAAAGCAGCTGACATTTATCCTTTTTTCAGGCCGCTGGAGAGTGACCAGGACACCGAAGTTATTATTGCCGGTAAACGGGTGCTCATGTTTGGTTCAAACAGTTACCTTGGTTTAACCAATCATGCTGCTGTAAAAGACGCAGGAAAAAAAGCCATTGATAAATATGGCAGCGGTTGCGCAGGTTCCCGTTTTTTGAACGGAACATTGGATTTGCATATCGAACTGGAGGAAGCGTTGGCCCAGTTTGTGGGCAAAGAAGCTGCCTTGGTTTTTAGTACCGGCTACCAGGTAAACGTAGGTGTACTTTCTGCTTTAGGTGGAAGAACCGATTATATATTTTCAGACGAATTGAACCATGCCTGTATCATTGACGGGGCCCGTTTATCTTTTTCAAAATTGTACAAATATGGCCATTCTGATATGGCGCACCTGGAAAAATTGTTAAGCAATGTGCCATATGAAGCATTTAAAATAATCGCTACTGATGGTGTATTTAGCATGGAGGGTGATATCTCTAAACTGGACGAAATAGCTGCGTTGGCTAAAAAATACAATGCATCTATTTTCCTGGATGACGCACACTCTCTTGGAGTACTTGGGCCGGCAGGGCAGGGTACAGCTGCACACTATAACATTACCCATAACGTAGATCTTATCATGGGTACATTCAGTAAATCCCTTGCTTCAATCGGTGGTTTTATCGCAGCTGATAAAGTAATTATCGAATACCTGAAACACCATGCCCGCTCTTTAATTTTCAGCGCCAGTATTACACCGGCAGCCACTGCTAGTGCTTTAGCGGCGCTAACTGTTTTAAAAAACGAGCCTCAAAGGATTGAGAAACTGTGGGCCAATACCAATTATGCGTTGGATGCATTTAAGAAGGCTGGTTTTGATATCGGATTATCGGAATCACCCATCATTCCGATTTTTGTAAGAGATAATGAGAAGACTTTCTTAATGGCAAAAATGCTGATGGACGAAGGAATTTTTGTTAACCCGGTTGTTTCTCCCGCTGTTAGCAGCGACTCTTCGATGATTCGTTTTTCACTAATGGCTACGCATTCTTTCAAACAAATTGACTATGCGGTAGAAAAAATTAAAAAGGTTTCCTATAAATTAAAAGTGCCTTTACTAAAAGTAAAAAGAGCATGATTGAAATAAAGAAGGTGGAAGGCAAAAAGCAATTGGCAGCTTTTGTAGATTTTCCGCATGAATTATACAAGGGAGATAAAAATTATGTTCCGGAATTGCATATTGCCCAGCGGGATATTCTTACGCCAGGCAAACATCCTTTTCACAATCATTCATCCATGCAGCTTTTCCTGGCTTATAAAGATGGTGTATTGAAAGGGCGCATTGCAGCTATTTTGAATAATAACCATAATAAATTCAATAATGTAAATGAAGGATTTTTTGGTTTTTACGATTTATACAACGATCCGGAAGTATCAAAAAAATTATTGAGTGAAGCAGAAAAATGGCTGGTTGCCAACGGTGCAACTAAAATGATAGGACCGGTAAACCCATCCACAAATGAAACTGCGGGTTTACTTGTTGAAGGATATGATTCTCCTGCTGTTGCTATGATGACATACAATAAGCAGTACTATCTTGATTTGTTAACAGCCGATGGATTTACAAAAAATATTGACCTCTTAGCATATGATCTGCCTACAAACGTCGTAGATAAAAAATCGATTAAATTAAAGCAATTACTTGCCCAGAGACTTAAAGACAGGAACATCACCGTTAGAAATATTAACCTTAAAAATTTTGATAACGAGGTACAAAATATTTTAAAAGTCTATAACGCTGCCTGGCAGGAAAATACCGGGTTTGTTCCAATGACGGATGAAGAATTCAAATACCTGGCTAAAGATCTTAAATTAATACTGGACAAAGATTTTGCCTTTGTTGCTGAATTTGAGGGAAAGGCCATTGGATTTGCATTGGCGATACCAGACATTAACCAGGTATTAATCAAAATTAAAAAGGGTCGTTTATTACCTACTGGTATTTTTAAATTATTACTGGGCAAAAAGAAAATTGATTATGTAAGGGTTATCGCCCTCGGAGTAAATAAGGAATACAGGAGGGTAGGTATTGAAGCATTCTTTTACGCGGAGATTATTCAACGGGCGATGGATAAAAAAATAAAAGGAGGCGAAGCCTCCTGGATTTTGGAGAACAATGAGATGATGAATAACGGGTTGTTAAAAATGAATGCCAGGGTGTATAAGCGGTACAGAATTCTTGAAAAAGCAATATGAACGAAAATGTGCTGATAACAGGTGCCAGTGGTTTTTTAGGGTATCATTTGATAACAGCGGCGCTAGAAAAAAAACTGGTAGTGTATGCGGCGGTAAGAAAGAATAGCAGGATTGATCACCTGAAAGAGCTACCCGTTCAATATGTTTTTCTTGATTACAATGATGTTGATGGTATGGCTAATAGCATAACAGACAACAACATTCACTATATTATTCATGCTGCGGGAGTAACAAAGGCGGTTAAGCAACAGCAGTACAATGATATCAATGCAGGTAATTCGGTCAAGCTGGCTAACGCGGCTACGAAAAGTAAAGGAAGTTTTAAAAAAATGGTATTTATCAGTAGCCTGGCTGCAGTTGGTCCGGCAACAAATTTAACAGATACCATTACGGAACAAACAGATCCGATGCCGGTTACTGCTTACGGAAGAAGTAAGTTGCTGGCAGAAAAAGAACTTTCGAAATTGAATATTTCCTTGACTACCCTTCGGCCTACTGCTGTTTATGGTCCCGGGGATAAGGACATTTTTATAATGCTGAAAACAGTCAGCAGAGGTTTGGATCCGTACATAGGAAAGCTTGCGCAACAATTGAGTTTTGTTCATGCAGCAGATGTAGCAGCAGTAGCAGTACAGGCGTTGTTTGTTGAGGCAAGTGGTATTTATAATATTTCTGATGGCAATTGCTACAACAGGTACGAATTTGCAGACATCACAAAAAATATTTTAAATAGAAAAGCGCTGCGGTTTCATATACCAATGCCTTTAATAAAAGTGCTGGCTTATTGTTTGGAAACAACCAACGGCTGGATAAATAAGCCTGCAGTTATTAATAGGGAAAAATTACATGAACTGGCTGCTGTTAACTGGTATTGTGATATCAGCAAAGCAAAAAGGGATTTAAACTTTAACCCCAGATTTGGTCTTATAGATGGGTTAAAAAATAGTATAGACTGGTATCAAAAAAACAAATTATTGTGACTGCAATTACGGACAATGGTTTGAATTTAATTTATGATTGCCATTAAGCTTGTTGAAAGAATGTAATGAAGATTTATAAAACAATAGCATCTGTACTGGGCATTGGTTACGTAGGTAAAGGGGGCGGTACAATTGCGGCGTTGTTCTATTGTATTATATGGTTATTGCTGCCTGCCGCCTATTCAGATTCACTCTGGCAGATAGTAATAACCTTTTTTATTATTGCAGTAGGAGTTATCTGCGGCAACAAAGTAGATGGAGTTTGGGGAAAAGACAGTAGTAAGGTCGTGATAGATGAAGTAGCGGGAATGGCCATTGCATTGTTATTTGTACCGCATAAGCTGTTGTATGTTTTTATTGCCCTGGCCCTTTTCAGGTTTTTTGATATTGTTAAACCGCTTGGCATAAAGCAGCTGGAAAAATGGCCAACAGGTTGGGGGGTAATGGCCGATGATATATTGGCTGGTGTATATGCCTTGGTGCTTATTCATCTGCTGTTACAGGTTCAATATTTTTTACAATGAAAACATTTCTTAAAATAAATGTGGCTTCGTTAACTGCCAGTTGTTGCGACTACATGGTTACTATATTACTGGTTAAGTTTCTATATGCAGATCCGCTATTAGCAGGCATTACAGGAACTGTAGTGGGTGGCTTTGTAAATTTCTTTATTGGAAGACACTGGGTTTTTAAAGTACGCAATCACTCAATGAGTTTGCAGGGTAGAAGATACCTTATAACATGGACGGGAAACTTATTTTTAAATACCGCCGGATTATATGTACTGATTAAGCTTTTTAAAGTTCAATACATTATTGCGAAAGTCACTGTTTCAATTATTGTGGCCTTTACATACAATTACCATATTCAGAAAAGGTATGTGTTCAAAAACAAGTGATGAAAATTAAACATTGGAGGAGGAACTCCGGGATATTATTTTTTTTAATGCTGCTGGTGTGTACCATAACAGTAACTGCTCAAACTTCAATTAAAGGTTTTATAAGAGATGCTGTTACACAGGAGCCGCTGGCTTTTGTAAGTGTATACTTTCAGGGCGGCAACGGCGTTACCAGCAATGATGATGGCAGCTATTCTATACAAACAAATAACGGCAAGCACAGTACACTTGTATTTTCGTATACCGGCTATAAAAAAATATCAAAAAAAATTGTACCCGGTACCGAGCAAACCCTCAATATTGACCTGGAGACTACCAATAGCCTAAGCACAGTAGTGATAAAAGCAAAACGTGGCAAGTACAGAAATAAAAACAATCCTGCCGTAGAGTTAATAGATAAAGTGATTGCCAACAAGGACAAAAATAGAATTACTGCATACGATTTTGTTCAATACCAGCAGTATGAAAAACTGGGGCTGTCACTTACGAATAAGCCGGAAAAAATAATGAATAACCGGCTGTTTAAAAACTATAAATTTATTCTTGAAAATGTAGATACAACTACATTGGAAGGCAAAGCCCTGGTACCGGTATACCTAGAGGAAAAAATAGCTCAAAACTACTATAGAAAGAATCCGCTTAAAAACAAGTCTTACATACTGGCCTCCAAAAAAGTAAATTATGGCGATTTAATTGATGATAAGGGAATCACCTCTTATCTTAAGCGATTGTATGCAGACATCAATATTTATGATAACAATATTGTTGTTTTGACGTCGCAGTTTTTGAGTCCTATTGCAGACATGGCGCCTACATTTTATCGTTTTTTTATTACCGACACGGTTGAAAACGATGGGATAAAACTTATCAAATTAAATTTTATGCCCCGCAACACCACCGATCTTTTATTCAGGGGTGTAATGTATGTAACACTGGATGGAAATTATGGCGTGCAAAAAATAAATTTATCCATCAGCAAAAAAGCCAATTTAAACTGGGCAAGAGAATTAAAAATTAACCAGGATTTTGAAAAGAATCCGGCAGATGGAAGATACCATGTAATAAAAAGCAGCATGATAGCTGAATTTGCACTTCGTCAGAATTCGGCTTCGGGGATACTGGGAGAGAGAACGGTATCGTTTAAAAATTTCGAAATTAATAAACCTGCAGCAGACAGTACTTATACCGGCAGCGACGAAGTAGTTGTGAATACGCCCGGAAGTGAAAGCGACAGCTTTTGGATATCTAGCCGGCATCAACAGTTATCAGCTGTTGAATCCAAAGTGTATTCAAATATTGATAGTCTGAAAAACATGAAATCTTTTAAGAATACTTTAAAGATTGCTACGTTATTATTTTCCGGGTATATCAAATTCGGCCCTTTTCAAATGGGCAATACAAACACCTTTTACAGCTTTAATTCACTGGAAGGGTTTAGAATTAAATTAGGTGGCCGTACTACAACCGATTTTAGTAAAAGGATTTACCTGGAAGGATATGGTGGCTATGGTTTTAAGGATAAGAAATACAAATATCTTCTTGCCGGGGCCTATTCATTCAATGCCAAGTCCATTTATACCTACCCGCTTAATTATGTAAAATTTACCCGGCAATATGAAACAGCTTTACCCGGGCAGGAATTGGTTTTTGCACCGGAGGATAATTTTTTACTTTCTTTTAAAAGAGGTACTACCGATAAGTGGTTTTACCAGAGCAGTTATAAGCTGGAGTATGTGCACGAATTCGGCAAAAATTTTACATACAAATTTCGGTACCAAAATTTAAAACAAATGCCTGCCGGTTCATTGGTTTTTGAAAAGCCGGCTAATGCTGGTTTGGATACCATACAAAATATTACCACTTCAGAAATAACAGCGGAATTGAGATGGGCACCGCATGAACAATTTTACCAGGGGATCAACTTCCGTACGCCTATCCGAAACAAATTCCCCATTTTTACATTGCGAATACAGGATGGTATAAAGGGTTTCTTAAACGGGCAGTACAATTACCAGCAGCTAACGCTGGCTATTGCTAAAAGATGTTATTTATCCCAGCTGGGTTATTTGGATGTTTCGCTTGAAGGCGGTCATATTTTTGGGCAGGTGCCTTTTCCTTTGCTGGATATTCATCGTGCCAACCAAAGTTATGCCTACCAGCTAAATGCATATAACCTGATGAATTTTATGGAATTTGTGAGTGATAATTATGCAGCTGTTAATACAGATTTGTATTTAAATGGCTTCATTTTTAATAAAATTCCCCTACTAAAAAAATTAAAATTAAGAGAAGTAGGTAGCTTTAAAATATTGTACGGTGGCATCAGGGATGAAAATAATCCGGCAAAAAATCAGGATGTATATAATTTTCCCAAAGCGGGACCGCTGGGTGTGCCTACTACTTATTCGCTAAGCAGGGCGCCCTACATGGAGGCAAGTGTAGGCATTGCAAATATTTTTAAGTTTTTGCGGGTTGATGTTATAAAACGATTCGCCTACCTTGATCACCCTGACATTTCAACCTGGGGAATAAGAACAAGGGTTAAGTTTGATTTTTAATCATTAAAAGTAGAAAGTATGGAAGATACTTTAGTAAGAGACAAGCTGCAAAAAGGAATTTATAAAGTTATTAATCCCCTGGTAAGGGGGCTGATAAAAATTGGATTTACGCCTAACCTGGTAACCGTAACCGGCCTTGTATTAAATATTATGGTGGCGATTGTATTTATAAAAGGCGCCGAACAGGGAAACCGGGGCGACCTGTCCTATGTAGGCTGGGCTGGTGCATTGATTTTATTTGCCGGCTTATTTGATATGCTAGACGGCCAGGTAGCCAGGCTGGGAAATATGAGTTCGTCTTTCGGCGCATTGTTCGATTCGGTATTAGACAGGTACAGCGAACTGATTATGTTTTTGGGTATTTGTTATTACCTGGTGTCTCATCACTATTTCATAAGTTCACTGGCTGCATTTATTGCCATGATTGGCTCTATGATGGTGAGCTATATCAGGGCACGAAGTGAAGGATTGGGTATTCAGAATAGCGGAGGTTTAATGCAAAGACCGGAAAGGGTAATTCTCTTAGCTTTATCTGCCATCGCATGCGGCGTTACCGGGCACTTTATAGGAGGAGACTTTAAATATTATGTACCTGGCATCTCTTTCCACATATTTGAAACAATGACCATTTTTACACTGCCAATAGCAGTAATGGCAATATTAACAAACATAACAGCAATTAAAAGATTAAGGAATGCGAAAAGGGCACTTGAGGCTAAAGGCCGGTAAACGAAAATTTATGAATTTAAAAAGATTATTTTTTATTGTAATTCTATTCATTGGTGAGCTTGTATTTAACTTTGCAGTAGCGCAGGACAAAATTTTTCCGGTGCCGGCGGGCAATGCAAAGCAGTTGTTTTTTTTGCAACGTACACCCAATACAAATACGATAGTTTGTGAATTAAATTATAAAGACGGAGCAGTAGACAAAGAAGATCCGATTCGTGTTTTCTGGATACGTTACCAGGAAAAAGGGCAAATGGAAGACCTGAGTTATATACAAAGAAAATTTGCGTATGGCGTAAAGTCGAAAGAGATTGGTGAAAACAAGTATGAACTGAATTTTGTATCATACAAAAAATACAAAATGTACCTGATGCTGGCGGCCGATAACCAATATCACGTGTTCACCACTATTAACAAAAAACCCGCGATACTAACACGTATCTATGTTGCTATCAAAGGAGGTTCATTTTGGTCACCCAAAGTGGAGTATGTTGAAGTAACCGGTATTGATCCGGCAACACATTCACCGGTAATTGAACGGCTAAAAATTTAATTGTACCATTTTAAATTAACAGGAATGCAAAAGAATTATGTTTCAAATTCTGAGGAATCGATAAGAATGTTTAGAAGTAATTTGATGGAAAGCCTCTCCAAAGTTCATTTTGCTGTGCCCTTATTTATTTTTGTACCCGGCATTTTAATTTTTATTTACAAAGCGTTTTCCGCAGGTGTAAGTGTTTTAAATTTTGGGTTGTATTTTATAATAGGCCTGGGGGTATGGACCTTAACAGAGTACATCATGCACCGTTTTATTTTTCATTATCACCCTACTTCTGAATTTGGTAAAAAAATACATTTCATATTCCATGGTGTTCATCACGATTATCCAAGAGATAAAAAGCGCCTGGTTTTGCCTCCCTCAGTAAGTATTCCCCTGGCGACTTTATTTTATTTTTTATTCAAAAGCTTCCTGGCACCACAGCTATTGTTTTCCTTTTTTCCTGGATTTTTACTGGGCTATTTAATATATGATATGCTGCATTACGCCATGCACCATCATAATTTTAAAAGTGGTATTATGAAAAAAATAAAGCAGCACCATATGCTGCACCATTACCAGGATCCTGATAAAGGGTACGGCGTAAGCAGTTCTTTATGGGATATTATTTTGCGAACTGGTTTTTCCAGGCAATCCAATAAAAGTTAATGACAAAAAAAGGTACCGGTTTTTATTCTGTTAAACAGGCAGCAATTGTAATTTGTATTGTTGCCCTATATCTGCTGGTTTCCTTTTTATTAATTGGGTTCAATTCAGACCAGCTGTTACTGTCTTTTATTTTTTGCGCAGCTTATTTCAGCACTGCCATCAGCAGAAAATTCATTATTGGGTTTGCCATTTTCATAGTGTATTGGATCATATTTGACTATATGAAAGCTTTTCCCAATTATGCTTACCATGATGTCAATATCCTGAAATTGCATAATACTGAGTTAGCTTTCTTTGGTATTCATCATAATAAGCAGCTGATAACACCCAACGAATTTTGGTTGCTTCATTCCAACACTTTTCTGGATATCATGTCGGGCGTGTTTTACCTGTGCTGGATACCCGTGCCACTTGCATTTGCAGCCTGGTTGTTTTTTAAGGACAAAGAAATTTTTTTACAGTTTGCCTTAACTTTTGTGCTGGTAAATTTTATAGGCTTTGTAATATACTATGTTTATCCAGCTGCGCCACCCTGGTATTTTCAAAAATATGGAGCTGTATTTGTTGCCCATACACCTGGCAACAGCGCAGGCCTGCAAAGATTCGATGACTACTTTAACGCTGGCGTATTTAAGGGTATTTATGCCAAAAGCAGCAATGTATTTGCTGCTATGCCTTCTTTGCATTCGTCTTACCCGGTAATTGTATTGTACTATGGCCTTCGGGAAAAATTGGGCTGGGTCAATGTAATGTTTGCCGTTGTGATGGTGGGTATTTGGTTTGCTGCAGTATATACCAGTCATCATTATCTGCTGGATGTATTGGCCGGCATAACCTGTGCCATTGCAGGCATTGTTATCTTTCAGCAACTGATATTAAGAGTGCCACCGGTGCAGAAATTTTTGCGGTTTTATCATTCTAAAATATAGTGGCAATAGAAAAGGTTGGAGATGATAGTGAGCTAAGCGTGTGGGGTTTGAAACACTTTACTCAGATTAAGATTTGCCTCCATGTCGTTCGGTTCAATTACATCTGACCTAGATATTTTACCCTACAGTTACTGAAGGACAATTTGATTTTTTATTTGGCAAGTACTCCAAAGCAAGTTGTTGTTGCAATGATACCTATATCTTGTTGTTTCCTTCTAGTTCTTATGCTTATGAGAAATTCCTAAGCCACATTTGTATGAGTAGGCCTGCCAAAAATTGTATAAATAACCGCTCCAATAAATCCTAAGAAAATAGAAATAAATAACCAGATTAATTTTGCAGAATCATTACTGAATTTTGTTTTTACTATTGACACAATAGTATAAATCCAAAAAAAACATCCGGCTATAACAGCTAACACAAAGAACCATTGAGCTCCGTGGGGAATTGCAAATAGAAGTTTCATAAATTTTATTTTAAATTGAGGTTATTGAAATACAGTTTGATAATTTCAGAAAAATTACTTTTAGGAACGAAAAAATTATTTACTGCCGAGTTGTGACTAATAGTAAATACATAAGAAGTATTTCCATTTTCTATTTCAAAAGGAAAAATCCCCTTTTCACACCAGTAAATAGGGTATGTAATATTTGCGAGCTTTTTCCACTTCAAATAAGCATCAGAATTAGAAAAATCCACCAATACTATAATGTTGTACTTTTCCTTTAATGAGGGCTTTTGCCCTTCCATTATAGCAAAAGTGCTGTCAGTACATGAGTTACAGCCAATTTCTGTATACCTAACGATAAGTGTTTCTCGGTCTTTTTGTAATAAATTGGAAATCTTTTGTGGATTTATTTTATCCCCGTCAGACAGTTCAAAATATTTAAGACTACCAAATTCGTAGAACTTGTTATTTTCCTTTCCGGAAATTTCAATAGTTTTTATTAAATAATCTTGTTTATATTTTAATAAATCCGATTGGGACATCTCTCTCTGTAAATCTACATATAGATTTTCATTAGCAACCAGCAATTTATTATAGAAATAAAGTGCGAAAAAAAATGAGACCATCAAGATCGAAAAAATTATTATGGTTGTTATTTTTTTCATATAATAAATTTTACTTTTACTACATAGAATTGATAAGGTGAGTCAGAAATAATACTTTTGAAAACACTGTTTGGGTAAAGTAATTTTTTAAGCTCAATTCCTGGAACAACTGAGATAAATTCATTTGACTGGTTGTCATAATAGATAAAATTGGGCAATTGCATGTTATAATTGGTTGTATCAACTAACTTCCTTGCACTAAATATTTCCTGATTTAAAACTTTGTTGTATAGCGTTACAAAAGGGCTTCCATAAAGTCCTGAAGTATCCTTTGATTGGATTAAAATATACTGAGGCGTTTCATTCCAGGCCCCCCGTAACATTGCGTAATTTTTAAAAAGTTCTGCACGTATGTTAGGTGAAATATGTCGATCCTTAAAAAGCTCCAGACTATCTTTTACGATTTTGAATATATCTTTTGGTGGATTATTGTACCTATATTTTATTTCATATCTTTCAAACAACATATTGTCCACAATATTATATACGATGTTGTCGTACGATTTAATGAAACGAATTGAATCGCCTAATTTCGAAAAATGCTGTCCGTATATGGGCCAAAGAACACCTTGCAACTTCTTGTCGAAGAATTGGTCTACCTTATTTATCTCAAGCTTGTCATCCAAAAATGCAATTGAATAGAACTTGTCATGAAACGGGCTATTGTAGTCACTAAAGTTTGCATAAGCGACATACCCATTACCAGTGTTCATTAAGCTAATAAAATGATTTAGCTTTTTTGATTTAAGCGATGAAGTGTGAACAAAAAGAGAATCAAATTTAATAACTTCCATTTGAGCATAGTCATAAACTTCAAGGTCCCCATCTTTTGTAAGCCACATATCAGTCATATTTAATGGATCATTGACATTGTCACCTACCTTACAGACCAATTTGTTGAACGAGCCATCTGCATTGAATAAAAGAATCTTATTCGAATTTAAACGATCATAAATTAAATATTTATTATGGGAGATTAGCACTTTGAACACACTTGCAAAGTGATTTTTATCATCCTCGATTAATGGAATAATTTTTATCGACGCAATGTAGTTAGAAACATTTTTGACATCCAGAATTTTTGAATTATCAATACTTATTATTTGATGTGATTTAGAAGTAGTATTCGAACATGATGCTATCCACACTAAGCAGCCAATTAAAAAAAAAGGTTGTAGAAATTTCATATAAATTAACTTTCAATAGAGACTATCTTTAAACTTAATTATCTTCCTAAAGAGAGATTAAGTTAACGTGTCTCTGCTACATAAATAAAAGAGACTGTATCACAAATATGATACAGCCCAAGCAATTTTAAGGTGCAAGAACACAATGTCTGTGTGTAATGGTACCATAGCAGCCAAAACCCTCGCAATCGTAAGGAGCACCATATACCCCTGTGAAACTGCAAAAAGATTGTTGCCCTAAGTCGAAACCACAATTTAATACAGTGATGATATAACATCCCTGACCGTTCATCATAGGGGTTACGCTTTTGGAACCACCCTTGGTACCAGAAAAAGCTATGTCATTAAATTTTGAGGAATTTTGTGCATGAGAACTTTGGGAACTTAGCACAGCAAAACTTACTGCCAATATTACCGTCAGGGCTGTAAAAATTTTCAAAAAAGATTTTTTCATTTCTTTAAATTTTAAAGGTTAAAAATTGCTTCTTGTTATAGTTTGGCTATGTCATGTTAATATAACTATGAAGACAAATTTTAATTTTTGGTTTGCTCATTTATTGCTTTTGCAGGGCATACAGCATACTCCCTTTATCCGATGGCCATCGAAATATTTTAATAAAAAGTTGTGTTGAAATGTTGGATACAAATATTTTGAGTACGAATACTTTAGAATGTTTTTGTCAAATAAAGGTTGTGAGAAATTATTCAAAAATAAAATCGTATTTAGAATAATCTTGCTACTTTTAAGATCATAATAACGACCTATATGTACTGGCAAAGAATTAAATATTAAGGAAAAAGGGCTTAATCAAGCTGAAATGGCGCAAGAACTCAATATTGAACTCGCTAGCTACAGTAAAATAGAAACCAACAGAACAAGGCTGGATATGATGTATTGGAAAAAATTGCCGGTGTATTAGATGTATCGCCACTTGTAATTATGAAGAATGATCACACTGTAGTAAACTTTAATGAAGGCGCAAATAACCAGGGTACTGTAAGGAGTTGAATAAATGCTGAAACAGTCATCAATTATCAAAAAGAGTTGGTGGATGTAATTGTAGCCGCTAGAGATGCTGAAATACCTACTTTAAAAAATGCGTTGGATATACAGCAAAAGTTACTACAGCAACAATCGGGTATTATAGAGAAATTGATTGGCGGTAAGTAAATAGATACAATTGCAAAATATCCGCCTTGGTTCATAGCCCAGAAAATAACACATTGGCAGGAGTGCAGCTTGGCAAGATTTTGGTACAAGCATGAAGGGCGTGCCTTGTGTGAAGTTTTCCTGTGACTTGGGTAATTTACGAAATAAAAACATTGAGCTATTTGTAATAAAAAGTTGAAGTTTTTGTTCCATGCGCAGTACCCAGTAATTTGATCAACGTTATGGCTTTGTGCTTTCTTTCTCTTTTATTTAATCACCCTGTTTTTTTGTACAACATGCTACCCCCAAAAAAGCGCTCAAAAATTGAGCGCCCCAATAAGCGCAGGAATGTCGAGTATAGGCGGAATGAGGGGCGGGCACTGAGCTGAGATTTCCTATGCCTACAGACTACTAAATCATGAAACAAAAAGCAGGTGATGAGGAAAACTTATCAGGTGCAGGAGCAAGGCGTGGTAAAAAAATGGTTGCTGGATATTGTTGTATTGGATGGCTTTTGATTGGCGAGGGTTAGTAACAAAGCGATACAGACCTGTAGCCCTGCGCTTGGGTGGGTTAGAAACATTTTTGACATCCAGAATTCTTGAATTATCAATACTTATTATTTGATGTGATTTCGATGTGCTGTTCGAACATGAAGCCATCCACACGAAGCAGCCAAATAAAAAAAAAGGGTTGTAGAAATTTCATACAGATAAACTTTTACAAGAAATATTTTAGAGCTAAATTATCCTCCTAAGGAGAGAGGTTGAGTTAGCGTTTCTCAGGTTCATAAATATAAAGAGGCTGTATCACAAATATGATACAGCCCTAACAATTTTAAGGTGCAAAAACGCAATGTCTATGCGTAATAGAACCATAACAGCCGAAACCCTCACAATCGTAGGGAGCACCGTAAACTCCAGTGAAACTACAGAAGGATTGTTGTCCTAAACCGAGACCGCAGTCTAGTACTGTGATGATATAGCATCCTTGCCCATTCATCATAGGCGTTACACTTTTGGAACCACTTTTGGCACTTGAAAAAACTACGTCGTTAAATCTTGAGGAATTTTGAGCATGTGAACTTTGGGAACTTAGCACAGCAAAACTTACCGACAATATTACTGTCAGAACGGTAAAAATTTTCAAAAAAGATTTTTTCATTTTTTAAATTTGAATTTTTGGTTTGCTCGTTTATTGCTTTTGCAGGGCATACAGCATCCTCCCTTTATTCGACGGTCATCGAAATATCATCCATTAAAAGACTTACAGAATTAGTGGATACAAATATTTTTAAGCAGAGATTGCTTCAAAAGAATTTTGAGTAATAAAGATCAGAAATAAAAAAATAGAAATAAAATCGTATTTGGAATAATTTACATACTTTTAAGATTACAATCACGACCCCTATGTACGGAAAGCGAATAAATCATTATAGAAAACAAAAAGGATTTAGCCAGGCAACAATGGCTCAACAACTAAATATTGAACCCGCAACCTACAGCAAAATAGAAACCAGCAGAACAAGGTTGGCAGTTGACATGTTGGAAAAAATTGCAACAATCCTAGAGGTATCCCCTTTGGTTTTAATGAATAAAGACAACAAGGTGAATTCCAGCGAAAATGCCAGTAATGACGGGAAGATGATCCATTTATCTAATGCGGAAACACCTCACAATTACAGAAAAGTACTGATTGATATTATGGATGCTGTTAAAGATGTTGAGATAGCCAGCTTAAAAAATACAGTGCAGATTCAGCAAAAGCTTTTACAACAACAATCGATAGTCATAGAAAAATTGGGTGGCATTAATTAAATGACTTTTTTAATGGGTTGAATGGATACAAAAAAAGGGCACCCAAAAATTGAACGCCTAATAAAAGTATCTTAATCAGCCATTAAGCAAGCAGCTTATTAATTTCATCTACCAATTCAGTTTTTGTGATCGGGATACCCATTATTTTATTGTATGCTTTCGCATCTACAAAATATACATCCCGGATAATTTTTACCAGTTGGCCGTTATTGATCTCCGGTATTAAAACGTGATCGAAATTCTTAATGATATCGCCCAGATTTTTTGGGAAAGGACGTATATACCTTAGATGTGCATGTGATACCGCGAAGCCTTTGTCCTGCAATTCTTTACAGGCGCTTTTGATGGTGCCATAAGTGCTGCCCCATCCAAGTACCAGCACTTTTCCTTTTTCAGCTCCGCTGTCTAATTTTTGCTCAGGAATATAGTTAGCAATCAGGTCTACTTTTTTCTGCCTTGTTTTTACCATATGCTGGTGGTTCTCTGGTTCATAATTAATGTTGCCGGTAACATCCTGCTTTTCCAAACCACCCACCCGGTGTTCTAAACCTGGTGTGCCGGGTATTGCCCATGGCCGAACCAGTTTCTCATCTCTTTTATAAGGTTGAAATTTACCATTGCTATCCAGGTCGGTGGCAACGTTCTGCGAAGCAAACGATACTTTTATTTCCTGTAGTTCGGCAGCCGTTGGAAATTTCCATGGTTCTGCACCATTTGCAATATAACCGTCACTTAATAAAATAACCGGAGTCATGTGCTGCACACTTATCCTTACTGCTTCGTATGCCGCAGCAAAACAATCGCTTGGCGTAGATGCAGAAACGATTGGCATCGGGCATTCGCCATTGCGACCATAATAAGCCTGCATTAAATCACTTTGTTCCGTTTTAGTTGGTAAACCTGTGCTTGGGCCGCCGCGTTGCACATTTACAATAATCAACGGTATTTCCAGCATCACCGCCAGCCCCATTGCTTCGGCCTTTAAAGCCATGCCGGGTCCGCTGGTGGTAGTTACAGCAAGGCTGCCGCCGTAGCTGGCGCCTATGCTTGAAGTGATGGCAGCTATTTCATCTTCAGCCTGAAATGTTTTTATACCGAAGTTTTTATACTTGCTTAGCTCATGTAAAATATCGCTGGCAGGTGTTATGGGGTAGCTACCCAAAAATAAGGGTAAACCGCTTTTTTGCGAAGCTGCAATGAGACCGTATGATAATCCCTGGTTACCCATTATGGAGCGGTAGGTGCCGGTTTCCATCTTTGCTTTTTCTACCTTGTATCGCGTGGTAAAAGTTTCGGTGGTATCGCCGTAATTAAATCCGGCTTGCAAAGCTTTTACATTGCTTTCAAATATCTCCGGTTTTTTACCAAATTTATCTTTTATAAACGCAATAGTATTATCCATATCGCGGTTGTACATCCAGTATAAAAAGCCCAGTACAAACATGTTTTTTGCACGGTCTTTTTCCTTCATACCCATGGTAAATTCCTTCAGGGCTTCCCGGGTCATTTTGGTTACGTCAATCGTTATCAGCTGGTAATTGTCAAGACTATGATCTTCAAGCGGATTAACACCTTCGGGGTAATTGGCAAGACGCAGGTTTTTGCTATCAAAGCCTTCAATGTTGGCTATAATAATGCCACCCGGTTTCAGTGCTTTTAAATTCACCTTTAAAGCAGCTGCATTCATAGCAACCAATACATCGCAGGCATCGCCGGGGGTAAATATCCGGTCACTGCTAAAACGAAGCTGGTAGCCACTTACACCCGGGAGCGTTCCTATCGGTGCACGTATCTCAGCCGGAAAATCAGGGAAGGTTGCCAGGTCAATACCCAGCAGGGCGGTGTTGTTGGTGAACTGGCTTCCGGTCAATTGCATACCGTCGCCACTATCTCCTGCAAATTTTATTACTACTTCGGGTAATACTTGTTCAGATCTCATATTTTTTGAATTACTGCAAGGTACAATCATTTTTATTTTAATACTAAAACAGCGGAAAATTTGTGTGGCAAAACAATTAGTAGCCTCAGCTTGTTACATTACTGGGGTTTTAGAACACCGGTATCGTATAGAACGAACGGGATTATTTTTTATTCTTTCTCAAAAAAAATTAACAGTGCTACAATAAATCATTTAACCCGGCTGTTATAAAATCAATTAATTTTATACCCTAAAAATTTATCAAATATGTCTTTATTCAAATCAGGAAATCCGGCTTTATCAGAGAAAAATTTTCAATCGGTTTTTGTTGGGGCAAACAGCGAAACGATGACAATGAGAGGAGCCCTTAATAAATTTGGATTTATGCTGCTGATGCTAATGGGAGCGGCTTTTTATTCATGGAAAGAATATGCAAGGGGAGGGAATGTGCAGCCACTTATCTGGATTGGTTTAATTGGTGGCCTAATCATAGCCTTTGTAATCATTTTCAAAAAAGAGTGGTCAGGTTATCTTGCTCCTCTATACGCTCTGATGGAAGGGCTTTTTTTAGGCGCCATCTCGGCAATGTACAATGATGCATTTGCTACCAAAGCGCCCGGCATCGTTATGAATGCAGTGGGTTTAACTTTTGGTACTGCTATCGCCATGTACTTTTTGTATAGTTTTAAAATTATCCGGGCTACAGAGAAATTCAAGGCGGTTATTTTTACAGCTACAGCGGGCATAGCTATTTTTTACCTGATTGCAATGGTGTTAAGAATGTTTAATGTTGACATCGCTTTTCTGCATGAGGGATCTTTAATGGGCAATGGCTTTTCATTGGTGGTAGTAGTAGTTGCGGCGTTAAATCTGATTTTGGATTTTGATATGATTGAGCAGGGCTCAGCCGCCGGCGCACCAAAATATATGGAATGGTACGGGGCATTTGGTTTGATGGTAACCATTGTTTGGTTGTACCTGGAAATATTAAGATTACTGGCAAAACTGAGCGACAGGAGATAATTGGTTGCTAACAAAATTAAAAAATCGGGTAACTTATACTTTAAGTTACCCGATTTTTTTATCGCAAATTTTCTATCAGCTCCTTCACTTTTACTTTTATAAAGTCCCGTACTTCGTTAAACTGTTCCGGTTCCATGTGTTTGGGATCTGGTATTTGCCAATCGATGAATTGTTTGGCGGGCATCCACGGGCAGGCATCTCCACAACCCATCGTAACCACCGCATCAAAGGGTGCAAAGGCTTTTACTTCATCCAGGCTTTTACTGTCGTGTGTACTTAAATCGTACCCCAATTCTTTCATGGCGGCGATTGCTTTAGGGTTTACAACACCGCTTGGTTTACTACCTGCACTGTATGCCTCTACTTTTTCGCCGCCAATAATTTTCGCAAAAGCCTGGCTCATTTGTGAACGGTTGCTGTTTTCGATACAAACAAACAATAATTTTTTGGGCAGTACTTTTTCTACTTCGGTATAAGAATCTGTCATCACTATATGATTTTTGTTTGATTGGGAATTAATAGGATTAAACCGCTTTATTAAATCGCTGATTTTGTGTAGTATTTTTTTCTGAACCAGAATGCCACATTTACCAGTCCTATTAAAGCGGGCACTTCAACCAAAGGACCGATAACCCCTGCAAATGCCTGCCCGCTGTTAATACCAAATACGCCAATCGCCACTGCTATCGCCAGTTCAAAATTATTGCCTGCCGCCGTAAATGCTATCGATGCATTGGTTGAATAATCAGCCCCCATTTTTTTACCAATGAAGAAACTAATTACAAACATGATTGCAAAATAAATTACCAGCGGGATAGCAATTCTGATAACATCCAGCGGTATCTGAACGATCAGTTCCCCCTTTAAACTAAACATTACAACAATGGTAAACAGCAATGCAATAAGTGTGATGGGTGAAACAAAAGGAATAAATTTATTTTGATACCAGTCGGCTCCTTTTGCTTTTAATAAAAAATAATGCGTTAAAAAGCCGGCGGCGAAAGGGATACCCAGATATATGCTAACACTCTTTGCAATTAGGCCGATACTGATGTCGACAACAGAACCCGAAATACCAAATAAGGGTGGTAGAATGGTTATAAAAATATAGGCATAAACGCTGTACAACAACACCTGGAAAATACTGTTCAATGCCACCAATCCGGCAGCATATTCCCTGCTACCTTCTGCCAGTTCGTTCCATACAATTACCATGGCAATGCAACGTGCCAGCCCGATCAGAATTAATCCAATCATGTATTCGGGATAACCATGCAAAAAATAATGGCCAGGAAAAACATTAGTAAAGGGCCTACCACCCAATTTAAAAATAAGGAAGCGCCTAACACCCTTATGTTTTTAAAAACTTCATTTAACTGATCAAATCTTACTTTGGTAAAAGGCGGGTACATCATTAATATTAACCCGAGGCCAATGGAATATTGGTAGTGCCGGTAGAAAAAGAATTGATAAACCCAGATGAAGACGGAAAGAAATAGCCTATGGCTACGCCTGCAGCCATGGCTATAAATATCCAGAGTGTAAGATACCTGTCCAAAAAAACCAGTTGCTTCCTCTCACTTGCCGGGGCACAATTATTTGACGACATATTTTGATGATAATAAAGTTAATTGCAACACCCCGGTTCGCAGCAGGCTGCTTTTTCTGTAACCGGTTTTTCAGCGTATGCCGTAACGCTTGTTAATTTTGTATGGCCGGTTTTGTATTCTTTAATTTCTTCGGCACTTAAATGGTTGCTCAAAATATCATCCGGAATAATGATGGGCTTGTCTTTTTGCAATGTAATATTCTTAAAGCCCGTGGCCTCAATTAAGTCAAGGTAAACCTGCTTTTGTATGGCTCCTGAAACACAGCCTGAATATAATTCAGCGACTTCTTTCCATTTAGCCGGCAACTCGCCTTCCAGTACAATATCAGAAATAGAAAAGTGACCGCCTGGTTTTAATACCCGGAAAATTTCATTAATAACAGCCGCTTTATTGGGTACCAGGTTCAATACGCAATTACTCACTACCACATCAGCAATGCCCGACGTAACCGGCATTTTTTCAATATCACCCTGGCGGAACTCTACATTGTAAAAGCCAATTTTTTCAGCGTTTGCCCTTGCTTTATCAATCATGGCGGTTGTAAAATCTATACCAATTACTTTCCCTTTTTCCCCGGTTAGTTTTCTTGCAATAAAACAATCATTGCCTGCACCGCTACCCAGGTCAATTACAGTATCGCCTTCTTTTATTTTGGCAAATTCCGTTGGCAAACCACAGCCTAAACCTAAATCTGCATCCGGGTTGTAGCCTTCCAGTGTTGTATAATCATCACTCATAATATTGTACACTTCTGTACTGCAACCACCCGCTCCGCAGCAGCTGGCCTGGTTGGTGGCTTTGTCCTGTAAGGCGATCTCGCTATATTTCTGCCTTACCATTTCTTTTAATTCATTCTCTGTTTGCATATCATTTATTTTTAAAAGTTAACAACATGATTTTTCGTTTTTAATTTTCAGATTGGTAAACAGCCAGCTGAATTCCTGGTTAAATTTTTCAAACGCCTTCCAGTTGATGCAATAACAACTGCGTGGTCCATCAACACTTCCCTTGATGAGGCCTGCATTTTTTAATTCTTTCAAATGCTGCGAAACAGTGGATTGCGCCAATGGCAATATTTCAACTATCTCACCACAAATACATTCGTTTCGTTGCGCCAGCACTTTTAAAATAGCAATGCGTGCAGGGTGTGCCAATGCCTTGGCAAAATTTGCGAGGTCCTGCTCTTTTTGTGTAAATTCTTCTTTTTTATGTATTGCCATTATCGTATTTTAACGATGAATATTTTTATTAAAAAAGACGATTAAATCGTCTGCTTTATTATATATCGCGAATATACGATAAAGTAAATGGGAAATAAAAATAAAAAGCCACCTTTTTGGGTGGCTTTAATAAACTTATATGTTGATACTTATTCTCTTCCGTCAAGTAAATTACCCAGACCGCCCAAAATGCTGCCTTCTTCTTTTCTGCCACCCATTTGTGGAGCGTAGCGTATAATTCTGCCGGCCAGCCTGCTAATGGGTAAAGATTGTAACCAAACTTTTCCAGGACCTGTCATGAGGGCAAAATATAAGCCTTCACCACCAAACATCCAGTTTTTTATACCGCGGATAAATTCAATATCGAAGTCTACACCTGGCGTATAAGCCACTACGCAACCTGTATCCACTTTTAATATTTCACCAGGTGCCAGTGTTTTTTCTATTACATAACCGCCGGCGTGCGCAAACGCCAGTCCATCGCCTTCCAGCTTTTCCATGATAAAACCTTCGCCACCAAATATACCTGTGCCAAGCCTTTTTTGAAACTCAATACCGATGCTTACGCCTTTAGCTGCACATAGAAACGCATCTTTCTGTGCTATGATTTTTCCCCCTAGTTCTTTAAGATCGAACACCACGATTTTGCCGGTATAGGGTGCTGCAAAACTTACTTTCTTTTTTCCCTGGCCAACATTTGTAAAAGCCGTCATAAATAAACTTTCACCTACCAGCAAACGCTTACCAGCACTGAATAATTTGCCCAATAAACTATTGTCCTGCTGCTGGCTGCCATCGCCAAAAATGGTTTGCATTTCAATGCCATTTTCCATCATCATAAAAGCGCCACTTTCTGCGACGGCGGTTTCATTGGGGTCCAGTTCAATTTCTACAAACTGAAGTTCTTCCCCAAAAATTTTGTAATCAATTTCGTGATTTGAAATCATATAATTTTTTTATAAAGATACAATGCTGAACAAATTTTGCATGTTTGTCATCAGCTTATTTTACCTGTTGTAATTTTTATCTGGCTACGGTTGAAGTAGTCAAAGGCACGAGGCAAAGTACATCTTTGTTGTTGGTGTACATTTCCAGGCAAGGCAGATTACCCTTATATCCTGTTCAAAATTGAAAATTTCCATTTTTAATCATTTCAATAGTTGGATTGCTTTTTCAATTCGGCGCAACATTGTTTCTTCTGTTTTAGCCTCTTTTACAGGAATAACCAGCGCTTGTTTTTTGCTGTACGAAAGCGCATCAAAATTCTTTTTTGCCATTGGATTTTTATTCAATGCCAGTTGAAAAGCTGGCGGCACTTCCACCGTGCGAACTTCGGTATCCAGTTCGATGGTTACGGATACCGTATCTCCTCCTGCAACGTTGGCGCCTTTTCGGTGTTCAGCACTTACACTAACCATGAACTGTCCGCCCATTACGGCAATGGTGTTTCGGTAGGTGTAGCCATTAATGGTGACATGTACCGGTGGTTTTTTTCCAGCGCCCAACTGTTCAACAATTGCTTCGGGAACAACGATGCCTGTAGCTGTTTTACCTGCCTGTAAAATGGTTGTTTTAAATTTCATAATGTGTGAGAAGGATTGGTGGTTTATTATTGATTGCTTCGGTTAATTGGCAAATAAAGCCATGGCATGACATGGCCTAAATAAAATCATCTTTTAGGTATTTTACAGTTTCGGCTGTTTTTACTTCTTGTGTCAGCAGAACTCTTTTTTCAACAGGCTGGATAAAATCTGTAAGCTATTTACAAACCTTAACTTTTATATTATCTATGTAAGTGTGGAATGACATAAGTTTAAAATTTATAAGCTGAGAGATTTTATTTTGCTGTCAGTTATTTTGTGGTAATAAATATAAGAAACGATCAGAACTGCCAATACAATCAGCGGAAATATGGCAAAGGCTCCAAAGCCGTCTACCGCGGTATAACTGGCACTGGCGCATACAAAGTCAATTGCAAAACCTGCATATGCCCACTCCTTAATTCGGGCGGGTACCTGCGGAATGATTAAAGCCAACGCTCCTAACACTTTAAAAACAGTAAGCACTTTTATAAAGTACAGTGGATAGCCCAAATGCCGGATACCTTCTACCGATTCCTTGGAGCCGGAGAAAAATGCTGGCACTACACCTTCAAATAAAAAGATCATGGTGGTAGTTACCCAAAAAATAATTTTTGCAGATTTCATTGTATGTTATTTTAGATTGAAAATTAATGCTTTTGATTTTTATTGAAATTCAGTAGCCAGTGGTTGCCATACTTATCTGTAAGATCACCGAACAGTGCTCCCCAGAACGTATCTTCCAATGGATGCGAAGCCAGGCCTTCGGCTGAAAGTTTTTTATAACAGTCTTTTATCGCAGCTTCACTTTCGCACGCTAACATCAGAGAAACTGCATTGCCTTTTTGTAATCCTTGTTCGCTTACCATGTCAGAACCCATCAGCAATAATCCACCGTTGGTGAGCTGTGCATGTAAAATATAGTCCTTCATATCGGGTGGCATTTTATCTGCCATGGGCGATTCCCCGATTGTTTGCAATTGTAATTCACCACCTAAAACATCTTTATAAAAACTCATCGCTTCACGGCAATTGCCACCAAATGTTAAGTAGGCATTGATGTTTGTCATAGTGTTTTATTTAACGGTAAAAATTATCCGGATGCGTCTATAAACCGGGTAAAATTTCAGCCATACAACCTTTGGTTATGAGCCAATTTTTGAAATGGAAAGCTTCAAATTGCGCCGTACCGTAAATAACCCTTAATATTTTATCGCAACCGGAAAGGTCGAAATTTGCCTGGTAACCGGCAAAGGTTTGATGGATTTCTTCAATCAGCCTGCTTGCCTTTTCAGGGCAACTAATATTTGTGCTAAAAACTTCTATCATATCAATGCGTTTAACTAATCTGCAATTTCACCGCAGGTTACATTGATGACTGCTGCTGTAACTGCGCTTGCTTTATCAGACGCCATCAACACAGCGATTTTATTTTTCAGAAGCTTACAAAAACCAAAAAAGTGATACCATTCAAAATGAGGTAACCAATTTTCATTTCGCTTTTTTAATGACTTTCATTTTTTCTTTCTCCAGGTTTTCTTTCATTCTCGCTTTTACTATTTTCTTTATCAGTGCAATGGGAAGTGGCTTTTCTGCCGGAAAACGGATAGCGCCCTTTGAGGTGCCGAAAGGCTTCAGGTCTTCTTTAAATTCGTCTATGGTGGTTGAATTCCAGGGATAAAATCCATAATGCTCTTTGGCGGCAGCAAAGCCAACCAGCATACCATGGTATTTAAAAGAAGGCATGCCATAACTGATCACTTCTTCAGCCTCCGGTGCGGCGGCTTTAATAGTTTGCCGTAGCTTTTCGAGGCTAGCCTGTGCGCTTGCCGGCTGGTTTAAAATATAATTGTCAATGTTTGTTGCTGCGATTTTCATGCTATCTTTTTTAATTGTAAAGAGAAAAACCGGTTGTATTAATTGTTTTCTACGTACTTTTTAAAATTATCAAGTATGGCCTGCCAGCCACTTTTCTGCAGTTCCGGCGAGTTGATCGTTTCTGCTTCAAAGCTTTCAATCACTTGGTATGCGTCGCCATCTTTTACAAAATCAACTTTTACATTTCTTTCATCGTCCATAGCATATTCAATGGTTTCGTATTGCCTAACATTTGTATAAATTCCTCCAAAATCAAAACCCATCGATCCATCTTTTGCTTCCATACGGGTTGTAAATTTTCCACCTGTGCGGATGTCATTCGTGGCCCTTGGCGCATGCCAGTCATCGGAGGCCTGGCACCATTGTATGATGTGCTCAGGAGCTGTAAAATAATTCCATATTTTTTCAACTGGCGCATCAATCGAAACTGCTACTGTGATGAAGATTTTTTCTGTCGCTTTTGTATCGGCCTGTTGCATGCTGCTTAATTTTTAGTTGTCAACTTCATTATAAAGTTAACAGATGGATAAGTATTTAAATTGTACAGTACAAAGATGCGATTCGGTTCTTTAAATTTCAAGTGCAAAGGCGACATTTGAAAGGGTTGATTGCGACAAAGAACCTGCCTATATTTGTTACATGAAAAATGTATCCATCCTGGTGCCGGAAACCGCTGTTATTGAAGCGGTAGCTGACCCTCATTACATGTTTAAAGCGGTAAACCAGTTTTTGCAGGTGGCCGGTAAAGAACCATTGTTTAATGTACAACTGGTGGGTCTTTCAAAGGAAATTAAATTAGACAATTGCCTGTTTTCGGTGCATACAGATGCGCTGGTAAAAGATGTAAAAAAGACGGATCTTATTTTTATACCAGCAGTAAGTGGTAACATGCAAAGAGCCATTGAATTGAACAGGGGGTTGATTCCATGGATTGTTGAACAGCATAACAGCGGGGCCGAAGTGGCTTCACTTTGTGTGGGCGCATTTTTGCTGGCGGCTACGGGTTTGCTGAATGGAAAAAAATGTTCTACCCATTGGAATATGGCCAACGATTTTAGAACCATGTTTCCTGAAGTGGAGTTGGTAGATGGCAGCATTATCACAGAAGAGCAGGGCATTTATTCAAGCGGCGGCGCCAATTCTTACTGGAATCTTTTATTGTACCTGGTTGAAAAATATACCGATCGGGATACGGCCATATTAGCTTCTAAATATTTTGCGGTGGATATTGACCGTGACAGCCAATCGTCATTTATGATGTTCCAGGGACAAAAGGAACATGCAGATCCGGAAATTATAACCACACAGGAATTTATAGAAAATAATTACCAGGAAAAAATTACAGTAGATGGACTGGCGAACATGGTGGCCGTTGGAAGAAGAAGCTTTGAACGCCGCTTTAAAAAAGCAACGAATAATACGGTAGTAGAATACATTCAGCGGGTAAAGATTGAAGCAGCCAAAAGAAAATTTGAAAGCAGCCTGAAGAACATTAACCAGGTAATGTTTGATGTGGGTTACACTGATACCAAAGCATTCAGAACTGTGTTTAAAAAAATTACCGGGCTTACCCCAATTGAATACCGCAATAAATATAATAAGCCTGTTGTAAGCTAAGGCCGGTTTATCCTTTCCAATAAATTATTCAAAATGGATTGCAGCGATTGTATGGTTGCGGCATCTGTTATAGTACCATTGGGACTCATTTTATTTTTAATGTTACCAATGCTTATGGAAGATTGCGCATTAAAATTTGTGCCCAATGCCGTAAGGGTTAAAAGTAAAGAAGCAAGCGCTTTATCACCACCAGTATACAATGGAGAAGCACTGATGGCTGCAATGGGTTTTTCATTTAGTTCGCCAGATGATACCAGCCAATCCAACGCATTCTTTAGCGAGCCGGGTACGCCAAACGCATATTCCGGTGTTGAAAAAATAACGCCATCTGCCTTGCTGATTTGGTTGCGAAAGATATTTACAAATTCGTTACCTGCTTCTATTTGAGGATTGAAATGCGGCAATTTTTCAAGTCCTGTTACAATGGTAATATCTACGTTCTCCGGAGCTAATGTGGCAATGGCTTTCAGGATATTTGTGTTGGATGAATCCAGCTTTAAACTTCCTGAGATGGCTGCAATATGCATGTGGTATTTTTTGATTTTTTGAAAGATGCACTATTGCGTGCAAAATTACAATGAAATTTATTTTCATTCATTTCTATCTGCGAAGCATTTGCCCGTGGCAATTTATCCGATTTAAAACGTAAGAATAAAATCAGTTCGCAATATAAAAGCCCAGCTATAATCAATTGCCCAATGGCTGCCGGATAGGAGTGGAAAGACCGGAGTAACCCTGGCGGCGGTTGCAAACCCCGCCAGCGGTTACGGAGGGCTTGCAACGGATAGCCGGATCAAAAGCACAGGGTGAAAATATGTTCACAGCCCCACATCAATGATACAAAAATGCCGCCTGATAAGGGCAACATTTTTGTAAAAAATTGTTTTTTATAACCAGCTTCCGTTCCAGGTTTTGCTGGCGGCGGTATCATTTTGCAACCTTCTTTGCCTGCGCCGTACATCCCTGCTATGACGGAAGTATGCAATAATCATCAGCGGCATAAACAAAAATATCAATGGAGGTATGCCCATAAAACTGATCCATTTACCACCAAACATATTGCGCATCGGGCGTTTTAATCTTTCCGCAATCAGGTACATGGCTGGTACAATAATAAGGGTCATAAAGAAGGCAAATGCCAAACCAAAAATGATTGTCCAACTCAGCGGTTTCCAAAAAGCTACGTTATCACCACCGAAATAAATATGCGGATTCAGTTCGGAAAACAAGGTGATAAAATTGATGTTGAAACCCACTGCAATAGGGATAAAGGCAAGGATGGCTGCAAGTGCTGTAAGCAATACCGGGATGATACGTGTTTTACCAGCCTGTATTACAGCTTCCCTGGTTTTTATACCACGGGCCCTCAGTTCGTCGGCAAACTCAATTACCAGGATACCGTTTTTAACCACGATACCCGCCAGGCCGACAATACCGAGGCCCGTCATTAAACCAGACACTTCCATACCTGTGATAGAAAAACCAAGTAACACGCCTATTACACTAAAAATAATTTCGGTTAAAATGATAACGGGTTTGCTAATGCTGTTGAATTGTATTACCAGCACCAGCAGAATTAACATTAATGCAATGGCCAGCGCCTTGCCAAGAAACGCCACCGTTTCAGCCTGCTGTTCTCCTTCCCCTGTTTGCTTAATGGTTACACCATCTGCTTTCAATTTAAAATCATTTATGTAATTTAAAATTACCTGGTTAACCCCGGTAGCATTATATCCTTTGGTAGTTAATACATTTGAACGGAGTGTGATGACCCGTTTTTGATTTTTACGTTTTACACTTCCAAAAGTACTGGTAGGCTCTATTTTAACGAGGGCACTGATCGGAATGTTTTTCACTGCGCCACCAACTGCCATATCACGGAATGATACCCGCATATTTAACAAGTTGCTTAAATCTTTTCTTTGCATTTCATTATTGCGCAACTGGATTTTAAATTCATCTTTTCCTTCTTTAATTTTTGACACTTCGCGACCAAATAAACCTGTTCTGATTGCCTGGCCTATTTGTGCAGAAGATACGCCCTGAATCAGCGCACGTTCCCTGTCAACTGTGAGGGTAATTTCAGGATTGTTTAAATCAACATCCATCTTGAGTTCTTCAACACCTGGTACCTGGATGGAGTCTAAATAATTTTTAAGGCCAACAGCAGTTTTTACAATGCCATCAAAATCTTCACCGGATACTTCAATATTAATCGGCGGATCAGTTGGCGGGCCGCTGCTTTCCTGGTCAACACTTATTTCAGCACCCGGAATGCCTTTCATTTCTGCACGTACTTCATCGAGGTAAGGTCTGGTAGATTTGCCATGTCTTTTTTCAAATTCTACAAACGATACCTGAATTCTACCTAATTCACTTCGCGTACTTCTGTCTCCGCTTGTAGGATCGCTTGCGCCAATGGCTACATTACTGATAACACTTTCTACAACAGGATTTTTTTTGCCGGTGGCTTCGTCAATACCCAATACTTTATTCACTCTTTTTTCCAATACCATGGTTATTGAGTCGGTATATTCTACGCTGGTTCCAACAGGTAATTTAAGGTAAACAAAAAGTTGGTTGGGATCCGCCTTCGGGAAAAAAGCAATGCCTACCCGACCGCTTTTTATTGATGCGGCGAAGATCAGTACAGAAACGATTAACAGCCCGATAGTGCCCAGTAAAAGATGTACCGGTCTCCAGCCTTTTAATGCCCAGCGCAATAGATTTTCATAATGTCCCATGATCCATGGAAGTGCACGATTTTGAAAATTGTGAATGGCGTCGGTTATAAAATATTTATTTAAAACCACCAGCAGCATAAAGAAAATAAGCAGGTTCCCGAGGAAGGATGCGTGCATCAGATCCAGTAATATGCCAGCAACAATGGCAATCCAGAAAACCGGTTTTTTAAAAATGGCCGATTTTGATTCTTTTGTTTCGCCTTCGGGATGGTTCATAAAATCAACTGCAAAAACAGGATTCATGATGAAGGCTACTACCAATGAGGCCGCCAAAGTAAATATGAGCATAGTAGGCAAATACACCATGAAGCGGCCAATAATACCCGGCCAGAATAACAGGGGGAAGAAAGGGGCCAACGTTGTAAGCGTACCGGCGAGTACTGGTACAAAAATTTCACCTGCGGCCATTTTTGCAGCCGTGTTGATGGGCATTTTTCCGCTACCCTGCACAAATATGCGGTGGGTATTTTCTATTACCACGATGGCATCATCAACGATGATACCCAATCCAAACAAAAGGGCAAACAACACGATAAAGTTGAGGGTAACATTTGTACCTACAATTAAATCGGCACCCGGTAAAAATACAAAAGCCAGGAACATACTGAGTGGCACGGAAAGGGCTACGAAGAAAGCATTGGTTACGCCCATGAAAAACATCAGCACAATCAATACCAAAATAAACCCAATGATGATGGATGTTACCAGGTCATTAAATGAACTTCTTGTTTTTACACTTTGGTCACCGGTAATTACTGTTTTAAGATTATTGGGGTATAAAACGCCCTTGGCTTCTGCCACCGTTTTCTTTACACCGTCACTGGTTTCTATCAGGTTTTCGCCACTGCGTTTAATGATGTTGAGCGTAACCACATTTTTGCCATCCAACCGGGCGAAACTTTCTGCGTCTTTGGTGGTATCTTTTATAGTGGCAATGTCTTTTAAGTATATAGGAGCGCCGCCCGTATTGCGTACCAGCACTTTTTCAATATCGTACGAAGTATGAAACTGGCCTTTTAACTGAAGGTTCCGTTTCATGGAACCAACGTCCAGCAAGCCTCCTGAAATATCCATATTTTCCCGCTGAACCGCGTTGGCAATATCATCGAATGTTACCCCTGCGGTTTGCATCCGGTAATTGTCCACATTTATCTGGAATTCCCGCTCGGGTGCGCCCACAATATCTATCCGGTTAATTTGCGGAAGGTCTTCTAATTTATCTTTCAGATCATCTGCAAATTTTTTCAAATGCGCCATGTCATAATCACCGCTGATGTTGACATACATGATGGGCATGTCGCTTAAATTTACCGCCAGTGCGGTTGGTTCCTGGGTGAGGTCAGTTGGCAGATCCTGCTTTGCTTTATCAATGGCATCTTTCACTTTTTGCAGGGCGACATCTGAATTTACTTTCGTGTCAAATTCAACCATAATGGCCGAATAGTCCTGCTGCGAAGTGCTGGTAAATTTATTAATCTTGGCACCGGTAATGCTTTTGATCTGCTTTTCAATAGGCCTTGTAACCAGGTTTTCAATATCCTTGGGCGAGTTACCGGTATAAATGGTTTGCACATAAATAGTGGGTATTACAATATCCGGAAACTGTTCTTTCGGCAATGTTACAAACTGGTAAATACCCGCCAGCGATACAAACAACATTACCAGGTAAATGGTAGTTTTGTTGCCGATACTCCAGGACGTTGGTTTAAATTCTTTAAACTTTTCCTTAATTTTTTCTATTGCACTCATATAAATTAGTTTGCCCCTATCTCCGTCGCGGCGGTTTTATGGGTGATTGTGTTTATGCGTCTTATCTCCAGGTGTTATAGTAAAAGATTGTTATCCGGGCTTCAATTTTTTATGTCATCATCGTTGTGTCACTCCCTTGTACAACAAACCCATGTGGAACGCCTCCAAATTGAATGGTTTAATGCATTTGGTATCCTTCAGGGTATGGGGTTGGGCTTTATTTCAACGTTACCAACTGTCCTTCATATAAACTTCCAAACCCTTCGGTTATCAACACGTCGCCGGCTTTTAGCCCGCTTTTTACTTCCAGCGAATCGCCGTTCAGCTGACCGATATTGACAGTTCTTTTATGCGCAATCATTTTACCATTTTCTGTACTGGCTACCATTACAAACTTTCCTTTTCCATCATTCTGCAACGTGTTCAACGGGATGGTAATGGTATTGGATGCGCCGTAATCCTTAATCTTCATTAACGCTATCTGGTTTGGTTTTAATGATTGATCAGCCGGTAATTTTGCCTCTACAACAAACCCCCTGTTTATAACATCAATAGAAGCCCCTACAAAACTAACCGTGGCGTTAATGGTTTTATTGGCATCCGGAAGCTGAATGATAATGGGGCTGCCTTTGCTAACTGAACCAAGATAATTTTCAGGAATATTGCCGGTAACTTTTAACTGGCTGTTATTTACAATTTTTATAACTCCTGAGCCAGCACTGCCAAACAACTCTCCTAATTTTACCGTTACCTGGTCAGCAATGCCATTCACATCACTATATACCAAAGACGTATTGGCTTGTTCCTGCACCGCCTTTACATTTTCTTCACTTGCCTGCAACTGGTTTTCTAAAGTGGCTACATTGTTCTTTGCAGTAATCAATTGCACTTCGGTGCCAATACCCTGGTCCCATAAATTTTTCTGGCGCTGGTAAATATTTTTTGCATAGCTCAGTTGCGTTTTAATGCCTTCCAGGCCTTGTCTTGCTGCTACCACGTTTTGCTGCACTACCGCATTATCCAGCTTCAATAACAGCTGCCCTTTTTTTACCTGCTGGCCCTGCTTTACATAGATAGCTTTTACTTGTCCGGGTGCACCACGTGGTGTGACATAGCTTACATTTTCAGCGTCTATGCGTCCCTGCAGTTCAATGTAGTGAGCAAAGTCGCTGGTAGCCAAGGTTTGCACAGCAACCAATTTTGCTTTTTGTTGTGCTGCTAAACTCGTGTCAATTTTTGCAAGGTCTGTTTCAAGACTGGTAATCTTTGTATCCAGTTTATCCTTTTCGCCTTTTAATTTTTCAAGCGCTGCTTTTTTATCATTCAAATTTGCATTGCTGTCTTTTTTACTATCGCCGCAACCGGATAACAATAACAAAACCGCAGCAGGTATCACTACAAATTGTTTCATGGTGGTATAATTCATTCTTTTATTCACGTTGTTAGTTTTATTAATCATGAGTTTATATTTAGTTCAACTTGCCCGTTGCTTTTAAAAAATCAATCCGGGCAATGATGGCATCGTACAGGGAGCTGATATAATTTGTTTGCGCAGTTTTTAAGTCAACCTGGGCGGTGTTGATTTCCGTAGCGCTACCCGTTCCTACTTCGTATTTCTTTTTGGTTTGTTCGTACACCAATTCTGCCAACGCCATATTTTTCTTTTGATAATCCATAGTGGCAATAGCGGTGATGAAATTGTTTTTAGCAACTGTTACGTCATTGTCAATACTTATTTTTTGCGCATCCAGCTCGTTTTGCGATTGCTGCAATGCCAGCCTTGCACCTGTTATTTTAGCCCTCGTACTAAAGCCGTTAAAGATTGGAATGGTAAGATTGAATCCAATAAACGAGGTGGTGAACCAATCGCCGCTGCGCTTAAAAAAGTCAAACTGCGTACGTTGTGCCTGTTTGCTGTAATTGGCGTTGAAGCTTAATATTGGTATCTGGCTTAACTGGTATCTTTTTATATTGTAGGCATTTAATTTACTGGTTAACTCAAGCAATTGGTATTCCTTGCGGTCGCCGTATTGATAAGTTGAACTTTCTAAAATATTTTCTCTTAACTCCGAGTCGCTCAATGTATCTGTTAATTGCAGACTGTCTTTAACCGGCATTCCCATCAACACTTTTAAACCCGAGTAACCGTTGGCAATGCTGTTAAGGGCTTTTAATTTTTCCGTTTCCAGGTTAGCAATTTGTACCGTTAATTTATCTACATCTACTTTTTCAGCAAACCCGTTTTTATAAATCTCTTTGGTGTCATGCGATAGTTTGTCCAGTCTTGAAATATTGGCATTCAATAAATCAATCTGTGTTTTACTCACCACCAGCTGGTAGTATATTTTGTATATGTTGGCCTTGATATTTTCCTGCGTTACTTCTGCTGCTTTTACTCTTAAATCAATACTCGTTTTACGGGCCTGTAAGCCAACGAATACCTGCCCGTCAAAAATTGTCTGGTTAAGCGATATCCCTCCGGTGGCAGAATATTTTGTTCCAAACTTTACGGGTATAAAGGTGCCCGCCGGTGCGCCAAAAAATTCACCAGGCAACAACGAGGTGGGGATATTTAAGTAATCATTGAATGCTCCTGTTGCTTTTATACTTGGATAAGCTGCTGATGTAATGTCTTTATTGGTTTGCTGCTGTACCAATATATCCAGCAAGGCATTTTTAACCTGTACTGCGTTTTTCAATCCATATTCTACAGCCTGTTTTGCCGACAATTGATTAACCTGTTGCGCTCTTAAAATACTGCCATTCAATAGCAGCGCTGTGATCATTATGCCTGTTAGTTTTCTCATGTTACTTCTTTAAATCTTTACTTTTTATTAATTCGCTCCTGCTGGTATTTTACAATCATTTTATATCCTTTGGGAGAAGCTATTCCAAAAAGAAAATGAATAATAAATTCCTCTTCAATCTCCGCCATATTGTATTTCATTTTTGATAAAAATTCGGGGTTGAAGGGAATCATAATACTTTCTACCCGGTACCTCGAAAGGATGTCGACATTTAATTCGGGCCTGTACAATTCTTCTTTAATTCCTCTTATCACATTGGTGCGTATTACATTAAACAGGTAATCGTTTTTGTGCGAATGAAATTTTTGAAACACCTTCGGAAAATATTTCTGCATATCAAATACCAGTGATGGGTTCATGGTGCTGAACATTTCCACCACCTTATCCATGGCCATAAATATTTCGTCGATGGCGTTTTTTGAATTCACCCGGTCATATTCGCAGATGCTTTCATTTTTCCTGAATTCCGCGTCTATCACGGCATCCACCAGTTCATCCTTATCAGCATAGTAGTGATAAATTGTTTTTTTACTAATGCCAAGGCTGTTGGCAATATCATCCATACTTACACTGCGTAAGCCAAACTGCATAAAAAGCCCGTGTGCTTTTTGCTGTATCCGTTCACCTGTTTCTATATCTGCCATAATGAACCGCAAAACTACGGAAACTTTTTGTGTAACCAAAGTTTCCATCCTTTTTTATTGCCACTCATAACAATTTCTTCATATTGAGTAATGGCGGGTCAATAAAGTATCTTTGTTTATCAAATTGTTTTTTATGCAACAACCATTCACTTATAAACGATTATTTCAATATTTTTTACAAGGTTTACTTATTGTGGCGCCCATTGCCATTACCTTTTGGGCCATTGCATCCATATTCGGTTTTATTGATGGCATTTTACCCAACCTGATACATGCTATTTTCCCCAGCCTGATGGAAGATGCGCAGGGCAATATCAAGCGTATACCAGGGGTAGGTTTTGTGTTGGTGATTTCGATGGTATTGTTAATTGGTTATGTATCTTCTTCCTACATTTTTACAAAAATCGTAGATGTGTTCGACAGGGTGCTTGAAAAAACACCAGGAATAAAATTCGTTTATTCCACCCTGAAAGATTTTTTTGAAGCGTTTGCAGGAGAAAAGAAAAAGTTTACCAATAACGTGCTGGCCAATGTAGATGACAATGATGTTTGGCGTGTGGGATTTATAACGCAGGATGATATGGTTGAATTTGGTTTTAAGGATTATGTGGCTGTATACATACCAATGGCTTACTCCGTTGCCGGTAATGTGTACATTATTCCAAAAAGCCGGGTAAAACCCATTACCAATATTAGTGCCGCACAAACAATGAAGTTTGCTGTCAGTGGTGGCGTTACAGATGTGGTGGAACCGCATGGCAAGGAATTTTTTAATCCCGCCAAATAAAAAAAATAGTAATACTTTTCGGCTGTCAAAACAATTTAATGAAACGTGCGGTTTTATTTGTCAGCCTGTGTTGTATCAGCAGCCAATGTTTTTGCTGGGGATTTTATGCGCATCAAAAAATAAATTACTACGCCGTTTTTTTGTTACCACCTCAAATGATGGTGCTGTATAAACCCAACATTTCTTTTATCAGTGAACATGCAGTTGACCCTGATAAAAGAAGATATGCAGTGGCTGATGAAGGACCCAGGCATTTTATAGATATAGATCATTACGGGGCATATCCTTATACTGTAATACCACGCAAGTGGAAAGCTGCCGCCGCAAAATTTGGTGAAGATTCGCTCAGTGAATATGGGATTGTTCCCTGGCATATACAAACCATGCTGGCCAGGCTAACAGCAGCTTTCAAAGAAAAGAACTTTAGCCGCATCATGAAAAACAGCGCAGAAATCGGTCATTATATTGCCGACTCACATGTACCCTTACACGCCAATAGCAACCACAATGGGCAGTTCACCAATCAAAGAGGTATTCATGGTTTTTGGGAAAGCCGTGTGCCTGAATTGCTGGCAGAAAAAGAGTTTGATTTTTTTATTGGCAAGGCTGCTTATATCAGCAATCCGTTAGAGTTTGCCTGGGCAAGGGTATTGGAAAGTGCTAAAGCGGCGGACTCTGTTTTACAGTTTGAAAAAGAGTTGACTCAGCAATTTGGCCGCGATCAGAAATATGCTTTTGAAAACCGCAACGGTGTACTGGTGCGCCAGTATTCTTCTGCCTTCACCATTGCGTACAATAAAAAGTTGGATGGCATGATTGAGAGAAGAATGCGGCAATCAATTTTTGCTGTGGCATCTTTCTGGTATACGGCCTGGGTAAATGCCGGCCAGCCAGATCTGACGGCGTTATCAAAACAACAATTTTCTGAAGCCGATTTAAAGGCATTTGATGACTTAAATAATCAATGGCGGTCGGGCAGTAAAATGATTGGCAAGCAGGAAGAGTAAAAGATGTCTGATTTTTTGATGTCTGATTTTTTCCGGTTCGGTAATTAAAATTTATTCAAGGTTTTTTACTCAGGATTGCTGATGCAATTTGAAAAAAGATTCAGGTAGCTCTACAAAATAAAATAGGCGTAGTGAAATAATGCACCAGCGATTTAAGGAAATCAGACATCAAAAAATCAGGCATCAGACATTAAAGCTCCATCATCCGACTATTAACATCCGTCATCAACAGTTTAATAAATAAATTTTTCTTCTTCCCTCATTCGTTATTTTTGCAAACTATTTAAAGAAAGCAATAGCATGGTACACAATTTTAACGCAGGCCCTTCCATCTTACCCAAAGAAGTTTTTCAACAGGCATCAGAAGCCGTGTTGAACTATCAAAATACAGGATTGTCAATTTTAGAGATTGGCCATCGCACGTCTACCTTCCAGGCAGTAATGGATGAGGCGCGGGCATTGGTAAAAGAACTGATGCACTTAAATGATGACCGGGAAGTATTGTTTTTACATGGCGGTGCCTCTACCCAATTTATGCAGGTGCCCATGAATTTATTGGATGATAAAGAAACAGCAGCTTACGCAGACACTGGCGTGTGGGGCATAAAGGCAATCAAGGAAGCAAAACTGTTTGGTAAAGTAGAAGTTGTTTGTACAGGTAAAGAAAGCAATTACACCATCATACCCAAAGATTTTGCGGTACCAAACGATGCAAAATATTTTCATATCACTACCAATAATACCATTTACGGAAGCCAATGGCAAAAAATTCCAAAAACAAGTACACCGTTGGTTGGGGATATGAGCAGCGATATTTTTAGCCGGGTAATTGATTTTAACGCCTTCGATTTAATTTATGCAGGTGCTCAGAAAAATATGGGTCCGGCGGGGGTCAATTTGCTGGTGGTTAATCCAGCCATTTTGGGTAAAATCAAACGTGCTATCCCCACCATAATGGATTACCGCAATCACATTAAAGAAGGAAGCATGTTGAACACACCACCGGTATTTGCGGTGTATGTTTGTATGCTTACCCTTCGCTGGCTAAAGGCATTGGGCGGTGTAGCAGCAGTAGAAAAATTGAATGATGCCAAAGCGGCTTTATTATACCAGGAAATAGATACCAATCCTTTGTTTACCGGAACAGTTGCAAAAGAAGACAGAAGCAAAATGAATGTTTGTTTTGTAATGAACAATCCTGCTTTGGAAGAAGCTTTTTTAGCCTTCACCAAACAGAAAAATATTGTTGGCATCAAAGGTCATCGGCTGGTAGGCGGTTTCAGGGCTTCTTTATACAATGCTTTACCCATCAGTAGTGTGGAGGTGCTGGTGCAGGCCATGAAAGAATTTGCTACGCAGCACGCATAATATTTATTGCTTATTATTTTTACTATAGATAACATTGAACACATGATCACTATCAAGCCCTTTAAAGCATTAAGACCCCAGGCTGAACATGCAAAACAAGTAGCGAGCCGTCCTTATGATGTGCTTAGCAGCAAGGAAGCAAAGATAGAAGCGCAAGGCAATCCCTTTAGTTTTTTGCATATTACCAAGAGCGAAATTGATTTGCCAGACGATACAGACAGCCATTCGCAGCAGGTGTATGACAAAGCAAAAAATAACCTGGATGCTTTTATGAGCCGCAATGTGCTATTCAGGGAAAGTAAACCCTGCTATTACATTTACCGCCTGGTTATGAATGGAAAAAGCCAGACAGGTTTGGTTTGCGGCAGCAGTGTAGATGATTATGAAAAAGACCTGATAAAAAAGCATGAATTCACGAGGCCTGAAAAAGAACAGGACAGGATCAATCATATAAAAACAACAGGCGCACAAACCGGCAATGTTTTTTTAGCATATAAAAACGTAGCAGAAATTGATACCATCATCAATGATTGGCAAACAGGCAAAAATCCGGTGTATGATTTAAAAGCTGATGACGGCATACAGCATACCATATGGATCATCAATGACAATGAAACCATTCAAAAGATAAGCGATATTTTCAAGTCGCAGGTACCTTGCACATACATTGCAGATGGTCATCACCGGGCTGCTTCTGCAGCTAAAGTGAGAGCTGCATTGGGTGAGCATGCGCCCGCCGGTGCCGGCATTTTTCTGACTACTTTATTTCCGGCAAGCCAGCTGATGATTATGGATTACAACCGGGTGGTAAAAGATTTAAACGGTTTAACGGTAGAAGCCCTTTTAGAAAGAGCATCAGAAAAATTTGCTATTGAAAAAGTTGCGGTGGCCTTTTCCCCTGCAACATTACACCAGTTTGGTTTGTATGCGGGCAAACAATGGTACCAGTTAACAGCTAAAGAAAACACCTATACCACAGACCCTATTGGCATTCTGGATGTGACTATTTTACAGGATAATTTTCTTGACCCGATTTTGAACATTAAAGACCAGCGGACCGATACACGCATTGATTTTGTAGGAGGCATTCGTGGCCTTGGAGAACTTGAAAAAAGAGTGGACAGCGGTGAAATGGCAATCGCCATCAGCCTTCACCCGGTAACTATTCAGCAACTGTTTGATATTGCTGACAGTGGGAACGTGATGCCTCCTAAAAGTACCTGGTTTGAACCTAAGTTAAGGGATGGCTTATTGACCAACCTCATTTACGATATCAGCTAAACGCCTTGTTAAGGATGTTTAGTAAAAGATTAAGTTTTCGATAACCAGTTACGGCGGCAGGCTTTGGTTTTTTCATAGTATTTTTAGTGCATGAAGCGGATAAACACAATTTTAGTTTTAGCGACTTGTTGCTGGCAGTTGGGCTTTGCTCAAACAGCCTCCGAGTTGCAGTCTACTGCAAAATCATTTATGCAACAGGGCGATTATGCCAATGCCGTTTTGGTGCTGAACAGGGCAATACAAATGGAGCCCAAAAACATCGAGATTATTAAAGACCTCTCCATGGGGTACTACCTTCAGAAGGATAACAATAAGGCACTTGAACTGATTAAAACGACACTGGACAGGGAAGACGCAGATGACCAGAGCTATCAAATAGCGGGTATCATTTACCAGCAAATGGATATGCCAAAGGAGTGTGAAAAATTATACCGCAAAGGCCTGAAAAGATTTCCTGTGAGTGGCCCCCTGTACAATGACCTGGCGGACCTGTTATACAACCAGAAGGATTATACGGCGATTAAGCTTTGGGAAAAAGGAATTGAACTGGATCCGGATTATTCTAAAAATTATTACAATGCCTGTAAATATTATTATGCTTCGGGCACCGAAAAAATATGGAGTATTCTGTATGGTGAAATATTTGTAAATATGGAGCCGCTGAGCAGCAATGCCCCCGAAATAAAATCAATTATTACTGAAAGTTATAAAAAGCTTTTTACCGATACGGATATATCAAAAGATAATTCAGATAAAAGCAGATCTGCTTTTGCCAATGCTTTTATCGAAACAATGAATAAACAATCTGGTGTGGCTGGTTCAGGGATAAATCCAGAATCGCTGACGATGATAAGAACCCGTTTCATATTGGATTGGGAAAAAAATTACGAAGTAAAATTTCCTTTCCGTTTGTTTGATTTGCAAAAGCAATTATTGCAGGACGGATTGTTTGATGCCTACAATCAATGGCTGTTTGGAGCGGCACAAAACCTGGCAGTTTTTCAAAATTGGACACTGGCCCATGCCACTGAATACAGTGATCTCAACCGCTTTCAAAAAGGCCGCGTTTTTAAAATCTCTGCCATCCAGTACTATAGGTATTGAATTTGTTTTTCCCTCATAGAAACGGTTAAGTAATTTTAGTTATCTTAGTTTTCAATTAATTTTTTGTACCACAATAATTTTAAGTAACATAAGTTAATGGTATAACTATTAAAAGTTAAGAATGATGATTACTGCAGCTTACAGTTAACGATTGCTCACGATGAACGAACACTCAAGAATATTTGATTTTTTGCAGTATCAGCTGGATACATTTCCCAAATCGGATATGCTTGCCGGTAAAGAAAACGGCAGCTGGAAATTATATAGCACGGCAGAAGTAAAAAGCCTGGTAGACAGGTTAAGTCTTGGCCTGGTTAATCTTGGTGTAGGTGGCAATGATATGACCATCGAAAACCAGGATAAAATTGCACTGATAAGTAAAAACAGGCCTGAGTGGCTAATACTGGATCTTGCCTGTCAGCAAATTGGTGTTGCCCTTTGTCCGGTTTATCCCACAACGAATGTTAATGAGTTAGAGTTTATTTTTAATGAAGCTCAGGTAAAATTTGCCTTTGTCAGTGGAGAAGATATCTTGTCTAAAGTAACCAGCATAAGCGACAGGGTTGCTTCTTTGCAGGGTGTTTATAGTTTCGACAAAGTCGTTGATGCCGAATATTGGGAAAAAATTCTTGTTCCGGTTAATGAACCGGATCAGTTAAAATTGGAGAAAATAAAGCAATCCATTCATGCTCAGCATTGCGCCACTATTATTTATACCTCGGGCACAACAGGTACACCCAAAGGGGTTATGCTGAGCCATCGTAACATTGTAAGCAATGTGTTAAATTCTAAAAAAACATTTCCATTTGAAGATAATACCACAGCAAAAGCATTGAGTTTTTTACCGCTCAATCATATTTTCGAAAGAATGGTTTCTTACATATACATCGATAGCGGCATTTCGATTTACTACGCTGAAAGTCTTGATACCATTGCCGAAAACCTTAAGGAGGTAAAGCCTAACTTATTTTGTACGGTTCCCAGGTTGCTCGAAAAAGTGTATGAAAAGATAATGGCCAAAGGAACTGAACTCACCGGTATAAAAAGGAAACTATTTGATTGGGCAGTAACGCTGGGCAACGAGTACGACAACCGTAGGAATATGGGTAGCTGGTACAATATGAAGCTTGCGCTTGCCAATAAGTTAATCTTTAGTAAGTGGAGGGAAGGGCTCGGCAATAATGTAGATTTTATTGTAACAGGAGGAGCCGCCTGCCAGGTAAGGTTAATCAGAATTTTTACTGCTGCAAAAATTCCCATTTATGAAGGCTATGGCCCAACTGAAAACAGCCCGGTGATCAGCGTAAATTGCCAGCGAAAGGATGGTACAAAGTTTGGCACGGTGGGGCCGGTAATAGAAGGTCAGCAAGTAAAACTGGAACCCGATGGAGAAATATGTGTAAAGGGTCCTAGTGTAATGATCGGCTACTATAAGCGCCCTGATTTAACTGCAGAGACCATTATCGACGGATGGTTACATACGGGCGACATTGGTATTTTTGAAGAGGATAAATTTTTAAAAATAACCGATCGTAAAAAGGAGTTATTTAAAACAAGCGGGGGGAAATATGTGGCCCCTCAGCCGATTGAAAATAAAATGAAGGAGTCTCCTTTTGTTGAACAGATGATGGTGGTGGGCGCCGAACAAAAATTTGTTGGGGCACTGATTGTTCCTTCAATACCCAATCTTAAAGAATGGATGCGCCAGCAGCAGATCGCATTTACCAGCAATGAGGAGGCGGTCCATCACCCTGCCGTTTTGGATTTGTACCGTAAACTGATTGATAGTTTCAATGAATTTTTTAATCACGTGGAGCAGGTAAAGCGTTTTGAATTACTACCGAATGAGTGGACGATCGACAGCGGCGAACTTACGCCAACCTTAAAATTGAAACGCAAGGTAATAATGGAGAAATATAAAGATGCGATTGAAAGAATTTATAGGTAAAGTAACCGTATTGTCTGCTTATCTTTTTTCCCAACCCAACAATATTCCTATCTTAAGATTAAAGCTAAAAAAGGCATCATTGTTTTTCGGATTGCCCCTGATTTGTCCGCCATTGGGATTGATTGGGTATTTTGCATCTGTTTTACTCCGCCTGTCATTTAGTGCAATGGCATCTGCCAATTGACTTCCGCTAAAATAATTTGCAAAGAGTGAAGGATTGATATATCGCGTACTTAAATCATCCAGGTAATCCGTAGTTAAAAACCGGTACATAAACTCAGCACGAAGATTAAATATGCGAGACAATTCGTATTTCATACCGATACCTACCGGGAAACTTATCTGTTGTAATTTATAAGGTTTTCTCGTTGGGTATTCTGCAAAACCCTGGCCTTCTGTACTCAGGGGCTGCAGGTCCACAGTTCTTCCATTCAGCACCGTTTGCGGATTGAAGGAAAAATAACCAATACCGGCCAGCAGGTAGGGTGAAAATGAAGGAGGTTCATCATCCCGGCTTGCCCAGTTAATAAAAAGGAACATGGGGTACATTTCGCCGATAATAGAAAATTCAGATATTTTGGAAGTAAAACTTAAATTACGGTTGTAACGTGGTGTGGTTTCCTGTACAGGCTTTAAAATACTGTCGTACGCCTTTATGTGTCCAAAACTTCCTTCAATTCTTAAACCTACAGCTTCTTTATAAATTGCAGCAAAATATACACTGCCATTCAACTGGTTATTACCAAGATTCAAATCTTTTACAAACCGCTTGCCCAGCCCCTTTCTGCCTCCTACATCCGTCAGGCAATTCATTGCGCCAATAGATCCACCAAATTCAAACATCATTGGTGTGCTATAATAGTTATTATCGTAAAAATAATATTGCGCAGATGCCTTTTGGGGAGGCATTACAAATACAAAGAGTGCAGCAGTTAGAATTGCAATTTTTTTCATTCAACTATGATGATGATATATAAATTTAATTATTATTTTGTAATAAAAAAATTAGCATTATAATAAAAACGGCCATAACGGCCTTTATATTTTGTTGTTTTTGTTATTGCTGTAATATTTACAAATATTTTTTAAACCACAAACCATACATTTAGGGCTTCTGGCGGTGCAAATATACCTCCCATGCAATATAAGCCAATGATGTGCTTTAAATATATAATTTTCGGGAAAGTATTTTATCAATTGTTTTTCTGCCGCCAAAGGGGTTTTAGCATTGGTTGTTAAACCCAACCTTGCGCTCACCCTAAACACATGGGTATCCACCGCCATATTTGGCTGATCGTCAATTACCGAAGTAATTACGTTGGCCGTTTTTCTTCCTACACCTGGCAAAAGCATTAGTTCATTGACCGTCATTGGAACTTCGCCCAAAAATTTTTCTACCAACATTTTTGCCATTCCAATAAGATGTTTGGTTTTGTTGTTGGGATACGAAATGCTTTTGATTAGTGGAAAAAGGGAATCAAAATCAGCGTGTGAAAGTTCTTCAGCTGTTGGATATTGTTTAAAAATTGCCGGCGTGGTTATATTGACCCTTTTATCTGTGCACTGAGCTGATAAAATTACCGCAACCAGCAACTGGTAAGGGTTGTCGTATATTAATTCAGTGGCTGCGTCAGGAGCGTGAACACTGAAATAATCAATTACAAACTGGTATCGTTGCTGTTTTGTCATAAAAAAAGTCCCGTATTATAATACGGGACGCAAATTATATTAAAAATCAGTAGAATTTAAACCTCCGTACCATGAGCAACCAATTTTTCGGCATACGCCAAAATATTGTCAATTGCTTTTTTACGTGGTGAAAAAGTTACCTTTTCAAGAGCTTGCTGAGCAGAAAGTATTTCTTCGTATTTTTCACGAAGTTTCCAATCCGTCTCAAGAGCACCCCTGATAGCTGCCGATTTTTGTGTAGAGGTCTCATTATAGACATACTGTATGAGATCCTCTGGTGTAAAACTGTGCATAGGCAAATTAATAGCTTGTTTAAAAATTAAATATCATATCCATAGTCATAAACGACCATTGGTAATCATTATTGTACAGGATTGTTGATAATTTAATTTGCAGGAGTCGAAGATACAATAAATAAATCCTCATTGTCCTTCTTCATCAGGTATTTTTCCCGGGCATATTTTTCAATAGTACGGGCATTTGTTTTTAACTGTTCCAGTTCTTCTTTTGTATCCTTTATAACACCGGTGAGATGATTTTCGGTTTTCTGCAGCTCCTTTAATTTGGCATTTTTATCAAATGCAACGCCCCAATCTTTCGGGTCGAAAAAAAACATCCACACAACAAAAAAAACTGCTGCCAGCAGGTACTTATTTTTTAGCCAGGAAGGTATTTGCGACAGCATTTTCATTTACTATGTATTATTAATAGCTGGATAGAAATGTAAAATAGCTACATCAAATTTCTATCCAGCTAATCAATTGATCAAAACTATTTACCGAATTTAATCTTTCCCTTTGGATAAACCGCAGTGTCAGCCAACATTTCTTCAATGCGGATTAATTGGTTGTATTTAGCCATACGGTCGGTTCTACTTGCAGAACCTGTTTTAATCTGGCCACAATTCAATGCAACAGCAAGATCCGCAATGGTAGTATCTTCTGTTTCACCGCTGCGGTGGCTCATAATTGTATTATAACCAGCCTGCTGTGCCATACTTACAGCATTGATTGTTTCGGTAATGGTTCCTATCTGGTTCACTTTCACTAACAAAGCGTTAGCAATTTTTTCGTTAATGCCTCTTTCCAGGCGGGTTACGTTTGTTACAAATAGATCATCACCTACCAGTTGGCATTTGCTGCCTACCGATTCTGTCAACATCTTCCATCCCTTCCAGTCATCTTCTGCCATGCCGTCTTCGATTGAACAAATTGGATATTGTTTAACCCAGCTAGTCCAGTAAGCTACCAGTTGTTCGCTGGTCATTTCTTTACCGTCGCTTTTATGAAAAACATATTTTTTCTTTTTTGCATCCCACAATTCACTGTTGGCAGCATCCATAGCAATCATCACCTGGCTGCCGGTTTTGTAGCCTGCAGATTGGATAGCAGTCAAAACAGTTTCAATTGCTTCTTCATTGCTTTGGATGTTCGGAGCAAAACCACCTTCGTCACCCACGTTGGTGCTGAAGCCTTTCTTTTTTAATACTTGTTTCAATGCATGGAAAATATCAACACCCCATTGTAATCCTTCACTGAACGTTGTGGCGCCAACAGGCATAACCATAAATTCCTGAAAGTCGATTTTGTTATCCGCATGTGCACCACCATTAAGGATGTTCATCATTGGGATGGGGAGAATTTTTGCATTGGTACCACCTATATAACGGTACAATGGTAAGTTGGTTTCCAGGGCAGCAGCTTTAGCTACGGCCATACTTACAGCCAGGATCGCATTAGCGCCCAGCTTACCTTTATTTTCGGTACCATCCAATGCTATTAAAGCCGCGTCAATCCCAGCCTGGTCTGCAATATCCCATCCCAATAAATTTTCAGCGATTGTTGTATTTACGTTTTTTACTGCTTTCAATACACCCTTGCCACCGTACAATTTTTTATTGTTATCTCTCAGTTCAACTGCTTCGTGTATGCCTGTACTGGCGCCACTCGGTACTGCCGCTCTACCTAATTTTTCGTTTTCTGTTAACACATCTACTTCAATTGTAGGATTGCCACGGCTGTCTAAAATTTGACGGGCGTAAATACTTGCGATGTAACTCATGATGTTGTTGGTTGTTTTGTTAATTATTATATTAATTTCTATTTTGCCGACGTAAGGTTTCTGAATATCGCTTCCAGGCTGTTGCTTTCACTTTGCAAAGAAACAATGTTAAGGTTGTTTTTCAAACTCAATTCTAGCAATTGCTTCCTGATACTTTCAGGATTGGCTGTATGTATCCTGTAAGAAGTTGTATCAACCTGCTCAATATTGCCTGCTTCTTTCAGCTGCCTCAGCGTTTCAGCGGCTACAGTTTCTTTAAATTGTATCAGTACAATGTGTTCGTCATCTTTCACTTTCTGTAGATTAATGAGCGTATCATCTGCTACAATGTTCCCCTTATTGATGATGATTACCCTGTCGCAAATGGCCTGTACTTCCTGCAAAATGTGGGAACTGAATAATACGGTCTTGTCTTTTCCCAGCCTTTTAATTACTTCCCTAATTTCAACAATCTGGTTCGGGTCAAGGCCAGAGGTAGGCTCATCGAGTATCAACACTTCGGGGTTATGTATCAGTGCGGCAGCAAGACCTACTCTTTGTTTGTAGCCTTTACTTAACTGTCCTATTTTTTTATTCGCCTCCAGCGTAAGTCCAACTGTGGTAATGGTTTCCTCGATTCGATTTTTAGGGTGATCCATTTTATGTACCCCCGCAATAAATTCAAGATACTCTCTTACATACATATCAAAGTAAAGCGGGTTGGCCTCCGGCAGGTAACCAATTTTCTTTTTCGTGGACAAGGAACTGGTGTTTACCTTTTCATTGCATACTTCCACCCCGCCGCCATCACATTCCAGGTAACCGGTAATAATTTTCATAGTAGTACTCTTACCTGCTCCGTTGGGTCCTAAAAACCCCACGATCTCCCCTTTACCCACACTAAACGAAATATTGTTAACGGCCTTTTGAGCGCCGTAATTTTTTGAAAGATTACTTACCTTAATTGACATGTGCGACTTTATTAGACAAAAATAAAAACGTCCGGTATAAATACCCGACGTTGTTGTTTATTAATTAATTATTTTTTTCTTCCTTGTTGTCCGCAGGTTGGTCAGGCCCCGGCTGTGGCCGGTTAACCTGTTTTTGAAGCGGCCGTTGCGGTTGATTACCCCGCTGATTAGGGGGCCGCTGCCCTTGTCCTTCTCTTTTTGGCTGGGGCCGTTGTTCATTACGATTCTGTTGCGGAGGCCTTTGCTGCTGATTTGGCCGTTGATTATCCTGCCCTTCCCTTTTTTGCTGCGGCTTTTGTTGTTGTTGATTGCCCCTTTGCTGCGGGTTGCCTCTGTTACCTTCTTTATTTTGTTGGGGTGCACGACCGTCACGACCTTGTGGTGGCCTGTTTTGTGGCCGGCTGTTATCCTGCTGAGGCTGGTTACCCCGATTTTGTGGCTGCCTTTGTTGTTGCGGGCCACGTTCCATATCACGTCTTTTACGACTGGTTTTTTCCAGGCTTTTTAAACTGATTTGTCCCACTACATCCGCATAGGTAGGTTCTACTTCAACTGGCTTTTTGCTTACTACTTCCACTGCTTCCAGTTCTTCCGGCTTAATGCCCTGCTGATTCAGCGCTTTTATTTTTTTTACCCTGTCAATGGTTAACGGATATTGTTTGTTACTGTCAGGCATGGTATACCACATCAGGTTGCGAAAAATATCTTTTTTAACCAAAAATGCCCTGCTTCTTGCTACTTCAATCATATCACAATCATCGGGAAAATGCTGCAAAGCATCCAGGTAGGTGTCCAATTCGTAGTTCAGGCAACACTTTAAACGGCCGCATTGCCCGCTTAATTTGGTTTGGTTAATGCTTAAATTCTGGTAACGTGCTGCGTTGGTGTTTACGCTTTTGAAATCGGTGAGCCAGGTGCTACAACAGAGTTCACGGCCGCAGCTTCCTATTCCACCCACTTTCCCAGCTTCCTGCCTGGCGCCAATTTGCTTCATTTCTACCTTCACCTTAAACTCGCCGGCGTATATTTTAATCAGTTCCCTAAAATCAACCCTGTCATCGGCAATGTAAAAAAACGTGGCTTTACGGCCATCTGCCTGAATCTCCACCTCAGCAACCTTCATCTCCAGTCTTAATTGTTTGGCAATGGCGCGGCTGCGAATCATTACTTCCTTCTCCCTGGCCTTAGTTTCTTTCCATTTATTAAGGTCGGTTTCATTAGCCCTCCGCAATATTTTTTTAACATCAGGGCTATCTTCTTTGATGTTATTTTTTTTCAGCTGTAACCGAACCAACTCGCCAGTGAGATTAACGCTGCCAATATCAAAACCACTCACGCCTTCCAGCGCAACCATATCACCCTTTTCAAAAAAATGAGTGGTTGTATTTTTAAAATAGTCTTTACGGCTACCGTTATTAAAACTGATTTCTACAATTCGGCAACCACTTTCCGGGTCGCTGAATGGCAGGTTGGCCAGCCAATCGTGTACATTCATACGGTTGCATCCACCGCTGCTACAGCTGCCATGGCTTTGGCAACCGCCCGGTGCGCCACCTTTACTTGTTCCACAACTTCCACATCCCATATACCTGAGTAATTAAAAAAATGAATAATGTTGAGGGGAAATTTCTTTGAACCAGGCAGGAGAATTACTATCAGGCTTCATTGGCGTCGCACTCTTGTACTACAGTTATATATTGAACGGCCCATTTAACCTGCGTAAAATTATTACGGCGTGCTTATGCACTTACAGGCTTTGTATAACTAAAAGCTTCCCAAAATGTTCGGGATCGACATACAATGTTAACTACTGAAGAGAAAAATTCTATCAATCAATCATCTTTCTCTAAATTCTATCCTCACCAGTCAATTTCCTCAATTTACCAAAATTAACGAATTGTTACTAATAATATGATACAACTTAATAGAAAGGGCATGAAAGAGCATTTTGCCATTTGCATTGCGTTCTACGTAATAACTGGCTTTGTCCAGCTCATGTATAATGGCTTCCTGTTGGGGTATACTGCATAATTTATTCAACCGAAGGGCAAAATCCTGCTCATTACTGCCTGTGTGAGCAGTATGTAGCAGGGAAGGAATGCTTTTAATCCGGATGGCCTGTTCCAGCAAATGGGTAAAGTACTTTAAAAATTGTTTTTGCTTTTCCCGCCCTTGTTTACTCATATCATCCACCCATTTTACCTGGCCTGCCAGGTTCTTTTTTACCAGCAGATTTAACCATTCTCTAACGGTCGCCTGCCAGTCATCTTCCACATGTTGTAATAATTGCAGGGCTTCCCGGTAATTTCCTTCGCTTAAAGCAGCCAATTGCTGTGCCTTCTCCATCGCTACACCACTTTTTAATTCCAGTGCCGCTTCAATTTCCAAATTACTGAGCAAAGGAATTTTTACGAGCTGCGTTCTTGATAGTATAGTGGGCAAAATCATGGCCTCATTTTCTGCCACCAAAATAAACAAGGTATTAGGCGGCGGCTCTTCTATCAATTTTAATAATTTGTTGCCGTTTTTGGTAAGGTATTCCGGCATCCATATGATCAGGATCTTATATTCGCTTTCAAAGCTCTTTAAACTTATTTTGCGATTAATGTCGTTGCATTCTTCAGCGGTAATATTGCCTTGCTTGTTTTCAGCCTGTATAAATTGCAGCCAGTCATATACATTGCCATAGGGGGTAGTAGTGAAAAATTCCCTCCATTCAGTAATAAAATCGGTACTGACCGGCGTTTGACCTGCTTTTTTTGTTATTACCGGGTAAGAATAATGAATATCGGGGTGCATCAGCTGATTTGCTTTAATGCAGGCGGCGCAAACACCGCAGGAATCCTGCTGGATATTAGCTTCGCTGGCTGCCGGAGGCTCTTCCCCAAACAAAGATGGCCCGGGTATTTCCTTATTTTTGCCATTTACCTTTTCGCAAACAATGTATTGCGCAAATGCCATGGCCAGCGATAATGCGCCACTTCCTTCTTTACCTAAAAACAGCAATGCATGGCTTAACCGGTTGTGTTGCACCATCTGTACCAGCTGCTCCTTTGTTTCTTTTTGACCTGTTATATTGTTGAATTGCACAGTGCAAATATAGTTTTTAACGGGTTTAACAAAATCAGCCCTATTGGTAAATAAAAAAAGCGGCACCAGTTCGGCGCCGCTTTCAAAGTGTTATTTTTCTTTTACAATTTACTAGTGAGTTCATCGCTCATCGGCGTAACCTTACTGTCAAATTTGGTAACAATATGGCCATTTTCATCCAATAAAAATTTATTAAAGTTCCAGGTGATGGTTGCATCCAAAACTCCGTTTTCGCTTTTGTTGCAAAGCCATTTATAAATCGGCGCTGTGTCATCTCCCTTTACTGAAATTTTAGCCGCCATTGGGAAAGTAACGCCGTAATTCTTTTTACAAAATTCCTTTATTTCACCGTTGGTTCCAGGTTCCTGTCCGCCAAAATTATTCGCCGGAAAACCTACAATTACCAATTTGTCCTGGTATTTTTTGGATAATGCTTCCAGGCCTTCATATTGCGGGGTAAAGCCGCAGGCAGAAGCGGTATTTACAATCAATATTTTTTTGCCTTTAAATTTGGCAAAGTCAATAGTGCTGCCGTCAAGGGCTTCTACTTTAAAATCATAAATGGATTTAGAAGAAACCGTAGCAGCGGGAGAAGTTGCTTTATGCATAACTGCGTTTTTAGTGGTGGTTGCACTAAATAAAAGCGCAAAACTTACAGATAATAATTTGATCATACAATTGATTTTGGTTTATAACGTATAAAAATACAGCTTTGTTTAATCTTTATTGTTTTTCATAACAGCCTATATCAGGTAATCCTACCGACCGGTTATTATCATCCAAATCTTTCACAAAACCAGTGCCACCAATTCCTTTGTCAATTCCGGGCGCCGTGCTGTTGTTGATGTGAAAATCGAATAGTTGTTTAGAAGCATCTACAGCATCAAACAAGGGATCCTGGTTTTTAACCGATTCGTTGATAGTACTATTTAATGGGTCGTCTTTTGCCTTATACAGGCAATGGTCAAACAATACATTAAATGTACCTGAGCCCTGTTTGTCCGTAATTACTTCGTTGTCTACACTACTGTTCTCGCTCCAGAAAATACAATTGCGAAACACGGCATTTAAATCTGCCGACAGGGTTGCGCCATTCAGGGTAGCATAATCTGTTACTGTCAATACCGGTTTTTTATGCGTGGAGTAAGAAGTAGAATAGGCGGCCACGGTACAGTTGGTGAGGTGGTAGTTCCCGCCATATGTTAAACCGATATTGGTGCCACAATTAGTAATTAAACAATTGTCAGCGTCAACGCTTGAATTAACGCAGAGCAAACCGGCATCATATGCATTGTCAATAATGCATTGATGCAATACTAATTTTGGGTTGCCATTTACAGAAGGTTTTTCAGCCACCACTGCCTGGTAGGCATTTTTTACAACAACATAGGTCAACACGTTATTTTTACTGCTTTCCCTGAAATAAATGCCTGGCCAGCTTGCGGGTAAACTTTTGTAATCCGCATCAAGCCTGTCGCCGCTAAAAATTACCTTTTTTTCTTTCGTTCCATTTATAATTAATGTACCATCAACAATAATTGGAGCGTCAGCATGTGAATATATTTTGCATCCGGAGTCAATCGTAAGCGTAGCGCCAGCTTCTATGTGTAAACTACCTAACAACACATAAGGCAGTTGGCTATTCCAGTTTACATCGCCCTTAATGACGCGGCTCTTTAAAAAATTGGCATTTTGTCCATACGCCTGCAACTGCACAAAATGAGTGTTTCCATTGTACGTTATCATAATACTATCCCGTACGATAAACGGAAGATTACTGACTGTTGGATTAACATGTATGGTGACAAAAACATAAATACTATCGTTGGCAGCAATCTCAATATTATTTGCTTCGTCAACAGCAGACCCATTGATATTTATTTTAAAGGCAGATGCCGGACCGGTCATTAGTTTAACGGTGCTCAATAACAATTTTTGATTGTTAAGGTTATTGATTTTAAATGATTGGGTGATAGAACCGACGCTGGTAAAAACGGTATCATACTTCAGACTATCTACACTGGTAGAAAGCTGGGCATTTTGGCTGGTGATAAAAGAATCTTTTTGGCAGGAGGAAAGCAGCAGACAAGATATTGTAATCAACAGACTGCCTAAAAATCGCAGACTGAAAATATTTTGCTTACTATGCTTCATCATTCAAAAATAGTTAATTGCCGCTTTATTAGTGTTATGCTTTTATTTGGGTGCGTGTGCCAGTGTGGCGATGCTTAAACGTACGTTTTCAATTGCGGTAATTGCACTTCCGCATGCTTCCAGCGTGGCGCCTGTTGTAACCACGTCATCAACCAGTAAAAGATGTTTGCCCGCCAGCAGGCCTGGTATTTTACAAGTGAAACTGCCGGCCACATTTTCCCATCTTTCAATGCGGTGTTTTTTTGTTTGCGTATCCGTATAACGCTGGCGAAGCACATTATTTTTAATAACCGGGATGTTCATTACTGCAGACATCCCATCGCATATAATTGCTGCCTGGTTATAGCCCCGTTTTCTTTCTTTATCTGGATAAAGGGGTAGAGGTATCAACGCATCTACAGTATCAAAGCGTTTGCTGTCTGCCAGACTTTTGCCCATCAGTTCACCCAAATACAAACCCATACTCATATTGCCTTTGTATTTCAATTGATGAATGAGTTGTTGAATAAGCGAGTTTTTTGAAAAGTAATATTCACTGTGTGCGGCAATTAACGGGATGCGGCCCCAGAATATTTTTTCTACAGGGTTGTTGGCATACAGCGCAAAATTGGTCCCGGGTAAATCATTGATACATTTCAGGCACAACAGGTTTTCAGGATTTAAAAGATCACTGCCACAACCGGTGCATATGTGAGGGTAAAAAAGATGAACGGTATCAGCTAATATGTTTTTTAAAAAAGGCACATACTAAATGTAATGCAAACTATAGCTTAATCAAAGCTTTTGGCTGGCTATTGTTTTTAAAATAAATATTGATACAACTCTTCCACTTTTGCCAATGGTATTATTTCAATGCCTGTACTTCCTTTTACTTTGCCCAGCGATTTAGCATTGTACTTACTTACAATAATTTTTTCAAACCCCAGTTTTTCCGCTTCCGCAATGCGTTGTTCAATACGGTTTACTGCCCTTATCTCTCCACTTAATCCCACTTCGCCGGCAAAGCAATAATGCTGGTTAACCGGAACATCTTCATAACTGCTCAACAAGGCGCAAACAATGGCCAGGTCTATGGATGGATCTTCTATTTTTATGCCACCGGCAATATTTACAAATACATCTTTAACACCAAAGTGAAAGCCGCCGCGTTTTTCCAGCACTGCCAGCAATAATTGTAGTCTGCGCAGATCGAAACCGCTAACGGTGCGTTGGGGTGTACCGTATACACTTTGTGTTACCAGCGCCTGGCCTTCTATCAGCAAAGGCCTTATGCCTTCAATGGTTGCGGCTATGGCTATGCCACTCAGTTGTTCTTCCTTTTGTGTGATTAATATTTCAGATGGATTCGTTACTGCCCGCATACCATCACCGGTCATTTCATAGATGCCCAGCTCGGCGGTAGAACCGAAACGGTTTTTCAAAGTGCGTAAAATGCGGTAGGCATAATGGCGGTCGCCCTCAAACTGTAATACGGTGTCCACCATATGCTCCAGTATTTTCGGACCCGCAATACTACCATCTTTTGTGATGTGGCCAATCAGAAAGACCGGCGTGTTGGTTTCTTTGGCAAAGCGCTGCAACTCAGCCGCACACTCCCTAATCTGACTGACACTTCCCGGACCACTTTCAACAAACGGAGATTGTAATGTTTGTATACTATCTACAATTACCAGCTGCGGCTTTAGTTTTTTTATTTCCTGGAAAATAGTTTGTGTATTGGTTTCGGTAAGCAGGTAAAAATTATCGCTCTTAATGCCGACACGGTCTGCCCGCATTTTAATTTGTTGTTCACTTTCTTCACCGCTGATGTACAATGTTACTACCTCTTTCAACTGCAAACCTATTTGTAAAAACAAAGTAGACTTACCAATACCAGGTTCGCCAGCAACGAGTACAATACTACCCATAACAATGCCACCTCCCAACACACGGTTTACTTCGGCATCTTTTGTAATAATTCTTTTTTCTTCAGCACTGCTTACATCGTTAATCGAAATGGTTTTTAATTTTCCAACGCCATTGTATTCCTTCCATTCATTAATCTCTTGCTTCTCGTTTCCTTTAACAATTACTTCCTCAACAAAAGTATTCCAGTTATTACACGAAGGACATTTTCCCGTCCACTTGGTACTTTCATATCCGCAACTCTGACAAAAAAATGCTGACTTAGTTTTACTCATCCGGTAAAATTAAAACGTAAAAAAATTAACAGCCGTTATTTTTTAAAACCTACAGTATTGTAAAAAAATAAGGTGCTGAAAATTCTGTAAAAAATATTTTTCAAAAATTGGAGATAAAAAATGGCTACAAAAACACAAAGACAGAAAGGAAAAAAGACTCAGAAAAAAAATCTACGGAAAAGTAAAAGGGTCAACATTTCTGTTGACCCTTTGTACTTACTAACCCATTAAATTCTATTGCTAAATTACAAATTGCGCCAACATAAAAAAATAAATCTTTTGGGATGTTAATAAGTTTTTAGCCGCAAACAACTAATTAAGATACCCATAATTAATTGTTTAAATTAATGATTATCAGAGTATTAAAATAAAATTTCACACACTAAATCTTCTCTTAAATCAGCTGAAATACCCCAAAAAAAATAAATATTTAATTTGGTTTATAAAATAAACTACTTTATGTTTGTGAAGAAATTTTAAAATAATGAAAAAGGTTTTGCTACTCGGTTTATCGTTTAGTTTTTTTACAGTCAAGGCACAAATTGTAATTTCCGGGCGTATTACTAGTAATAAAAATAAGCCGCTTAGAGGCGTAAGTGTTGCTTTAAAAAATACTTACGATGGAGCAACAACTGACTCGTCAGGCAGGTATTTTTTTGAAACCGGGGAAAAAGGAGATCAATTATTGGAGGCAACCATATCTGGTTATTATGCCATATCACAAAAAATAGCCATTGGTTCAGCTCCTCTAAACATCAACCTTTCCCTAAAAGAGCAAATTACAGAACTAAAGGCCGTGGTAATTACCGCAGGCACATTTGAGGCAAGTGATAAGAACAAAGGAGCCGTTTTGAGTGACATTGACATTGTGACAACCCCAAGCGCCAATGGAGACGTTACCAGCGCCTTTAAGTCGCTGCCCGGCACCCAGCAGGTAGGGGAGAGTGAAGGGCTGTTCGTAAGAGGCGGTACAGCGACAGAAAGCAAGATTTTTATGGATGGCAACCTGGTAAATAATTTCTTTTACAGCAGTACGCCCGGTATTGCCACCAGGGGACGATTTAATCCTTTTCTTTTTAAGGGTACGGTTTTTAGCACCGGAGGTTACTCGGCGCTGTACGGTCAGGCCCTTTCATCGGCTTTGATTCTGGAAAGCAAGGACCTTCCGGAAAGGACCGAGGCTGATCTCAGTATTTCAGTTGTTGGGCTTGGTGGTGGCATACAGCATCTTTCAAAAGATAAAAAATCATCCTGGGGGGTATCGGTTAATTACACCAATCTTTGGCTGGCATTTAATGTAATCAAGCAAAAGCAGGATTTTTTCCAGGTGCCGCTTGCAAAACAGGGCGATGCTAATTTCAGGATAAAAACAAAAAACGGAGGCTTTGTAAAATATTATGGATATATCAGTACCAATAAGACAGGCTTTCGTTCGCCGGATATTGATTCAACTATTTTGAAAAACGCTTTTTCAATCAATAATATCAATGCCTATCAAAGCATAAGCTGGAAAGATAGAATTGGCAAAGGCTGGAAAATAAATACAGGCATGAGTTTTAGCACCAATAAAGATAATATTGTAAATGAAGTTCAGGAAGCGGGAAATGAAAAGTTTACCGGCAACAATCCATTGTTCAATTACAAAAATTTCAACCTGCTAAACCGGGCTAAATATGCGCAGGCGAGACTGGTGCTTGAAAAGAAATTGTTTGGATTAAATGCCATCCGCTTTGGTACCGACTATTTTTACAGCAATGAAAAAACTACCTACACTTTATATGACGGTACAAAATTTACCCAACAGGTAAATGATCATCTGCTGGCGGGATTTGCAGAAACAGACATATATGTAACCAATAATTTAGCCGCCAAAATAGGCTCCCGTGTTGAACACTCAGCGATCATTAATAAATGGAACGTGGCACCGAGAATTTCCCTGGCTTATAAAACAGGAACAAGCAGCCAGGCTTCGTTTGCCTATGGTATTTTTTATCAAAACCCGGAAAGAAAATATTTACCAGGCCTTGCCGGTCTTGACTATTCAAGAGCGACACACTATATTTTTCAATATTCAAAACAAACAAAGGATTATACTTTAAGAACTGAATTGTTTTACAAAAAATACAACAATCTCTACAAAACAGACAGCAGTTTTGGTGGCCGGGAAATAGCCGCCAATAACAATGGTTATGGTGGTGCCAAAGGAATTGAATTTTTTTGGCGTGATAAAAAGACAATTAAAAACGTTGACTACTGGTTGTCATATTCGTACCTGAATACCAAAAGAGATTTTTTAAATTATCCGAAAGCCATACAACCTTCTTTTGCCGCAACACATACTGCCGCCTTTGTATTTAAGAGATTTTTTTTGCCAATAAAAACGCAATTTAATTTAAGCTACAATTTCGCCACCGGCAGACCATATTACCGTATTGCAAAAGATGCGGCAAACAAGTTTGTTATAACAGATGCAGGTAAAACAATCAACTACAACAGCATGAGCTTTAGCGTAAACTGGTTGCCCAATATCGGTAATAAAAACACCAAAACCTTTGCTGTGTGGGTATTGGGCGTAAATAATGTATTGGGACAAAATATTATTTACAATTACAATTTTAATTACAATGGCAGCAGAAAAGAGGCGGTAACACCACCTAGTAAGCGCTTTGTATTTATCGGGTGCTTCCTTAGTTTTGGGATCGATAGAACGCAGGATGCCATCAATAATAATTTATAAACAGCAAGAAATCATTCACATCAAGATCCACATAAAATTAAAACAATGAAAAAATTAATTCTTTCAACAATCGTATTGTTAGCATCAATTGTTGCGTTTGCACAAAGTGAAAAATATACAGCCGCAATGAAAAAAAACCTGGCAGCTATGGACAGCGCTTTTAAAACGCCACCTGATTTATTAAACGTATCCAACAATTTTGAACGCATTGCCAGTGCGGAAAAAAATCAATGGTTGCCCTATTATTATGCTGCGTTTTGCCAGGTAAATTATGGACTCATACAACAAGATAAAGACAAGATGGATGGCTATGCTGATAAAGCAACTGAACTAATCGCAAAGGCAGATTCGCTTTCACCAAACAATTCTGAAATTTCCTGTATTAAAAGTTTAATTGCCAGTTGCCATATGATGGTAAATCCAATGCAGCGCTGGCAGGAATATGGCCAGGAAAGTACCGGTAATATGGAATCTGCAATGCAACAGGATGCTGCGAATCCAAGGCCTTATTTACTAAAAGGCCAGAGTTTAAAATACACGCCAGAACAATTTGGCGGCGGCTGTAAAACAGCAAAACCTCAATTGCAGACAGCGGCTGATAAATTTACTAGCTTTAAACCTGCCAGCGATATTAGTCCAAACTGGGGAATGGACAGGGTAACTGCATTGCTAAGAGAATGCAATTAAATTATGGTCAACAATTGTAGTTTGCAACATTTAATACCACGACATGCAACAGGAAAATTTTTCGCCGCAGCAAAGCATTGATTTAATTCAAAGCATGATTTCCAAAACAAAAAACACTGTTGCCGACAGCAGTGTTTTTTTTCTGTTATGGGGATGGGTAGTTTTTGGTGCCTGCCTGTTGCAGTATTTTTTAAAAAACGTCGTGCACTATGCATATCATTACAGCGCATGGCTGGTGATTCTCATCGGCATTGCAGGCTCAATTTATTTGGGCGCCAGGCAGGACAAAAAGATCAGGGTTAAAACATACATCGACGAAAGTATCGATCACCTTTGGATAAGTATTGCCATCACTTTCTTTGCGCTGGCATTTATTTTTTCTAAAATTGGTTATGAGCATGCGTTTACCTTTTATATGTTATTGTATGGCATCGGTTGTTTTATTACCGGTAGATTGATAAAGTTTACGCCACTGGTTTGGGGTGCTACAGGCGCATGGCTGCTGGCGATTGTATCTGCCTGGCTTGATTATGATACCAATATTTTAATAACCGCGTTGTCAATTTTAGTGAGCTATATTATACCCGGATATTTATTAAGGAGGCATTATAAAAACAACAATAAAATCAAATGAAGGATCAGGCATTTTCAACACAAGAAAGTCTGCAGCTAATTGGAGAGATGATTGGAAAGGCAAAACGCAGTTATGTAACCAAAGGAATTGCAGGTATGGTATGGGGTATCTTAATTATATTATGCAGCCTGGTTATTTGGGCGGAGCAACAATACAGCTTTGATATCGGTTTTGATATTTGGTTACTGTTATTGCTGGCACTTGTGCCCCAACTATATTTTACCATAAAAGAAAAGCGGCAAAAGGCATTTACTGGTCATGATGAAGAAACAATGCATTTTGTTTGGATTAGCTTTACCGCTTGCATCTTCATTACTTCGTTTTATAACAGCCGTTGGGGCGGGGAAAGCTCTCCTGCCTTAATCATGATGTTGTATGGAATTCCGACTTTTATTACCGGTGGTATTTTTAAATTTAAACCGATGATAACAGGAGGTATTGTTTGTTGGGCCATCAGTATTTTATCTATTTATACTTCTTTTAAAACAGATATGTTACTGATGGCCGCTTGTGGCCTTTTTGCCTGGTTGATTCCTGGAACAATTTTATGGAACCGGTACAAAAAGCAACAGCAGGTAAATGTTTAAAGACTTAGATCCGATATTGCACTCACAGTTAAGGCTGGCTGTTATAAGTTTGCTTATCAGCGTGAAGGAAGCTGAGTTTACTTTTTTAAGAGAGAAAACAAATGCTACCGCGGGCAATTTAAGCGTGCAGATAAACAAGTTGAAAGATGCTGGCTATATAGACGTGATTAAACAGTTTAATAACAATTACCCTCAGACCATTTGCAAAATTACACCGCAGGGTATTGAAGCGTTTGAAACATATGTAAATGCATTAAAGTCTTATATGAATCCTTCCGGAAATTAAAAAGCCCTTCTTTTAAAAAGAAGAGCTTTTGTTTGTGCCTGGTAATTTATAAGTTTACTTCCAGATCATAAATGAGGAAGTGTAAGTTTCGTTATTACTGGTTAGTTGTATGGTATAAGTACCTTCATTTAATTTGTGAAAATCATCAATATTAATGCTGTTTTTGCCTGCAACGATTGTAGCTTGCTGTTGCAATACTTTTTTACCTGTTTCATCTAAAACAACCACGGTACCAGTAGTGGCTTTGTCTGTTGTAAAAATAACTTTTACATCGTTGGTGGAAGCGTTTGGCATAATGGTAATCCCCTTTTTTTCGATACCATGTGTATAATTGGAAACAGATGAAGATTGAATAGCAACATCAAAATTGCCCTGGGCATTAACAGAAATAATGGAGACTACTGCAAATAGAGTGGTTAAAATCGTTTTCATCTTGTGTGTATTTAGAAGTAAGAAATAAGCTAAATGAATAAATAATTCAGGTAGTTAATACACAGTAAATTGAGATTAAAGAAGTAGTTCAGCAGGATGAGGAAATCTAAATGAATAGACTTTTTTTGTAGAGTTGTGTGGTTCTTGTAAGAGAATGTGGTAAGCAACTTTCTTGAGACAAAGCTAATACTTTATTTGAAACTGCCAACTTTTTTTAAAATAAATTCGACGAAAAGAATTTGCCCAACGAACAATTGCTTATTGTTTCCGTTTTACCTTTGTTACTAATAAAGGTATATGTCATTGATCATAGAGGTAAATCATTTATCAAAAAAATTCGGTGATACCCTGGCGGTAAATGATTTGTCATTCACTGTAAATGAAGGCGATATTTATGGGTTCCTGGGGCAAAATGGTGCAGGAAAGTCAACTACTATCCGCATGCTGCTTACGCTGATACATCCTACAGCTGGCAATATTAAATTGTTTGGAAAAGATCTTTCAGGCCATCGTTCTTCCATTCTGCAACAAGTAGGGGCTGTAATTGAAAAGCCCGATTTGTATAAATATCTTTCTGCCTATGACAACCTCTCCATTTTTGCAAAAATGAGTGGTATAAAAGTTACCAGGCAGCTATTGATGCAGCAATTGCAAATGGTTGGACTGGAAGACCGGGCAAAAGATACGGTCAGAACTTTCAGCCAGGGAATGAAACAACGTTTAGGTATTGCCGTTGCGCTGGTACACAACCCGGCCCTGATTATTTTGGATGAACCAACCAATGGATTGGACCCCCAGGGTATAGCGGATATTAGAAACCTTATGTTACGTCTTAGCAAAGAAATGGGGAAGACTGTATTAATTTCTTCTCACCTGTTGAGCGAAATTGAGTTGATAGCAACGAGGATGATAATACTTCATAGAGGAAAAAAAATGGTGGAAGGCAATGTTGCAACTTTGCTGGATCCTGCTCATACCTTAATTGAGATTGAGACCCTTGACAATACGGCTACAAAACAATTATTGTTGCAATCTGAATGGGCCAGATTTATACAACCTAACAATCAATTGCAATTAATGATGGATAAAATAAAGGTGCCCCAGCTGATTAGCTTCCTGGTATCAGGTGGTACCCAGTTGCTTTCCGTAAATTCAAGTCACTCCCTTGAAAATTATTTTTTATCACTTACAACCCAATCCGGCAATGTGGACGCTTTTGCAAATTGAACTTTTCAAAATATCTAAACGGCCAAGAACTTATATTGCTTTTGCAGCAGTGGCGGCAATCGTATTTATTTTTCAGTTTGCGTTTAAAGCGGATGGTCAAAGTTATATGGACCTGATGTTGCAAAGCGTAAAAGATACATTCACTTTCGATAGGGTACAAGCTATTAACGGCTATTTCATGTGTTATATTATTTTGAATACTTTGTTGATTCAGGTGCCGATTTTGATAGCGTTGATTGCAGCGGATTCTATTTCCGGCGAGGCCAACATGGGAACACTTCGCTTACTAATATCCAAACCCATCAGCCGTACACAATTGATACTGGTAAAGTTTGCCGCAGCTACTATTTTCACCATTTTTTTATTGCTGTGGATGGCCGTTACCGCATTGTTTATGAGCCTGCTGATATTTGGCACAGGGGATATGCTGGTGTTTAGGTCAAAAGGCGACGAGTCACAGATAATGCTGATAACAAAGGATGACATCTTGTGGCGTTACCTGGCTGCTTTTGCGTATGCCACGGTTGCATTAACCGTAATAGCAGCGCTTTCTTTATTGCTTTCCATTTTTGCTGAAAACTCAATTGGCCCCATCATTGCCACAGTTTGCATAGTAATTGTTTGTACTATCATCAGTAACATCAATGTGCCCATAATAGATAAAAATGTAAAGCCATTTTTGTTTACCTCCTACCTGGTCGGGTGGAAGGGATTTTTTTATATAGGTACTGACGTGGATGGAAAAACAATTCGGGGAAGCCTTGAAAACTGGCCGGCCATAAGGAAAAGTCTGCTGATTTTAATAGCCCATATTTTTATATTGGTAACAGCATCTGTTGTAGTTTTTAAAAAGAAAGATATTCTATCCTAAATAAATAAAAATGATCCGTTTAAAAAAAATAGCAACCCTTGTATTTATTCTCTTTGTATCAGTTGCTGCCGCACAGGCACAGGATGTAAATGCATTGCTGGCAAAAGTGAAATTTAATATTGACAGGGTAAATGATTATGAAGCTAAGGCCAGGATGATCACCAATGTATCATTTTTAAAAGTGCCCGACGCGGATGTAAAAGTATATTTTAAGAAGCCCAATCAATTAAAAATTAAAAACGAAAAGGGAATTTCTTTCGTGCCCAAAGGAGCAGTAAGCATTAACCTGAATAATATTTTAAGTGGAGGCAAGTACACTGCTATTGATGCGGGTACAGATAAGATTGGAAGTACAACGGTGAGGATTGTAAAATTATTGCCAGAGGATGATAATGCAGATGTAGTGTTATCTACAGTATATATTGATGAAGCGGCGTTGGTAATAAGAAGGGCAAAAACCACTACCAGGGCCAACGGCAGCTACCAGCTGGAAATGAGTTACGGAAAATATGGTGGCTATGGCTTACCAGACAAAATTGTTTTTACTTTTGATACAAAGGATTATAAACTGCCCAAAGGCGTAACGTTTGACTTTGACGATGGTACGCAAAATAACCGTTCTGCGGCCGATAAGGCAAAGAGTAGAAATGGCAAGGCTGAAATAACATTCAGTTCTTACATCGTTAATAAAGGCGTGGCTGAAGAGGTATTTAAATAAAGAAATGTCTGATGTCTGATTTTTTGATATCTGATTTCCTGCTTTTTCGTTGCCATCTATAAAAGTAATCAATTGCCAAATCGTGGCGTCTGGTAAATCAGATATCAGCCATCAAATATTATTCCTCTGTAATTTTTTCATCTCTTGCATTGGCTACAAAAGCAGCGCTTATTTTTTTCAGCGGATTTTTATGTTGGCTGGCATACTCTTTTCTTGCATTAATAATATCAATGCATTTAAAAACAGCTTCCCTGAAAGATGCTTCATCAGCTTTGCTTTTACCGGCAATATCAAATGCTACACCATGGTCCGGTGAAGTACGGATGCCGTTAAGACCAGCAGTATAATTCACCCCTTCACCACTGGCAAGCGATTTAAAAGGAATGAGTCCCTGGTCGTGGTACATGGCCAACACGGCATCAAATTTTTCATATTGTCCCCTTGCAAAAAAAGCGTCCGCCGGATAGGGACCAAAACAAAATATGTCTTTAAACTTTGCTTCTTTGATGGCGGGTTTTATTATTTCTTCTTCTTCCTTACCAACAAGGCCTTCATCTCCCGCATGCGGGTTTAAACCAAGCACGGCAATTTTTGGTTTGTCAATCCCAAAATCTTTTTTCAATGAGCTATTCATCAATTGTAATTTGCTGATGATATTTTCTTTGGTGATAAACTGTGCAATATCTTTTACAGCTACATGTTCGGTAACCAAACCTACCCTCATATTTTCAGCCACCATCAGCATAACCACATCGGGCACTTCAAATAAATTTTTCAGGTAAGGAGTGTGACCTGTAAAATTGAACGCTTCGGAGTTGGTATTTTTTTTATGAATGGGAGCCGTTACCAGCCCATCAATTTTACCCTCTTTTAATGCCTGTGCAGCAGTTACCAAACTGAGCACTGCATATTTTCCGCCAATTTCGTTCAACAATCCCGGCGTCACAGCCACTTCTTCTTCCCAGCAATTGAAAAGGTTTACCTGTTTGTGATTTACCCGGCTGCAATCTTTGATTGTTGAAAAATTAAAATTGATATCAGAAAGGGCTTTGCGGTAAAAGTTTAAAACCTTATTACTGGCAAATATCACCGGTGTACATATTTCAAGCAGGCGGGCATCGCCCACTGTTTTTATAATCAATTCCAGGCCAATGCCATTGATATCGCCGCAAGAGAGTCCGATGACCGGTTTATTTTCATTTATCATATCAGCAAAAAATTAAGTTGTAAAAATACAACATTGTATAATACATAGTTTAAGGGACGGAACCTGTGCATTTTAACGCATTGTTCCGGTTACAATAATTACCCGTGTATAACTGACGATGCAATTACATTTTTTTTGTATGCACCCTGCAATGATAGTGTGAAACAAACCTGCACGCCAACCCATATGAGCTTCGTTGGCGGCATATTGTGTACTTTTACACGTTATCCAGAAACAATAACACCAGGTATGTTCAAAATAAAAAAGTCGTTAGGCCAGCATTTTTTAAAAGATGAAATTGTAATTCAAAAAATTATTGATGCTTTAAAAGAAGACAAGTGTAGTAACCTGCTGGAAGTTGGCCCGGGCGGTGGAGCACTTACCAAACACCTGTTACAATTGCCCGGTATACATTTTAAAGCAGTTGAACTGGATGATGAAAAAACCGCTTATCTCAAGCATACCTATCCCGTGTTAAAAGATAATATTATCAGTCAAAGCTTTCTGGATATTGATGCTCCTTTTGAGGAGCCTTTTACTGTAATCGGTAATTTTCCCTATAATATTTCAACGCAAATTTTATTTAAAGTGCTGGACTGGAAAGACCAGGTGCCTGTTGTAATCGGCATGTTTCAAAAAGAAGTAGCGCAGCGGGCAGCATCAAAAGAAGGCAATAAGGTGTATGGTGTGCTGAGTGTTTTAATACAGGCTTTTTATGGAGTAGAATATTTGTTTGATGTAAGCAACCAGAGTTTTAACCCGCCGCCAAAAGTGCAGAGCGGTGTAATACGGCTTAAAAGAAAAACAACCCCGCTTGAGGTGAAAAGTGAGCGTGCTTTTAAGGTTTTGGTAAAAACCGCTTTTAACCAGCGCCGTAAAACGTTGCGCAATGCTGTAAAAAGTTTATTTACAGCCGAGGTGTTGCAAGACCCTATTTTTGAGAAGCGGGCTGAAGCATTGAGCATTGAAGACTTCGCTAAACTGACATTCAAAATGAGTTGACGTAATTTATTCGCGTAGATCATATTTTTCAGGTAATATTGATAGACAAAAGCCTCTTCAATTTATTTTGGCAATTGTATAAGATTGATTGAGTTTAAGACATTAATTTCCCCCACGTTTTATGTATTGAATTTTTAGATAAGCCGGCCATTTCTTTTATGGTTGCTTATCCTTTATTTTAAATTTCCTCCCTTACCAGTTTTATTTTTCTGTACAGCATTTTACTAAGTGGAATTGTGATATAAATCATGCGGCCGGTTGATGTGAGGCATGAAAATTTGTTTCTTCCAACTATAGTTTTATAAGTCGAAAAGCAATAACAATACATTAATTAATTCAAAAATTTTAGTTCACTAAAAATAATTTGTATGAAACTGTTTCAATCAAAAACCCTTTGGGTAATAACCTCATTTGTTTTATTTGCAGGCTACTGGGTGAGTTGCACAAAAAAAGATCAGATACTCAATATTGGCGATCCTTCAGAAAGTACCGGTGAATTGCTATCCATTAAAGCCACAGCAGCGCCAACTCTTGATGGCACTGTTGATGCTTCCTGGGCAAGCAGCCCAAAATTGACAACAACCGTAACTGTTCCAGATCCTGGCAATGATTATTTTAAAGGATATGTGGGAAATACAAGCACTGTAACAATGAGATCAATGTATGATGCCAGCAAAATTTATTTTTTAGCAGAATGGAATGATGCCGCAAAGAGCCTTAACAGAGATCCATGGTACTTTGATCCTGCTACTAAAACCTGGAAAGAAGAAAACAGAAAGCCAACTTTTGACGCTGCCGGTGTAAAAACCCGGGATGCATTTTATGAAGATAAATTTGCAATGCTTTGGAATATCAATAATTCTGTTCCCGAGTTTAATAGTGCTGGTTGTTATGCCACCTGCCATACCTCATTAAATCCATTAACTCACGGGGGAGCTACAAGCCGGCACTTTACAGCCAACAGTTCATCGTTTCTTGATATGTGGCATTGGAAATCTGTAAGAACCGGATTCCCAAGTAATCAGGTAGACGATCAGTTGCAGAACAATACTGAATTTGACCTGGAAGATGGCGGAAGACATGGCGACCCCAAAGTATCTGGCGGATATGCTGATAACGTGCAAACGCTTCCGGTAACAGGAGGCACAACCGGGCAAACAATGAAGGTTCCAAAATATTTTGTTCCCGGTAGCGCCAATTATTACTGGGTTTTAAAAAGTGACCAGGTTTCAGGAACTGCTAAATTAATAACCGGGGTTGATGTAAATGGTATTCTAACCTACAATGGCGGAACAATTGATCCCAATACGGACATTGAGTTTCAACGCAAAGGAGAAACAACAGGTTCTAAATGCATGCCCAGTGTATGCGATGTTGCACCGTTTGTTGGAGACAGAGGCGATATTGATGCAAAAGCAATCTATACCGGAAATGGCTGGATTCTTGAATTTAGCCGCAATTTGGTTACACCAAGTGGCGCTGCCGGAAATTCTGATGTTCAGTTTGATATTACCAACGATTATGTTTTTGGGATAGCAGTATTTGATAATGCAGCCATTGCGCATGCAATCGATTCTAAACTTACATTAAAATTTCAGAAATAGTATCTGCCTGTTCTTTCGATAATCTAAAAAAAAGATCATGTTAAAGAGGAAAATAAAAGGCGTACAATACTTATGGGTGTTTGTATGTATGCTTTCCATATTTGGTTGTACTAAGGATACTACTGTAGTGATTGATAATTCTCCTGCAATAACTGCAACAGTAAGTTTTAAGAAAACGCTTATACCGATATTCACTGCAAACTGTTCTGGAAGCAGTTGCCATAGTGGAAGCGTTGCACCAAATTTATCAGAAGCTACGGCCTACAATGCTTTAATAACCGGCAACTATTTAACTGTTACAACTCCCGCAAAGAGCGAACTGTATTTATGGTTAACCGGAAAAAAATCAGCAGCAATGCCGCTCGGTGCTAAAAATAATCCGTCAAACTTAAATGCATTGACACTCGCCTGGATTACACAAGGGGCTAAAAACAATTAAAAATTAAATTATGAAAAAGCAAAATAAAGATTTTCTATTTACGATGCGCAGTATAGCTTTTTGCCTGCTCCTTATGATGGGCATTAATGTGGTAGCCCAGAAAGCGGTTGTTGCCGATAGTACGGCCCCTGCTGCAGATGGTAAAAAGAAATCCTTTGTAAAAAATACCTTTGAAGGAAATTATTTAATAGATAACCAATCTGTAATGGTGCCCGTAAAAGGAACCTTTGAATTTGATATTCAACACCGGTTTGCTACGTGGGAAAATGGGTTCACCGACCTGTTTGGTATGTTTGGAGGTGCAACGATGCGGCTTGGCTTTAGTTATGTGCCCATTAAAAATCTGCAAATAGGTTTTGGCGCATCCAACGAAAAAATGTTGATTAACGCCAATGTAAAATATGCTTTACTGAGGCAAACAAAGGATGGTTCAATGCCGGTTAGTATTACATATTTTGGAGATGTCATGGCGGATCCCCGCAAAAAAGATAACACCACTTTATTTGTTACTACATCCGATCGTTTCAGTTTTTTTAACCAGATTATTATTGCCCGAAAGATCAGTGAAAAATTATCAGTACAGGTAAGTCCAAGTTTAACCCACTTTAACAATTTGGAAGGCTACATTGATGCCGCAGGAAAAGTGCAGCCTAAAATGATAAGCGATCATTTTGCCATCGCGTTTTCAGGCAGGTATAAAATAACTCCTAAAACAGCTATCATAGTAAACTACGATCAGCCACTTACACAGCATCCAATGGATAATCCTCACCCCAATATCAGTTTCGGTTTGGAAATGGCTACCAGTGGTCACCAGTTCCAGGTATTTTCAGGTAATTATGGTGCCATACTACCCCAGACCAATAACATGTTCAATCAAAATGATTTTACAAAAAACCAGTTTTTAATTGGGTTTAACATTACCCGGTTGTGGAATTTTTAAAAGGCAGATATTCAAAAACCCATTTTATAAAATCAGCTTTATAAAAAATAAAGGTCAGCCTGCAACAACAGGCTGGCCTTTTATTTTTATGCTCTTTATTTGCATTACTTTTAATTACTTTTTTAATTGATAAATCCGCATTAAGAAGAAGCAACCGTTTAGTACACCAGGCATTTACCATCATTGCAATTATTGAGTTATATGGACAATAGTTTTTTTGCATACCTGCAACAACTTGAATTGATAGGGTTTTTTTCTGGTTATCCTTTGCTATATGCTGTTACTCTTTTTATAGCCGGTAATCAAATAATAAAAAATAAATTCAGGAGCAGGATCGTTTCACTATTGCCTTTCGCGTATGCGTTGGTTGGCACTTTATACCTTGGGCTACAACTAAAGAATTTATACCCGCATTACTCTTTTGAAAATATAAGTCTAAGTATTCAACATCCCTGGTTAACAGCTTGGGCACTTCTGTCAGTTTTTTTCTGGGTACCTTTTCTGGCTAAAAAAAAAGTATTTAGTCTCCTCCATAGCCTGGTATTTTTCTTTCTTTTGGTATCTGATTTACTGACAAATTTAAAGCAGCATTCTTCAGGAGCAGAGGCTATCCGGAATGACATGAAAATATATACCGGCAGCCTCTTTTTGAATTTTAGTGCTTTTGCTTTCGTGGTATGCTTATTTTTTATAGTAAACCATTTTAAAAAAAGGATAACAGATAAGTAGAAAGCCAATCCATTACAACTCCTCCTTATTTGCCGGTCAAGAACATGGTTGTGACACATGTAACAACATGATATATGTCACAACCTGCGTTGCGTATGGTCATTATTTTTCCTTTCTTGCTCCCATAGTTTTGTGCTTTCACTTTCTGATAAAGATTTATTCATTTTAAATATTAATTTATGAAACTGCTTAGCAACAAAACATTAATGCTTCTGCTTTTAATTATAAGCGGATCAGGGTACATAATAAGTTGCACTCATGATGACGATCTGCTGCTTCCGCCACCCGCATCAAATACCGTTGTAATTACACGTGGTACACACATCCACTTACCTGGTACACTCACTACGGGAGATTCCACGCAATGGAAAGTTGATAAGGCACACTCAGGTGTTTTATGGTCAACCAACTATGTAGGCGCAGCCGGTTTACTTACCGGGCGATTTAACCAGTTTGGTATCCACAATGTAACCGATGCGGAAAGGCTAAATTACGTCACTGCAGGCCAGCCGTTAAAAGATAGCTCATGGGCTTTTTATGAAAATGAACCGGCCAAAACTTATTTCAATGGCTATGTGCAGATCAATACTTCTAATACCGGGGAACCGGGTAGAGATGCAGGCTGCAACATCAAGGGAATGGGTACAACACTAATTGTTCCGGGCACCCAAAACCTTACAGATTCTAATATTGCACGAATCCAAACGACTAAAGTTGAGTTTGATCCGTTAAGCAATGACTATATCGTAACGCTTAACCTTACCTGGCACGGCTTATCGCCAACACCCATTACACAATCTATTGTTGGTAAATTAAAATATATTCCACAGGCACGTGTTCAGTTTGGAACGGCAGCCGCCTACAGCGTTTTTGGATTGCAATTGGAGTTTCAGTTTAACTGCAGGGATTTTTTAGTTGCAAGTACAAGCATTTCCGACAAAATCAATATTGAGTGCAATATGAATTTTAACAACAAATAGTTAAAAAAGAATACAATGAAAAAACTAATAATATACGCAGGTATTGGTTTTATAATGGCTGTTGGTTTAATCGGTTGTTATAAAGATATTATACTGCCAGATGCCAAAATTGACCCGGATGCCCCGGCCCTGCCAGTAAGTTTTAAGAATGACATTGCACCAATGGTAAGTACTAAATGTGGGGTAGATGGATGCCATGTTTCAGGATCGCATAAACCGTATATGACCCTTGGTTCATCTTACCAGGAAATTGTAAATGGGGGATTTGTAAACACGCTTATTCCAAAAGAAAGTGAGATTTACAAAATGATCAACGGAGAGATGCAACAATACATTCCTTCTGCCACTGACCGGCAAAAAATTTACGACTGGATTAGAAATGGGGCACCCAATAATTAAGTGATCTAAAAAAATAATCAAATGAAACTTAAAATAAAAATACCAAACTGCCTGTTTGCATTCATCACCTTGCTGGTGACCGCACTTTTGATCCAGGTTTCTTTGGTGGCGCAGGACAGCACCGGTGCAACTGCAACAACCACCCAAAAGATTAAAATGAAACCGGTAAAAAACACTTTTCAAAGTGTATGGATTATCGATAACCAAACTGTGATGGTGCCTGTTAAAGGTACTTTCGAAATGGACATTATGCACCGGTTTGGAACAGTACAGAAAGGCTATGATGACTTCTGGGGATTTTTTGCTCCGTCCAATATAAGGCTGGGAGTAAGTTATGCACCTGTCAGCAAATTAAATGTAGGTGTTGGTATAACCAAGAATAATATGCTTTGGGATGCAAGTGCAAAATATGCTATTATTACCCAAACTAAAGGCAGGTACCCTGTAAGTGTAACCTATTATGGGGATGTTGCTTATGATACCAGGAAGGATGCCGATAAAAGCATCTTTAAATATCAGTCGCAACGAATGTTATTTTTTAACCAAATCATCATTGCAAGAAAAATTACAGACAAATTATCTGTACAGGTAGCCCCCAGCGTTTCTCACCAAAATGCAGTAAAGGGATATTATACAAAAAATGACAGTACGGGTACGGCAAAATTTAGTGAAATGAAACATGACCATTTTGCAATTGCTGTTTCAGCGAGGTATAAATTAACCAATGTAACTTCGGTTATGGTTAATTACGATCAGCCACTTACAAATCATGCCACCAATAACCCCAATCCGAATTTATCTTTTGGGGTTGAGTTTAATACAAGCAATCACTCGTTCCAGTTATTTGCGGGTAATTATTCCCTGCTAAGCCCTCAGCGCAATAATCTTTATAACTCAAATAGTCCGTTTGGATATACTGATGTAACAGGTAAAAAGATCAGTGGAGGTAAATTCCTGATTGGCTTCAATATCACAAGACTATGGAACTATTAAAATTCGTTTCTTTAAAAAAATGAAGTTTAAATTTTCAATTTTCTTTTTACAGGTATTATTAATCTTTGCCTGTGCGGATTCGCACAGGCAAAGAAATGAAGGCCATAATAAAACTGAAAACAAAGTAGCAACACATAAACCGCCTTCCAGTTATACTGATACTGTAAAAGTTAGCCCGCTGGCATCAGTTGTTTTTTATAGCCCTGATGTTGCGCAGCTTGAAAAAATAAAAGCAGTAAACGATAAAATGATTTTTGAATCTACAATGCATGAGCTTTTTTACCAGGTGCGAAATTCTAAAATAGTATTAAACAAATATTATTCTCATATAAAGATTATCGATGTTAAAAATGCCAGGTATCTCCTTTTTAAAAAAGTGGATGGAAAGCAAGAATTGATTGATCTGGATACGAAGGATGATCCTTGCGGCATGTTTATTTTTGATGGAATAAAGAGTCCGGAACTTGCCGACATGACGAATATTGATACAGATATGGAATTTTATTTTAGAAAATAAGACTGAATTTGTTTATTAAATAAATAGTTAGAATTTATTGGCCGTTGAGTTTTTTAACGGTTTTTTTATTAACGTTCCAGCATTGCGCAGGCAGGCTTTTTACCTGATTTATTCAAAAGAGCTTGTTGAAATAAAAGAAAAATTACTGATCGGGAAGCGTTTAGCTTCCACTATTTTTTAAGTTAAACTGCTTGGCAACATGCTGGTAGAACAATTTCCGCGACTTTGCCCTTATTTACCACTTGCATTTTGGTGACCCTGATTTAGATTCAACCGCTGTTTGCTGGTAATTACGGTGCCATATTATCCGAAAACAACAACATGTTTAACCAAAATGATTTTACCAAAAACAAGTTTTTGATTGGGTTTAATATCACCAGGTTATGTAACTTTTAATGTTACCGACAGTGATTTTAAGGTATGGTGTTTTCAAACACCGTCCCTTCCTTTATATGATATCGTCGAAATAAAAATTACTTTTTAATACCATTTCGATTCAGGCTGCCACTGTGGAGCAAATTATACCATAATCAACCACCTGGCAGGCCGCTGGTTTTGGCAAAGAATCGGTATGATTGATATCATATCAGTATAAAACCGGTGTCAACAGAAAGCATTTCATTTAAAACTACCTTGAACTCCGATTAAAAAGAGAAATTTTTTTTCTTGAAATCTTTTTAAACCTAAAAAAAAATAATTATGAAAAAAATTCTTGTAGCATTGATTGTATTTTCAGGCTTAGCCGGTATTAGTTTTACAGCTTCCGACAACCAGCAAAAAAAGCCGTGGCCTGTACCTGATGCCGCTAAAAACACAAAAAGTGCTGTTGCTTCCAGCGCAGCTTCTATTGCAGAAGGAAAGACATTGTATGCAACGCACTGCAAGTCTTGCCATGGTGCAAAAGGATTGGGTGACGGATCAAAAGCAGCCCAATTAAAAACAGAGCCGGGCGATTTTTCCGGAGCCACTTTCCAGGCTCAAACTGATGGCGCTATGTTTTACAAAACTTCGGAAGGTCGTGATGACATGCCAAGTTTTAAAAAGAAATTACCAGAAGCTGAAGACCGGTGGAACCTGGTGAATTACCTTAGAACCTTAAAAAAATAAATTTGCTATATCTGTATTATTAAAAGAAAGACCCGGTATTTACCGGGTCTTTCTTTATGCGATGTTTTTTGTAAATCGCTACTGCAATTTGTTTTTGCAGGCGTTTACCCCGCAAAGCGCTTGTCAGCCGCATTTTTAAATGTGATTTTACTCACATTCCCTGCTGACTCACATCACAAATTATAAAGCCTCATCAAGGTATATTGTGCCAGTTAAAGACAATATTTTACCAGCATTCATCCACAATTATTCAATCTCATACAACATGTCTACAGTAAATAAAAAAGAAAGTCGCCGTAAATTTTTAGGATGGGGCCTGGCGACGGCCGCTGTTTTATCAGTGGCGAAAATTGTATTGCCTTCCAATAAAGAAAGTAAGAAAACTGTTAAAATGCTTACGCAGGATGGCAAATTAGTGGAAGTAGACATAGCAGCACTTCCCCCGCAAAAGAAAAAAATCACCAACCAGGAATTACAAAACTGGATAGGAAAATAATGTATCCTGATACACAAACCATTTACAATGAGTATAGAAAAATCACGCAGGGAATTTATAGCCGCAGGGTTGCTAACCACCATGGCTGCCGTTGCCTGTAATTCGAAAAAATCACCGTTTATTCCGGAGGAGGATGTAAAGCCTTCTGGCGAAAAAGTAAAACTGCTTTCAGTTGATGGGGAGATTATAGAAGTGGATAAAGCTTTTTTAAAGCCGGTGCCGCATATGCCCTCCGTTAGCAATGAGGAAATAAGAAAAGGAATTCCGGGCAAAAAATTTGCGATGGTAATCGATTTATCACGCTGCAAAAATTTAAAGAAATGCCAGGCTGCCTGTAACCATGTGCATCATGTTAATCCTGAACAAAACTGGATAAAGGTTTACCAGATGCAGGATGCAGAAATGACTGCGCCTTACTTTCAGCCCACCACTTGTATGCATTGCGATGAACCGCCCTGTGTAAAAGTTTGTCCGGTGGATGCTACATTTAAACGCCAGGATGGTATTGTATTAATTGATAGTGATCGTTGCATTGGCTGTCGTTTTTGTATGGCTGCGTGCCCTTATTCAACCAGGGTATTTAACTGGGATGAACCACCAATGACGGAAGCTTTGGCTCACCAGGACTACAATGCCGAAACAAGTATACCGCAAAAACGAGGCACAGTTGGTAAATGCGATTTTTGCCCTGATATGACACGTATGGGCATGTTGCCACACTGTGTTTCCGCTTGCCCTAACGGTGTGTTTTTCTTTGGCGATATCAATGAAGATTCTGTTACCAACGGTTCAGAAACATTCCGTTTCAGCGACCTGGTAAAAGATAAATCCGGTTACCGTTTAATGGAAGATTTGGGTACCAAACCAAGCGTATACTATTTGCCTCCTGTAAACCGCAATTTTAAATTTGAAGAGGGGCTCAAAAACGATGAGCCTGCTACAAAAAAAGCCTAAACTAATAACGTGGAAAATCCTCAAAAATTCTCGCCCGAAAAAATCACCAGTGATTTGCTGCCACAACCATTTGGCCGCAAGGGCAAGCTATGGACAGCAGCATTACTGCTGGTAGCATTGATTGGCGCATTTGCCTACATTCAACAATTAAGAAAAGGATTGGTAGTAACCAATATGGGAGATTACGTGTCGTGGGGTATTTATATTTCAAACTTTGTATTTTTTGTTGCTATCAGCCTGGTGGGGTCATTAATCACTGCCATCTTTCGGTTGGCAGATGTTCCCTGGCGAACACCGCTTACCAGGATATCTGAAATAATTGCAGTATCTGCCATCACCTTTGCTGCGTTGATCATTATTGTAGATATGGGCCGCCCTGAAAGAATGTTGTATTTATTTCTACACGGCCGGTTGCAATCGCCCATCATGTGGGATGTAATTGTGATCAGCACTTATTTCTGCACCAGCCTGGTGTTATTGTATATCACGCTATTGCCCGATATAAAAATTATGATTGCTGCCAGGGAAAAACTTGGGACACCCTTTGCGAAATTCTATCGTTGGCTTGGCTCTTTCTGGAAAGGCACGCCAGCACAGGAAAAAATGCGGGATAAATCAATTACCCTTATTTGTATTGTCATTATCCCGGTTGCATTTTGTATTCACACGGTTACCTCCTGGCTATTTGCTACTACTTACCGGCCAGGTTGGGATAGTACCAACTTTGGAGCCTATTTTGTTTCGGGTGCTTTTTTGGTAGGTGCCGGCGGTGTGGTAGTTGCCATGTATATTTTTCGCCGGGTATATAAACTTGAGCACTACATTACCGAAAGACATTTTGATAAAATGGGTAAAATACTCGTAATGCTGGCACTGTTGTATTTATATTTTAACGTGAATGAATATTTGGTACCCGCCTTTAAAATGAAAAAAGATGAAGAAGCGCATTTGCGGGCACTTTTTACCGGCGACTTTGCACCCTTATTTTGGTTTGCAATAGTTGTTGGTATGATCATCCCTATATTCATCCTGGTGTTTCCCAAAGGGCGAAAACCCAATGCCTTGTTTGCCGCGGGTGTAATGGTGGTAGTGGGAGCCTGGTTTAAACGATACCTGATAGTAACACCTACTTTACTGCACCCTTTTTTGCCAAAGTTTGATTCCCCCGCCAGGTATAGCCACTATTTTCCAAGCTGGGAAGAATGGGCCATCACAGCAGGTTCTCTTGCAGGTGTGTTATTAATCATTACTTTTTTTGCAAGGGTTTTTCCCATCATCTCTATTTACAAAACCATAACTGATCATGACAGCGAACTACCATCATAAAATTATTATTCTTGCATCGCTGCTTCTGGCAACGGCAACTGCAAAACTTAGCGCTCAAGATTCAGCAGCCGCAGTAACAACAATGAGTGTACGTTATTTTTTACCAGAAAATAAACTGCCCTACATTGAAGTGAATACCAAAAAGAAAGTGGGCAGAAAATTTGAACCCGTAACATCCGTTCCGGTAAATATTTATTTTAATGAGTCCGCACCCACCAATTTATTGGGAAAAGTAGTTACAGGAAAAGATGGATTGGCGAAGATTTCCATACCGGCTTTCTTTAAATCTGGCTGGGACTCTTTAAATGAAATAAAATTTGTGGCTGAATCAGATTCAATAAAAGGCGAGCCGGCATTGAGCGGTGATGTAACCATCAGGAAAGCGATATTGGTTATTGATACTACCAATGCAGACGGCGTAAGAGGTGTTACTGCTCAACTAAAAGAAAAGAAGGGAGCTGAGTGGGTGGCGATAAAAGACGTTGAAATGAAATTAGGTGTTAAAAGAATGCTCGGTAATTTATCTGTAGGAGAAGCAGACACCTATACGGCCGATTCCACAGGCCTGGCCAGTGCGGAATTTAAAAGAGATTCGCTGGCCGGAGATACGAAGGGCAACCTGGTACTGGTAGCAAGAGTAGAAGATAATGATACCTATGGCAACCTGGTTGTTGAAAAGGCTGTACCCTGGGGTAAGGCTGTAATTACCGATACACATTTTTGGCATCGCTCGCTTTGGTCAACCGGAAATAGGGTGCCCATATGGTTGCTGTTCCTGGCAATCTCCATCATAGTGGGCGTTTGGGGTGTGATTATTTATTTAATCAGGCAAGTAATTAAAATGAAAAAAATAGGAAAGGATTTTGATGCAGCTTTACTTTCTAAAACCACCTAGCACATATCTTGTAAAAGATAATTACACAGTCAGCTTATTTATTTTGCTTTAAAAATGTTCATCTTCCCTGTGTTGATGAACATTTTTGTTTGGACATACCTCCAGTCAACACACGAAATAAGAAAGCTGTATTTTTGTTGCAGATGATTGCCTTTCACAAAACAATTTATAATCCCGATGCCATTTACAAATAACAAAATCCGGATAGTAACTGCAGCAGCCTTGTTTGATGGACACGATGCTGCCATCAATATCATGCGCCGCATTTTACAGGCAAAGGGTGCGGAGATTATCCACCTTGGCCACAACCGAAGCGTACATGAAATTGTGGAATGTGCCATTGAAGAAGATGCGAATGCCATTGCCATTACCAGTTACCAGGGTGGCCACCTGGAGTTTTTTAAATACATGAAAGATTTGTTGGATGAAAGCGGCTGTGGACATATAAAAATTTTCGGCGGCGGCGGCGGAACCATTTTACCAGCCGAAATAGATGAACTGCACCGGTACGGTATCACAAGAATTTACAGCCCCGATGATGGCAGAACAATGGGGTTGGAAGGAATGATAGAAGATGTGATCAAAAAAACAGCCCCCCCACCCCCCAAGGGGGGATTTTTGGAGTCTTTCAATTCTTGATACTCTGT